>JAZQCB010000040.1:0-20486 GCA_045546035.1 Clostridia bacterium
GGCAACAATACGTTTCCCCTCCTCAATCAGCGCCTGCTTATCGGACATAAAGGTTCGGATATTCATGCAAACACCTCCGAACCTATTGTATCACTTTTCAGACACTTTGTAAACGGAAGTTATTTATGTCGTTTACTATAAAAGCAGCCGAAGCAAAGAAACTAAACGAATAAAGGAAAAGGAGTGTGTTACTCCTTCTGCTTCCACATGGCGGTATAGACGACGGAGCGTTCCATCCGGATCCGTTTCCCTCCCTCGGTCAGGGGAGTGCCTTCCTCCGGTTCCTTCCAGTTGGGATGGTCCGGCCCCACATTTCCGGCGTACCAGCCCAGAAATTCATAGCCGTCCCGCTCGTCCGGAACCGGCGTCTCGATCCGTTTCCCCACAGGACCGCGAACCTTGAGGGGAGCCTCACTTCCGCTGAGGGTTCCGCCGTTGGGATGGAAGGTCACGTTGGCATAAACGGTGCTTTCCTGGACGGGAGCGACGTTTTTTTCCAGAATCAGGGAAAGATATACCGCACCGCCCCTGGGCACGGTCAGATAATAATGTCCCTCCGCGTCCTGCGTCAGCTGAACATTCTGATCCACATCCCCGTAAACGCCCAGCAGGTCGTAGCCGTCTTCGATGTTCAGCCGCATGGTTACGGTCTCCCCCTCCAGGGCGACCTTGTATCCTTCGTAATCTTTGGCGTCCGTGCTGATCATGCCGGTCTGTTCCGGGTTGATCCGGATAATGTACTGAACCTTCTTCTCGGCTTCCCGGTCCGCGGTCAGTTCCTTCTGCCCATCTTCCCCTTCCTGCTCCCGGTTCACCGCGTTCCCCGCCTCATCCAGTTCAATCTGCCAGACGGTGAGGGTCATTCCTTCCGTCGTGGTTTTTTCCGTCAGAACGACGGCTCCGGCGCCGCCGTCCACTGTTCCGTCCACGATCACATCCAGCTCATGCTCCCCCTGCTGATGATCCACATAAAGCCCGTATTCCCCGCCGGAAACATCACCGGTGATCTCCGCCCGGGTGACGGCTGCTCCATCCGATTCCCCGACAGACGCATCCTCTTCATTTCGGGTTCCGTCCGGATTATATCCCCCGGTTAAACTGCCCCCGTCCTTCACAATGACAGGCCCCTGATTCGTGTCCGCCCGGTTCAGATCGTCCTCATTTTCCAGCCCGTAATAATGCGCCTGTCCGTTCTGTCCGGCTTCCTCTCCGTCTGCGGATTGCCATGCTTCCCCTTCCCCGATGTAAACGCCGTATGCGTCCGAGGAAGCATTTCCCGTCATCTGAAGATTCAGCGTTCCGCCCTCATTGACCATCTTGACGCCATAATCCGGCATGACGCCCCCGGGCTGAATTTCAACCTGCTGAAAGCCGCTGGCGTTGCCGGTCAGTTCCAGGGAAACGGAGCCCTGTCCGGAGGTTTTCATGGAAACGCCGGCAACCTGCCCCTCATACTGGTCGTAATCTTCTCCCTGAGAAACCGCTTCCAGATTGCCCTCTATTTTCCCGCTGATTTCGCCGCTTCCCCTGGCTTCAAGGGAAACCGCCTCCGCCGTATAACCCGTGGAAGCCACATCGATCCCGCCCTCATAGGCAACATCGATGCTGGAATCATCCCGCGCGGTCAGTTCCAGGCCCGCGACAAAGCCCTTGCCCTGAACCTTCATCTCCCCTTCGCCGTCAATCTGGATGCTGCTTCTGCTGTGGGAAGCGCCCGTTATGCCCAGGGCCGCGCCTTTGGATTCAACCTGAACCCCTCCCGCCACCTGCAGTTCCGTTTTCGCATCGCCGTCCGGGTAGGCGTTATAGGATGTGAATAAAGCCGCCCCGCGGGTATCAAAGCTTCCCTGGACCTCTATCCCGCCCCCGATCGTTACCGAGGCCTGGCCTGTTTCAATCGAATCATAGACACCGATCGCTGAACCGACGGTTGGATCCTCTTCGATTCCGCTTGTCTTAACGGCGACTTTTCCCTCCACTTCAACGTTCCAGTTCACCGGATTCAGTTCCGAGGCATCCCTGTCCCCGCCGGCATTTTCCAGGCCTGCATTCTCCTGAGGATGCTCCTGTTGGCCGGCGTTCTCCTGACCGATCGCCTCCTGGCCGCCGTTTTCCTGACCGTTGTCCTGCGTGCTGACGCTTTCAGTTTGATACTGCTCCATGGAAATGCCCATCGCGTTGTAAACGCCGTCCGCCTGCACGTTCTCCCCGACATGAATCAGAATTTCGTTATCATCCTGTGTTTTTCCTGAATCCGAATCGATCACGACAGCGATCGCAACATCCCCGTCGGCAGATACATTCTCATCAATCGTTAAACGGGTATCCTCCAGCGCGTAGTCGTGAACATAAACCGCGGTGGCCGCGCCGGCTGGCTCTCCATCCTCTGTCAGGGCATTCCTGGTCTCCGCGCCGCCTTCCACATGTAGCTCCGCGGCACCTTCCCCGCCGACGTGGATGGCATCCGCGTCTCTGACCTCTGAATCCTCTGGGATGCTGTTGGTTACGTCCCCCTGAACCGTTACATGCGCTTCTGCATCCAGGTTTGTATCAATCAGCAGCGCATCAGCAGTATCCTCTGCGCTGATTGCGGGAAAGCTGTATGATCCGCCCTCCGTAACAACATATTCACCGTCGCCTCCCGGGTTGTCAGCCAGGCTGACCGGCGCCCAGGCCACCAGCAAAACAGCGCACATCACATACGCCGTCAGGGTTCGTATTTTATTCATAAACACAGCCTCCCCCAATGATTCATCTGACGCCTTCCGGAAACCGGAGGCGGAATGACACATACTGTCTGAATGTATCGGAAAGGCCGTCCGGAATCAACGCTTTTTGTCCAAACGGTAATTCTGGCTGTCTATACGGTTTCTCTTTGTTCGGCACGGATCGGCCTGCTGACATAAAATCTTTTTTTCATTTAAGTGCTGTTTAAGAATGCGTATACAAAGGAAATCGAGTATTCCTCCGCCGCTTCCCTGGGGGAAGGAAACGGATAAACCTTCCCATGCGGAAACATTCCCGTGCTACGGGGCAGAGATGATGGCTGGCATGTTTCCCGGCCATCATCTCTTTTTGTGATAAAAACCGCCTTGACGAATGGCGACGCATTTGATATCACATATGGGAAAGGGAGAGTTGAGGGCGTCAGCCTGAACAAACAGATCAGTGATGCTATCGTAAGCAGGAACAGCGGGTTGTCATCGGCTCAATGACATGGCGCAAATTGATCAGGGCAGAATCGAGGCAATGGTTTGTGGAAAACCTCGGGCAGCTGATCCTGAATCCGGTTTCGGAATGATCCCCGGTTGAAAACGCGACTTTACGGGTTTTGCAAAGCTATTTTCAGAATATCGCGGGAGAACAATGATGAAAAAGAAAACGGTGGGAATTGTAATCTGCCTATGGATGATGCTGGTCGGACTCCTGTCTTCTGCAGGGGCTGAGGCGAAGCTTTCCGCGGGTCCGGCCGTAACGGGGATCATTGGCGCCATGGAGGAGGAGGTATCCTCCCTGAAGGCCGCGGTCGTTGATCCGCAGATATCCGTTATCGCCGGCATGGAGTTCTGTAAGGGAACGCTGGATGGCACGGAGGTGGTCATCGTGCAGTGCGGCGTCGGGAAGGTGAATGCCGGCATCTGCGCGCATACGCTTATCCATCTGTTTGGCTGTACGAGGATCATCAACACAGGTGTGGCCGGCTCCCTTGATGCGCGGATTGACATCGGAGACATTGTTGTTTCAACGGATGCCGTCCAGCATGATTTCACTGCGGAGGCCGTCGGGTTTGCAAAGGGAGAGATTCCCTATACGGGTTTGTACGCGTTTCCCGCTGATGAAATGATGCGCAGGGCCGCTGTAGAGGCTGCCCGGGCCGCCGCGCCGGAAGTGCATGTATTTGAGGGAAGGGTTTGCTCGGGTGATCAGTTTATTGCCACAACAGAGCAAAAAGAAAGAATCCTTACGGATTTCGGCGGCTTATGCTGTGAAATGGAAGGCGGCGCAATCGCCCAGGTTTGTTATCTGAACAGCACACCCTTTGTCGTCATCCGCGCCATCTCGGATAAACCGGACGGTTCTTCCAACGTGGAGTTTGAAACCTTCAAAGAGGAAGCCGCGGAAAGATGCGCTGCGATTGTCCGGTATATGATCGCCCATTAGAGCCTTTGGATCACGATTTCGAATATCGATCACGAAGGAACGCAGAAACATTTCCTGTTCAGGCAAAAAACGTCTCCTCTCGTATACTGATTCTCAATCAGTATACTCTGGTTTGAGCTGCTGATCCTCCTGTTCGTTACTCACCTCCCTGTAAAAATCTCTTTACCGGCCGGTGTAAAATTCATCCTACCGTACCGTGTAAAAAACTCCTTACCATGTCATGTAAAATTCTGCTTACCGACCGATGTAAAAAAGTCCTTACCGAGGGGTGGCAAAATCATCTTACCACCCACACAGTATGAGCCAAAGTCAGAACAAAAAGGCATCTGCGTACTGGATTGGTCAATACTGAATAGGAATCATCAATACCCTGCAAACGAAAATGACCGCAAGCAAGAATGTTCAGAACCTGCTTGCGGTCTATTTTTTATCGGCTGGTTTCCCCGTTTAATACCTCCCCTTCGTCGTCATACCCTGCCTTCATGTATACGGCCGCATCGACCGGGTTCGCTCCTCATGGTTCAATGATGTTGAAGTTTCGGTTGATTGGCGTCATATATTTCACCATGCGCAGGGGGACGGTATCGTCGCCGTCTGTCTGCAGCCCTGCAATAACATCCGCGTTGCCATTCATGAGGGCCAGCAGCTGGAGGCGGGCACAGGAAAGGGTGCAATCCGCGTTCGCCATTGTTTTTCCGGGGTAAACCAGCAGAATACCGTCTCGACGGAGCAAACAGAAGCGTTCACCGGTATCCGTTATATTCAGATTCAGGGAGAAATCATCCTCCTGCGCAGCCATGGCATCCGTCATGATGTCGATATAGCCCAGCGCCATTTCGGTTGTCATGGCCATAATCATACTGTCCCTGCCTTTTACCGTGCCTTCCTTATCCGCCTGATTTCCCTCCCGCAGTTCCCACGCGCCCATCAGGTAAGCGCTGCGCCAGGGTCCGCTCTCCGACTGATATCCCAGCTGCTCCAGTGCGTCCGCGCAGAGGTTCCGGGCCTCCTGATTGGAAGGATCCGCAAACACCAGTTCCTTTGTCACCTGGGCGACCCACTGGTATTCACCGTTTTCAAAATCCGCTCTGGCCTTCTCCAAAACCGCGTCTGTATCGCCAAGATACTCCACCCACTTCCTGGCCGTATCTACCGGCGTCAGCGGATTCAGGTTTACGGGATTGGCATCATACCAGCCCATGTACCGCTGATAAACAGCCTTGATGTTGTGACTCAGCGTGCCATAATACTGCCGGGTATACCAGACCTTGTTCAGTCGATCCGGCAGCTGCATCGTGCGGGAAATCTCAGATGCCGTCATACCCTGATTAATGTAGTGCAGCGTCTGGTTGTTGATATACTGGTAGACAGCAGCGGTGTCTTCCATGTATGTGTGGATGGTTTCATTGCCCCAGTGGGGCCAGTTATGGCTCTGGAAAACAACTTCCGCCTCGTCTCCGAAAAGAATCTCCGCCTCCAGAATATATTTCGCCCAGGCTTCCGCATCCCGTACCTGCGCCCCGCGCAGGGTATAGATATTGTGCATGGTGCCTGTACAGTTCTCCGCCAGCCACAGGGCTTTATACTTTGGGAACCAGGCGTTCATTTCAGCGGGGGCTTCTGTGCCGGGCGTAAGCTGAAACTGAATTTCAAGGCCGTCTATAATCATGGTTTCATTGCTGGTGATTTCGTAAGTTGGAGCCAGAAGCCCCACCGTGCCGACCGACTGCCCGAGGCCAATGCCGATCGCCATTCGTCCCGTTTCTCCCGGTTCCATGATCGCGCCGTACTGATACTGGGCGCGTCGGCCCATCGCCGGTCCCGCATACAGATTTTCACTGACAGCGTGCTCCAGAAAGCCTTCCGGAGCCAGAACCACAACCTTGCCTGAGGTCAGCTGTTCCTCCAGCGGCAGTGCGGCATCTGCGGCATCCTCCGCGGAAATAAGCCCGAAAATCCCGCCATAGTGATCAATGTGGGAATGGCTGTAAAGAACAGCTTTTACATCAATGGGGCCAAAATGCTTTTCCATCAGAGCCTTCGCCGCAGCCATATCCTCCTGGCACATCAGCACGTCAAAGACAATCCATCCGTTGTCCGTGCGGATAAAGGTTGTATTGGCCATATCATAGCCCCGTACCTGATAGATGCCTTCGCAAACCTCGAAAAGCCCGGCATAGGCATTCAGCTGCGTGTTGCGCCACAGACTTGGATTGACGGTGTCCGGGGCCTTTTGATCCTTTACGAAATCAAAGGCGTTTACGTTCCAGGCAACTGTCCCGTCCTCCCGGTAAATAACGACGCTTTCCGGCGCTTCAATCAGGCCGCGCAGCGCGTTTTCCTTTTCAGCTTCATCGCTGAAATCCAGCATATCATACCAGGCGGCATTAGCTTTTGCCGTATACTCCGTCGCCGCCTTGTTTTCTGCCAGCGATGTGCAGCCCATGAGCATGATCAAAGCCGTCAGGCAGATCATCATTTTCTTCATATAACTTGTCCCTTCCTTTCATAAAACAGAAACAATCCACCCTGTAAAGCAGAGGTGGATTGCGTTGAAACAAAAATTACTTCTCAGGCATGATGGAAGCTGTCACCAGCTTAGCCACAGCGGCAAAGCCTTCATCGGAAACAGGCGTGAAGATGAACTGCACGAAATTGCCGGATGCTGTCACAAAGGTCACATAAGCCGCGTCCGTGTTCGGAATGCTGTAGGAGACGGCATCCAGCCCGTTCAGCGTGCAGCGTTCAATTTCTGTCGCACCGTTTTCCGTGAGCCCCTTGATTACGTCTTCCATGGTCGCGCCCTCGTATCCTTTGATGATCTGTCCAAAAATCCCGGCAGATCCGTCAGGAGCCTGGAATTTCGCGATAACTCCTTCTCCATCCTCTTCTGTGATATCCGCGTTCACAAAGATGTCAGGAACCCAGATCTGCAGCGCAATCGTGTCGAAGGTGTACCAGGTTCCTTCGATCCCTGTCGATTCAATGTCAATGTCCTCCCAGTTAATCGCAGGTACAGTTTCCGCCAGGGCTGCCGCGGATGTCAGCAGGAGTGCCAGGGCCATCAGGGTTGCAAGAAGTTTTTTCATGGGGTATTCCCTCCTTTTATTTTCGCCCGGCCTGAGGGCCGGGTGATTCCAGAATCACTCGGGCTGCTTTGTATATTCCTTCAGCAGCATGTTTTCCAGCATCTTCAGCTCCGTTTCCGGATCTGATCCCTGCTCCAGAATAAAGACCAGTCCCACCGCATACCGGGTCACGGCGGCCAACATAATATGAAACGAGCTGGAAAACATGGTCTTCTCGGGAATCTCACTGTTCAGTGTGCCGTCTCTGATGCCCCGCTGATACGCTTCATGGAATGTTTCTCCCAGACGGTCAACAACGAGCAAATAAGGCTTTAAACTCTCAGGACTGTGTTCCTCTTTCCTCAGGAAGCTGTTCAGATCATAGTTAAAGCGAAGCATCTCCTTGCAGTTGCGGAAAAGATCCAGGTAGGAATCCAGATAGAATTTCACATATTCCGCCCCGGTCATTTGCTCCAGGTCCTTCTCAGAAGCGGTTGATTCATATTTTTTGATATAATCGACCCATTTCCGTGCGGCCAACTCTACAACCAGGGATATCTTGTTGGTAAAATGCCGGTAAAGTGTGGCAATGCCATATCCGCTTTTCTTGGCGATCGAATCCAGTGAAACAACCTCAATCCCCTTTTCTGTGAACAATTCAAAGGCAGCATCCAGAAAGGCCTGTCTTTTCACTGCCATTTGGGCTGCGTCCTTCTCCTTGTTTCGCATCCCGGATTCCTCCTTCCGACCGGCATGATCATCCATACATTCAATGCGATAGTAATACTATCACACTTCTGGTTTTTATGCAACACTTTCCTCAGAAAAATCCGGAAACGAACTCTCCGCAGTGCGGAATCCTGCTGCGCGGTGTGCGTGCGATTCCTCGCGACCATGTTCACCGTGAATCAGGAACTCAATTTCTCAAAAGTCATTCTGTACAATCTCCGATCAAAAGTTTTCAAACATCCGACCGAAATCGCACCAAATATCCGATTAAATCCATGTCAAACATCCGAGTAATAATTGCTTTTTTATCCGATTTACTTTAAAATGTTTCCATGGGAGGTGCGGCATGAGCAAGCAGCATTACATCAGGAGATTATTTGATGACACAGTGGAATTCACATTAAAGAGCAAGGGAGCACTGGTCATCGTCGGCCCTAAATGGTGCGGTAAATCCACAACGGCCAGCCGATATGCAAAAACCATCATTGATCTGATGCCTTTGGATACTCGGAATGACTTTATAGAATTGGCAAAGATCTCACCCACCAACTTTTTGAACTACGGGCCAAAGCCCATCCTGATTGATGAGTGGCAGCACGTTGCTTTCATTTGGGATCAGGTTAAATATGAAGTGGACAAAACCGGTGAATTTGGCCAGTATATTCTGACAGGAAGCGATACAGACAAGAGCAAAACCGACCGGGAAGATGATCATAACAGGCATACAGGGAACGGAAGAATTATACGGAAAATGATGAGAACGCTGTCGCTTTACGAAACCGGTGACAGCAATGGAAGTGTATCCCTGACTGATCTGAAAAATAAAAAGTTTTCCCCGGCAGTATCAAAAAAGGATATCAATGATTATGCCTATTTCGTCTGCAGAGGAGGCTGGCCGCTCGCAATCGGTAAGGAACGGGACGTTTCCCTTGCACAGGCGGTTGACTATTACGAGGTTGTGGTTACAGATGATATTTTTTCCCTGAAAGACATTCCTCTGAGAAAAGATGAACAGAAAGCAAGAAAGCTGATGCGATCCTATGCGAGAAACGTATCTATCGCTGCATCAGACGAGACGCTTCGCGATGATTGCGCAACCAGTGATGAGACTTTTGATAAGGATGTCTTTGCAAAGTATCTGAATGCGCTGAGAAATCTGTATGTGATTGAGGAACTTCCCGCATGGAATCCGAATCTGCGAAGCAAGACCGCCATCAGAACAAAGGAAACAAGACATTTCACTGATCCTTCAATCGGCGCTGTGGCTCTGGGTATTACTCCGGAAGGAATTTTCAAAGATATAACTACCTTTGGATTACTGTTTGAGTCTCTGGTTATACATGATCTGAGAATCTATGCGGATACGATCGGGGCTCATGTTTATAAGTACCGTGATTCCAAAAAACGTGAAGCAGACGCGGTGATCCAGTTCAGCGATGGTTCCTGGGCATTGATAGAAGTGAAACTGGGCGGTGAAGACGATATCATTCAGGCGGGAAAAAATCTGATCGGTATCGCAAACGATATCGATTGGGAAAAAACAGGAAAACCCGCATTTTTGATGGTTGTTACAAAGAACAAAGTCGCCTATCAAATGGATAACGGCGTATATGTAGTACCCTTGTGCTGCCTGAAGAATTGAGAACACAGACCGTCATAGCGACGAATTTTGACAAAACTGATACGCCGCACCCAATACGCATCCCGTGGAAAGAACAGTTTTCAGTGGAACAACATCACAATCCAGAGGAATAATTTCAAGAGGTAGATCATTGATTTACACAACATCAGATATCCACGGATATCCCTTAAACTCTTTTCTCGAATTGCTAAGTTCTTCCGGATTTGGGGATTCTGATACCCTTTATGTCCTGGGAGATGTCATCGACCGAAACGGCGACGGTGGAATTGCCATGCTCCGCTGGATGATGGAGCAACCCAATGTCGAATTCATTCTTGGAAATCATGAGGCCATGTTGTTAAGCTGCTCTTTCCTTTTTGATGAAATTACAGAAGAGAGTGTTGATCACCTGAATTTTCAACAGATGCAGCTGATGCTCCAATGGATGAGCAACGGAGCAGCACCCACTCTGAAATCCCTGCGTGAGCTGAAAAATACAGACCCCCATGCATTAACGGATCTCCTGGATTACGTGCAGGATGCTCCATTATATGCTTATACCAGTACTTGCGGAAGGGACTTCCTTCTGGTACATTCTGGACTGGGAAACTTTTCACCCAGTAAAAAGCTCTCCGGTTATACACCGGATGAGCTTTTGTGGCATCGGCCAACCCCCGGAGAACAGTATTTCCCGGATGTTATGACCATATTCGGGCATACGCCGGTTGGGTATTCGTTTGGTGAGCGCGGCAAAATGTTTATGACGGACAGCTGGATCGACATCGACACAGGCGCCGGCAGCGGAGCCTCACCGATGATTCTTCGTCTCGACGACTTGAAACCTTTTTATGCCTGAAAACAGCCATATTCAATTATTCTCCAAAGAAAAATTAATGGCGTTGATTAAAGCATACCGTTCATATCCCTGTTGTGATGCCTTCTGATCCTGGTAAACAATCGCCCAGGTTGGGACAAACACCATGCCGTTTTCAGCATTGGCAGCACGCACAGGTTCATAAGTCAGAATCACTCGCAGAGAACTTGAACAATAACCCAATTTATTCTATCACAAAACCTGCCATTTTACCAGAAAAAAATAAGAGCCCCACCAAAAGCCTTATTTCTGCCCATTTCTCCAAAAAGAAAAACTGACCACCATTTTCAGGTAGTCAGTTCCCTTTGCCCTCTGTCCAATGTCGTTATCTAAATGACATTGCCCTTTATGGGTGGCTGTTTTTTATACCCGGAAGTCGCGCAGTCTTGCCCGGTCAGCCTGTCACGCGGCCTTGCGGGGCCACCAGCCGTTTTGTCACCGTCACGATGTCCTGATGCCGGACGTTTCTCGGTTCAAACCTCATCAGGCTGTAGACCAGCTGCATCACCAGTCCCGCGCCGAAGGTACTGATCAGTGTTCCGATCCCTACAGGCCCGCCCAGCAGCCACCCGGCCAGCAGCACCACCGCCCACAGCAGGATTTCCACCATTCCGATGGGCAGATGGGGCAGCCGCTTTCCGATTCCGACCAGCAAGGAATCCCGGGGGCCGCAGCACTGCTCCCCCCGCATATAGATGTACATTCCAAGGGCCATGAACACGAATCCCACCAGCATCAGGGCGACGCCCAGCGGAACGCTCCTGTTCTCTTTAAACGGGTTGAGGTCATTGAACATCTGGACAAAATTACCGGTCAGGAGCGCGTCTATCACCGTGCCGTATCCGATCTTTTCTTTCAACAGCAGGTCGATTCCCAAAACCAGGAGGGACATCACCGTCATCGACAGGCCGTAATTCAGCGGGGTATGCCGCGCGATTCCCATCCCGAGACAATCCCACGGAGCCAATCCGATATTGGCAAAAATGGTCAGATGCACTCCAAAGGCGAACACCAGCAGCCCCAGCACAATCTGAAGCCATTGCCGTACGATTCTCACCCGGCTCATGATCGCTCCCCCCTTCCTTTTCGCTTATTATATTCCGGCCCAAGGGTGAAGGATGCGTTTGTCTATCGTTCGCATTAGCTTATTGATCAGCTTCAGGCCTCAGAGAGCGAAAGCGAGGACGCGCCTCCTGAAGTCGGCTTCGCCCTGTAATGGACACGGTTTCAGCTCCGTGTCTTTTCCGCCTTTTTCATGCACCAGGGGAATATAAACGCGACAAAGAACATCTGGAGGAAGCAGGAAATCATGGTGCCCGCCGGGCCGCCGATCCATCCTTTCACCAGCGGCACAAGAATCAGGCTGACCGCGTAATAGCTGAACACGCCGGTCACCAGCCGGACCATCCGCCGGACCATCGGCACATCGGTGGTCGTAAACCCGACATAGCGTCTTTCCAGAATCCAGCCCACGAGGAACGCGGCGCACCAGCCGATGCCCTTGAAGGTGTCGTTCGCCATTTTGGCCCCGTCCACCAGCAGCTTGCCCTCCGCGTTATAATCCTCGGGATAGGGCTTCACGGCCGCGTAGACCGCCACGGCGGCGGCGAGGACAAGGCCGATGAAGACCACCATCAGATCCTTCTCGGGATGCGCTTCCAGCCAGCGCATCATCATCGACGTCAGCCCCATGACCAGCATGCCCGCGGCCACGCCGACCAAGGTATCCTGCGGGGTATGAACGCCGAGGAAATTCCGGCTGAAGGCGACCAGCAGCATGATCACCACCGGGAGAATCCGCAGCGCCTTCGGCAGCTCTTTCCGGAACGCGGCCCCGCCAAACACGGAAGCCGCGTTCATCGTATGCCCGCTGGGAAAGGAGTATCCGGTGGCCGTCGTCATCGAATTCCCGTAGGGAATGATGCGGGCGTCCCTGATCCAGGGGCGGTAGGCGCAGGCGGTCACCTTCAGCACGCCGTTCACCAGGCGGTTGCCGCTCCAACCCATCATCATATAGGTTCCGTATTCCTTGCTGAAGCACCAGTAGATCGCGGCCATGACCACGAAGGCCGTGGGAAGTTCGCCCAGGAAGGTCATCTTGTTCAGGAATTCCGTCAGGAAGGAGCCAACGCCGTTCCTGAAATCCTGCAGAGCCAGAAGAATGTTGATGTCCATCTGTTTCTCTCCTGTTCATTGTTGATTGGTTCTTCCATGATGAAGAAGGGGCTCCCCCCCCCGCGGGGACGAAGCGTACGCGCGCCTTTTCAGCGCGGCGAAGCGCGGTCAGCGCTGAAGCTTAACCGGGGCGAGCTTACGCGTTGGCCAGCTTTTTCTTCAGAAACACCGCGTACAGGATCAGCAGCGCGGCCGCAAAGCATACGCCAATGGGATACGCGATCGTCCGCGACAGTCCGAAGCCCTCATTTGCCATCAGGATATAGGTCATGCTGACAGCGGACATAAAGGTGGCGGGAAGCGCCGTCAGGAGGGAGCTGAACCGCTGCCTGTTTTCCCTGATCAGATAAGCCGTAGCCACCCACAGCGCGATCATGGCCAGGGTCTGGTTGCTCCAGGAGAAATACCGCCACAGCACGTTGAAATCCATCCGGGTCAGCACCGCGCCGATGGCGAGCAGCGGCAGGGTAATGATCAGGCGGTTCACGATTTTTTTCTGATCCAGGTGGGTCATCTCCGCCAGAATCAGCCGGGCGCTGCGGAAAGCCGTATCGCCCGAGGTAATGGGGCACACGACCACGCCGACAATGGCCAGCACGCCGCCCACGGTACCCAGCATCTTCTGCGAAATCTCGTAAACCGTTCCGGACTGTCCCAGGCTGCCCAGGGCTTCATTGAGCACCTGGGTCCCGCCGTAGAAGGCGACGCCCGCCGCGGCCCAGATCAGCGCGATCACGGATTCAGCGATCATGGCGCCGTAAAACACGCCCCGCCCATGCTTCTCGCTGGTAATGCATTTGGCGATCATGGGCGATTGCGTGGCATGGAAGCCGGAGATGGCGCCGCAGGCCACCGTCACAAACATGAAAGGCCAAACGGGCAGATTTTCGGGATGCAGGTTCGTAAGCGAAATCTCCGGAATCCGGTATCCGCCGGCGATGATGCCTCCCAGCACGCTGACCGCCATGACGATCAGAATCACGCCAAAGACGGGATACAGCCTGCCGATCAGCTTATCGATGGGCAGCAGCGTCGCCAGCACATAGTACAGCAGGATCACCACGACCCAGAAGTCCACATTCATAAACCCGGGCGTCAGATTGGCGATCAGCGCGGCGGGGCTGTTGACGAACACCGTGCCCGTCAAAATCAGAAGCAGCACGGAGAAGGCCCGCATGATCCATCTGGCCGCTCCGCCCAGATAGAGGCCGGACAGCTCAGCGATGGAATCGCCCCCGTGGCGGCTGGAGATCATGCCGCACATGTAATCATGCACCGCGCCGCCCAGAATGGATCCAAGCACGATCCACAAAAAGACGATGGGGCCAAAGCAAGCGCCCATCAGCGCGCCGAAGATCGGGCCGGTTCCGGCGATATTCAAAAGCTGAACCAGGAAAGCCCGCCAGGGCTTCATGGGCACGCAGTCCACGCCGTCGTTAACGGCGATGGCCGGGGTCGTCCGGTCGTCCGGCCCGAATACCTTTTCCGTCAGGCGGCCATAGACCATATAGCCAATCAGCAGGACCGCCAGCGACGCAATCAATGAAATCATCGTTCTGTCTTCCTCTCCTGGTTCATTTCCGGTTTTTTCGGAAGCTTTGGTGCCGTTCCCTGATACGCCTCATTCAACGGCTCCCCTCCGGACGGCCGTTTGCCGGCCCCGGCATTCGCTTCATTCTTCTCATTATTGACGTTTTCCCACGATTGTCAATAGTTTCCGGCAGAACCACTGAAAAAGCGGAGCAGACTTGCTGTCCCCGCTTTTTTGTATCTTCGCGTCTCACAGAACCTGTTCGATCAGATGGAGCCCGTACTCCCGCACGATCTTCCTCGCGCGTTCCTCCCACTGGGGAAGGATGATCCTGTCCGTCCTGTGGGCGTCGATGCCCAGCACCGCGCTCAGCCCCTCCTCTCCGGCGATCCGCCAGAAGCGGGGATCGGGATAATTTCTGTCATCCAGCAGCCCCAGAAAGTTGATTTCTCCCGGGATCCCCCGGGCTTTCATTTCCCGGCACATCCTTCGCATGTGACGGTCATAGATCTGTTCTTCGCCTACGTAATGAATCAGATCCGGATGGGCGACATACAGAAACCGCCCGGTCTGAAGGCCGGCGATCACCTGGTCGCAGTAGGTCTTCAGAACCGCTTCGTCCCACGTTTCCCTTCCCGAATAAACCCCGTCATACTCATTATGGGTGCTATGCTGGCCCAGAAGAAAGTATTCGATGGGATAGTCTTCGCAAAGGCGGAGCAGCGCCTCGAAATGCCTCGGGAAGTATTCCACCTCCAGACCCAGATGAATCTCGATGTCCTTTTCGTATTCCCGCTTCAGATCCAGGGTATCCTTCACATAGCTTTCCAGCTCCTCCGGAAGCATCCGGATGCCGGAAACGTATCCGTTGCCGAAGGGATAGGGCGTGTGGTCGGAAAACCCCCAGACCCGGATTCCCGCCCGGATCGCCTGCTCGATATATTCCCTCTGGGTCCCGGTGGCGTGATGGCACCGGTAGGTGTGGCTGTGATAATTGGCAATCATGTCTTTCCTCGCTTTATCTTTTCATGGCGGCTGCGTTTCCGCCGTTTCTGATGGCTGGCCGGCCCACCCGCCTCTTTCGCGGCTGCCGCGGCTTCGCCGCCTTCGGGGATCGCCGGTGCATCCTGTTCGTTCGCTGCGGCTGCCTCCCTGCCTGCTTCTGGGATCGCCCGCCCTGCCGCTGCTCTTACGGCGTCTTCGTCTTCGCCGCCTTCACGGATCGCCGGTGCATCCTGTTCGTTCGCGCCCGCCTTTTCCCCGCTCGTCTCCAGTACGTCCCAGACGGTCATCTGGCCGTACGCCTCTGTCTGTGTATCTTTCTTCCGGGGCGCGGCATTTTGGGGCTTGTCCGTTTTTTCCGGGCGCTTCTCCTCCATCCGCATCAGCCGGTCCGTCAGGGAAATAATGGCCAGCACCGCGCCGCCGGAGGAGCCCCCGGCCGCCCGTTCCCCTTCCCGCAGGGCTTCGTTGGCTCTTTGCTCCAGGGTCTCGATATACTCCTCCGGGTCATCGGTATAGAAGCTGTAGATTTTGCCGCCGATCAGAACGGCCGTCTTTCTTCTTTCCAAGGTATCCCCTCTCCGTGTCCGCGCTCCGATCGGGGCCGAAAAAGCCGGCGGAGGCGCGGAGGAAACCGCGCTCCGCCGGTTCATCCCATGCTTCAGGATTTGCGGATGTTGTCGATATTCTCCGTCGTGCCGCCGCCATGGTCGTCCTCGGCCCGGAACTCGCCCTTGTCCACCAGCCGCAGGAAGGCTTCCACCACATCGGGGGTCAGCTGGGTGCCGGAGACCTCCTTGATGATGGAAACCACCTTGTCAAAGTTCATGCGCTTGCGGTATGGCCGGTCGGAATACATGGCGTCGAAGCAGTCCGCCACCGCGATAATCTGGGCCACCCGAGGAATTTCGTCCCCCTTCAGGTGGTTGGGATAGCCCCGGCCGTCGGGCCGCTCGTGATGCGCCTGGGCCCCGATGGCCAGCTCCGGCATGATGGAGATTTCCTTCAGGGCCTCATAGCCCTTGGAAGTATGCGATTTAATCTCGTTGAATTCCTCGTCCGTCAGCTTGCCGGCTTTGTTCAGCACCTCCTGACGGACGCCCACCTTGCCGATATCGTGCAGCAGGGCGATATGGCGGAACTTTTCCACCGTCTCCTCGTCGTATCCCAGCTCCTTCGCCAGCATCTCCGTATACTGGGCGACGCGGGTCGAATGGCCCCGGGTATACTCGTCCTTCATATCGATGACCTTCGCGAAAGCTTCCGTGATGCCGCCGACCAGGGCCATCGTTTCCTTCTGCTTCGCTTCCAGGGTGCGGGTCTTTTTCCGGGCATAGAGATGGACGATGCCGGTAACCGCCAGGATCAGCAGCAGGCCCGCCAGGATGAAGAACCAGGTTTCCTCAAAGAAGTCCTTTTCCTTGACAATCTCGATGGAAACCGTCTTGTCGCCCCGGCCCATGCTGTCCTGCAGCCGCATGACGTAATGATAGGTGCCGCCCCGCAGGTTGGTATAGTCGACGGGCACCATGTCGTCCCGGTTGATGTCCAGGCTCTGGCGGTCGAAGCCTTCCAGCTTCAGGCTGACCTTCGGGTTGTTCAGGGAATAGTTGAAAACGAAGCTGGGCACGGTCAGCTTCTGGGTGCTCTTCGGAATGAAGAAGACGCCGTTTTCGTCGGGATAGATGGCGACGCCGTCCGCCTCCAGATAGGGCACCACCGCCTTCATTTCGTTGACGTTCTCGAAGGGCTGCTCGATGTTGACCTTGCAGACCCCCGTGCTGCCGGCGATGTAAAGATCCCCGTTTTCGGCCACATCGCTGTAGGAATTGGCCGTGGTAATGCAGGGCAGGCCGTTGGCGATGCTGTAATGAACGGTATGGATGTCCTGATTGGCCAGCATTTCCGCCGCCGTGGTTACATAGATGCCGTTGGAGGCCAGCACCCATATTTCGCCCTTGCTGTTCTCATAAAGGTCGAAGTTGTTGGTATAGGGGAACTTTTTCACGGTCGTGATCCGGTAATCCGGGGTCATGTAGGCGATGGCGCTGGAGGTCACAAGCCAGACCACGTTGTTCTTCTCGTCCCGCTTCAGCCGCATGACGATATCGGAAGGGAGCCCCTCCTCGACGTTGATGCTTTTGACGCCCTCATCCGTGATGATATACAGGCCGCCGCCGTTGCTGCCGAGGATGATTTCCCCGCCGGGGCCCTCCTCGACGGTGAGGCTCTCGACATTCCCAATCCCGTCCTCCCTGCCGAAGGAAGCGGTCACCTTGTTCCCCTCGATGACGTTGACGCCCCCGGTAATGGCCACGAGGATCCTGCCGTCCCGTCCCTCGCAGACGCTGCGAACGCTGGTCGACAGAAGGCCGTCCTCCTGGGAGAAGACCGTCAGCCCGCCCTTTTCATACCGCAGCAAATCCCGCGTGCGCCAGGTGGAAATCCACATCCGGCCCTGGCTGTCCCGAATGATGGAGCGGATTCTGGCGCCGTTCAGGTACTCGATCAGATCCGTCGCCTCGACCGGGGCGCCGCCGGCGGTCTCGGCCTTTGTGAGCGGAAGAGAGGAGACCGGCCCGTTTTCATCCATGACGATGAGTCCCGTGTCCGTTCCGATGAACAGCCGGTTCTCGAGGAGGCACGTGGTATTCACCACCGTTTCCGGCACGCCAAAGCGGGTAAAGAGATCCGAAAACTGATTGGGCACCACCTTCATGACGCCCTGGCGGGTGGAGGTAAACCAGAGATTGCCCAGATAGTCGGTCATCACATGGCCGACGTTGTTGTTCATCGGCAGATTGTCGAGCACGGTAAAGCTGCCGCCGTCCAGAACGCCGACGCCGTTCCCGGCGCAGATCCAGATCTTCCCCTCGATGGATTCCATCGATTTGATGTATCGGAGCGGATCGACCTCAATCCGTGCGTCCTCGATGAACTGATTTCCTTCCAGATGTCCGTGATGCAGGGCGAAATCAGCGCTTTCCATGTAAAAATGTCCCGGCATCGCCGGATCCGGCAGAATGCATCCCGCGCCGCCTGTCTTGCTCTCCGCCAGGGGATGATAAGCGGTCACCCGGCCGTCCTGAATCGTCATCACGTCGCCCAGGTCGGTGGTTCCGTAAAGGACACCGTCGCTGCCAATCCGGATGTCCCGCATATTGGCCCCGGCGACCCGCTCGTCCTCGACGAAGGAAAAATGATATTCGGAATCGATCATGGTGATGCCGGCGGCGGTGGCCACATAGATGATTCCCTTCGGATCCTCGGCGATGGCCCGGATGTGGGCGGATCGCATGCCGTCGAGCTTTCCCCAGATCCGCAGCTGCCCCCGTTCCATGACGCCGACGCCGTTGTCGTTGGTGCCGATCCACAGCCGGTCCCTGCTGTCCACATAGAGGCACTTGATACTGGTCAGCCCGCCCGTGGAGTCCATTCGCAGGAAGGTATTCCCGTCATAGCGGATCAGCCCGGCATAGCTGCCGATCCACAGAAACCCTTCGCCCGTTTCCGCAATGGCGTTGGCCTCCGAGGTGGGAAGCCCGTTGGAATTATCATACAGCACGGCGGAAAAGCCTTCGCTGCGCCCGGTGGGATCCACGGAGATCGCGCGATTGGCGTTGCCGGAGCTGTTCAGCAGCTGCGCCGCCTCCGCCCCCAGAGCCTCAGTCCCGGGCAGAAGGATCGCCGCCATCATCAGCAGGCCAAGAATCCCTCCCAGGATCCTTCGCCCTTTTCCGGCAGCGCAGGGCCCTTCCTTTCTTCTTTTTTCCAGCACAGTCCGGATCCCCCTCCGGTTGTTCGCAAATCCCGTCTTCTGATTATTCATCCGCTTCCCCTTTTCATCTCGGATAAAAGCCGTCCTCTGCAGCCCTGATCATAAGCGCGAAAGCGCCTGTTGGTGCGTTTACCGCGCCAGGGCGGGCGCCCGGTCAATTTCGCTCCTTCCGGTTCCGGTTAAAGTTGATCAGGCATCCGGCCTCCACGATCTGCCGTTCGTTTTCCGTCATGTCCTTGATATACAGCGTGATGGGCACGGCTTTCCCTTCCCGGATCACATAGGCGGGAATGCCCTCCAGCCGGTTTTCCCGCAGGAGGGTCCGGATACCGGGTACATAGATATAGTCCCCAACGTCGAAAATGTCCGGCGAACCCTTCAGATGGAAGGGCAGCATGCCCCAGTTCATCACATTGGAGCGATAGCGCTTGGTGGCGTAATCCTGGGTAATGTTGGCCAGGGCCCCGATGACCCGCTGGCAGGAGGCGGCCTGTTCCCGGGCGGAGCCATCGCCGGGGCGGTTGGCGTAAATCGTGGAGCCGATCTCGATCTCCTCCGGCCGCGCCGCTTCGGATCCAGGAATGCTCTGAATGACCCGGAAGACTTCCTTCAGCCCGGGCTCCAGCGCAATGACGTCCTCGCCCCGCTCCCGCGCGGCCTCCAGCGCGTCCACGGCCTTGGTCCGCCCCACATATTCCGGATCCCGGCGGCAAAGGGTAAATTCCGCCAGCCCCAGCGGGTTGGAGCGGTAAGAGGAGGTTTCTCCCGAGGGGATGAGCTCGTCGGTCGTCGTGACCTCGTCGAGAATCTTGGAGCACACCTTCAGCAGGATGTTCTCCTGCAGCGCCGGGCGCTCGGGCCAGTCCTTGATATTCGGGCCGTAGAAAAGCTCCGCCTCCGGTTCCGCCTTTCCGAAGCCCTGGTAAACCCTGTGGTCATAGGGGCTGGCGTCGAAATGATACGCCGGAACATTGCCGAAGGCCTCCGCGAACCGCTCCGCGCTGGTCAGAATCCCACCGTTGGCGGCAGTGGCGGCGATGCTGCGGGCGTCCATGAGGGCCACGGCGGACATCTGCCCCTGCCCGGGCTTAGAGCCCTCCCGGTTGGGGAAATTCCGCGTGGTATGGCGAATGGAGAAGCCGTTGTGGTTCGGGGTGTCCCCGGCGCCGAAGCAGGGGCCGCAGAACGCCGTCTTGATCACCGCGCCCGCGGCCATCAGATCCGCCAGCGTCCCCTTCCGGCTCAGATCCAGGAAAACGGGCATGGAGGAGGGGTAGACCGACAGGGTAAATTCCCCGGCTCCCACGCTCCGCCCCCGCAGCAGATTCGCCGCTTCCACCACGTTGGTATAATTGCCTCCGGCGCAGCCGGCGATGAAAGTCGGATCGTAGCCATGTCGTTCTGTGAGCCAAGGAGTTGGAGTGGGGATTTGTCTTCCTAAGACCGCTTGGCCTCCGACTTTTCCCCGGCTCCCACGCTCCGCCCCCGCAGCAGATTCGCCGCTTCCACCACGTTGGTATAATTGCCTCCGGCGCAGCCGGCGATGA
>JAZQCB010000041.1:0-5443 GCA_045546035.1 Clostridia bacterium
AACGAAAAATAAATTTTCGTTTCCGATAAGCCTCCGGCGGATGCGTCCGGGCGCGAAATGTAATTTTGCCGCTTTGCGGCACGCGCCCGGCGCGGCGTAAACGCACCAAAACGCAAAGCGTTTTTGCGTTTACGATAAGACGCGGGAGAATCCGGGAAGAAGACGCGCTTTCGCCCGGGTTTGCCCGGAAGAAAAACAGATCCCGGCCGCGGCTGTCCATAAGTTTCGGCGGGAGAGAAACGGGCCTGAGCCGGGCGGACATCCGGAGGTGGAAGGAGGGCGGCATGAAAACGATTCTGACGCTGGACGTGGGCGGAACCGCGGTCAAGATGGGGCTGATCCGGGAGGACGGAAGCCTTCAGAGCAAGAGGGAAAGAAGCGTATCCTTCGACGGATACCGAACGCCGATCCTGCATACGGTGATCCGGGAGGCAGAGGCCTATCTTCAGGAGGAAGACGCCTCGCCCGCGGGGATCGGAGTTTCCGCCACCGGACAGGTGGACGACCGGGAGGGCGTCGTCATCGGAACCAACGGCGCGATCCCAGGGTATGAGGGAACGCCCTTCCGCCGGGCCCTGGAGGAGCGCTTTGGCGTGCCCGTCCGAGTGCAGAACGACGCCAACGCAGCAGTGCTGGGAGAATGCTACGCCGGGCGGGGACGGGACGTCGCGGACGTGCTGATGGTGACGCTGGGAACCGGCGTGGGCGGCGGCGTGGTCAGCGGAGGCCGGCTGATGACCGGCGCCAGAGGCATCGCCGGGGAGCTGGGCCACTTCCAGCTGGATCCGGGGGGAGAAAAATGTACATGTGGAAGGCGGGGCTGCTTCGAGCGATACGCGTCCGTCTCCGCCCTGGTGCGAAGCGCCGGCGGAAAGAGGGGATATGCCAACGGGCGGGAGATTTTCAGCCGGGCGGCGGAGGATGATCCCACGGCCCTCGGGCTGCTTTCGGACTGGATCGGTTTTGTCGCCGCCGGGCTCATTGGCCTGACGCATATTTTTAACCCCTCGCTGATTCTGATCGGCGGGGGCGTTTCCACCCAGGAGCAGCTGCTGATCGCCCCGCTTCGCGAAAGAGTGATGGCGGGGGTCATGCCCCGGTTCGCCGAAGGGCTGAGACTGGAGGCGGCGATGCTGGGCAACGACGCGGGAATCTATGGGGCGGCGGCACTTTTCCTGCGGCCATGAAGGACGAAACAGGAGACGAACGGGAACGGAAACAGAATCGGGGAGGAAGAAATGAAAACCCATATTCTTTGCATCGGGGATTCCAATACGCATGGATACTGCGCGGATCCCCGGGACTGTGCTGACGGCGGCATCCGCTTCAATGAGGAGGAACGGTGGACCTGCCTTTTGCAAAAGGCGCTGGGGGAGGAGTATCTGGTTACAGAGGAGGGCCTTTCCGGAAGAACAACGGTTTTTCAGGATCCGATTCACGAGAGCATGGACGCTCTGTCGGCGATGTATCCGTTGCTGAAGAGCCACGAGACCGTGGATCTTCTGATCATGATGCTGGGGACGAACGACTGCAAGGAGCGGTTTCATTCCTCTGCGGCCCTGATTGGCCAGGGCATGAACCGGCTGATCCTGAAGGCGAAGACAGTGGACTGCTGGGGCCGCCACGGGCCGGACATCCTGGTGGTCGCGCCGCCGCCGGTCGGGGATCAGTTTCACGACGAGGTCATGGGCGAAGGCGTTCCGGAACGGTCCCGGGGCATCGCGAAATGGTATCGGGCCGTGGCGGAGTCCCAGGGTTGCCGGTTTCTGGACGCGGCGGGATGCGAATTCAACCCAGTGGATCACATGCATTTGACGCGGAAGGGACACGCACAGCTGGCGGAAAGGCTGACCAGGCTGATTCTGGAGCATCCGCCGGTGAAAGGGTAAGAAATGAAGAAAAGGCGGCGGCCGGAGGAGAGGCGCCCGGAGCCGCCGGAAAAGAACCCATGGAAAAAGCATCAAAAATCGGCTCCTCCGCATCAAGACGGAGGAGCCGATGGTTCTGTTTATGGCTGCGGGAATCCTTCCCGATCCGACTCGTCAACCGCGGAGCCGTCTTCCGGGTTCGATCCGAACGGAAAGACCAGCGAAGGCCCGAAAACGGCAGCGGATAAAGGAAGCCGAGCGATAAGAGAGGCCGGCGGTGATGAAAGCCCAAAACCTCAGTGGGGGAATACGGGGAGAGCGGCCACAGCCTTGTCCCACACCTCCAGGAAGCGATCGCACCAGTCATCGAATTCCGGATCGGGCACCTGGCATTCCGGATGCGCATAGATCCAGGCGACCCCTTCGCGGGCGCCCTGATCATAACGGGTGGTGGCGTTGAAGGCGGGCACCGCGCGCTTTACCTTGGAATTGTCGAAAAGCACGGTATTGCTCTTGTCGCCGATGAGGTTTCCGACCATATCGGGATAGAGCTTCCCCAGCAGGTCGCTGGGCACGTGCACGGCCTTCAGCTCCGCTCCCAGGGCCCGGGCGGCGCATTCGTGGATCTGGTTCCAGGTCAGGCTTTCATCCCCGGTAATATGATAGGTTTCGCCCAGGGCGTGGACGTTGCCCATCAGGCCCACGAAGGCTACGGCGAAGTCCCGGCTGTGGGTCAGGGTCCAGAGGGTGGTTCCGTCGCCGGGGATGATGATCCGCTTGCCCAGCCGGATCCGCTCCAGCACCTGGAAGGAACCCTTCGTTCCATGGACGGCGACGGGGAGGCTGCGCTCGCAGTAGGTATGGCTGGGGCGGATGATCGTGATGGGGAAGAGCCGCTGATCCCAGGCATCCCGCAGCACCCGCTCGCAGGCGGCCTTGTTGCGGCTGTATTCCCAGTAGGGGTTATGCAGGGGCGTTCCCTCCGTAATCCAGGGAGAGGAGAGGGGCTTCTGGTAGGCGGAGGCGGAGGAGATGAAAAAGTACTGATCACATTTTCCCTCGAAGAGCCGGATATCCCGCTCCACATCGGCGACGGAGAAGGCGATGAAATCCGCCACTACGTCAAAATGCTCCTGGCCGATGAGGGCGCGAACGGCTTCCTCCTGATGAATGTCGCCGACGATGACCCGGGCGCCTTCCGGCACCCGACTCCGGGACTGGCCCCGATTCAGCAGGGTCAGTTCCCAGCCCTGGGCCACGCAAAGCTTTGATATTTCGCTGGAAATGGTACCGGTTCCGCCGATAAACAATGCTTTCATGTCGGTTCCTCCTTGTATGCTGTTGTCCGCTGTTCCGTTATCCCCGAAGGGAAGGGAACGGGTATTAAGGGCATTGTACTTCAAAAAACAGGGAGACGCAACAGCAAAATCGGTGGCGACCGAAGGAAAAACGGCGGGGAGGCAAACCGATATCCCGAAAAATGTGAATCGGCAGAAAAAAACACTTGACAGGAAGCGAAGAATAGTGTAAAGTACTCTTTGCCGCTTGAAAGAGCGGGTGTCGCGGGGTGGAGCAGTTTGGCAGCTCGTCGGGCTCATAACCCGGAGGTCGGGGGTTCAAGTCCCTCCCCCGCAACTATTTGGCTCAATAGCTCAGTTGGCTAGAGCATTCGGTTCATACCCGGAGTGTCATAGGTTCGAATCCTATTTGAGCCACCATACACGAGAAATCCGAACCTGAAGCCAGTCGGCGAGGGGTTCGGATTTCTTGTATTTGATCTGAAGGAGCATTGCTACGGGACAGCAGGACATGCTGGAGGAAAGGTTGGAGGTGCTGGCAAGCCAGGTGCCGGAGGACGAGGAGCCGATGAACACCACCGTGGTTGACGAGGTTGGCAGCACACAGGTCATCACCAGCGAGATGGATGAGGCGGCTTTCCTGCGAAGCCAGATCGTCGAGATCAGGTGACGCAAAGACGCACTCTACGCCGAGCGGGCGGAGCAGGCGAATCGTGAAGTACAGATCAGGCTCTTGCTGGAGCTGGAAGACGAGATGGTCAAGAACAGCCTGCCGGAGTGGATGGCGAGAGAAGCCCAGCCGGAAGAGGAACAGACCGGAGCCTGCCGTGACTATGATGACTTCTTCAACCGCACGAGGTACACGGTGCCGGAAGGGATGCTGGACGAGAACGGGCGGATGGAGGCTTTCAACAACGACCTGGTCATCCGCTACCTGGACAGGGTGGTTGTGAAGGATGACGGCTATGAGGTGGCATCAAGGCGGGCATGAAAGTGGAGGTCGAGAGTTGAGGGGGAGCACAGGACAGCTGTTCTGCGTGTGATTGTGGAATGGCTGACCACTTTTTCGTTTGTGGACGAGCAAATCCGCACTTGCGCTCATATCCACACCTGTGCTAAACTATCGTCAGGCGAGGCGATGGTTCTCGTCTGTTTTTCGTACACGAAAAGTTCATCATGTTTTCGTTGCTTTCGAGCTGATTTTTTGCTATACTCTAATTGTGTCATTGTGCCTTCCCGGAGGTTAAGAATTCCGTGGTTGTGCCGATATACAGACTGGGAGCATAAGCTTTGGAAAGGGAGGTGCCGAAATGGCCACATCAAGTATTTTGGAGAGCGTCAGGCTGTCTTCACCGAAAGCCGCGTCCATGTTTGTTGATGCGCTGGAGGAATCAGCCAGCATGCCGAGAAAATCTCCCTCTGAATACAAATATCATGTGGAGAAGAATCCGGAGGCAATCAGACGGTTCGTTAGCAAAAACCTGCCAAAGGAGAAAACTCACAAATGATCGGATCGGTATTCAGCATACCTTCGCTGTTGGACTCAGTGGGAGAAGAAACTGTAACAGATATGTTGCAGACTTTTTCCTGCGTATCCGAGGGTGTGCAGCTTAATGAAGAGGTAGAAAAGTTCGTAAGGAACAGCTCTATCGAGTTCTATAAACGAAAAATGTCAGTCACATACCTTGTGAATGACGAAGATGACAGGCTGGCGGGGATATTCACACTGACGCATAAGGCGGTTGATATTCCAGCTGAAGGTATGAGCAATGCTCAGAAGAAAAAGATTCAGCGGTTTGCACAGTTGGATCAGGAGACAGGTGTTTTCCGGGCCTCTGCATATCTCATTGCTCAATTCGGCAAGAACTATGCTGTGAACAACGGAATGAGCATCCGGGGTACAGAGCTAATGGAATGCACAATGAGTGTGCTTCATGATGCGCAGGAGATGGTCGGTGGCGGACTTGTGTACCTGGAATGCGAAGAAGAGAACAGTCAGGCATATGATTTTTACATCAAATGCGGCTTTAAGGAATTTGATAACAGGTATTCACAGATCGACAAACAGAATTATATTCTGCTGATGAAGATTTTTTAGAAAACTACTACATGAGGGCTTGACAGCCATGCGGAACGGGTCTACGCTTTCACAGCACAGCACAGCACAGCACAGCACAGCACAGCACAGCACAGCACAGCACAGCACAGCACAGCACAGCACAGCACAGCACAGCACAGCACAGCACAGCACAGCACAGCACAGCACAGCACAGGCTA
>JAZQCB010000042.1:0-11629 GCA_045546035.1 Clostridia bacterium
TGGTATCGAGCTGGTATCCCTGAACCTGCTGCTTCCCAATGAGACCGACCCCGTGGTCTGGCCCGGTCCGATCCTCGGAGGTACAGTGAAAGAGTTCTGGTCAGATGTCAAATGGGGCGATGCGGATTTCATATTTGTGGATATGCCTCCCGGAACAGGCGATGTACCGCTGACGGTATTCCAGTCCCTGCCGCTGGATGGCATCCTGATCGTCACGTCTCCGCAGGAGCTTGTAGGCATGATCGTAGAAAAGGCCGCAAACATGGCGAGAATGATGAACATCCCAGTTCTGGGACTCATCGAAAACATGAGCTACTTCAAGTGTGACGAATGCGGCAAGGAGCACCATATCTTCGGAGAAAGCCATCTGGAAGAAATCGCTGCGCGCTCAAATATCCACTCTATCGCTCGCTTGCCTATCGATCCCTCCATCGCTGCAGCCTGTGACAACGGCAAGGTGGAATCACTGGATGCTCCCTGGCTGAACGATATCGCAAATATGCTTGAACATCTGTAAACGCTATGCCAATGACAGTGGGCGGTAACTGGACTGCCCACTGTTTTCCGGATTTAAGCCTGAGCTGTGATGCAAGCCCATATATGATATCTCACTCATACTTGATGAGATGCTTCAATGCAACCTGATTACAAGGGATGACATATGAATGTGTTTTTTGATCTTTTCTGTACATTCGCCCGCATCGGAGCCTTCACATTCGGCGGCGGGTATGCCATGCTGTCGCTTTTGGAGCATGAATGCGTGGAGAAAAAGCAATGGCTGACTGCCGACGAGATGACAGAAGTCACGGTGATCGCCGAGTCCACGCCCGGGCCGATCGCCATCAACTGCTCCACCTATACCGGGCTCAAGCGGGCCGGGCTGCCCGGGGCGGTCATTGCCACCCTGGGGATGGCGCTGCCATCCTTTCTGATCATCCTGGTCATATCCGCGTTTTTGCAGCACGCGTTGACGGTTCCGCTTGTTGCGAAAGCCCTGAAGGGCATCCGGGCAGCGGTGGCGCTGCTGATTCTGCAGGCCGGGATCCGGATGCTGCGTACTATCCTGAAGAAAACGCCGGATAAAAAATCTGCCATCATGTTCTTCAGCCTGTTCCTGGCGATTTTTCTGGTTTCCCTGCTGCTGTCCTGGCAGATTCCAACGATCCTCCTGATCGTGGCGGCAGGTCTCATGGGTTATGCCCTGTTCTCCCGGAAGGGGGCGGTCAAATGAAGATGCTGGCCCTGTTCTGGGAATTTCTCAAGATTGGCGCGTTTGCCTTCGGAGGCGCGTACGGAGCGATCCCGCTGATCCGGGAGACATTGCTCTCCCGGGGCTGGATGGACGAAAGTCAACTGATGAATCTGCTGGGTATCAGCGAATCCACGCCGGGGCCCATTATGGTCAACGCAGCGACCATGACCGGTTTCGGTCAGGCCGGTGTCCCGGGGGCTGCTCTTGCTACCCTGGGCGTCATCCTGCCATCGTTTTTGATCATGCTTGTCGTACCCCGGCTGCAGAAAAAATGGAGCGGTCACCGGGTGATCCGCCTGGCGCTGCGGGGCGTGAATCCCTGTCTCGCCGGTGTGATCTGCGCGACCGGCATTCATCTGGCCATCCAGATGCTTTCCGGCGGTGCAGAGAGCCATTTCGATCCTGTGACGGTGCTGCTCATAGTCGGACTGGGCGTCGGTATGCTGCTGTACCAGCGCATACGAAAAAAACAGCTGTCGCCGATCCTGCTGATCGTCGCGGCAGCTGCCCTGGGAATACTGATCTATTAATGCTCAGAGCGTGATGCTGTCTCCCGCTCTGATGTCGAATAAGAAACGGCATCCGCCGGGCAGGCCGCGCCGAGAAAAGCGGATTACGTGTACACAGTGTAATCTTGCCGAGCTAATCGCATACGAAAATCCGGCAGGCGTTGAGTCACAACGCCTGCCGGATTTTGTACCCGGGGCTTACAGCTTCCCGATGGCGGCGATGAGGGCGGCGACGTGCTCCTCCGGCGTGCACCAGGAGGTGCAGACGCGGACGGCTGTATGGGCCTCGTCCACCCGCTCCCAGGGGGAGAAGATGAAGCTTTCCTCCAGGGCTTCCAGCTGCTCGTCGTCCAGGATGGGGAAGAGCTGATTGGTCGGGGAGTCCACCAGCATCGGCAGGTTTTTGGCCAGCAGCGCCTCCCGGATGCGCATGGCCTGATCCACGGCGCCCTTGGCGAGGGTGAAATACAGGTCGTCCTTCAGCAGGGCGCTGAACTGCACGCCGATCAGCCGCCCCTTGGCCAGCAGGGCGCCGGAGCGCTTCATCATGTAGCGGAAATTCCGCTTCAGCTCGGGATTGACGATGACCACCGCCTCTCCGAAAAGGGCGCCCTGCTTGGTTCCGCCGACGGTAAAGACGTCGGCGTATTTCGCCAGATCCCCCCGCTCCAGCTCGTTGACCGGGGAGGCCAGGGCGTATCCCAGCCGGGCTCCGTCCACGTAGAGGTAGAGCCCGTTCTGGCGGCAGGTCATGGAAAGATCCTTCAGCTCCGTCAGGTTATACACCGTTCCCAGCTCCGTGGACTGGGAAATATAGACCATCCCGGGGCGGACGGTGTGCTCGTCGTCCCCCTGCAGGGCGACGGCGACGCTGATCTGGGCGGAGGAAATCCGCCCGTCCTTTTCGGACAGGGGGAGCACCTTATGGCCCGTCGCCTCGATGGCGCCGGTTTCGTGGACGTTGATATGCCCGGTGGAGGCGCAGAGGACGCCCTCGTAGGGCCGGAGGATGCTGGAGATAACGACGGCGTTGGCCTGGGTTCCGCCGACGAGGAAATGCACGTCGGCATCCGGGCATTCAAACACCCGGCGGATGTCGGCGGCCGCCTCCTCGCAGCAGGGATCCTGCCCGTATCCCGGGAGCTGGCGATCGTTAATCTCGGCCAGCTTCTGCAGGATGGACGGATGGCAGCCTTCCAGATAATCGGAGGACAGGTTAATCATGGGTTATCCTTTCCCGGCCCTGCGGGCCGAATCCCCCGGAAGGGGGATGAGTCCTCAGACGTTTTGAGCCTCGGCGAAGGCGCGGAGCTTTTCCAGCCCCTGATCCAGGCGGCGGAGGGTTTCCTCCTTCCCCAGCAGCCAGGCGATTTCCACGGCGCCGCCGGGGGTGCTGGCCAGGCCGGAGATGGCGATGCGCAGGGGCCAGAGGACGGCGCCGTTTTTCAGCCCAGCTTCTGCGATGGCGGCCATCACCGTGTCATGAATGACCGGCTCGCTCCAGTCCGCGATGCCCTCCAGCACGGGACGGATCATTTCCAGGCTGGAGAGGGCGACGGCGGGGTTGGTTTTCATCTTCTTATGGGTATAGAGCTCCACATCATATTCCGGCATTTCCGCCAGGAAGGAGACCATGCCAGGGATCTGGTTAAAGACCTCGGTCCGGCTCTGCATCAGCTCCGCCAGGCGGGGATAATCGATGCCCTTTCCCGCCAGGACCCGGTCAAACCAGGGGGTGGCCAGGGCCAGATACTTTTCCGGGGAGAGGCGGCGGATGTATTCCGCGTTGAACCAGGTCAGCTTGTTGACGTCGAAGATGCCGGGGGACTTGTTGATCCGGCGGACATCAAAGGCCTCGACCAGCTCCGGCAGGGTGAAGAATTCCCGGTCGGTTCCCGGGTTCCAGCCCACCAGGGCCAGATAATTGACGATGGCCTCGGAGAGATATCCCTTGGCGATGAAATCGGCATAATAAGCGTCCCCGAACCGCTTGGCGAGCTTGTGGTGTTCATCCCGCATCACGGGGGGCATATGGATATACTGGGGAATTTCCCAGCCGAGGGCCTCATAGAGCAGATTGTATTTCGGCGTCGAGGAAAGATATTCCATCCCCCGCATCACGTGGGTAATGCCCATCAGATGGTCATCGATGACGTTGGCGAAATTATAGGTGGGCATGCCGTCCTGCTTGATGAGCACCATATCGTCCAGGGATTCGTTGGGGAAGGTCATATCGCCGAAAACCAGATCGTGATAGGAGGTTTCCCCTTCCGTCGGCGCGTTCTGGCGGATGACGTAGGGCACGCCCGCGTCCAGCCTGGCCTGCACCTCTTCGGGGCTTAAATGCAGGCAGCGCTTATCATATTTGAAAACCTCGCCCCGGGCCTCCACGGCAGCCTTCCGCTCCGCCAGCTCCTCCTTCGTGCAGAAGCAGTAGTAGGCATGGCCGGATTCCACGAGCTTCTTCGCGTAGGGCAGATAAAGATCCTTCCGCTGGGACTGGATGTAGGGGCCGTAATCCCCGCCCACGTCGGGGCCTTCATCCCAGTTCATGCCGCAGTCCCGAAGGGTGTCATAGATGACCTCGGTGGCTCCTTCCACATAGCGCTCCTGATCGGTGTCCTCGATGCGGAGGATGAAGGTGCCGTGGTTCTGGCGGGCGAAAAGATAGCCGTAAAGGGCGCTGCGCAGCCCGCCCAGATGAAGGAAACCGGTGGGGCTGGGGGCAAAACGGGTTCGAACCTGCATGGTAAAAACCTCCTGATGATTTCGATCCGGGCGGCGGAGCCGCCGGGCTGCCGGTATTCGCGGCGGATTCAGCCGCAAAGCCGGGGATTATTTGCTCTGTTTCGCGAAGGTGTCCCGGAGACCGACGGTGCGGTTGAAAACGGGGAGTGCCGGGGTCGAATCCGGATCCTTGCAGAAATACCCGGTCCGCAGGAACTGGAAGGAGGCTCCGACCTCGCTCTCCGCCAGGAATTTTTCGCACAGCCCGCGGCGCACCGTCAGGCTGGCGGGATTCAGGCGGGAGATAAAGTCCTTCTTATCGGGGGAGTCCTCCGCCTCCTCCTCCAGATCCTCGGAAAGCAGCGGCTCATACAGCCTGGCCTCGAAGGGCACGCAGTCGTCCGCCGGCACCCAGTGGAGCGTTTTCCCCTTGATCTTCCGGTCGGCGCCGGCGCTGCCGGAGAAGGAATCCATATCCACCGAGCAGTATACGGCGGTCACGTTGCCCTCCGCGTCCTTTTCGCACCCGTCGCAGCGGACGATGTAGGCCCCCTTCAGGCGCACCTCGTTTCCGGGGAACATGCGCTGGTATTTTTTCGCGGGAACCTCCATGAAGTCTTCCCGCTCGATATAGAGCTCCCGGGCAAAGGGCAACGTCCGGGATCCCATCTCCGGATGATCCGGATGGTTTTCCAGGGTCACGGTTTTCGTTTCGCCCTCCGGCCAGTTGGTCAGGACGACCTTCAGGGGATCCAGCACCGCCATGGCCCGGGGGGCGGTTTCGCCCAGATCGTCGCGGACGCAGTGCTCCAGGACGGCAAAATCCACCACGGAATCGGCCTTGCTCATGCCGATCAGATCCACAAAGCGGCGGATGGAGGCGGCGGTATAGCCCCGGCGGCGCATGGCGGAAAGGGTGGGCATCCGGGGATCGTCCCATCCGGAGACGTAGCCGCCCTCCACCAGCTGGCGCAGATACCGCTTGCTCATGACCGTCCGGGTCATGTTCAGGCGGGAAAACTCGATCTGCCGCGGCCGGGCGGGCAGCATGGCCGCGCTCTTTTCCACCACCCAGTCATAGAGGGGGCGGTGAATCTCGTATTCCAGGGAGCAGAGGGAGTGGCTCACGCCCTCCAGCGCGTCGCCGATGGGATGGGCGAAATCGTACATGGGATAGATGCACCATTTCTTCCCCGTCCGCCAGTGTTCCTTATACAGGATGCGGTACATGGCGGGATCCCGCATGACGATGTTGGGGGAGGACATGTCGATTTTGGCCCGCAGGGTTTTGCTGCCCTCGGGGAATTCCCCCGCCCGCATGCGGCGGAACAGATCCAGGCTCTCCTCGGCGGGCCGGTCACGCCAGGGGCTGTTTTTGCCCGGCTCGGTCAGCGTCCCGCGCCAGGCGCGCATTTCCTCCCGGCTCAGCTCGTCCACATAGGCCAGGCCGCGGCGGATCCAGTCCTCGGCGATTTCATAGCATTTGTCGTAATAATCAGAGGCGTAGAACTCCCCGCCGGTCCAGTGGAACCCGAGCCAGTGGATATCCCGCTTGATGGCCTCGACGTATTCGGTGTCTTCCTTGGCCGGATTGGTATCGTCAAAGCGGAGGTTGCACTTTCCGCCGTATTTTTCCGCCGTCAGAAAGTCCATAATCAGGGCCTTGCAGTGCCCGATATGCATATAGCCGTTGGGCTCCGGAGGGAAACGGGTATGAATTTCCGTATACCGGCCAGCGGCCAGATCCTGCTCGATGGCGTCCCAGATAAAATTGCTGCGGGGCGTGTTTTCTTCCATGAATATGACCTCCCCCAAATTCCTCGCGCGCGAAAAATCGCGCACTTTTAATTATACGGGAAACGGGGACGGGCCGCAAGCCGGAAAAAAAGAAGAATTGTTACAAAAATATGTAGAATTTTGTCATTTTGGTCTTTTCAAAACCCGGGAAAGCGTGTATAATCAAAGTCGGCTTACAGATTTCCGGAAGAAACGGGGGACGCGGCATGGAAAACACCTTTGACACGATGAAAATGAAGCCGATCACCGAATCGGGCAACGAGGCGCAGGACATCCTGCTCTACGTATACAGGGCGCTGCAGGCCAAGGGATACGACCCGATCACGCAGCTGGTCGGCTACATTATTTCCGGCGATCCCACGTATATTACCAGCTATAATTCCGCCCGCAGCATGATCTGCCGGCTGGAGAGGGACGAAATCATCGAGGAGCTGGTTCGATCCTACCTGGATACGCATCGCGTTGAGTAACCATCGGGGGGCGCCGGCGGCGCCCTTTTTTCCATTCCGTTTTTGAAACAAGGAGGAAAGCGAATTGAAAAGAAAAGCGATCGTGATCATTCTGTCAGCCCTGCTGCTTGCGCTGGGCGTGAGCTCCGCCCTGGCGGCGGACGTGTTCCGCTTCGCGGAAAAGGAAATCAGCCTCTTTGAGGGCGAAACCGCGACCCCGGCGCTGACCCGGGAAGGGGATCCGGCCCAGGGCGGGGATCTGACCTATTCCTCCGGAAACAAAAAAGCCGTTTCCGTGTCTGCCGACGGGGTCATTACCGCGGGCGAGAAGGGGATTTCGACCGTCAAGGCGACGCTGCGAAGCGGCAAGCGGGTCTGGACGGCGACGGTGCGGGTCAACGTGCTTCGCCGGGTCACCAACGTGACGCTGGACCGCTCGAAGCTCAGCGTCTACCGCCCGGAGGACGAGGCGGTCAGCGCGCTGCTGCGCAAGGACACGGCCCACGAGGTGCTGGTGGTTCCGGCGGGGAAGAGCCTGGAGCTGAAGATTACCTGCACGCCCAAGGACGCCAGCAACCGGAAGGTCACCTTGTCCTCCAGCGACGAGGGGGTCCTCTCCGTCCGGGGGAACAGCATCCGGGCCCTCCAGTCGGGGGAATGCGAGCTGGTCATCGCCAGCCAGCAGAACCCGGAAATCAACGAAACCTATCATGTGCTGGTGACCCAGCCGGCCAAAAAGCTGACGATCACGGGCGAGTCCCGCGTGGTTAACGCCGGGGAAAACCTGTTTCTGGATCTGATCTGGGAGCCCGCGGATACCAGCATTCAGCGGGCGGAATGGTCCTCCCGGAATCCGCGGGTGGCCACGGTGGATTTGAACGGCGTGGTGACCGGCGTGAAAAAGGGCCAGGCCATCATCGAGGCCCGGGCGCTGGACGGCTCCGGCCGGACGGCCGGCTATACGGTGACCGTGGCCCAGAAGCCGACGGGGGTCGCCCTGCGGGAAACCTCCCTGAACATTGTGGCGGGCCAGGGCGCCCAGCTGCACGCGTCGGTTCAGCCCCTGGAGGCCAACGAGCGGGGCGTCGTCTGGAGTTCTTCCGATCCGTCCATCGCGACGGTGAACTCCCTGGGCCATGTAACGGCGGTCAAGCGCGGCGAATGCACCATTACCGCCACCAGCAAGGGCAACAGCGCCGCCTCCGCCTCGGCGACCGTCCGGGTCATCCAGCGGGTCAAGAAGGTGGAATTCACGGGCGGAAACGTTTCCCTGCCCGTCCGGACGACGGCCCAGCTGACCTGGAACGTGGAGCCGGAGGACGCCGACATCAAGGAAGTGACCTTCACGACCAACAACAAACGGATCGCCACCGTCGATGAAAACGGCGTCGTGACCGGCGTTTCCCGTGGAACCGCCACCATTACCGCCACCGCCACCGACGGCTCCAACCGGAGGGGACAGACCCGGGTCACCGTGATTCAGCCGGTGGAGGGGGTTTCCATCCAATACGGCGTGTATCATGTACAGCTGGACGGCTCCCTGAACGTCAAGGCGATCATCGAGCCCCGCAACGCCAACAACCAGAACGTCAACTGGTCCACGGAGGACGAATACGTCGCCACCGTCCGGGACCGGAAGAATATCGGCACCGTCTACGGCCGGCATACCGGCGTGACCACCATTACCGGCGTCACCGAGGACGGGGGCTATTCCGCCTCGGCGGTGATCCGCGTGGCGGATTTCAACCGCGCCATCATCGCCGACGACCTGTATCTGGATCACGAGCGGATCCGGATCGTGCTGCGCAACCGCAGCGATTTCACCGTGGACCGGGTGTATTTCACCATCGAAACCTTCGACGCGGATGGGAAGCCCCTGGTCTGCAACGCCGACGGGGTCAGCAACTTCTTCGAGGGGGCCTACCGGCTGAATATCTATCCCGGAAGCCAGTCGGAGCACTATCAGTTCTCCTTCGGGGACTATGTCGAGCCCGCCCAACCCATCGGCTCCATGAACCTGGTCATTACCGGATGGCGGGATCTGGAGGGCTATACCCGGAACATCCCCGAGAGCGAGCGGCCCTCGATGAGCTTCCGCCGGTGGCTGCCCACCTCGACGCCGGAACCCTCTCCGACGCCGGCGCCCACCCCCGCTCCTTAAATTGATAAGAGAAGAAAGGAAACAGATGCCAGATCTGGTTGTAATCGGGGCGGGCCACGCCGGATGCGAGGCGGCGCTGGCTGCCGCCCGCATGGGAATCGATACCCTGCTGCTGACGCTGAATATGGACGGGGTGGCCCTGATGGCCTGCAACCCGGTGATCGGCGGCTCGGCCAAGGGCCACCTGGTTCGGGAAATCGACGCCCTGGGGGGCGAGATGGGCCTGGCCATCGACGATACGTTTCTGCAAAGCCGGATGCTGAACACCGGCAAGGGCCCGGCGGTGCACGCCCTGCGCGCCCAGGCCGACAAGCAGGCCTACCAGAACCGCATGCGCCGCGCGCTGATGACCCAGGAGCGGCTGACCCTGCGCCAGGGGGAAGTTGCCTCCATCGAAACGGAAAACGGAAAGGTGACCGGGGTGACCACGGTGACCGGCAGCCGCATACCCTGCCGGGCGGTGGTGGCCGCCACCGGCGTGTATCTGAAGGGCAGCATCGTCATCGGGGAGCACCGGCACGACGGCGGCCCCCAGGGGCTGAAGGCCGCCGGCTCCCTGTCCGGCAGCCTGGAGGCCCTGGGCTTTTCGCTGCGGCGGTTCAAAACCGGGACGCCCGCCCGGGTGGATCAGCGAACCATCGATTTTGACGAGATGGAACGGCAGGACGGGGACGAGCCGGTGACGCCCTTCTCCTTCCTCACGGACCGGAGGCTGGAAAACACCTACAGCTGCTACCTAACGTGGACGACGCCGGAAACCCACCGGATCATCCTCAACAACCTGAGCCGGGCGCCCCTCTACAGCGGCCGCATTCACGGCATCGGCCCGCGATACTGTCCATCGATCGAGGACAAGATCGTCCGCTTCGCCGACAAGGAGCGGCACCAGCTCTTTCTCGAGCCGGAGGGGAAAAACAGCCTCGAATGGTATGTCCAGGGGATGAGCTCCTCCATGCCGGAGGACGTACAGTGGGCGATGTACCGGTCGATTCCGGGGCTGCGGCGGTGCGAGCTGACGCGGCTGGCCTACGCCATCGAATACGACTGCATCGACAGCCGGGAGCTGCGGCCGACGCTGGAAAGCCTGCGGATCCGGGGGCTGTTTTTCGCCGGCCAGATCAACGGCACCAGCGGATACGAGGAAGCCGCGGCCCAGGGGCTGCTGGCGGGGATGAACGCTGCCCTGACCCTGCAGGGCAGGGCGCCGGTGGTGCTGACGCGGGATCAGGCCTATATCGGCGTGATGACGGACGATCTGACCACCAAGGGCACGGACGAGCCCTACCGCATGATGACCTCCCGGGCGGAGCACCGGCTGTTCCTGCGCCAGGATAACGCGGATCTTCGCCTGACGGAAATCGGCGCGGCGGCGGGCCTGGCCTCGCCGGAGCGGCTGGAGCGGACGCGGAAAAAGCGGGCGGAAACGGAAGAGACGCTGCGCCGGCTGAAAAGCACCCGCTTCGCCCCGGGAGAGGCGCTGAAGGGATGGATGACGCGGCACGGGCAGCCGGAAACCGCCGGAAGCCTGACGGGGGAGGAACTGCTGCGGCGGCCGGACATCCGCCTGCGGGATCTGGCGGAGATGGAAAGGGATCTGGAAAGCGTTTCCCCCGCCGCGGCGGAGCAGGCGGAAATCTCCGTCAAATACGCCGGATATCTGGAAAAGCAGGAGGCGCTGATCCGGAAGGCCCGCCAGGCGGAGGAAACGAAGCTTTCCGAGGATATTCCCTATGCGGAGATCAGCGGCCTCCGGCTGGAGGCCCGCCAGAAGCTGGCGAAGCAGAAGCCGGTCTCCCTGGGCGCCGCGGGGCGGATTCCCGGGGTCAACCCGGCGGATGTGGCGGTGCTGTCGGTGTGGCTGGAGAAACGGCGGCGGGAGGAAAAGAGCACATAATACTGACATACGCCGGGATGCGGAGCCGGGGCACCGCAAGCGTCTCAGGCGGCATCAATGGATGGAATCGCTTCGATACGGAGAGTGAGAATGCGAATGAAAGCAGGAAAAAAGGACTGGCGATGGCCTTTCCATTAGTTCACAGACGGAGTCCAGGGATGCCTCCATGGGGGCTTCGAGGATCACCTCGTCGTGAACATGCGCGACGATTCTGTATTGGTTAGCATCCCGGAGAGGATCTGTCCCTGACCATGAGGATGACGATTGAGAATTACTCCTGGAAAGGCGGCAGCAGTGCCGACATTAACTCTGTGCACATAGGAACATTGTTTGTCACACAGAACGGTGTAAACTTTGCAGATCATGAAGGAAACAAGGAACTGTATATTGGCACGGTCGCTGGTCGTCCTTACACAGACAGTGACATAATCAAGGAAGGGGTATACAGCATCCAGATGCCGGAAAGTCAAACGGAAGGAGCCACTGCGGAAATTCTTTTCCATTGTCAGTCCGGAACTTTAGTCTGGAAATATGAGCTGATGAAAAGGTAACAGATCAGCAAACTTGGAAGTTAGCCGGGCTAATGGCCTATGGTTGACGTGAACGATGTGCTCCACCTGCTGAGGATAGAGCAAAGCCCACGTAGCAAAGAGCACCAGCTCCGTGCGAAGGACACCGAAAGGAGCGCGAAGGGTGCCGAAAGGATCGCATGAGGACTTGACAAAAAAACGTGATTCCATATAATAAGAGATGAAGAGCAACGCTTAACGGCTGCTCCGGGTTAACGGTTAAGGTTGAGATCCAAAGACCCGCAACAATTACCGCCACTTGTCGGAGTGG
>JAZQCB010000043.1:0-4904 GCA_045546035.1 Clostridia bacterium
GCAAACATGGAACCGTTATAGGACAGCCGGAAGGAACCCTCCAAACGCAGGTCCCGCATCCGGTTTCCGCACCAGCGGGGAATATCCTTCTGCCAGCTCTGTTCTGAACAGAACAGGGGCAGGCCCATCAGGTCGTTCGCCGTGACGGCCTTTTTTGCTGCCAGCGGATCGTCTGCGGGGAAGACCAGGCCCCAGACGTCCGCCTGGGGGAACACCAGGGAATCATATTTGGCGGCGTCCGGCATCTCCGCCAGGACGGAAAAGTCCAGCAGCCCCTGGTCCAGCTTTTCGGTGACCTGCTCGGTGTCCCCGCTGGTGATGTGATAACGAAGGTCCGGATACTGGCCGCGGAATTCCTTGATCGCCCGGGCCAGCGTCCGGATCTGATAGGATTCCGCCAGGCCCAGGTAGATGTCGCCGCCGGTGATGTCGTCCAGGGTGACGAACTCCCGGGTGATCTTGTCCGCCATGCTGACCAGGTCCTCCGCGCGGTTGCGCAGCAGAACGCCTTCGTCCGTCAGGCGAATGCTGAAGCTGTGGCGGGTAAAGAGCTTTTTGCCCAATTCCTCTTCCAGCGCCTTCAGCGCTTTGGACAGCGTCGGCTGGGTCAGGTGCAGCTGCTCGGCCGCCCGGGTCATGTTTTCTTCCCTGGCCACCGCCAGGAAATAGCGCAGCGTTCTGATTTCCATTCTGTCCTCCTTGAAATGCAATAAAGGAATATCATGATATTCATTATAACCATTAGCGAAGAATCCCGCAAGGTGCTATGATGTAAATGTCCTCAGAAAATGACAGTCTCAGGAGGAAACAATGAATGCGGAAAGCGCAAGGCAATGCCTTACAGATATCGGTTGCCGTCCGGACAAAGCTGCCCGACTGGCGGAGCTAGTGGAAGCAAACAGACTGATTGAAGCAAAACAGCAGCTTCGCTGCCTGCGCTGCAATCTCATGGAAGAGCTCCATGTCTGCCAGCGGCGGGTGGATCAGCTGGACTGGCTGATCCGGGAAACGGAAAGAGCCAATACTGCAAAATAAGCAAGGAGGAAATGACTATGATGAAAACCGAGCCTTTAAACCTCCCTGATGAACACCCGCCTGTTTACCTATGCCGGGGAGATCGACAGCGCGGTACTGATGATCCACGGCGAAAAGGCACACTCCTGCTACATGAGCCGGGATGCGTTCAAGCTGCTGAAGGGCGACAACAAGGAACTGGTCATCATTCCCGGTGCGGTGCACACCGATCTGTACGATCGGAAGGACATCATTCCCTTTGACAGGATTCAGAAATTTATGGAGGAACATCTGAAATGAGCAATGTACTGGTGATTACCACGAGCCTTCGGGCAAAGAGCAATTCGGACATCCTGGCGGAGCGACTGATCGCCGGAGCGAAGGATGCGGGACATCAGGTGGAACTGATCAGCCTGAAGGGCAAGACCATCGGCTTCTGCAGGGGCTGCCTGGCCTGCCAGAAAACGCAGAAGTGCATGCTGAAGGACGACGCTGTCATGATTGCCGAGAAGGTCATGAACGCGGATACGCTGGTCTTTGTGACGCCGATCTATTACTACGAGATGAGCGGTCAGATGAAGACCCTGCTGGACCGCATGAATCCGCTGTACTCTTCTGACTATAAGTTCCGCAGCGTGTACATGCTCTCCACCGCTGCCGAAGATGAGACGACGACCCCGGAAAAAGCAGTCAACGGCCTGCAGGGCTGGGTGGACTGCTTTGAGAAGGCAGAGCTGGCCGGTTCCCTTTTTTGCGGCGGGATCAACGACACAAGGGAAGCCGCCGGAAAAGCGGAAGAACAGCAGGAAGCTTATGATTTTGGTAAATCACTGCAATAACTGAAGACAGGAAGGTGTCGGTTCATGAAAAAGAAAACAGTTTTACTGGTTTTCGCTGCGATCATGCTTCTTGCATCAGCTGCCTGCGCAGAGACAGATATTGAGATTGAAAACTATACCCGCTACACGGATTATGAACCTCAGCTGACCGAGCCTCTTGGTTTGATTCAGGGAGAAAACCACAAAGTGCTGGTAGCCTGGTTTTCCCGTGTGGGGAACACAGTTTTTGAGCCCGATGTGGATGTCGTCTCCAGTGCGACCCTCCAGTATAACAGCAGCGGAGAGCTGCTTGGAAATGCGCAGATGGCTGCGGGTTGGATTGCGGAAGAGACCGGTGCGGACGTCTTTCCCATCGATTACGCTACTGATGCGCCTTACTTTACCATCCTTTTTGAAGATCAGGATGCATCTGAGGTCTACGGCAATCAGGTCAACATCGGTGTGATCACCTGTCCGCTGGCGGAGATCGCCGCCTTGAACGGCAGCTATGACGTGCTGATCGAACTGGATGAAAATGATGAGGAGGCCGAATCGCAGATGCAAATGAGAATCAACGATACCCCGGTTACGGTTGCCTGGGAAAACAATGAATCCGTATCTGCGCTCAGAGAGCTTGCGACAAATGGACTGACGATTCAAATGTCCATGTACGGCGGCTTTGAGCAGGTGGGTTCCATCGGCCAGCGTTTGCCGAGCCATGATGTACAGACCACTACTTCCTCAGGAGATATCGTCCTCTATTCCAGCAGCCAAATAGTCGTTTTTTACGGCAGCAATTCCTGGGCGTATACCCGGCTCGGGAGAATCAAAGACAAGACGCCTGAAGAGGTGAGGAATCTCCTGGGAAACGGCGACGTAACAATCACACTGACAGTAGAATGAATACTCTGAACGCAAACCTTGGAATAATTCGTTTTGGGAGAATATCACGCAAACGTTGATTAAACAAGGCTTTATGGGTATAATATTCCTGTGATTATTTCCTCCAGAATTGATGACGGAGTTATCACAAAGGACAACCTTCCATGCAAAAACACCGTGGCGGCAAATACGCTGCCTCAGCAGAAAGCGGCGATCCTGCTGAGACTGGCGCTGACGGGAGAAACCAGTCAGGAACAGCTGGAAGCCCTTTTTGAACAGTATTGATGTTTTCCGAAGCTCCACCTTTATTTCGTGAATGACCATCGATTGGTCAGGAGGAAACTCAGATGTCTCGAATCAGGAAATACAGTGTTTTGCTTCTATGCTACGTTCTGCTGCTGTGCTGCGTTGTGACAGCGCCGATTCCGGCAAAAGCCGATCGCGCAGCTCAATCACCGCAATTCATGCCGGGTGTTACGGAAGAGATGACGGATCCCGCGTTCTGGTCCGGCCTGACGAACAATCCGGACGCGCTTTTGGCGACGCCGGAGGAAATCGCGCAAATCAATGCCGCTGCCATTGCCACAGAAGGATCTAACCGGCGCGATATGAGAAGCCTGAAAGAGACCTACGACGGCGTGGCCCGAAACCAGGCTCTGCAGGAAAGCGCGGCGGACGATGTCAAATACTATCTGGGCTGGATCTGGGATCAGAACGGAAAAAAGCTGGAGCAGGAAGATTTCGACATCATTACCGCAAACGTCATCGATCCGAACGCGACGGAAGAAATGTCCGTACGCTGGGGAATCGCCGTGAACAGGACCGATCTGATCACCTTCCCGTGGGACGGGCAGCTGCTGGACGATCCTTCTGACATCGATTTTGATTATCAGCCGCTGGTCGGCATCCGGGTCAATGAGCCGGTCGCCGTTTATTCCACATCAGCGGACGGAAAATACTTCGGCGTCGCCACCTCCTGCTGCACCGGCTGGGTGCGCGTGGAGGATATTGCCATCTGCAAAGATAAGGAAGAATGGCTGTCCGCCTGGGATCTTCCTGCCGAAAAGCGGTTGGTATTCTGGGGCGACAAGATGTATACGGACTATTCCAATTCCGCGTCACAGGCATCCGGTCGTATGATTACCATGGGCACCGTGCTGGAGCGAATGGAAGAAACAGATCCGGACGCGCTGGTGATCAACCGGCTGCCGCTGCATAACTATGCCGTATATCTGCCCGTGCGGAATGAGGACGGCAGCTACAGCAAAAGACCCGCCCTGATTAACGCCCGGGAATGCGTGAGCGAGGACTATCTGCCGCTAACGACCGCCAACCTGGCGAAGGTGGCACTGGCCTCCCTGGGCGACGCGTATGGCTGGGGCGCGGGACTGAATAACGAGGACTGCACCAGTCTCAATCACTCCATTTTCTGCTGCTTCGGTCTGGATATGCCACGAAACGGCACCTGGCAGCAGTTGGTGGAAAGCATGCCGCGCATCATGATCGGCGCGTACACGTTGGAAGAAAAGGAAGCGCTGTTGGACGCCCTGCCCCTCGGTTCGCTGCTGAATTTCCCCGGACATCAGATGATGTATCTGGGCAAACAGGCAGGACAGTACTATGTTGTCAGTACGGTCAGCAGCCTGATGAGCCCTTACAGCGGCAAACGCCAACGGACCCGCTGCTGCCAGATCAATACGTTGGACATCAAACGTGCAAACGGGAAAACCTGGATATCCGAGCTGAACCGAATTTTCATTCCCTGGGTTAACTTGTCCGAAGGAGAAGAATATCCGCAGCCTGTGCTTCCGACCTATCATGAATATACCTCGTTTGTTCTGGAAAAAGGGCTGATGGATCCTTATCCCACCGGCTACTTCCTTCCGGACCGTGCCTCCACCCGTGCAGAAGCGGTTGAAATGCTGTGGCGAATCGCCGGAAAGCCGGAACCGGACATGGAGGCGGAAGGCTTCTCGGATGTAGCCGCCGGTTCGGAGCACGAGAAGGCCGCCCTATGGGCAAAACAGGCAGGTATTTATTCCGGTGAGGATGGCCAGTTCAGGGGAAACACCGCACTGACAGGAAACTTACTGGATGAACTTTGTCAGCGTTTCCTGGATGATGCGCCGGATGGGCTGGTTCCACAAACGGATGACGTCCTGACCCGTGCTGAACTCGCGCAGGCCGCGC
>JAZQCB010000044.1:0-5630 GCA_045546035.1 Clostridia bacterium
GGTTCCTGTTCGTCAGGCCAGAGGTTTGCCCGTGGTTAGTCTGCTCCCACATCCGGCTTCCTTCAGATTCCATCTCACGATGGACACCCTTGCCTTCGGCTGTACCCTTCCCACTACCGGGCGGGTTCGGGACTTTCACCCATTAGAAACGTGCGCCGCCGGGCGCACCACTAAAAACAGGCGTTCTGATTTCAGAACGCCTGTTTTGAGAAATCCGTCCGCGCCCCCATATCCAGCAAGGCCCCTCAAACCCTGTGAGATCAGGACGGAAAGCAGGGGAAACGATAAGGACAAGACAGAAGAACCGTCCCCCTGTCTTTCCCCTGTCTTTTCCCCCTGTCTTATTTTTCCTTCAGGGGGAAGGTCCTGACCAGATAGAACAGATATCCGCCCAGAACGACCACGATGACGCCGAGATTGAGGATCATTTCGGTCCGCGGATCGAAGCCTCCCTCGACGGAGAACACCTTCAGCGCGTTATTCACGGAATGGAACACAACGCAGGGAATCAGCGACTTCCCGTGGTAGAAAATCCAAACGAGCACAAATCCGACCAGAACGGCGAACACGATCTGGATGATCGTCTCGGCCAGATCCCGGCCGCTCCCGTTGAACAGATTCACGATATGCCCCATACCGAAGGTCAGCGAAGAGACCAGAATCGCCGTTTTCAGGTCGCCTTTTTCCATCGCCCGGAACAGCAGCCCCCGGAAAATCACCTCTTCCAAAAAGCCGACACAGCACATGCTGACCACAAACAGAACCGTTTCCGGTATGTTGGTTTGCGGTTTGATCCCGCCCCAGAGGGCGGTAGACGCGATGATCGCCAGCGGAATAAAATACAGAAAACGCCGCGCGGGTATTTCAGACCCGCAAAAGCCGTATTTTTGGCTCAGGTCATTGTTTCGGATCCAGAAAAAAAGAACCAGCGACATCACGATATACAGCGCGGCCGTGACGGACCATTTTACGCCGACCGCCTCCGAAAGCTGGTTCGCCACGCTGGTCAGGACGACATAGGCCACGATCCACAGGATCGCGAAGGTCGTCTCGCTTTTCCGATACAGCTTCATCATTTTGGTTTCTTCCTTTCTGTTCCAGGACCGGAGCGTCAGAAGCGCTTTTCGGGTCATTCACTTGTCCGTAATCGTTGCCATCCAACGGTTTCAAACCTGGCCGTTTGTCGGGAGCGGACGGATGAACGCGCATAAAGAGAAGGCCTATCTGGTCACCACCGGATACGACCGGAACATGATCCGCTTTTCGCGGGGATGAACCAGGGGCAAAAAGGCATGGGATCGAACAAGACAGAAGAACCGTCCCCCTGTCTTATCCGGTTCTATTCAGTTATTCCTTCACGTTGACGCCGTTTTTCGTCCAGGTATAGACGTCCGAGGCGTGGAAGATGCCCAGCTGGCAGTAGCCGTTTTTCCCCACGGCGTAGATCGTGCCGTCCTTGGTCAACAGGATATGGAACAGGCTGCCCATGGCCACCGCCGCGGCGTCCCCGTGCTCCCAGGCAATCGAGGGGGTGGGGTAGCTTTTGCCGGAGCCGTGGCCTGCCTGGCCGTTGCGGGTAATGCCCCAGACATAGACATTGCCATTCACCGTCAGGGCGGAATTGCAGGCGGAATAGATGCACAGCTCCGCCACCTTTTCCGGAATCGCCACCCGGGACAGGTTCGGATCCTGGCCCCAGAGTGCTTCCTTGTTGCCCAGCTGGCGGCCGTCGTTCCGGCCCCGGCCCCAGACGTTTCCTTCCTCGTCCAGCCAGAAGGCGCAGCCGGAGGCGCAGTCAAAGGTCACATATTTCCGCTCCTCCAGCCCGGTCAGCCGGATGGGGCTGAGCACGTTCTCCTTGACCTTGCTGGCCCGGAGCACCTGATAATCGTTATATCCCCAGCCCCAGTACTGGCCGGAGGTGTCCCGGGCGATGGTAAACTTGCCGCCGCAGTGCACCTCTGCGATGTTTTCCAATTCCATCTTCACCGGCGCGTTCCTGGCCGTCCGGTCCCCCAGGCCCAGCTGGCCGTGGTCGTTCCGGCCCCAGACCCAAACATGCCCGTCCTTATCCAGCGCCGCGTTATGGCCGAAGCCGCTGGTAATTTGCACGATGTCCTTCAGATCCGGGATCTGCATGGGGGTCAGCACCGGGCGCTGCCGCGGGCCCACGCCCTGGGTGCCGTGGGAGGCGGAGCCGCAGGTAAAGACCGTCCCGTCTTTCATGAGAAACAGCGCGTTTTCGTTGCCGCACTGGATGTCCAGGATGTCCTTCCCGTCCAGCCCCAGGGCGGCGGGCGCCGGCGTGCGCGTCACCTTGTTCGTCCCGTTGCCCAGCTGGCCGTTCCGGCTGTCGCCCCAGCCCAGGATGGTTCCGTCCTCCTTGACGACCAGGGTCAGGCTGCCGCCGCTGCGAACCAGGGGCGTCACCTTTTCCTCCGCCGCGAGGCTTCCCGCGGACAGCGCCAGACAAAGCGCCAGCGCCAGGCATACCGTCGAAATCAAACGCTTCACGAATCGCATCCTCCTCATGATGGGGTTTCCCCCTGCTGACCGGTTTTACAAAGAAGCCCGCCCACGGCCAGGCGGCGGCAATGCCTTTCATGGGTGAGCCATCGGAAACGAAGGCCCCGGGGCCCCTGCGGGGTTCCGGGGCCATTTCATCGGATGACCGGGCGTCGAAACGCCTTTACGGATCGCTGTCCGTCCGCAATCCATGCCGCCCGGCAGCCGGGTTGGATCGGGCTTCTGACGCCTTCCTCATCAGATCAGGGTCGTGGTAAACCAGGCGGTATAGACCCGGCCCGGGCCGATCAGGGACACATAGGGCTTTTCCTCGAAGCTGTCCCCGTCCTTGGCGCGGCCGGGCATGCCGTGCCAGGGCTCCAGGCAGACATAGGGGGCGTTCTTATGGGGCATGGACCAGATTGCCAGCACCTCCATCTTCGGGAAATCAAAGCGGAGGCCGTGGCCGGTGGTCTTATGCACCAGATCCACGCTGCGGCTGTTCAGCCCGGCGAAGATCAGCGCGTCCCGGGGATCGAAAAGGGCGTGGCTCAGGGGCAGCACCCGGCCGTCCTTCAGCTCCGAGAGCTTTTCCTCCCCGTCCAGCAGCCCGCCGCCGGGCGCCAGGGAGTTGATTCCCTCCTCCTTCTTCGAGAACACCACCTGATAATCCTCATAGGCCGCGCCCGCTTCCATGGGCACGTTATAGGCCGGATGGCCGCCGACGCAGGCGGGCATCACCCGGTCGCTGCGGTTTTCGATGAGGAAGGTGGTGGTATAGCCGCCCTCGAAGAGCCGATAGGTGACGTGGAAGGCGAAGGCGAAGGGATACATGGCCCGGGTTTCCTCGGAATCCCGCAGCACCAGATCCACAAAGTCATCCCCCAGGTGGCAGATTTCGAAATCCGGCTCCCGGGTAAAGCCGTGCTTGGTCATGGGATAGGGCTTCCCGTCGATGAGAATCCGGTTATCCCGGATGGAGCCGCAAACCGGGAAGAGCACCGGCGCGTGCTGCGGCCAGACGGCGGGATCCGCCTGCCAGATGACCTCCCGGCCGTCCCCGCCCTTGAAGGAAATGATCTGGGCCCCCTTGGTCCGCACCTGCGCGGTGGTCTGGCCATACTGAAGAGAAACAACAGCCATGATAAATGCCTCCTTTTTCCTTTTATCGAAACCGAAGCCGCCTTTTCGCCTCTGGCGAACGATGCCGGGGCGCGAAAGCTTCTTTTGCCGCTTCGCGGCACGCACCCGGCACCCCGTAAACCGGACGCCCGGCGTACGTGCGTTCATGATATCTTATCACAGTTTCCGGAAAAGAAACAGCCGGGAAATCACAGGGCTCTCAGGGGCTCATGGAGTCTCACGGAGCTTCACTGGGGTTCCCGGGTCTCACGCCTCATGAAGCCTCCCGGGAGGTTCCGGGTCTCACGGTGCCTCGTAGGCGGTGGCGAAATAGATGATGTCCTTCAGTTCCCGGGATTTTGGGTTCTGGGGCGCGTTGATTTTCCGCCAGCTGTTTCCGTCCTTGCGGAACACCATGGTGGAGGAGGAGCCGCCGTCCAGATTATAGGCCTGCCGAACCCCCGGGAAGGTCATGATCAGATCCACAAACTGGTCGATGCCCAGGCCCACCGAGCCCGGATCCTCCGGCCCCTCGCTGGTAATGAGCAGGTATTCCAGCTGCCCCGTCTGGCAGATGGCCATCCGCTGCGCCGGCTTGTTGGGCGCCAGATTCGGGCGGTTTCTTCCGTACTGGGGAACCCCGTCGATCACCAGCGCCGGACCGAAGGTAAACAGGTTCGTCAACCGGTCGCCCAGGGCCTCCACGTCCGCGTTCTGGGCCTTGGGCAGGATGATCAGGTTGCCGTCCCGGTCGATGGCCAGCACGTCCAGCTGCCCGTCGCACTTCAGCCGCATCATCTTCCCCTGGCGCATGATGGCGCCCTTCTTCACGTCCTCGCCGCCGCAGAAGTCCCCGTTGATGGCCACCACCGCCTTGACCCGCTCGGCCAGCTTATAGCCGTAGGTGGTGTTTTTGTTGTTCAGGGGGGAGGCCATGAGGGTCCGCAGCTGGGAGCCGTCGGCAATCTTGACCCGGGCGTAGACATAGCCCGTGTCATAGATCCGGCCCCGCCCGATGTTCACCGTAATGGAGGGATCCGCGTAGCCGGTGGGATCCGGATTCGTCCCATCGTAGAGGTAGTTTTCCTCCCGCGGGGCGATGGCCACCTTCAGGCTGTTCTGGTCCACGGGAATGGGCACCACCTTGCCCCCCTCCGCCTTCGGCAGGGGCAGCACGGGAACCTTCGCCTCCTCCCCGGGAACGGCGCTCGGCGCCGCCGTCGCCGGCGGATTATCCGCGCTTTCCTCCGTTACCAGATAGCCGGTCTCCGCCGGCGCGGGAGAGGCCGTCTCCGCGGTTTCCGGCGCAGAAGAGGCTGTTTCCACCGGCACGGGAGAGGCCGTCTCCGAAGCCTCCGTCGCAGGCGCCGCTGTTCCCGAAAGGCTCTCCGCCGGCGCCGCCGTTTCCGAAATCCCCGGCGTCGGGGAAGGCGCGCTTTCCTCCGCAAAGGCCAGGGTTCCAGCCGCGGCCAGGAGAAGCGCCGCCGTCATCGCCGCAGTCCGTTTCATCATTGCTTTCAAGGGTTTTTCCTCCTTCCAGGGAAAAAGGCACCCGGCCTTCCGCTGTTCTTTCCGCTCCGGAGCAGTTTCCTTTATTCCGCCTGCCAGGCGGAGGCAAAATAGACGATATCCGGACAGATTGCTTTCCATCATATCAGCCGATCCGCGTCCTTTCTGTTCCGCCTTTTCGCCGGGCGTCCCGCCGTTTCTGACGCTTCCGGGCTTCCGTTCGCCGGGCGCCCCGCCGCCTTTACGGCTTCTCCCGCCCGGCCTCCAGCGCCTTTTTCAGATACATCCCCGTAAAGGATTCGGGAACGGCGGCCACCTGCTCCGGCGTCCCCTGGGCGACGATCGTACCGCCTCCGTCCCCGCCCTCGGGGCCCAGGTCGATCAGCCAGTCCGCCACCTTGATGACGTCCAGGTTGTGCTAAGTCGGATCGTAGCCATGTCGTTCTGTGAGCCAAGGAGTTGTAGTGGGGATTTGTCTTCCTAAGACCGCTTGG
>JAZQCB010000045.1:0-5736 GCA_045546035.1 Clostridia bacterium
ATCAAGGCCACGGTGACGGATAAGAACAGCATCGGCTGGCAGAAGATTGAGTACCGTATGAACGGCGGGGCCTGGACGGACTGCGAGGATCTGTTCGACCAGGGCAAGGCGGAAATCACCGTTCATGAGAACGGCACCTTCATGCTGCGAGTGACCGATCCCTATGACCGGACGTTTGATGAAACGGCACAGGTCAGCACCATTGATCTGGCCGCTCCGCTGGTGAGCGCGAACATTGCAAGCTCTGTCCTGCACATTGATGTGCGGGACGAGCTTTCCGGGATTGCCGGTGTTCAGATCAACAGCATGCTGTTTACGACCGTGGAAGGCAATCAGCTGGATGTTGAGCTGGATGACAACATGAACAAGTTTGAAAAGCTGGCTGTCCGCGCCTTCGACTTTGCCGGAAACTTCTCTGATCCGATCACGCTGGATAATCCGGACTATGTGAAGCCGGTTGATCCGACTCCGGAACCGACTGCGACACCGAAGCCCAGCAAAAAGCCGGGCGGCAGCACTTCCGCGACAGAGCCTCCGGCCTCTTCGGAACCCGCGTCCGATCCAACACCCGCTGCTGTGGTTGTTCCGGCAGCCACGGAGAAGCCGCACGGTCTGGGTAGCTCTCTGATCTATGTTTCCGACGATGACTGGATGGAGCCCACGCAGGCTCCGACTGCGGTGCCCACGGCAGAGCCGACCGCAGCTCCGACACCGGAGCCCATCATTCAGACCGAGTACATTACCATCGGCCCGGGCATGCCGTATCAGGCGGATGGCAATTCCCACACGCTGGATGTGCTGTACAGCGCGGCCACCAACAAGCAGTTCATCACCCTTCAGTCCAAGGCCGGCAACACCTTCTACCTCGTCATTGACTATGACAAGCCGATTGACGAGGAAGCCGAGATGTATGAGACCTACTTCCTGAACCTAGTGGACGAGCGGGACCTGCTGGCCCTGATGTCTGATGAAGAGAAGGAAGAGGTTCCGACGCCTACGCCGGAAATCATCTATGTCACGCCCGAACCGACTGCTGTCCCTGCGCCGACGCCGGTGCTCACTGAGCCTGAACCGGAGAAAAAGCCGGATCAGATGACAGCGATCATCGCGCTGGCGGCCATCGTGCTGCTGGGCGGCGGTGGTGCGATCTTCATGCTGAAGAACAAGGGCAAGGGCGGTAAGAACCGCGCTGACAATGACTTTGTTCTGGATGATGACGACGACGAACCGGACGAGGAAGAATCGAATCAGGAGTAATAACACGCGCCCTGCGGACTGAACCCGCAGGGCCGTTTGCATGGAGGGAAACATGGAATTATTCATTGCTGAAAAGCCGAGCGTCGGCAAAGCCATCGCTGCCGCAATCGGCGCGACGGAATCAAAGAACGGCTACATGGAAGGCCATGGGTTCATGGTCACCTGGTGCCTTGGACATCTGGTCGAGCTGGCAATGCCCGAGGACTACAACAAGGAGTTTGCGACCTGGCGCTATAAGGATCTGCCCATTATCCCGGACAAGTGGAAATACAACGTATCCGCTGACGGCGCGAAGCAGTTCAACATTGTCTGCTCCCTGATGAACGACGAAAAGGTGAATGGGATCAGCTGTGCGACAGACGCAGGACGCGAGGGTGAGCTGATCTTTCGTCTGGTGTACGAAAAGGCAGGCTGCCGGAAGCCGGTTCGGCGCTTATGGATTTCCTCCATGGAAGAAAGCGCGATCCGGGAAGGCATCCATGTTATGAAGAACCAGTCCGCTTATGACAATCTCTATCAGGCAGCCCTGTGCCGTGCGCAGGCCGACTGGCTCATCGGGATGAACGCGACACGGCTGTATTCGCTCCTGTATGGGCCTACGCTGCCCATCGGTCGGGTTATGACGCCGACCCTGGCAATGCTCAGTGAGCGTGAGGACGCCATCGAACATTTTGAGCCGGAGACCTTCTACACCGTCAAGCTGGATCTGGGCAACGGCCTGATCGGGCACTCCGAACGCATTCATGACCTGAGCGAGGCCCGCAGCCTGACGGAGGCCTGCAACAGGGACAGCGCTGTGGTCAGACAGGTCGAGCACAAGGAAAAGAAAGAGAATCCTCCGCTGCTCTATGACCTGACTACGCTCCAGCGGGATGCCAACCGCATCTTCGGCTATACAGCCCAGCAGACGCTGGAATACGCGCAGGCTCTCTATGAGAAAAAACTGCTGACCTATCCGCGCACAGACAGCCGGTTCCTGACCCATGACATGGAGGGGAAAATGCCGGAGCTGGCCTCCCGCGTCAGCGGCACGCTTCCCTTTGCTGCCGGACTGGAACTGGGCGGTCACGCGGAGACTGTGGTGAATGACAAAAAGGTAAGCGATCACCATGCCATTATCCCTACGGATTCCATGCCGGGTCAGGAGCAGGTGATCAATTCACTGGCGTCCGGCGTGCGGGATCTGCTGACGCTGGTCAGCACACGGCTTCTCTGCGCCATGGATGAACCGTTTGTAGTTGACGAAACGACCGTTACTGTCGCATGTGCAGGGCGTGAGTTCAAGCTCAAGGGAAAGAAAATCCTGCAGATGGGCTGGCAGCGGATCTGGCAGGCCTTCCGTGGTAGCATCGGCGGACGGGCTCCGGAAGAGGACGATGAGAAAACTGCTTCGCTTCCGGATGACCTGAAGGAGGGCGATGAAATCGCACTGCCCCGGGCTGAGCTGGCTGAGGGCAAGACCACCCCGCCTGTGCATCATACCGAGGACACCATCCTGCATGCCATGGAGACAGCCGGCGCTGACGAAATGCCGGATGACGCGGAGCACAAGGGCATCGGTACACCTGCTACCCGTGCCGCGATCCTCGAAAAGCTGCTGGAAACCAAGCTGGTTGAACGCACCGGTGACCGGAGAAAGCGGATTCTGACACCGACAGCCAAGGGAAAAGCCCTTGCGTCTGTTCTCCCGGAAAAGCTGATGTCCGCGCAACTGACAGCTGAATGGGAGCAGCGCCTGAAACGGATTGAAAAGGGCGAAGAAAAGCCGGAAGCCTTTATGGAGGATGTCCGTGCCTTTGTCCGGGATCTGACCAAGGATACCACCCGTGCGGAGAACGCGGATCAGCTCTTCCAGCCCATGCGTCAGGTGATCTGCAAATGCCCGAAGTGCGGCGCAGCCATCACGGACCGGCCGAAGGGCTTTATGTGTGAAAACCGGATCTGCGGCTTTGCGCTCTGGAAGACGGGCGGCATTCTGACCGGAGCGGAGCATCCGCTGACCTCCAGTGATGTAAAGGCACTGGTGGAAAAGGGCTCTGTTCATAAGACCGGGCTGCTGTCAGCCAAGTCGCATATCCGTTATGAGGCAACTCTGCACCTGGATTACAAGGACGGGAAACCCTTTCTCCGTCCGACCTTTGACAAACAAGGAGGGAAATAGATGAAAAGGCTTGTATCGCTCTTCCTGATTCTGATGCTTCTGTGCGGGACGGCCATGGCGGATACCGGAACGGTTATCACCATGGATACCACCAATGTGCCGGAGATCCCCGAGGGCACGCTGTCTGCCGAGGTGATTCCCTTTACGGGCAATCAGACCTACGCCGTGTTCTCCGCTCCGACCAAGAAGAGTATCCGCGGCGCGAAAGGTCGTGCCCGAGTGAGCACCAATGGCTGGATTCAGGTCTTCGGCGCGGAGGACGACTGGATCCTCGTGCAATATGATATTTCCGATAAGCAGAACCGTATCGGCTATATCTACATCAACGCGCTGCCCAAAGATGTCACCGTACCGGATCTGAACCTGAAACGCGCGGCTGCTGTGGTCAACTATGATGTGGAGGTTACGGATGATCCGCTGGTCAGCAAAACTCCGCTGGCGAAGTTGACCGAAAACACCAAGGTAACCTGCCTCGGCACCATGGGCACCTGGACATACATTGAGGGCACGGAAAAGGATGTCCTCTTCCGGGGCTTTGTGCCGACCGAATGCCTCTCCGGCACCGTCACCACGCTGCGTGAAGCGGAAAAAGCCATTGTGGGCAGCTGGAAACTGTACGCCGGCACCTCGATTGACGCCAGCCGGATCGTGTTCCACGAGGATGGCTCCGTGACCGGCAGATCCACGCTGGAAAGCGGACGTGAGGTGGAATGGAACGGCTCCTGGCAGCTGGACTATTACGACAGCAACCGCAGCCGCTACTGGAATGACTCCGAGTTTGAGCTGACCTTTTCCCGTGGCACATCGGTGGAGCTGTATGGTCTGCGCATCTGCAGGCAGTCGGCTGAAAATGGGAAGATTAAATACGCGCTGGTGCTTTCGGATGGAACAAAGACCAGCGGCATGGTGCTGACGGAATAACCCCTTACAGGCTGGATGCTTTGATTGGCGTCCAGCCTGATCTCTTATGGAGGTGACGATTTTGCAAGACAATAGTTTCGCGATTTATCAGGTGAAGGATGGCCAGGATTATCACCTGCTTCGGTTCGCCAGCATGGATGAGCTGAGACGGGATGGGCAACGTCTGCGGAGGGATGTCCATAAGGTTCTGGACGCTGCCGAAAGCACGGTCTTTCCTGATAAAGCTGCTGCTGAACAGTTCCTTCGGGATGAGGGTTTCCTTGTGATTCACAATGATGATCCGCAGATGATTACGGTCAGGAACATGACGAAGCAGGAAGCGACCCTGTATCTGAGTCTTGGAGACGGGTGCTGCTGGCTGGAAGGCTGTGATACACGGAATGTAGATCGGACTGTGAAGCCTGAAAACTATGAGCTGGTATATTCAGCCTCTCTTCCTCCAGCGGAACAGCGTGACCAGGCTGCTATTCTGGAAAGCCTTTACGCCCGGTTTAATCTGGATCGTCCTGAAGACTTCCATGGGCACAGCCTGAGCGTCAGCGATGTGATTGCTCTGAAGCAAAACGGGAGGCTGTCCTGCTATTACACGGACAGCTTCGGCTTTCAGAGACTGCCGGATTTCATTCCGCCGGCAAACGCGCTTCGCAATGCGGAGATGGCGATGGAAGACGATCTGAACATGATTGACGGGATCATCAACAACGGACCGAAGGAAGAGAAAACGCTTAAGGTTCCCGATGCTCCTGAGCATCCGCCCCGTCCCAAACACCGGAACGATCCTGAGCGATAAGCAAGGAGGCACAGAATGATTGAATCTACCCACGATTATGAATCCTGGCGCGACAGTCTGAGAGACAATCCCATGCCGGAAGCGGATGAGCATCAGGTTCGGTTCTATTCTCATGACTACACGGCGGATACCACCCTGGAATACAACCGGCAGGGTGACCGGGCGGAACTGACGCTTTCCTTCAGCTCTGAGGATCCTGACATGGGTGTTGAAGAGATGATCTACGGCGGCGAGAACCGGGAGAGCATGGCGGAGCTTGTTTCTGATCTGAAAGATGAGATCACCGGTTATTTGGATGCTGTTGACTCCTCTTCCTTCTATGAGCAGCAGGGACTGCCTGCGGAAGCGTCAGATGCCTACGGTGAGTATTCCCGGACTGCGCTGTATGCCTTTGAAGCCATTCTGGGTGAAACAGAAAAGGAGCTTCAGGGCGAACTGACCTGGAGGCCTATCGAACCGGATAAACCCGATTGGCTTTATTCCGGCAGCGGTGAGCAGGATCTGGAACGCGGCTGTGTGGGACACCTGCGCGGTGACTTCGGAAAAAGCGGCGGTGAGTTCTGGACGAGCTGGTTTGATCACCAGCCGGACCTGAAGAGCACCGCCT
>JAZQCB010000046.1:0-55891 GCA_045546035.1 Clostridia bacterium
TTCTGAATGCCCGGCGCACAAAGTTCGCCCTGAATCGTCAGTGCTTTCAGCTCGTTTTCCTTTGCAAAAGCTTCCATCTTCTCCTGGTAGCCACGTTCGTTGACCAGATTATAGAAGGAGCTGGAGCCGTCATTCTTGTACTCGTAATTATGCCCGGTCACATGGAATCCTTCTTCATCAATCCCGATGGAGTGGGAGCTTCCGTCCATCTTGGTGCTGATATAGTATTCCAGCCCTGTAAAAGCCTGGATCAGATCCGGATTCTCCTGCACGCGGGTTTCATCGGTGTGCGGGATATCGTATGGCAGGGTACCGATCACATTCCCGCCGGTGGTAGCCTTTTCTTCAATCTCCCACTTGCGAACGCCAAGAATCTCCGCAACGCCTGCCCCAACTTCAGCATCTGAAGGGATCTCCGGAAACTGGCTGACAGGAAGCAGCAGTCCCTGTGAAATCTGTCCCCGGAAGGTCATTGTCCGGAGCTTGAATCCTTCGCCCATGATATCCGTCTTCTTGTAGCAGGATTTCCTCAAGAATTCGAATTCCGGACGAATCGGCAGAAAGCTATCAATTTCAAAGTACACAGCCGTGTCCATTTCCTTGAATTGTCCTTTGTTCACCACGCACTGCCAGCCCAGCACATGCACCAGTTCGATGCGATCCGCGCCTTCAATTGGCTCCACTTTCCTTACCTTTTCTATACTTGCCAGCTTTCTCATGATCTGGCCTCCTTTCTGATCGTGAATCATGTCTCCGCCAGTTCTACTACTAAAGTGGTTTGATTTTACCACAATACAGGTAATATGTCAACTACTATTGTGGTATAATCCGGATATCATGAGGAAGGGGGGCATTTCTCTTTGGCTTTTTCAGAAAAACTCATTGAAGCAAGAAAAAAAGCCTGCTTATCGCAGCAGCAGTTGTCAAGGCTCTCCGGAATCTCTCAGCAGGCAATCAGCAAATTGGAAAACGGAAAAAGCTCCCCTTCTGAATATACAATGCGTCAACTGGCCACAGCATTACATATTCCGCTATCCGAACTGATTGATGAGAATAAGGAAGAAATTGATCAGACAGATTGGTTAATGCAGAATGTGCTTCACCGTATTCATCATCTTTCCGAACCCGCCCTTACACGCCTTTCGGATTTCCTTACTGGTCTGGAAGCAAACCATTCTATTGCTGTTTCTGAGCATCAGAATGGAAAGAATTCCCGGGATGATCAATCAGATTCATAAGTAGGCGACAGATGTAAACGAGTTGTAAATCATTTGGGTCTGATCCCGCGAGAAGTCAAGTTTCCGGGTGCATGAAAAAGAGCCCGGCATTGCCGAGCTACGTGTCGCTTTTGCAGTCAGTAATATTTGCTGTTTTCAATAATCAGCATATCTGTTTTGTAAGAGAACAAGAAAAAAAAAGCTCCTCCCCGGCTAAAGAATCGAATCGAAAAAACTGTACATTCTAGCCTGAATATGTTATTATCCACGCATGGCAAAGGAGTCTGAAGCTCTTTGCCTTTTCATTTTGGAGGACGTCGATAATGCATGAAGAATGTGGTGTGCTTGGAATATGGTCTCCATGCAGGAAAAACGTAGCACAGGATATTTATCTCGGGCTGTACGCACTGCAGCACCGGGGGCAGGAAAGCTGTGGGATCGCGGTATCATGTGATGGAGTCTTTCAGCATTTTAAAGGAGACGGGCTTGTGGGAGAAGTCTTCAACCGGAATGTGCTTGACCATCTGGATGAAGGAAATATTGCTGTCGGTCATGTCCGCTATTCCACGACCGGCGGAAAGAATCACAACAATATTCAGCCTGTTGTAATCCGGCACATGAAGGGAAATATGGCTCTGTGTCACAACGGAAATCTGGTAAACGCCGGATCGCTTCGAATGAAGCACGAGCTAAACGGTGGTATCTTTCACGGAACAGCCGATACCGAAGCCATCGTGTATACAATCGTATCTGAGAGATTGAAGGCCCCGAGCACCGAGGAAGCCATCTCCCGTACGATGCGGCAATTGCAGGGGGCCTATTCCTGTGTATTGATGACCGCCACCAAACTGATTGCATTCAGGGATCCAAACGGTTTCAGGCCTTTATGTTATGGGCAGACCTCTGATGGGGCATATATCGTTTCTTCCGAATCATGCGCCCTTGACGCTGTCGGTGCGAAACTGATCCGGGATATTATGCCCGGGGAAATTCTTATTTTCGGAAAAGACGGACCCGTTTCCGATCGCAGATTTTGCGGAGGGAAAAATAACATCTGCGTGTTTGAATATATCTATTTTGCAAGGCCTGATTCGGTGATTGAAGGCATGTCCGTTCATCACGCGCGATTGCAGGCGGGACATTTCCTTGCGCAGGAAAACCCGGTGGATGCCGATGTAGTCATTGGCGTTCCCGATTCCGGTATTGATGCCGCGCTGGGATACGCGCAGGAAAGCGGAACTCCCTATGGCGTTGGTTTCCTGAAAAATAAATATATCGGGCGGAGCTTTATCGCGCCGAGCCAGGATATGCGGGAAACCGCGGTAAAGATCAAGTTGAACGTAATCGCTGAAACCGTCCGGAATAAACGGGTCGTTCTGATCGACGATTCCATTGTGCGCGGAACCACCAGCGAACGAATCGTCAGGCTTTTGAGGGAATCGGGCGCAAAGGAAGTCCACATGCGTGTTTCTTCTCCTCCGTTCCGGTATCCCTGCTTCTTCGGAACCGACGTGGATTCCAGGGAAAACCTGATTGCCTGCAGGCTCCATTCCGTGAAAGAGATCGCAGCAGAAATCGGCGCGGATTCCCTGGCCTACCTCTCCGTAGACGCTGCCCAACGTCTTGGAGGAGAGTCTGCCCGCTTCTGCTGTGACGGTTGTTTTACAGGCCGTTATCCGATTGATATCCCGGAAGATCAGGGAAAAAGCAAGTTTGAAACTCCTATTAACGGCAATCATGAATAATTCCTGAACATGGAAGAGATTTCATGGCGGCTTTTGAAAAGATACTTTCCGGTATGCCAGCCCTTGATCAGGCTGTAGATTACATCCGGATGGGCGACAACGTGGTATGGCGTGTTTCCAGTCTGGAAGAATTCCGTTGTTTTGCAGATCCTTTCGTGGAGCAGGCCAAAATTTCTGAAGAAAAAAGGAGTATTCGAATCATGAAAAAACCGATTGTTGGTGTGATGCCATTGTGGGATGATGAAAAAGATAGTATCTGGATGTTGCCCGGCTACATGGATGGTCTCAGTCAGGCTGGAGCTCTTCCAATGATCCTTCCCTTTACAGAAGACAAACAGGATCTGGAGCAGGTTGCGGATCTGTGCGATGGATTTCTCTTCACCGGCGGCCATGACGTATCTCCCAGTCTGTACGGAGAACCCCCAATGGAAGGACTTGTTTCTGCCTGCGAAAAACGTGATGCGATGGAGGCTGTTATCCTGAAGATGGCTATGCTCGCTGACAAACCTGTACTTGGCATCTGCAGGGGGATTCAGTTTATCAATGTGGCGCTTGGCGGAACGCTGTATCAGGATCTTCCTTCCCAGCATCCCTCTGAAGTGAATCATCACGGCCACGCCCCTTATGATCAGCCTGTACACAATATACAAATCATCAAAGGATCTCCCCTGTATGACTGTCTCGGAACAGAGACATTGGCAGTCAACAGCTATCATCATCAGGCCATTAAAAGAGTCGCAGAGAGCCTGGATGTCATGGCGGTCGCAGAGGACGGCATTGCGGAAGCGGTCTGCAAGCCGGATCAGCGCTTCCTGTGGGCTGTCCAGTGGCATCCGGAGTTTGCATACAGAACAGACATGAACAGCCGGAAATTATTCAGTGTGTTTGTCAAAGCCATGAAACGCTAACCGCCCGAGCTAAAGGAAATCTGAATCTGCTGATTGACGGAGCGCATATTGCGCGAGAAATTGCTGGCTGGTCGGAAGCCGCGACAAAACCACAATCGCGCTCCGGACACATACCATTCTGCAGCCAAGGCTGTACAGCCATGGATCAGGTTTCATCGATTCATCGGTCCGTCTGACCGGAAGCTGTCTGTTTGGTCATTAAAATCCATTCAACAGTCCTTTGCTGCTGCTCCTCGGAAGAGATCACAGCATGGCCATCGCCTGCCTGCGTTCCGTAATTTCCGAATTGCGCATGGTTTCCGCCTTCAATCACATACACCTTACCGCTGCCCGGGAGATTGCGGATGGTTTCCTCCAGTTTTGACAGATTGAGTACACCATCTTCAGAGCCGTAGATGATCAATGCTTTCATATTTTCAGCCAGGGGCTTTGTTGGATATGCCGCAAGCATGAAAACGCCAGACAGCTGCGCATTGTGGTTTGACGCATAGCTCGCCGCCATCGCTCCTCCAAGAGAATGCCCGCCAATATACCAATGCTCGTAATCATGCTGCACCATGACCTGATCCGCCTTGTTTATGCCCAATATGGCCAGGCGAAACGGCATCCGGACAAGGCAGACATCCATTCCCTGTTCGGCCAGCCGATGAAGCAGCGGGGCGTAGGCGGTTTCCTCCACCTTGCCCCCGGGATAGAAGATGAGCGCATCCGTCTCGGAAGGACCATTGAAGAACCAGCCGTATTCCCTTTGCGTGACGATAACGGAATCATCGGATTTTAAGGCGGTGAGAGCTGATTCCTCTGCGTGGTAGTATTGCTCCGCATAAATCAGAAACGTGATGCACAACACAGCTATCGCAGATGCAAGGATAATAAGCCATGTTTTTTTGTGAGTTCGGCGTTTGTTTTCGTTCGCTTTCATGGTACTTCAGATGATCCTTCCCTAAATTCCGGGTGGTTGTTGGTTCATTCTTCGCGCGCTTCCGGCGATGATGACCCGATCCCCGCAGGGCAGGCAGAGCTTTTCCCGATCCGGGCAATCCGCCAGGCGCGCCTCAATCAGCTCCCAGCGCTCTCCCGCGCGGTTTTCATAGATCACCTCATAGCCGTAGAAGGCCCGAAGAATCCGGTCGATCTTCTCCGGCGGCATCTCCTCGCGGATCGTCCAGTCCGCTTCAGTAGGGCAGGCCCAGTATTCCGCGCGGGCCTCGTCCTGGGGTACCGCGTTATTCCATAGCTCCGGCAGCGCGGATACGAGACGGCGCACCATGCCGGGCAGCAGCGCCCGCTGCTTTTCCGAGAGGGTTTCGAGGGTCTCGTCTGGCGAAACGGCGAGCTTTTCCTGCTGAAGGATGTCGCCCGCGTCCATCTCCGGCGTGAGCTTATGGAAGGTTACGCCGCTTTCCCCGAGACCGCGCAGAATGGTCACGGGCATCGGCCAGGCCCCGCGGCCAACGGGAAGCGGCGACGGATGGATATTCACCATACACAGATCGTCCCGCACGGGAATCTTATAATAATACCCGCCGCACAGCAGCAGCTCGCATCCCTGGGAGACCAGCGCCTCCAGATCCGCGGCCGTCACGCGCGTTTTCTGCAGCGGGATGCCCCGCCGCTCCGCAAAGCCGACGACCCGCGTATTGAACTCCGTTACATTATCCGTATCGCAGGTGAAAATACGCATCAGCTCGCAGCCCGCTTCCTCCAGCGCCGGAAGCGCGGGATAGAGCAAATCGATGCCCACATAAGCCACTTTCATCGTCCGAAACCTCCGAGAACCAGAACGACAGGGATTTACTGCTGGAAGAGGTAGGCCGGGGTATACAGGTTTTTGAAAAGCAGGCCGTTGCCCTCGCCATCGGGAGAGGTCCAGATCAGGTTGAAGTTTTCGTCGAAGGAGAACACGGCACTGACCTCCCGCTCCTCAAGGTTCGCGTCAGGATCCACCGTTCCGTCCTCCCGGTACGTCAGCTTCTGGAAGAAACCCTTCGCGGTCACGGTTTGGGCGGCGGGATCATATTCTCCCACATACTGCCAGGTGTTGGTGACCGCCGCGCTGTCGGCCCAGGTGATGTCCACCGCGTAGTGGCCCTCGTTCCAGCGGAAGGAAATATTCGCCCGGTCACACGCGTAGTCGCCCAGGAAATTGCCGATCGGGAGGAAGGTCTGGCCGGCACCGGCATCTTCCTTCAGATCCTTCCAGACCAGCTTGCCGTCCTCATTGATGGAGAAATCGGCCTGGCCGTCCTCGTAAGCATAGACGCTGGAGTTTCCCAGCTCCCCGTCAGGCTGCACCGTGTTCGTGCTCTTCATCCCGTTATCGGAATGCAGGGTGCCGGTCGCGTCGTCATAGGTCAAAAGATACTCCCAGGAGGTAAACTCCTTCTGCCCGGGCGTCCGGAAAATCAGCATCTCGACCCCGTCCAGACGGACCCCGATTTCAATCAAGGTGAGCGTATCATCGGAAACCCAGTATCCGTCATATTTCGTGACCCCGGGATGCTCCTGGGCATAGGTTTTTTCTTCCGAGCCTTCCGCCATCGCGAAGGCGCAGCTCAGTACCAGCGCCAGGGCCAGCAGCGCCGCCAATGTTTTCTTCATCATCGTTTATCCCTCCCTGTCGTAATCATCAGCATGAGATCCAGTGCCGCCTTTGATCCAATGCACTGTACATAATTTATAACGCAGCAGGACACCCGGATGGCAGCATTTTATTCATCTTTTTCTGTTTTTTCGCTGCAAGGATTTGGGACGGGCGGTAAAAGCCTGTTCCAGCCGGGCAGCCGGGGCGGAAACGGCTGAACAGAATCGACCGCGAGCGAGAGAATCACCTGTTCAGCGCCTTTGAAGATTATGCTGAGGAATGGGATATCGGCTGCTCTAAGGAATGGGATGCCGGAAGCTTTAAGGAATGGGATGCCGACTGCGCAAAGGAATGGGAAACCGGTCTTGTCAGAAGAAGAGATTCCCGGTATAATTCCGCTCAAAGGGGGCGGAAACGCAATGAAATACGGCGCGCTGGAAGCAGGCGGAACCAAGATGGTCATGGCGGTGTTCGACGATAACGGCCGGATGACGGACCGGCAGGCCCGGCCGACCGGGACGCCGGAGGACACCATGCCCGGGCTGATCCAGTATTTCCGGGAGGCGGGCGTGGACGCCCTGGGGCTTGGCTTTTTCGGCCCCCTGGATCTTCGGAAAAATTCCCCGGACTACGGCAGCGTGACCGCGACGCCGAAGCTCTCCTGGCGGAATTATCCCGCCCTGCGGGTGTTCCGGGAGGCGCTGGGGATTCCGACGGCCATCGACACGGATGTGAACGCGGCGGCGCTGGCGGAATTTCGGCTGGGCGCCGGCCGGGGCGGGGAGAGCTGCCTGTATCTGACGGTTGGAACGGGCATCGGCGGCGGCCTGATTGTGAACGGCCGGCCGGTTCACGGGCTGATGCATCCGGAAATCGGACACATCCCGCTCAGGCCTCTTCCGGAGGATCCGGCGGGAAAAGGCTTCTGTCCCTATCATGACGGATGCGCGGAGGGGCTGGCGGCGGGGCCGGCGATGGAAAAAAGATGGGGCGTGCCGGCCAAAGAACTGCCGGCGGATCATATCGGATGGCGGATGGAAGCCGCCTACCTCGCCCAGGTCTGCGCCTGCGCCGCGCTTTCCTTCTCCCCGGAGAAGATCATTCTGGGCGGGGGCGTGACGCAGAGCCCCGGGCTTTTGCCCCTCGTGCGGGAGGCGTTTCTGCCCCTGATCAACGGATATATTCCGAAAAGCTTTCTGCCGGATCCGGCGGCCTACCTTGTGGCACCCGGGCTGGGGGTTCACAGCGGCATTACCGGCGCGTATCTGCTGGCCCGGCAGGCGGCGGAGGACAGCGGAGCTCAGGGCCGCAGGCTGTCCTGATTTCGTTTCCGAAAAAACCAATTCGCGCATAGACAGGCAGGCCTGATTCGTGGTACATTTATCGTGTATCATCCGAGAAAGGCAATGAACCCACGTGAGCGCGGCCCCGGATCGCGGATAACAGCTCCCGGACACCGACAAGCGGATCCCGGCCATATTCCGCGTAAGCAGTGATACCCGCTGCCGCAGCAGCAATTCCTGAACCGGACTTCAGAACACGCCGGGCGGGGATAGAGAACCTATGACAGCAGGAGGGACGGAGATGATTAAGAGTATACTGATGGTCACCCTGGACGCGATGGAGAATGACGACCAGGCGCTGCGGCATTTTTCCGTTAAAAACGAAAATGGATGCTATTACTGCGAAGCGGTGCAGACCATGGAGGCGAGCACCAAATACGTCCTGTCCCGTTTTCCCATCAACACCATTATCGCCATCGGGGATGATCCTTCCGTGTTCGACCTGTACCGGTCGCGGATTCAGGACTATCTCGAAGGCGAGAAACCGGAGCCTCTGAACCCGGAGACGCTGCCGCCCGAGGAGGAACGGGCCCGGATCATCCGTTTTATTCAGGAATTTCAGGAGGAATACTCCCATCGGGAGAAAAAGTCGCTCAACCGCTTTTTTGACGAGCTGGCCGGCGACCATCTCCTGTTTGAGCGGTTTGTACAGGCGCTTTCCGACAACTTCACGCTGGTTCATCAAAACCCCAGAGCCCTTCTGAAATGGATCAATCACTACCTGTACACGCAGCAAAAGGCTTCCGTCAAGCTGGAACCCCTCCCGATCAACGAAGAAATCGATTTCCAATACGTGCCTGCCGAAATGATGACCAAGCAGGAGCACTGGGTCAACGAAATTCTGGGCATCAATCCGGACAATCCCGACGGGACGGACGAGGTTCGTCTCTATATCTCGCTGGACAACGACTCCACGGTGGACGGCGGCCTTCTGCTGAATTTGCTGGATATCCTGGTGGTTACGCCGGGAAGCAAGGTGAGCGCGAAAAAGGTGTACCGGGTTCACGAACCCGCCGGCACGCTGGCGGGGACGATCGAGGACGCGTCCGAAATCAGCCTGTCGTCGACCCTGGTCGCCGCGGCCCACGCCTTCCTGAATTACAGCAAAACGGACATGCTCGTGGACTTCTGGGAAAAACACGGGGACGGCAACGCGCGGATCAGCAGCATGATCTATGCCGCGCGGCATGTGGATATAGGCATTTCCATGTGCAACGTGTCGGAGGTGCAGGGGGGCATCAACCGGCTGCGCGAGATATTCAGAGAGAACCGCTCGTGGAAGGATGACGGGACGTTCGGGATCATCTTCGGCCTGATCGCGGAAAGCATCCAGGGGGATTATAAAAACCTTCTGGAGGGCAGCGGCAAAATCTCCTTCATCGAGCTGATCAAGTGGGCGTATCGGCATCAGCTGTATCAGCAGGTTCTGACCCTGATCGAAGCCTACGGGCCGGAAAACCTGGTGAACACCGGCGTTTTCTACTACTGCGACGACGAGGCCGACGCCAAAATGATCACAAAGCTGCTGGCGCAGCAGCGGCTGGAGCTGCGGTCCTACGAGCTTTACAAGATGGACGACATTGAGCATTACTTTATCAAGTATTATGACCGGGACGCAGTCAAGCTTACGGGCTCCAGGGACGAGGACAGGAACAGGATTTATGCCGCTATCCGGGCCCAGTCCCTGGAATCGCGGGGTCCGGGCAAGATCTGGGGCCACACCGTCTGCGACAATCCGGAGACCGTTCAGAACGTGCTGTACGCCTATTACCATCTCGGGGTGGTGCGGAACAAGATCAGCCACGCCGACGAGGCCGCGATGGCCGAGTCCCGCCTGATCGTTTCCGAAAACGATATCAGCTCCGGCATGCTGGTCATGCGGGAAAGCATTGAATATTTTATCCTGAGCTATGAAAAAGCCATGGCGGAAGTAGCGGGCAAGAATCCGAAAATCGTCCTCATTCCCGCCAATGACGTCCGCCAGGCCGCGGAGCGCCTCCGGCGCGACAGCTACCCGCAGCACTCCAACAATAACAGATATGGACGCCCCGCGGCGCCCGCGGCCGGCTCGACCGGAAACACGGCGCCGGCGGCCGGCACGGCGGGAAATACGGCACCCACGGCCAGCACGACTGGAAACACGGCACCCGCGGCCGCACCCGTCGCGGCGGAGAACGCGGCGCCCGCGGCAGCATCCAGCGCTGCGGAGGACAAGGCGCCCGCTGCAGGGAATGACACGGCGAAAAGAAACACGCCGGCACCCGGCACTGCGGAATGAGCGATCATACCGAGAAAAAGAGAATGGCCCGGCTTCCGAAAGGAAGGCCGGGCCGTTTTCATTCGCATCGAGGCTGTGATTCCCCGTCACCCCTCCGGGCGCTTGTCTGGGTCCTGCTGCAGCGGCGGCAATTCGTGGATGTCATAGGTGTCGTAATAAATCTGATAGGCCGTCTCCGCGTCCCCGGACAGCTCGAGCAGCGCCCCGGCCTGAAACATGGGCGACAGCGTGCCGCTGGGCGCTGCCCAGGAGGCGTTGCTGACCACCCTGAGATCACGATCCCGCAGGATTGCTTCCGTACCGAAGAGAAGGACGCCCGTGGCAATGTGATAATCGCTGGAGATGATGGCGATCTGCTTTACCTGCGGATGCTGCTCCGACAGAAGGCTGAATGTATAGATCGCGTTCTGCGCAGTCGTCAGAGAACGATCCTCGACGACCAGGCGGGAAGGATCCACGCCCTGTTCTTTCAGCCATTCCGCCATTCGGCCCGCTTCCGTAGCCGTGGGGTTGTTCGCGGCCGTTCCGCCGCCGGTACAGACGATGACGGCGCGCGGATACTTCTTGGAGGCGGCGAGGGCGACTTTCAGACGCTCAACCAGCTCCTCGCGCATCGTGCCGTCCGGGTTCAGCTGAAATCCAAGCACAACCAAAGCCAGCGTATCGTCCTCCGGCAGGCCGTCCGGGAGCTCCGAAAGGGTGGTGACCGGCGCTTGCCACAGGTCCATGACGCGCGTCCATTTTTCCCCGAGGGGCGGATCACGCGCGGCCAGCTCCGCCAGCGCTTGCTCATCTCTGACGCCTGTCGACCCATACGATACAACGATCCGCTCGATCAGCGGCCGGGTCTGACCGCCGGAGGGCACGGCGCCTCCTTCCGGGCCATCCGCGAAGGACATGGCGCAGCTCAGGCAGAAGAGCGCCGCAAGCAGGAAAGAGACCAGGTGTTTTCTTTTCATTTTCATACCTCCGATGATTCATGCGCAACAGGAGTGTGTATCAGACGCGCCAGCTCCTCCTCCGCCAGAGCGGCAAAAAACCGGGCGGCGGGGAAGAGCGCGGCGGGATCCGCGGTAAAGGAGGGGTGGTGGTTATCGAAGCCGCCGCCCGTACCGACGCGGAACATGGCGCCCGGGGCGAATTTCAGATATTCGCTGAAGTCCTCGGCGATCATCGTCGGCGGGTTTACCTCCACCGCCAGCCCCACGCGCCGGGCGACCGCCGCCGCCCGCTCGCAGACGCCCGCGTCATTGACGACGGGATCGGGGCCGCATTCGTATTCCGTCGACGCCTCACATCCATAGGCCCGGGCCGTATCCGCGGCCACCTGCTCCAGGCTTTGCCGGATCCTGGTCTGATCGGCCTTCGTCATGGTTCGCACGGTTCCTTCCAGCACAGCCGTTTCCGGGATCACGTTCCAGGTGTTTCCCGCCTCCACCCGGGTAATGGAAATTACCGCGCTGGCAAACGGGTCGGTTCGCCGGCTTATGATGGTCTGGAGGGCTGTGATGACGGCCGCCAGGGCGGGCACGGGATCCGCGCCGAGCTGCGGCTGGGCGGCGTGACAGCCCTTTCCCGCAATCCGGATCAGAAAGCGGTCCGCCGTGGCCATGACCGGGCCAGGCCGGATACCCAGCGTTCCGGCGGGATAGAAGGGATAGGTATGCCCGGAGAGAAAAAGCCGGACGTCGCTCAGCAGCCCTGTGGCAATCATCATCGCGGCGCCCCGGTTGACCTCCTCGGCGGGCTGAAAAATCACCTTGACCGTGCCCGGCAGCGCGCATTCCCGCTCTTTGAGCATCAGGGCCGCGCCCAGCATGCAGGTCGAATGGAAATCGTGGCCGCAGGCGTGCATGACCCCCGGGCATTCGGACGCGTAGGGGAGACCGGAAGCCTCCTCAATCGGCAGGGCGTCCATATCCGCCCGCAGCGCGACGGTAGGCCCCCGGCCCGTACCCAGCACCGCGATCAGCCCTGTCTCCAGGCCTGTATCCAGCATGCGCACGCCGCTTTCCGCCAGAAGGCCCCGGAGATACTCCGTCGTCCGCCGCTCCCGCATCGCCAGCTCCGGATGCCTGTGCAGCCATTTGAACACATCGATCAGAAGACGCTCTTCCACTTTTTCTTTTCCTCCGCGCGCATCGTGATACAGGCAACGAGAAAAGGGAAAACACCCTCAGCGCCTTCCGCCGTCGTCCCTGAATACTCTGGTTCCCCTGACATATTTCGCGCGGATCCCGAACTGATCCAGCCCGAGATAGACGGCCCGTTCCAGGCGCTCCGCCAGGGTCAAGGCATAGGGATGCCGGATCAGGGAATCATCCAGCACGATCGCGTCCAGCTCGTAGCCCGGCTCGAAGCTGCCCACCCGGCCGAAGAAGGATCCGCCTCCCTTGGTCGCGAGGTAGAAGGCCTCCGGGAAGGAAAGGGGAAGTGCCTCGGAATCCAGATAGCGCCAGCGAAGCTTCGAAACCTGAATTGCGTCCGTGATGGCCCGGAACATGGATTCCGTCTGCCCTCCGGCCACATCGCTGCCCAGCCCCACGCGGATGCCCTTTTCCAGATAGCGCCGGATGGGGGCGATGCCGGAGCAAATATTCATATTGGAGTTCGGGCAGTGGGCGACCCAGACGCCGTTTTGCCGGATCCGCTCCACCTCCTCGGGGGTAGAATAAACGCAGTGGGCCATGACGGTTTTTGCTTCCCCGCCGAAGAGACCGAACCGCTCGTAGCCCTCCCCGTAAAAGGTGGCCGAGGGAACCAGCTGCCTGACCAGCTCCACCTCTTCGGGATTTTCGGACAGGTGGGACTGAACCGGAAGATCATAGGCTTTGCGGACCTCGGAAAGCTCCCGCAGCAGCGCGTCGGAGCAGGAAGGAATAAAGCGCGGCGTCAGAATCGGCATGGTGCGACGATAACCGCGCTTGACCGCGCCGTTGACAAAACCGAACGTGTCGAAGGCGGAGGCGTCCGGAGACGGCTCCCGCAGCTCGTCCGGGGCGTTCCGGTCCATATTCACCTTCCCGACATAGCTGACGATTCCCGTATTTTCCATCAGATCCATCAGCAGCAGCGTGGCCTCCCGGTGAATGGTGCCGAAGATGACGGCCCGGGTGGTGGCGCTTCTTTCCATCTGATCCGCGAAGAGCCCGTAGGAGAGGGAGGCATAATCCAGGTTCACATATCGGGCTTCTTCGGGGAAGGCATACCGGTGGAGCCACTCCAGCAGCTCGCAGTCCATTCCCGTTCCGCGGAAGGAATACTGGGGCGCGTGGGTATGAAGATCCACCAGGCCCGGAATGATCAGCGCGTCGCCGTAGTCCGTGACCGGGATATCCCAGTATTCCTCGGGAAGGGACTGGAATACGCCACGGCATATGCCGTCCCGGCAGATCAGATATCCGCGGGGGACGGTTCTCAGCTCCTCTTTTTGCGAGGTAAACAGGATATTACCCCGGATGACAAACTGTTCCACCAGACAACCTCCTTTACTTTGCTTCGAACCTTCCATCTTCAACCATCTTCCCGAATATCCTGTACATTCCATTATAAACACGCTTTGGATTATGATAACGTCCGGAATCGACATCCTCCCGCAAACCGTAAATCTCATCGATGCTATAGGGAAGCTGTGACAGCTTTTCCCGGCTTATAATGACGAAATAATGATCCGCGCCTTCTACAGCCTCAGCAAACTCTTTTGTTTTGAGAAAAGTGTGGCCCTCATCGATAAAGAAAATACAACCGGTATACGTGGCCGTAAACAGTTGCCAGTTTTCTTCCGTCAGCACCGAACACTTTCTGTCGCAGATCAGGGTTATGCCCGACGACGCCGGATTGCTGTTATAGGCGCTCAGAAGGCGGATGAATTCAGATTTGCCGGATGCGCTGTCTCCTCTGAGAATCGTAATATTCCTTTTTACCGTCAAATGATAATGAACCTTGTTGTTATACAGGGTGATGTCATATTTACCGATCATGCCTCTCCTCCCTCATCCAATAGCCCGGACAGGATGACCTTTCTGTTCAATTCCGCTTGTGAGTGTACAATTTCGCCGGTATTGTCAATCCTTATATTCAAAGGATCCAGAATACTTTTTTCATGGGCTTTTTCAGATCTGTCCTTCACTGGGTCTAAGGATTCAAAATGCATCATGTGTCCGAGACAAACCAGGATATCCTTTTCCTGGCCTATTCTGAGAAGCCATTTGGCACAGTTATCGCCACACGCCGACGCATTATAGACATGGTCGGGATCATGATCGACCTGTATCAGCGTCTTGACCCCGCCGGACAGACGGGTTACCGGAATGGATCCCAGGAACGGACTGACGACCAGCTGCGGGCCGACCAAATCTGAACGGTCGATGTCCTTTACCATCTCTTTCGAACGCTCATCGGACAGCCATTCATCCTCATACGTATTGTCAAAATAAAGGTCAGGGTTATCAATATAATTTGGGCCCTGATAATTTCCAAAGAATATGCTTAACATAAAAACATCGCCCCTGCTGTTTCGGATTTGAGCCAATGAGGGATCAAACCAGATCCCGATCAGACCCTGGGTGTATGAATTGGCACCCAATCCATGCATTATAGTATCTACATTTGCCCCATAAAATCAAGTGCCATTTTGCTTTCCCCAATTGGAAACGCTGCGGTTTTCCTGCGGGAAAAGAATCAGAACAGTCGTGCGGAGAAATTTCCAAGGATTATTTTCTGCTCACGGCTTCCAGTTCCGGGAGGTTCCGCAGGCAGGTGATGTTCGCCAGGACGACTTGTGCGGGTATTGCCCTCCGGCATAGAATGCCTGTATTTCCAGTGACGCTTTCTCCACCTCCCGTCCCTTCACGCGGACGGAAAGGACGGCGCCCGGCCCGACGCCCGCCATGCTTTCAGCGAAAAGTATACCATTTTTTGCCGCAAAAGGGAAAGATGGAAGACGTTTTTGCCTCCAGCCCACGAAATAGAAAAAACGCCGGGCGGAGGAACGATCCTTCGCCCGGCGCCTTTAAGAACAGGCTTCTGTCAATTCTTTCACAAAAAAAGAAGCACGCCCACTGTTAAGCAAGAGGATACGAGACCAAAGATTCATGTTGGCATTTGCTTGAGAATTGTCCGGCGGCGGTTTATAATGAGCGCCGCGGGGAAGCCCTCTCCGCCTGTGAAACTGACTGCTTAACCCCGGAGGAGTATCGGATGAACAAAAGGAGCGTTGGCGGATCCCGTGCCGCGAGAAAGCTGTCCCGATGGGCTGACCGTTTCCCTCTGCAGGAGCTTTACGCGGAAGCCGGCCTTCCCCGGGCGATTCGGCGCAGCCTGTCGCTGATTCTGCTGGCGAATATCTTTGGCAACCTTCACGGCATTATCTGCGGAGGCGGAACCACGGCCATGATCGGGCTGGCGAACCAGCTGCGGGCGGGGGATCTGGCCTTCGGGATTTTAAACGGGATTCCGCAGGCCGCGGCGCTGCTCCAGATTCCCTTTTCCCTCCTGGTCAACAGGACGCACAGGCGGAAACGCTATATGCTGACGCTGGGGCTTTTTTCCCGCGCGCTCTGGCTGGTTTTCGGAATGATACCGCTGGTGGTGCCCACGGATCCGGCCTGGCTGCCGCTGTGGACGCTGATCTTTCTGCTGGGCGTCTCGTCCGCCTGCGGCGCGGTCATCAACGTTTGCTGGTTCCCCTGGTTTTCGGACCTGGCGCCGGACAGGATCCGAGGGCGGTGGCTTTCGATCCGGGATCTGATCGTCGCGGTCTGCAACCTGGGTTTTGGCATCCTGGTGGCCAGGCTGCTGGATACGCTGCCGCCGGACCGGCGGTATGTCATCGTTTTCCTTATCGGCGGCGCGGTCGGCATGCTGGATATGATCTGCTTCGGGTTTTGCAAAGAACAATACACCGCCCCGGCCAAAAAACTGAAGATGGGCGGGATGATCCGGGATGTGCTGCGGAACAGGCCCTTCCTGCGCCTGATTCTCATGTGGACCGCGTGGTGCTTTACCTCGAATATGTGCGGGCCCTACCTCGGGCGGTATTCCGTTAACGATATGGGCCTTTCCTTCACGCAGATGATGGTCTTCAGCACCGCCGCCTCCTCCGTCGCGACCGTGCTGGTCATGGGCCTGTGGGGAAGGGCGCTGAATCAGTTCGGCTGCCGCAGCGTCATGCTGGTGGCGGGAATCGCGGCCTCGTTGACGGACGCGTTTTATCTTCTCTCCGTGCCGGGCAGCGTCTGGCCCGTTCTTCTTCGCAACTTTTTCGGCGCCATGTTCTGGAGCGCCTGCAACCTGGCGGCCAACAGCATGCAGCTTTCGGCTTCTCCCGACGAAACCCGGCCGTCCTACATCGCGGTTTTCGCCTGCGTTACATCGCTGGCCGGGGTCACGCTGGGAACGCTCTTCGGCGGTTCCCTGCTGGAATGGTGGGAGGGCGCGAACCTGTTTACCGGCTCCTTTGACCGGATGAAGGCGCTGGTGCTGCTTTCGGTGATCCTGCGGCTGGCCGTGGCGCTGGTGCTGGTTCCGCCGCTGCAGAACGACCGGGAGGGGACGCCCGGACAGCTTTTGAGATCCCTTTTCAGATTCCCCCGTTAATACAGACCAATGGATGCTTCGATGAGCTCCCGCATGTTGTGAACGGTTCGCCCGTTGTTGACAACACGTATTTCAAAGCGCTTACCTGGGAAATGAATCAGATGATGCAGATTGATTTAACAGCAGCTCCCTGAGCTGTTCCGCTTCCTGGGCCGCTTCCAGGTCAGAACAATTCGATATTCGTTTGATGTCATCGGCATTTATGTAGACGCCGCAAATCGGAATCCCTCTTGTTATCGTGCTTTTTCCAGACCCGTTGGGCCCGGCAAAAACCAAGATCCTCGGACGGGACCAATCAGACGAGGACATATTCCACCCGCCCATCCGCATAGGTCTTTGTAATCATTCCACTCTCTTTGTCAAGGCGAGTCACATAATCCATAGCAGGCACATTTGCCCTTTGGGCCACAGCCTCCCGGCAAGCGGCCTCAAACTCATCAGAGGACATATCGAAAACCGTCTTTTGTGCCGTTTCCAGTTTGACAGGGAACGGAAACCCTTTTTCGGCGTTGAATTTTCTGGCTAAAATGTTCATCACCGCATTGAACGTAAGGCCCATCTCAGAGGCAATACGCGTAGTCTCCTCTCGAACCCCATCATCAAGACGAATTGTACTGGTCGACATACCGATCAGCTCCTTTCGAAAAGATTTGTAGCTCAACCCCCTTCAATTGTCAACACAAATGACGGCAATTGTGTTTTTGCTGGAAACGGCAGATTTCAAGGAGAAGAATTTTTAAACGCAATAAAGCACATGCAGATTGCGGATGTCCCCATCCCGGATGCCGTCGTTGACGGAATAGGCGTGCTTTTCCAGATCCCCGCAGACGGCTTCCGTGAGCCCCTGCTCCTGGAGAAGGTCAATGATCTGGGAGGCAATGCCCTCGATGCAGAAATACTTGTCCTCTGCCAGATCCTTTTCGTTTCCGGTCGTCAGGAGCCATTCGAGGCTGCGGGCCAGATCCTCCCCGCCGGGAAGGCTGCGAAGGGCCCGGAAGCTCCACTTATAGTAGGGCATATAGGACCGGATCAGAAGAAAATAGGCCGAAAGCGCGCTGCGGACGAATTCCCCGACGGCCAGCTGGGCCGCGCCGTTTTCCCCGTGAAGGAGGCACCGGCGGAAATTATACTGGCCACTTTGCGCCATCAGAAGCAGGCGGCCCGCCAGCCTTTTCCGACGGACGTCCTCCGGCATATTGCGCAGCATGTCCCGGTCATCGGTCAGCAGCCCGGCCTCGTCCCGGAATACTTCGCCGTTTACCGCCTCCGCCAGGGCGTATTCCGGAATTTTGAGCCACCGGTCCAGGGTCATCCGGTCCGGCGGACAGCCGACCTTCTCCGTAAAAAAATCATCCAGGCGGAAGACACCGTGACGGGGCCCGCCCGCCGGGCCCATCTTTTGCCGCCGGAAGCCCTCAAACTCCGCAGGCAGTTTGGCGTAGGCGCGCTCGAGCAGGAAGGCCGTCCGCCGGTCGACAACGTCTTCCCCGGGAAGGAAGAGGCAGAAGCCCGGCTCAAAATCATGATCCCGGGAGATTTCGTCGTCGAAGCCATAGCATTCCGAGCCGCTGCCTGTCAGCCCCGCGGCGATGATCTCCTCATGTTCCGGAAACTGTTCCCGGATCATGGGCACGCCGTATGTTTCCCAGTAAGCCCTGGACAGCTCCAGCCCTTTCATGGATTTCCTTTTCCTCCTTCCTTTCTCCGATCCGGTGCGTTTGGCCTTCCGCTTTCAGGCAAACCGCGCAAATTCAGGGCGGCGAGCTTTGCCGCCGATCAGCCCCGCTGCGGCGCCCGACCAAAAGACGCCGGCCGGGAACAAAGACCGGTAACGCGGAGGAAAAAGACTCGCTGGCCGGAGCGCTTCCCGCCGATCAGCCCCGCTGCGGCGCTCGACCAGAAAGACGCCGGCCGGGAACAAGGACCGGTAAAGCGGCGGGAAAAGATTCGCGAGCCCGGAACGTTCCCCGCCGGCCCATGCATGGCGGCCGCGGGTCACCGGGCGCCGGAATAGAACTCGGTCGTGGTCTGATTGGCCTGGATGAGGATCGAGGACTGGTTGAAGACGCTGATCATTTCATCCGCCACCGCGTGTACCGCCTCCGGCGAGGCGTCGCTGATATAGACGACCATGGTGTATTCCTGATAGACGGTTTCCCCATCGATCCAGCCTCCGTTGGCTTCCTGAATCGTATAGCCGCCCAGATGCCGGATCAGAATCTCCTGCGCCTTCGCTTTCGCCTCCTCCGGCGGGAGCACGGGCTGATTCGTATCCTTGTCGTTGGTGCCAACATACATGACATATTGGATATCCGTTTCGGGAGCCTTCTGCTCCGGGGGGCGGTTCACGATGAGGGAGGTAACCGCCAGCGCGAGGGCGAGGATGCTGAGAACCAAAGCGGTTATATTCGTTCCTTTTTTCACTGGTCTTTCTCCTTTGCTTTTCCGGACTTCTTTTTTTTGATCCGGCCGTTCGGCAGCTCCGCTAACGCTGTCCGGCAAAGAATGCGGCGGAGCAGCGGGAAAAGAGATGATGACGATCCGATCATTGCGGGTCAAACGGGGTTCATTGCTTTGCTGGCCCCCGGTCCATTCAGGAAAACCCGGGGCAGGGTCTTCTCAGGCATTCTTGACCGGAACGGCGGCCATTTTCTTTTCCCGCCAGGCCTTGAAGGCCTCCAGCTCGGGCTCGGACAGCTTCAGCGCCAGACCCATGACCGCCATATCGTCGAGATGACCGACCACTGGAATACGGTCGTTAATCAGGTCGTTCTGCTTGAGCAGATAGATTACCGCGCCCACCAGGCACGCGATCACCTTCGGGCTGACTTCAGTATATTCCTTTGTAATCCAGGCCTTGACCATGGCGATCATGGTCGGAAGACTGGAAAGGGTCTTGCCGATCGTGGGGACGTCCTGCAGCTTTTTCTCCAGCTGTATCAGGAGCTCATCCACCTTGGACGGGTTCTGAATAAAAGCCTGCGCTTCCTCTGTGGCCTTGTCCAGCCAGCTTCTTGCCTGATCCGTATTCATCTTCGCGATCTCCTTCTCCGCCCGCGGCGGTTTTGTTTGCCTTCATCATATCATCAGACAGGCGGGAAAACAAGAGGAAGAGAAAGAAGACGCGGGAGAAAGGGGGAGCACCGCTATTATCCACGGCTAAAAGCGGGTGTTCGGAACACACAGATGGGAGAGCTTCATACAAAACAGGGAAAACGCGCCCAGAATAATCTTGCAATTTGGAACGTCATGGATTATGATGAACGCAGTTCGGACCCGGGAGGAGCTGCTGTCGGGGTCCTGCAGAGAGAGGAGATTTGAAGATGATTTTGAAGAGTAAAATCGCGGCCATCCTTGCGATCATGATGGGCCTTCTGGTGATCACCGGCGCGGCCAGCGGAATGATCTTCCGCGCGGCGGCGGAGGACGCGGCGGCCACGGAGCTTACCCCGCCCATGGACTTTACCCTGACGGATCAGTATGGGGAGGAGCATACGCTGTCGGAATACAAGGGGAAGGTGGTGTTCCTGAACCTGTGGGCGACCTGGTGCCCCTACTGCATCATGGAAATGCCGGACATTGAGGCGCTGTATCACGAGATGGGGGAAAACAAGGACAAGGTCGTGTTCCTTGGGCTGGCCAGCCCCAAAAATGATAATACTGACGAGGCCGGGATTTTCGCATTCATGAAGGAAAAGGGATTTACCTATCCCTGCCTGATGGACCGGGAGGGAACCGTTTTCCGGAGCTATGTTTCCACCGGGCTGCCCACCACCTGGTTGATCCTGCCTGACGGCAAACCCATGGGGTATGTCCCCGGCATGATGGAGAAGGATCAGATGCTGGAGCTGATCAACCGGGCGATGCAGGAAGAACAGGACGGGGCGACGGATCCGGCTCAACTCTGAGAAAAGAAGGACCGGCACGCGAAAGGAACGCGGCCGGGAACGGATCCGGAAAGGATCGGGAATCAAAATTCGTATGGGAATAATGGACGGGAGACAGAGCGGTACTCTGTCTCCCGTTTGCGAAAGGAGCGCTGCCATGAAAGCGATCACGACCCTTCTGATGGCGCTTGGCCTGCTGGCCCTTTCGGGGCTGGCCAGGGCGGAAACGAAGGTAATGGTGGTTACGGATCTGCATTACATGGAGCCCTCCCTCTATCAGGGCAGCGACCTTTTCATCCGTTCCCTGCGGAACGGGGACGGAAAGATGACCCAGCGGGGGGAGGAGCTGATGGAAGCCCTTCTTCTCCAGATCCAGGCGGAAAAGCCGGACGCGCTGATGGTGACCGGGGATCTGAGCTTCAACGGGGAGCGGCTCAGCCATATGGCCCTGGCCGAGTGGTTTCGCCGGGTGGAAAGCGCGGGCGTGCCGGTATGGGTGATTCCCGGCAACCACGATATCCGCTCCCCGCGGCCGATGGGCTTCGCCGAGGGGCTGGTCTACGGAACGGAGGGCGTGACGCCGGAGGATTTCGCGTCCATTTACGGGGACTTTTTGGGCGACTATCCGAAAAGCGGAGAGGCCGGGTTTTCCTATGCCGTTCCCGTCGGCGACGGTCTTTGGGTGGCCATGACGGACGTCTCCCTCTATCGGGACGTGGGCCGCACCGAGGGGATTTTTACCGACGCCCACGCCGCCTGGCTGGAGGAGGTGCTGGCCCGGGCTGAGGGGGAAAAGAAAATGGTTATCACCGCCAGCCACCATAACCTGCTTCCGCACTCCAGCTTTTCCCCGGAGAGCTTCGTCATGTCCGGAAACGAAAAAATGGCCGCCCTGGCCCGACAATACGGCGTGGAGATTAACCTTTGCGGCCATATTCACATGCAGCATATCGCCCGGGAGGACGGGCTGACCGACGCGGCCCTGGGAGCCTTCTGCAACTGGCCCCACCGCTACGCCATCCTGACTGCAGACGCGGACGGGGGATGGCGCTATGAGGCCCGGGAGCTGAAAAACGAATACCTGCCCGAGGGTTTTCAGGCCTTCAGCCGGGATTGGTTTACCGGCATCGCCCGGGACAAGGTTCGGGCCTCCCTTTCGGACGGAACGGAGGAAGAGCTGGACGCGATGTCGGATTTCGCCGCCCGGTTCCACGCCGCCAGCTTTTCCGGAAACCTGCGGAAGGGGGATGAATCCTGGAGCCGGGATCCGGCCTTCCGGCTCTGGGAAAGCCGGCCGGAGGCGTCTTTCGGCCAGTACCTTCGGCTTTTGATGGCTGAGGCCTCCGAGGATCCGCTGCACGCGGAGCGGGAATAAGGGGAAAGCCGAAGGATGCGCCGGGAACCCGGAAGGGAATCGCTCCGATTTCGCGACGGTATGGGAAAAAAGTGACCTTTTCTTCCTTCTTGACCGTGTTTTGTTCTTTTGATAAAATGTGCGCCGATTTCTCCAGAAAACAGGACCTCGGACAGGCCGTTCCGGCCAAACCCGAGAGAATCGAAGAAGCCTTTCTAACCGAGAGAAGCAAGACGAAGACAGAGTCGGAGGGAACAGATGGAGATTCCTTTTTCGAGGCCGGATATCAGCGAGGACGAAATACAGAGGGTCGCGGACGTTCTGCGGTCGGGCTGGATTACGACCGGTCCGGTTGTCGGGCAGTTGGAGCGGAAGATCATCAGCATGACGGGCTGCGACGGGTGCGCGGCTTTTTCGAGCGCTACCGCGGCCCTGGAGGCGATTCTGCGCTTCCTGGGCATCGGCGAGGGGGACGAGGTCATCGTCCCGGCCTATACGTTTACCGCGACGGCCAGCGCGGTCGTCCATACGGGCGCCAGACCCGTTTTCATGGACTGCGCGCCGGACAGCTACGAGATGGACTACGCGGGCATTTCCGGCATCATTTCTGAGAAAACAAAGGCCGTCATCGCAGTGGATCTGGGCGGTATTGTGGCCGACTACGACCGCCTCTATCAGGCCGCGGCGGAGGAAAAAGACAGATTTGTTCCAGCGAACCCGGTACAGGAGCGGATGGGCCGGATCGCGGTCATCGCGGACGCGGCGCACTCCTTCGGCTCCGCCAGGCAGGGCGTACCCGCGGGATGCTGGGCGGATTTCAGCGCCTTTTCCTTTCACGCGGTCAAAAACGTGACCTGCGCGGAAGGTGGGGCGGCGGTCTGGAAACGGACGGCGGGCCTGGATTCCGGGGAGGTTTATCGCTTTTTCAGAACCTACGCCCTGCACGGGCAGAATCGGGACGCCTTCGACCGGGAGGGGAACAGATCCTGGATATATGACGTCGAGTATCCGGCCTATAAGTGCAACCTGACCGATATCAACGCCGCGATCGCCCTGGCCCAGATGGAACGATATTCCGAAATGGAGAAGAAACGCAGGGCTCGCATCGCCCAGTATGACACAGCCTTCAGCGGAACGAAGCTGATCCGCCTGCGCCACGACGGGGAAGACGGGGGCTCCAACGGGCATCTTTATCTGATCCGCATTCCCGGAGCGACGGAAAAGATTCGGGACGGGGTAATCGCCGCGATGAAGGAGCGGGGGATCGCCTGCAATGTGCATTACCGGCCGCTGCCGATGCTGAAGGCATATCGGAACATGGGCTGTGATATCGCGGACTTTCCCAACGCGTTCCGGCAGTATCAGAATACGGTTTCCCTGCCGCTGTTCTCGACCCTGTCGGAGGCACAATGCCAATATGTGGCGGACTCCCTGCTGGATATCCTGCGGGAAAGGCGCCTGTTATGATCCCGCGAAACAGGGAGACGCGGCCGGAGAAAACGCGGAGGAACGAGGCCTGGCTCCCCGATGATGATTTCCGGAGGAGGACGCCCGTATGATCCTGCGAAAATGGGAGGATCTGCCGGAGAAAATGCGGACGGAAGCCGTTCGGCCCTATTACGAGATTCTGCGGCGAAAACGATTCCGGATCGGGCTTTGCCGGGCGGCGGACGCCGCGGCCTCCGCGCTTTTGCTGATCCTGCTGCTGCCGCTTTTCGCGGGGATTTCGGCGGCGATCCTGCTCGACGACGGCGGACCGGTTCTTTTCCGGCAGGAGCGGGTCACCCGGTATGGCCGACGGTTCAGGATTTTCAAATTCCGGACCATGCGCAGGCGGGGGGCGGAGGATCAGATCCGGCTGACCCGGGCGAAGGACGGCAGAATTACCCGGACGGGGCGATGGCTGCGGAAGATGCGGCTGGACGAGCTGCCCCAGCTGCTCAACGTGCTCAGGGGCGATATGGCGCTGGTGGGCACACGGCCGGAGGTGCCGGAATATGTGGCGCGGTATGCGGACGAAATGCGCGCGACATTACTGCTGCCCGCCGGGATTACCTCCGAGGCCAGCATCGCCTTCCGGAATGAGAGTGAAAAGCTGGAGGCGGCGGAGGACGCGGAGAAAGCCTATCTTCGCGAGATCCTTCCGGCCAAGATGCGGATCAATCTGGCGGAGCTTCGGCAATTCGGCGTCCGGAGAAATCTGCGCACGATGCTGAAAACCGCGGCGGCCATGAGCAGAAAAGACAGGACGGAGGAATCGGGAATCATCGGCGAGAAAACGGAGCCGGGGATCGATCCGGCCGGGCGGGAAAGGAGCCAGCGGCTTGAAGAGAAGCCAGGGAATGATCGTAACGGCGGGCATCATCGCGCTGAATGAGGAAAGGTATCTTCCGGGGCTGCTGGCGGATCTGCGGCGGCAGACGTATCCCCATGATCAGATCGAGGTGATTCTCGTCGACAGCGGCTCAGGGGACGGGACAAAGCGAATCATGGAGGACTTCCGGGAGGAAAGCGGGAAAGACTTTCGGTGCATTCTGCTGCTGGACAATCCAGAGGGAATCCAGGCGACGGGCTGGAACGCCGTGATCCGGAACGCCTCCGGAGACGCCATCGTGCGGATCGACGCCCACTGCACGATTCAGGAGGATTTTATCGAGCGGAACGTGGCGTGCCTGGAGAGCGGCGAAGCGATCTGCGGGGGCCCCGTGACCTACCTGACGGATGATTCCTCCGCCTTTGGAAGGATGCTGCTGGACGCGGAAACCTCCGCCTTCGGAAGCGGCCCGGCGGAATACCGGCAGGAAGCCCCGGAGAAAAAGTACGTTCGTTCGGTTTTCAAGGCCGCCTATCGAAGAGAAGTATTCAACAGGGTCGGATGCTTCCGGGAGGACCTGATCCGAACCGAGGACAACGAGCTGCACTGGCGGATGATCAGGGCGGGGTATCGGATCTGCTTCGACCCGTCGATCCGGTCGGGGCATTACATCCGATCCGGCCTGGGGGCGATGCTTCGGCAGAAATTCGGAAACGGGTACTGGATCGGGCGAACGGTTTACATCTGTCCCGGCTGCCTTTCCGCGTTTCATCTGCTGCCGATGCTGTTCCTTTTATCGGTGCTCCTGGGAACTGCGCTTGCCTTTTCCGGCAGGCCTGCGCTGCTGGCGGGAGTGGGAACCGCATATATGGCGATTATGATCATCAACGCGCTGCGGTGCGCTTTCAGGACGGGAAACACGGCGGATCTGCTGCTCCCGGCGGTTTGCCTGCTGATCCACTTCAGCTACGGCGCGGGGACGGTGTGCGGGCTGGCCGCGGGAGGATGGCGGAAATGTACAGCGGAGAGGAAGAACTGAAAAAGCTGCAGCGGAAGGTGCTGGAGATCGCGGTATTTTTCGATGATTTCTGCTCGAGAAACGGGCTGACCTGCTACCTTTGCGGAGGGGGATGCATCGGCGCGGTCCGCCATGGGGGCTTTATCCCCTGGGACGACGATCTGGATTTTTTTATGCCCCGGGAGGATTACGAAAAGGTCAAGGCCCTCTGGCGGGATACGGAGCGCTTCCACATGGCCTGTCCCGCGGAGGATTACAACGATCACAACATCTTTATGACGATCCGGGATAAAACCACTACGATGATCAAGCCCTATCAGGCCGACCTGGACATCGTTCACGGGATTTCCATTGACGTTTTTCCCATTGACGGCTGCCCGGAACGGAAAAACAGGAGATACAGCCAGATGTTTTGGGCGCTGGTCTACCAGCTGTTCTGCGCCCAGCTGGTGCCGGAAAACCACGGCCCGGCGGTGAAAAAGGCGGGAAGGCTCCTGCTGAGGCTGATTCCGGGGGACAGGCAGCGGTACCGGATCTGGCGCCTGGCCGAGCGGCGGATGTCCCGATATCCCCTGGAGAAGAGCGAAAAAATGACGGAGCTTTGCGCGGGGCCGCACTACATGCGCAACGAGTATCCCGCCGGGGCCTTCCGCCGGGCCCGAAGGGTCCCCTTCGAGGAGGCGGAGCTGCCCATTCCGGAAGGGTATGACGCGTATCTGCGCGTTGCCTTTGGGGATTATATGGAATGGCCGCCGGAGGAGCGGCGCAGGCCGCAGCATGACGCCATCCTGATTGATACGGAAAGGAGCTATACAGCGTACTGATGAACGAGCGCGCGCCGGAGATTTCCGTGATCATTCCCGTCTATAACACGGAACGGTATCTGAGAGAATGCGTCGATTCCGTCATCGGCCAGACCTTTGACCGGATCGAAATTCTGCTGATGGACGACGGATCGACGGACGGCAGCCCGGCGATCTGCGACGCGTACGCGGAGAAGGATTCCCGCGTTCGTGTTTATCACAGGGACAACCGGGGGGTCAGCGCCGCCAGAAACGAAGGCATCGCCCTGGCCTCCGGGCGGTTTATCTGCTTCGCGGACAGCGACGACTACATGGCGCCGCATATGCTGGAGAAGCTGTATACGCTGATTCAAAAGCACGGGGCGCAGATCGGCTGCTGCGGGCGTTTTGACGCCCAGGCGCCGGGGGAGCACAGGTCCGGCAGAGGACGAGGGAGGCAGCCTGAGGAGCGGGTCATTTCCGGAAAAGAGGCGATGCGGGAGTGTATCGTCAGCAGGATGATCACGGCCTACCCATGGGATAAGATTTTTGAGAGAACAGTCATTCAATCTCTCGCCTTTCCGCCGCTGCGGGTGGGAGAGGACGCGGTATTTGTCGTCCAGGCGCTGCGGAAGGCGGAAAGGGTTGCGATAACATCCGAACCTCTTTACGCCTACAGGATCCGGGAAGACAGCAGCTCCGGCGGGTATCATCCCAAAATGTTGGATTTATTGACAGCGTGGGAGACGGTGGACGCGTACGTGAAGCGGGAATGCCCGGAATATCCGGAAGTCATGCCGGACATTCTCGGCAGGCAGATCTGGGCACACTTTGCTCTTGCGGATAAAATGAACAGCCGCGGCGTTCCGGCGGAGGATCCGGAATACAGGCGGATCACCGAATGGCTCAGGAGGCATCGGAGGGACATACTCGCCTGCCTGTTTCGCCCATCGTCCCTGTTTTCCTGGCGGAGAAGGCTGGGCGCGGCTGTGTTTTTGATCAGCGAGAGGGGCTACCTCGGGATGACGCGGGGGAGAAGGACGCGATAAGGCGCGGGTAACGGCGGCAGGCCCCGGACCGCGATCCGGAAGGAGAAAGAACGTTTCGAAGAGGTTTGGAGATCGCAAAAGGTGAGAACAGAAAAAACGGCGGCCAACATCATCATCAACATTGCGCTTCAGATAACGCTGGCCCTTTCCGGCCTGCTGGTGCCCCGGTTTTTTATCGGGGCCTATGGCTCCTCCGTCAACGGACTGGTTTCCTCCATTGGGCAGTTTATTACCTATATGTCCCTTGTGGAGGCCGGCATCGGGGCGGCCGGCACCGTATTGCTTTACAAGCCGCTGGCGGAGGGCAACCGGGCGGAGGTCAGCCGTGTTGTTTCCACGGTAAGGCGGTTTTATTTCAGGGCCGGCACGATGTTTGTCGGTCTGCTGGGGGTTCTGACGGTACTGTATCCGTATCTGGTGCAAAATGAAATCGGGGACGCGGGCTTTATCCGAAGGATGATCCTAGTGCTGGCTTCCACGACCGTTTTCGACTATTTCTTTCTCGGCCGGAACCGGGTGCTGCTGCAGGCGGATCAGAAGGGCTACGTGATCAGCCTGTTTCAGATTATCGGCACGGTTCTGATGACGGCCGTGTCCATCCTGATGATCCGGGCGGGCGCCTCCGCCATCGCGGTCAAGGCGGCGGCTGCGGCGATCTACATCCTTCGCGGCGTCGCGGTGGAGGCCTATGTCCGGACACGGTATCCCGATGTGTCCTTCCGGGCCGCGCCGCTTCGGCAGGGACTGCCCCAGCGGGGATCCGTGCTGTTTCATCAGATCGCTGCGCTGGTTGTATACAACACGGACATGGTGCTGCTGACGATTTGCCTGCCCGCGGGCGCGCTGCGGGAGGTCAGCGTTTACAGCACGTACAGCCTGGCGGCCTACGGGGTATCGAGCCTGCTGAACGCGATATCCTCCGGGTCAACTCCCGCCTTTGGACAGGTTATTGCCACGGGACAGGAGGACACGCTTCGGAAAGCCTATCGTGAATTTGAGTGCGGAGGCATGGTCATCGTCTTTGCATGCTACGTCTGCATGGCGGTGCTGCTGTCTCCGTTCATCAGGCTTTACAGCGGCGGCTTCCCCGACGCGGAGATGTACGCAAGACCCCTGCTGCCCGTTCTGTTCACGATAAACGGATTGCTTCAGTCCCTCAGAATGCCGGCCGGCACGCTGATTAACGCCGCGGGGCATTTCCGCCAAACCAGATGGCGGGCCGCGGCGGAGGCGCTGATCAATCTGGCGGTTTCCCTGGCGTTGGTGTTTCGGTGGGGAATATACGGCGTGCTGGCGGGAACGGTCGTTTCCAACCTGTATCGGACGATCGACATGATTCTCTATGCATCCAGGCATATACTCAGGGACGGCGCCGCCGCGCATTTTCTCAGAATCGGGAAATATCTGCTGATCTCCCTGCCGATTGCGGCCGCAGGCAGAATGCTGGTTCCGCCGGCAGGCCTGACATGGATAGGGTGGCTGGGAGCCGCGGCGCTGCTGGGGACGGCGGCCCTGCTGGCTCTGGCGGCGGGTGCGATGCTTCTGGACTGGGAGGCGGCGACGGCGATCCGGAAGCGGATCCGGGGAATCACGAGACGGAGGGGAGGCGGGGACGCATGATTACGGCGATCATCCTGGCGGGCGGTTCGGGGCAGCGGATGGGACAGAGCGTTCCGAAACAGTTTATCGAGGTAGAGGGAAAGCCTGTTCTGGTCTATACCCTGGAAAGCTTCCAGCGCCATCCGGCCATCGACGCGATTGAGGTCGTATGTCGGGAGGGATGGGCGGACACGGTTCGGGAATACCGCGAACGCTACGGCCTGACGAAGGTCAGATGGATCACGCCGGGGGGAGAAACCGCTCAGGAATCCATCCGGAACGGACTTCTCGCGCTGGAGAATCAAATGGCGGAAGACGATATGGTGGTGATCCATGACGGCATCCGTCCCCTGATCGAGGAAGAAATCCTGACGGATGTGATTCAAACATGCGAAAGGTTCGGCAACGCCGTTTCCTCTCTGCCGTACAATGAACAGATTTTCACGGTATGCGGAGATGACACAGGGACGACAGAGCATTACATCCCCCGGGAGACACTGCGCCGGGTTATGACGCCCCAGGCTTACCTGTTCGGGACGATCCTGCGGCGCTATCGGGAAGCTTATGAGAAGAGAATCGGCATCAGCGGATCGGTCTACGCCAACACCCTGATGGTCGAGATGGGGGAACGGCTGCATTTCGCGGCCGGATCCGAGAAAAACATCAAGCTGACGACGCCGGACGACCTGATGCTGTTTCGGGCCTTCCTGCGGATGGAGCGCAGGGCGGGCGGAAGCGCGACCGCGGAAGACACCTCAGGGAACGGCGGGGAGCGGAGCAGCCGGCTTTATCAGAACCGGATGTATCAGGAGGATCTGGAGACCATCTGTGACGCGGATCTTCCCTGGGAGAAACTGAAGGGCAGAAGCATACTGATTTCCGGGGCCTCCGGGATGATCGGAAGCTGCCTGACGGACGCATTGATGACCATGAACCGGCGGGGGCTGGACTGCACGGTTTACGCCCTGTGCCGGGACAGGGAGCGGGCGGCGGAGCGCTTTTCGGCCTGGCGGGGGGACGGGCATCTGAGGATGATCCCGGCGGATGTGAACGATTTGTTCGACATCGGAAAGACCGGTGTTGATTTTGCCATACACCTGGCTTCCAATACGCATCCGCTGCAGTACGCGGGGGATCCGATCGGGACGATCCGAACCAATGTGGTCGGGCTGGAAAACATGCTGGCCTTCGCGTCCGAAAATGGGGCGAGAAGATTCCTGTTCGCCTCCTCCAACGAGATATACGGGGAGAACCGGGGAGATACGGCGCTGTTTTCCGAGCGGGACTGCGGATATATTGACTGCAACACCCTGCGGGCGGGCTATCCGGAAAGCAAAAGGTGCGGCGAAGCCCTTTGCCAGGCCTATCGGGAGCAGAAGCGTCTGGAGGTGGTGATCGCGAGGGTGACCCGAACCTACGGTCCCACGATGCGCATGGACGACAGTAAGGCGGCCAGCCAGTTTATCCGAAAGGCGGCTGCGGGGGAGAACGTGGTGCTGAAATCCGCGGGAGAACAGTATTACAGCTTCTCCTATGTGGCGGACGCAGTGACGGGGCTGCTGACGGTGCTGATGAAGGGCGGGGACGGCGAGGCCTACAACATCGCGGACACGGCTTCCGACATCCGGCTGCGAGATCTGGCGGGGATCGCCGCGGAGGCGGCGGGCACCAGGGTCGTTTACGAAAAACCGGAGCGGATGGAGCAGAAGGGATACAGCGCGGCGACCGTGGCGAGGCTGGACGGGAGCAAACTGAAGCGCCTGGGATGGAAACCGGCGTATAATATCCGGACCGGGATCGGCCGGACGGTCGCCATCTTACGTGACCTGAACAGGAATGAAATCCGGGAGGAAGAGGAGGAAAGGAAGTGCGAACCATAATAAGGATAACGATGGGGAACACGGGCCGGGCGGAACCGACCTGGAAGAAGCTGATACCCTATCTCTTCAGCGCGGTGATTCTGTTTCCCCTGACGCTTGGGCTGATTGAAGAAATCTATCAGCGGTCTGTTCTTACGATCGGCGCCGCGATGCTCCTTGGAACGGGACTCACGCTGGCCATCACCCTTCTGAGAATCAACAGAAAACCGGACCTTCGCAGGATTCGGAAGATCCCCCTGGCGCTGATGATGCTGACAGGCCTTGGTATCCTGATCGCCTTTTTTGATCATAAGACGGGATGGTCATACCTGCTGATGGCCATTGACATGCTGGCGGTTTTCCCGCTCTATTATCTGGTCGAGACAGGCCGGGAGAACGACCAGGCCATTCCCCGGGCGATGGCGATCGAAATGATGGTCCTCTCCGCGCTGATTTACGGCCTCTGCCTCTGGCAGGCGGCCGCGGGACAATCGCGCTTTACCTCGGACAGATATTTCGGCCCGCTTCATAACCCGAATCCCATGTCGACGATCGGCTCCTACGGGGTGATGTGCGGCTTGTATATTGCGCATCGCTCAGCAAAAACGATGGGGCGGATGATCGCCTGTGGTTTTTCGGCAGGATGCGGGATGGCCCTTTTGCTGCTGGGCGCGGGCAGAACCTCCGCGGTGGCCCTGGCGGGATGCCTGCTGATCGAGGGCATTTATCTTCTCAGACGGAGGCAGATGCGCCAAAATCCGCCGGAAGAGAAAAAGACCGGAGAGAAAGAAGAAAGGCGCGGAAGAGGAGCGCCCGCCGCGTTCCTGCTGGCGGCCCTGCTGACGCTTCTTCCGGCCTATGCCGTGCGCGAGGGTTCTGGAATTCTGCTTGAACCGGTACGGATCATGACGACGGACGGCCGGTCGGTCGAGAAGATGGTTCCAGCCGGCAAAAATAATGGGAAAGCCACGGGAACGTTGAGCCGGTTTGTCCAGAAGGAGGAAAGCCTGGATGAATTCTCGAACGGGCGCCTGGATATCTGGCGGATGTATTTTGAGCATCTGACCCTGCGGGGAAGGGATCCCGACGTTATCGAAAGGGAAGTGCTCAAGTACCACCACGACCCCAACGCCCACAACAACTACCTGACCGTGGCCTACGCCTGCGGCATTCCCACGGGCGTCCTGTATCTCCTGTGGGTGATCAGCCTGGGAATCATAGGCATCAGGCTGGTGTTTGGGAAACAATTCGCGCGGCCGGAATACCCCTTCGCCGCGATGATGATCTTCTCTTTCGCGGTTCAGTCCATGCTGGATGTTGCGCTGTTTCCCTTCTGGTCGCTGGCGCCCTGCATGCTGTTTCTGTGCGCGGGGCCCGCCATGGAAGCAGGGGGAAATATGTCCCCTCGTCAAGGGAAGGACGAATCCGCCATTCAACGATAGGAGATTGCTGTGACGGGAAGACCATTCACCGAAACGAAAGCGCAAACAGATAAAAATGGGGCGAGCGGCGTGGAGTGCATACTGAGCATTGTGATTCCCTGCTATAATGCGGGAGCTTATTTGCAAGACACAATTGACATGCTGGAAAAAGAAAACCTGGAAAACTGTGAAATCATCCTTATCGATGATGGCTCCAGCGATCATACGTTGTCTGTCATGAAAGAGAACAGCGAACGCTATCCGAATATACGAACCTTTTCCAGGGAAAACAGGGGCGTGTCTGTCACCAGAAATGAGGGCCTCCTGAAGGCCAGGGGGAAGTATATCTATTTTCTGGATTCAGACGATGAAATTACGGAAGGAAGCATTGCCTTATATAAACACGTGATCGCGGAAAAGAAGGAAGCGGATATCCTTGCCTTTGGATACAAGGTGGCGGATGAGGACGGAAAAGAAACAAAATACGTCAGCGAAGCACTGGACGGAAAAGAATTGAGAAATGAAAAGTGCGCAGATCTTCTTTTCAGAGGGCTCATGCCTATGCATATTGGCAGCGTAGTAATCCGTCGGGCATTTCTCCTTCAAAACAATCTCCTGTTTCCTGAGGACTATGCGATTGGCGAAGATTTTGATTTTCTTCGCAGAATCGCGCTGAAGGCCAAATCAGCCTATTACGATCAAAGGATCGCATATATTTACAAACTGAGAAGGGATTCATCGACAGATGGCGGACGAAAAAGATACGACTACAACAACTTCAGGTCCCTGCTCCTGAGCGTGGATTCGGTCCGTCTCGCGAGGCCTGTTTTAGAGGAGGGAACCATCAACTATTACATGGCCGGAAGATATGTTGTACATCTGCTGTCCTATCTCAGGTCAGATTATCAATCGGATGAAGTCACCGATTTTTTCCGCCGGAATCGCGCATGCCTCCGGAAGAAAATGAATAAGGGAAGAAGCAAGGTTATGAAGACCATCGCTGTTTTCAGATTATTACCGATTTCGATGATTCTGAGGTTAATGAAGTAGATCCGTGGGAGCCGCGCAGCGTCAACGAATGAAACGTACGCGGCGCGGGGAGAAACGGGGGAAAGAGAATCCGGCCCCGGGGATCCGCGTGAAACGAAGGAACGTAGGATGAAACAAAACAGCCCGCCAGAGGGGGCGGGTTTTCGTTTTAGCTTTCTCCGGGGGCGGTCCAGCCGGTCATGCGATCGAGGATGTCATAGAGGGGGAGGAAGCGCTCGTCCTCCATGCGGACTTCGCCGTCCAGGGTCAGGAGGCGGCGGTTTGTCGTGTTTGCTTCCCAGAGGGGCAGACCCTCGCCGTTGGGATCACCGGAGCGGCAGAAGCGGCCGATATAATCCATGACGACGCGGGAAAGCCGGTGATCCTCCTCGGTAAAGAGGGAGGAGCGCTCCGGCAGATTGCCGTAGAAATAGATCATCTCCCCGCTGTGCCAGGGGCCGAGGCGGCCGTTTTTCCGGGAGAAGAAGTATTCGTAGACCGGCACGCCGCATTCGTTTTCCAGCCGGTTCAGGCAGTAATGGGGATAATTGAAGAAGACCGCGCCATAGACGGCGGCCCAGAACTGATCCGCCTCCGCGTCGGTGGAGGGGGAATAGAGGGCCAGAACCTCGTCGGCGTAGGACTTGAAATAGCTCCGAACCTTTTCCTCATAGTTTTTCAGATTCGCGCGGGAGAAGAGGATGAAGGGCCCGCTTTCCTCCGAATTATAGCCGTGGAGGACGGCCTCCTCGTTATGGATTCCCTTCCGATAGGACGCCATGGGCAGCTCCGCGAGGGCGTAGCCGTCCACGGTAATATGATGCTGGGTTTCGGCCTCTCCCACCAGCGCCTCGGCCTTCAGAGCCCGCAGATCCGCGACGCTCGCGGCATGATGGCGCTTTTTCAGATCCGCGCCGGAGGACAGGGCTTCCGGCAGCAGGCGGAAGGAATGGGGCGGCTGGGCGGAGGCGACGGTGGAGCTTTCCAGCAGCACCCGGCGGAATAGCCCCCGGGCCAGGGGAGAGGTGCACAGGGCGGAGACGGAGGCGCTGCCGGCGCTTTCGCCCGCCAGGGTCACGTTATCCGGATCCCCGCCGAAGGCGGCGATGTTTTCCCGCACCCACCGCAGGGCCTGAATCTGATCCAGGAGGCCGTAATTGCCGGTGGTTCCGTTGGGCGATTCGGCCGCCAGCTCCTCATCGGCATAATAGCCGAAAACGCCCAGGCGGTAGCCCATATTGACGACCACCACGTTTTCCGCCGCGGCCAGGCCCTTTCCGGCATAGTCGTTATACCAGGGCTGGCCGGTTTTCAGGGAGCCGCCGTGGATGAAGACCAGCACGGGGAGCTTTTCCGCCGCGCCGGCGGGCTTCCAGACGTTAACGTAAAGGGAGTCCTCCGAAACGGGGGGTATGTACCGGTTTTTCAGATCAATCCGATAATCATGATAGCCGATGATCTGGGTCAGGCTGTCCACGATGGGCAGGCTGACGGGCTGCATGCTCATGGGGGCAAAGTGATCCGCCTCCAGGACGCCCGCCCAGGGCTTCACAGGGGCGGGCTCCGCCCAGCGAAGATTCCCGACGGGGGGCGCAGCATAGGGGATGCCGGCGTAGAGCTCCACAGCGCCGTCCATGATCACCACGCCCCGCACATCCCCATCCTTCAGGGAGACGACCTCCGAGCGGAGGGGCGCGTCGCTGTCCCAGGCGGGAACGGGCCGGGTCGGGGGCCAGGAGAGGAAGAAGACCGCCGCGAAGCAGCCCAGCCAGCAAAGCCATCCCAGCACCTTCCCCAGGGCACCCCCGCCATGGAGAAAGCGGGCGTAAACGAAGAAAAAGACGACCGTCAGCGCCGCGAAGAGGAGCAGCCCCCAGAGGGCATTTTTGTTCAGCTCCAGGGCGGCGAGCATCAGCAGGCAGAGGAGCCCGGCAAGGACCGAAAACAGTATCATGGGGATCGACTCGCTTTCTGAAAGGATTTTCCCGGGCCCGTCGGGTGAACAGGCAGGGGATGGGGGAAGCTCCCGACTTCGTCAGGGACGGAAAGGGGCGAAAAACGCCCTGGACCGAAAGGACGGCAGGGCGCAGGATTAAGCCTGCAGGAAATGCTCGAACTGCTTTGGGGGGACGGGCCTGGAGAAGTAATAGCCCTGGACGTAATGGCAGCCCAGGCTGCGAAGGCTCTGGAGCTGCTCCTCCGTTTCGACGCCCTCGGCGATGACGGGCACCTGCAGGTGATCGGCGATTTCGAGGATGAGCTTGATCATGCGCAGATCCCGGGTTTCCCCGAAGGCGGAGCGGACGAAGGTCATATCCAGCTTCAGCGCGTCGATGGGCAGGTTGGTCAGCATACCCAGGGAGGAATAGCCGGTACCGAAATCGTCCATTTCCACCCGGAAGCCGTATTTCTCGCCGCGCAGCTCGCGCACCATGGCGATCACGTGATCGGAATTCCCGGTATAGGCCGATTCCGTGATTTCCAGAATCAGATCCCTGGGGGAAAGACCGCGGGAATCCACGATCCCCTTCAGCACCTCCGGCAAATCCGGAGAGAGCATATCGACCCGGGACACATTGACGGAAACATTGAGGGTCACGCCAAGGCACTTCTTCCAATCGGCAATGTGATCCGCAGCCTCCTCCCAGACGAACCGGTCCAGCTCGGAGATCAGGCCGCTTTCCTCCAGCAGGGGGATGAACTGGCTGGGCTGCACCATGCCCATCTCGGGGTGGTTCCACCGAACCAGCGCCTCGGCGCTGGCCAGTACCGGACGATCCGGCCGGATGTCGAACTTAGGCTGATAGAAGACCTGGAAGCGCCCCTGCTCCAGGGAGGGCCGGAAGTCCTCCAGGAGCCGGTCCCGCAGGAGCGAGGTCTGATGCATTTCATCGTCATAGGTGCCGATTGAGCGAACCTGGCTGTCCCGAATGGCATCAGCGGCCATCTTGGCCCGGTCGAACCGGCGGTCGATATCCAGGGACTTATCCACCTTCGCGTAGACACCCATGCGCAGGCGCACCCGGTCGCCGGCGTCCGGCTCGCCCGAGAGACCCTCGGACAGGCGGGAAAGCAGGGCGGGATAATCATCGCGATGGGGGCAGTAGAGCAGGAAGGCATCGGCGCTCTGGTGGGCGCTGACGCCGCCGATTTCCCGGGACAGCTTCCGGAGCCGGACACCCAGGCGGCGGAGCACGCCATCGGCGTATTCCCGGCCGTAGCGCTCGTTAATCATATGGAAGCGGTTGACATCCAGGAAGACGGCGTCCATGGGCATATCGGCGTAATGCTTGTCATACAGATCCACGTAGCGGTTGAAAAATTCCAGGTTGTACAGGCCGGTCAGCGGATCCCGCTCGGTGGACTGAATGATGGCGCGGGTTTCGGACAGCTCGATACACTTGCTGACCCGGGCATGGATGATTTCCGGCGTCGGGTAAGGCTTGGGCAGGAAGTCAATGGCGCCCATGCGCAGGCACTCCACCTCCGCCTGCTCGTCTCCGGTCACGACGATGACGGGAATGGCCCGCAGATCCGGATCCGCCCGCATGCGCATCAGCAGGGTTCGCCCGTCCATGCGGGGCATCTGGAGATCCAGGAGCATGACGTCGATCCGGTTCTGCTCCTGCTGCAGAATATCGAGCGCCTCCAGACCGTCGGAGGCGGGGAGAACGTCGTAATCCTTCTCGAGGATGGCGGAGAGCATCTGCTGATTAATCTCGGAATCCTCCACGACCATGACGCGCTTGCGCACATGGAGGACGGCCGGCTCCTCCTCCTCGGGCAGCTGCGGCTCCTCCTCCCGGCTGACGGAGCCCAGCCCCTTGAGGAGCTTCTTTTCCTCATACATCTGCTGATCCGCCCGCTCGAAGACATCGTGATAGCAGGTGTCCTCCTCCGGAAGGTAGACCGCCAGGCCGCCGGAAACCACCACGCCGCCGACGCCGATATGGACGACGGACAGATCGTGGAGCATGCGCATGAGCTCCTCCCGGTTGTCGTAATCCCGGCCGGTCATGATGACGATAAACTCATCGCCGCCGATGCGGTAGACGGGGCTGTGGGTAAAGATTTCGCAGACCATGCGGCTGGCCGCGCAGATGTATTCGTCCCCGGCCTTGTGGCCCTGGGTATCGTTGATGCGCTTCAGCCCGTTGACATCGCAGACGGCGACGGCGAAGGCCAGCTCCGCCTTTTCCTCGATGGCGGCGTTCAGCTCCTTTTCCCGAACCAGGTAGGCGTGCTTGCTTTTGGTACCGGTCATGGGGTCGATATTGGCGATGGCCTCATGCTCGAGGGAGCGGCGCGTCATGGTATGGTGATTGCTCAACATGATGAAAAGCGCGAAGCTGAACAGACCCAGGGCCACCAGCATGGTCCGGATATTCGAGACCTCCAGCTTCTCCATCTCCTCCATGAAGAAGGCCTCATCCCGGAGCCGCTGGCCGCTGCCGTCGTCGGTCTGCTGATAATAGGTTTCGATTTCCGACACCATTCGCTCATTGGCGGAGATCATGGACTGGCGCATCCAGATGACGGAGATAAAGAGCACCAGGCTGACCAGGGAAACCCAGACGACGAGGGACTTGCCGAAGCGCCTGCCCTGATCCCGGCGGATGATGTTGCGGAAGAAAAGGAAGCCCAGCAGCGTCCATACGACGAAGAGGAAGAAGGTTTCCCGCTCGATGCCGCTGTGGGAAACGAGGCTGGGCAGCAGCAGATAGGCCCCGAAGCCCAGCATCAGGAGCAGGCCCGCCGCGCCGGTGATCTTTTCAACCCGATCCCGGCGGAGCCGGGCGGTTTTCCAGGCGGCGGCGGAAACAAAGCCGTAAATCAGGGTTGCTCCGATGGTCGTCACATCCACGATCCAGCCGATGGCCGTGCGCCCCACAAAGGGGATGGGCAGGGAGAGGAGGACGATGAGCCAGATGGCGTTGGCGGGCTGGCCCTTTTCGTTGACCTCCCTGTATTTTTTTGGCAGAATCTCGTCCTTCCCCAGGGCGTGGAAGAGGCGGCTGAGGGCCATGGTGTTTCCGATCAGGCTGGAGATGACCAGGGCGAGAAGGGCCGCCATCAGCAGGCCCACGCCGGCGCTGCCCATGTAGTGATGGGCGGCGTAGAAACCGGGGAAGGCTTCCAGCCCGGAGAGGTTGCCGTGGTCCCGGATATAGGCCAGCCAGGAATCATAGCGATCGGGATAGGCCGTCACGGAAAGGAAGGTAACCAGGATATACAGCACGGTGGCGGAGATAACGGAAAGCACCAGCACCCGGAAGATTTTCTTCCCTTTGAAGGAGAATTCCGGCGTATAGTGCGAAATGCTTTCGAAACCGATGAAGGCCCAGGGGGAGATGACCGCGATACGGATGACCTGGGAAAGGGCGGAGGTGTCCTCCAGGAAGGCAGGGGAGATGGCGCCGGGATTTCCGTGCCCCGTCACGGCCGCCAGGAAGACGGCCAGGATTCCCAGGGAGAAGACGCAGGCCATCACGATCATCAGCGCCACCGGCAGCTTCCGGCTGCGGGTACAGAGGAGCGCTGTCAGGAGGATGGCGGCGAAGGTCAGCAGGATTTCGCCCAGATAGACATCGTAGCCTAAGATCGTATAGAGCGGGACGAACTGGAACACAGGGCCGATAAAGTTCCGGGCGAAGAGGGGAAGGGAGGTGGCGTTCGCCCAGAGGACGGCCAGATAGGTAATGGCCAGGAACCACCCAACGAGAAAACCGTGGTCATGGCTGAAGGCCTCGCGGCTGTATGCGTAGGCGCCGCCGGATTCGGGGTAGATCTGCATCAGGTAGGCGTAGTTCCTGCTGATGAGGATCATGATGGCGGCGCCGATGATCAGCCCCAGGATGCTGCCCCAGGGACCCGCCTGGGCCAGATAGGTATTGCCGGTGACGACCAGGGAACCCCAGCCCACGGCCGTCCCCAGGGCGAAGGCCCAGGCGGCCAGGGGGGAGAGGTGCTCCGTCAGCTTATGGTTTGAAGCAGAACCTTTCATATTCGCTCACGATCCGTTTCTGTAAATGGAATGGGGCCCGGGGACGGCAAAAACCGCCCGATTTGTCCCGGATAGCATACCATAAGCCGGGCCGGGGGGCAAGAAAAAAATGAGCCTGGGACGGAATCACGGGGGCGGCGAAGGAAAAAGCCGGCCTTCCGGCCCCGGGCATCGATTTCTGCGGCGAAGGAGGTGCCCGGCCGGATTGCCTTTTTGACCGGAGAATGATAAGATGAATTCCCGGCGGATTTTCCGGAAAGCGGCGTTTGCCCCTGCCCTGGCGAAGGAACGCAGGGCGGCCGCTCCGCGCGCGGAATCAAAGACGCGCGCCTTGCCGCGGCGGTCCGAACCCGGATGGGCAGATCCGTCCTCGGGCCGGGAAACGGACGGAAATGGGAAAGAGGGGATGAAAGAAATGGCTTCCTTTCACGGAATCGAAGAGGCAAGAGCCTATTTTCAGCAGGATCGGTTTGCCTATGAGGCGGGCATCGTGCTGGAAGAACTGACAGAGGAATACAGCGTCGCGTCGGTCGAGCTGAACGAAAGGCATCGCAACGCCTACGGCGGCGTCATGGGCGGGGCGATTTTTACCCTGGCGGATCTGGCCTTCGCCGCCCTGGCCAACCAGATTCACGAGCCCACGGTGGCCCAGCAGGTTTCCATCAACTATCTGAACGCCCCGAAGGGGAAGAAGCTGATTGCCCGGGCGGAATGCCGCAAGGACGGGCGAACCTCCATGGTCATCAACGTAAACGTTACGGACGACACGGGAAGGGACATCGCTCAGTTTGTGGGAAACGGGTTTAAAATGTCGCCGCGGGCCTGAAAACAGGGCCGCGACGGAAAGAAAAACGATCGAAAACGAAAACAGCATGGACACGGCCCCTGGATCCAGCGTATCAACGGTCAGAGCGCGATGCCTCCCGGCGGAATGGCCGGAAGAGAGCACGCGGGACAAGCGGAGGAGGCAATCTATGAGAAAGGGAATCAGCATCGTTTCGGCGATGGTTCTTGCCCTGATGACGATGGCTACGGCCTTTGGCGGGGGAGAAATCATCGAGATTACGCCGACCCGGAAGGTGATTTCGGAATATAGCTATGACCGGGATTCGGCGGAGGAGATCCGCCTGCCGGAGGGACTTTTGCGCCTGGAGGCGAACGCCTTTACGGACTGCTATATCGGCCGGATCGTGATCCCGAAGGGTTTCCGGGGAGAATTCCGCATGCCCCAGAGCGGAACGACCGTCGAGTGGTTCGAGGTGGAGGAGGGCAATCCAAAGTACCGCAGCGTGGACGGGGTGCTGTTCAGCGCCGACGGCAAGACGCTGATCGCCTATCCCGCCGGCAAAAAGGAAACCCATTACAATGTTCCGAAGGGGACGGAGGAGATCGGCCCGTACGCTTTCGGCCTGTCGTATAACCCGCTGCCGCTGAAATCCATTTCCCTGCCGGTGGGGCTGAAAAAGATCGGCGCCTACGCCTTCCGGGAATGCAGGGAGCTGCTGAGCCTGACGGTGCCGCTGACGGTGAAGGAAATGGCTCCCAGCGCCACGGCCTACTGTATCAGCCTGGAGCGGCTTTCCGCACCGGAGGGAATGGGAGGGAAGCTGGTCGACTGGATCGATCCGGACGATTTTACCCATTTCGTGGGCGAGAACGGGGAAACCCTGGCGGCGCCGGCGGAAAAGAGCGAAAGAGGTAAATTCGGCGAGACACGCCCGGCCCGGCTGGATACGGCGGACGGGACGGGTGAGGTGCCGGTTTACAGCAATCCCGGGGATTCGGAACCGGTTAAAACCCTGCCGGCCGGAACGGCGGTGGATGTTTGGGAGATGCAGCAGGGACGGGCGAAGTTTACGATCGGATGGGACTATTCAAAGAAGTTCTGGGCGGATCCGGATCACATCACGTATATGGCCGTGAATCCGCTTTTTGAGCCGAAGGGAGCCGCCTTTGACGCCGGCCTCCTGGACGAGAATGGGAAGCCGGTGCCCGGCGAATGGACGGATTATCAGGCGTACTTTAACGGGGGAAACCAGTCGGAAACGGTGGAACTGTGGCCTCTGCGTCTGGATGAAACGGATCCGAACGCCGATCTGGATACGGAAGGCATCGTCGTGATGATCCGGGATGTGCGCGTCCTGCGGGAGAAGACAGGAGACGGGCGGACAATGGGCGTGCTTGTTTCGGAAGGCAACCTTGAGCCGATCCCGGTGCTGGACGCGCCGGGCGGGACGGCCATCGGCCATCATTTTACCGGGGAGCAGGCGGAGAAGCTGGAAGAAAAGGACGGCTGGATCCGGATCCGGACGGCGACCACCGCCGGATGGGTGGAGGCGAAGACCTTCCGGATCGCGGAGGAAATGACGGAATAAGCCGGAGCGCGGCGAGATCCGAAAAAAACAGGCGGGAACCGCCGCAACCTTCGGGGAGGATCCGTCCGCGCCTGAACGCTGCTTCAGTAAATTGAAAACAGAGAAGACGGTATGGACGGAAGAACGGAGAGGAGAGCAGAAAAATGAAAAAGAGAAGAATACTGGCGGGGCTGATGAGCCTGATGATGCTTTTGATGACGATGGGCGCCGCACTGGCGGAGGGAGAAAATGACACGGACGAGGAGACGCAGACCGGCTCCTGGTCCCAGATCAACCAGAGCCTGGCGCGGCCGGAGGGCTGGCAGCGGATCGTGACCGATCCCTCCGCCTTCCAGCTGGGGGAGGCTTCCCCTTTGGGAAACACGGGAGTTTCCATCCGCGCGTGGGGCACGTATCCTTCCATGGACGGGAGCACGGTCTGCGTTCCGCTGGCGATGGAGCTGGGCCGGCAGTGGCTGGATCTGCCGGACGAGGACCTGAACGGCTTCGTCAGCTTTTCCACCACGCCCAACGCCTATGACCGGCTGACCCGGGGAGAGGCCAATCCCACGGTCACGATCCGGTCCGAGTCCGTCATGATGGACGACACACACCCGATCGACCTGGTGCTGGGTACAGGGCCGAACGCCGATGAGCGGGCGGCGGCCGAAGCGGCGGGGAAGGAGCTGGTGATGGTTCCCTTCTGCTACGACGCGTTCGTCTTCCTGGTCAACAGCGAAAACCCGGTCAAGGAGCTACGGGAGGAGGAAATCCAGAAGATTTATACCGGCGCCATCCGCGCATGGAGGGATGTGGGCGGCGAGGAAAACGCGATGATCGCGGCCTATCAGCGGCCCCACGGCAGCGGCAGCCAGACGGCCATGGAGGAGATGGTGATGAAGGGACTGCGGATCACCGCGGCGGAGCCGCAATACATCTCCGACGGCATGTCGGATCTGATCGCCCAGATCGGCAGCTATCCCAACAGCCGGGAGGCGATCGGCTACTCCTATCTGTACTATGTGGAAGGGTTGTATCGCAGCGGGGCGATCCGCGTGCTGGCGGTCAACGGCGTCGAGCCGACACCCGAAAACCTGCGGTCCGGCGCGTATCCCTATACGGTGAATTACTACGCGGTTTACGAGAAGGGCAACGAGAACGCCGCCCGGTTCGCCGAATGGCTCGTTTCCGAAGAGGGGCAGAAGTGCGTCGCCCAGGCGGGATATGTGCCGGTGAAGGGAGAATGAGGTACAGCAGAAGGGGTTGTGATGCTTTCACAGCCCCTTCTGCTTATCCAGCCCGGAATTACTTGTCGAAGACGTTGATGACCGTCTGGAGCCAACTTCCAGCAGGGAACGCAAGGGATTTTTAAAATTTCCTGTGGCAATTGGGCACGATCTGTGGTAAAATAGCCAAAACGGATCGGCGGCGGTTCCGCCGGAAAAACGGACATAGAAGGGGAGGAACAAGGAATGAAGAGGGGACTTGCGATTCTTTTAACCCTGATGATGGCGCTGGGCGCGGCGTTCGCTTCGGCGGATGTGGCGGCGGATATCGCCGCCGGGCAGGGAATGACCCATGACCAACTGGTGGAAAAGGCCCAGGCCGAAACCGGAACCTTCATCGTTTACGGAAATACCAGCCGGATCGAGACGGCGGCGGAGGCGTTTTCCGCCCTGTATAACATCCCCGTCAGCTCCAGCAACCCGAAGGATCAGGAGATCTACACCCGCCTGCGGGCCGAGACCGGCGCCGACGCGGCGGACATGGTCATGATTCAGGACGGGGCCCAGCTGACCGACGCGATCGACGAGGGCCTGGTGCTCAACTTCGTGCCCGCCAGCGTAGGAGACAAGCTGGATCCCGCGGATCAGCAGCCCGCCCTGGTGCATCAGTATATCAACAAGCTTTTCATCTATAACAACAAGGGCGATAAGGTTCCCGCCATCCGCAACGTGTGGGAGCTTACCGCGCCGGAGATGAAGGGAAACATCATCTTCAAGAATCCGGAAAGCGAAAAGGTCAACATGAACTTCCTCGTCATGTGCACGCGGGAGGACTGGGCCGAGAAGCTGGCAGAGGCCTATCAGGAATGGAAGGGCGAGCCCATCGATCTGGGCGGATACAACAACGCCGGATACAAGTGGGTTGCCGAGTTCCTGGACAACGTGACCTTCGGCAAATCCGACACCTCCATTGCCGAGGAAATCAGCCAGGATACCGCCACGGGGAAGATCGGCCTGTTCGTTCTGAGCAAGCTGCGCTCCTCCTCTGTGCTGACGGACAACCTGACCGTCGCCCAGTATGACGCGACGGCGAACGAATACCAGGTCAAGCCCTTCTCCGGCTTCATGTATCCGATGTACACCATGATCAACACCCGGGCGAAGCGGCCCTATACCGCCATGCTGTTCATCGAGTATCTGATGACCGCCGACGGCTTCCAGCCCTGGGGCAAGAGCATCGGCGCCTATTCTCCGGAACCCTCCATCGGGGTCAACGACGGGGATCTGACCATCGACGTCTGGAAGGGCACGCTGGTTATGGAAGACACGGAATACCTTCTGGCCAATTTCGAGGTTGAGGACTTTATCCTGCAGCACTGCCAGCGGTAAACCTTCCCCGGATGATGAAGGAGCCGCCCCGCTCCGGCTTTTCCCCGGAGCCGGGGCGGCTCCGTTCCATTTCTTCCGGTCTGCGGGACGGCCGCGATTCCCTATCCGCGGAGCGGCTTCGGCTCCATGAGGCGGCCCCTGATTTACGGGAACGCTTCTGATCCGCAAGGCCGTTCCTTCCTCCGACAAAGGGGTGAACCGATCGATGAACATGACCCGAGGGCTGCGCCGGGCAAAAACCTGGCTGAGCCAGCCGGCCAACCTGATTCTGCTGGTGTTTCTGGTGCTGCTGGCGGGGCTGACGCTGTATCCGCTGCTGTCCATGATGAAGGAAACGATCACCATCCATACCGGCCGGGAGGCCCGGGCGGCGAGATTGCCGGCGGGGGAGATTTCCTTTTATCATTTTCAGCGTCTGTTTGCCACGCCGGAAAACGACTACAGCCGGATCCAGTTTTATCAGCCGCTGATGAACACGCTGATCGTTTCCGTCGGCGCCTCGCTGACGGCGATCCTTTTCGGGGGCACGGTGGCTTTCCTCGTAACCCGGACGAACCTCAAGTATAAGCAGTTCGTTTCCGGCGTCTTTACCTTTCCCTACATCATGCCGGCCTGGACCCTGGCCCTTTTCTGGGAAACGTTTTTCAAGAATGTGAACATCGGGCTGAAAACCTCGAACGGGATCATGGCCTCTGTTTTCGGCGTATATATGCCGGAGTGGTTCGTGTATGGCGCGTTTCCGATCGCCCTGGTGCTGGGGCTGCATTACGCGCCCTTCGCCTATATCCTCATCGGCGGTATTTTGCGGAATATGGACGCCAATCTGGAGGAGGCGGCGACGATCCTGCGGGCCAGCCGCTTCCAGATCATCCGGAAAATCACGCTGCCCATCGTGCGCCCGGCCATGCTGAGCACGCTGCTGCTGGTTTTCGCCAGCGCCATGAGCGCCTATTCGGTGCCGGTGTTCCTCGGTTCGCCGGTGCGTTTCTATGTGCTGAGCACGAAGCTGAAATCCCTGATGGACAGCTATCCCGGCCAGGCCTACATCATCGTCGCGGTCATGATCGTGTTCGGCGTCGCCATCCTGACCCTGAACCAGAAGGTATCCAGCGGGCGGCAGCAGTTTACCACCGTGACCGGGAAATCCGGCCAGATCAGCCGGATCAACCTGGGCCGGGCCAACCGGCCCATCGCCATCGCGCTGGTGATTATCCTGCTGCTTTTCGCCATCATTCCGCTGATCACCTTCGCGCTTGAGTCCGTCATCGTGAAGGCCGGCGACTATTCGCTTTCCAACATGACCCTCGATTTCTGGATCGGAACGGGGCTGGAAAAGCGGCTGGATCAGGGGGATTCCACTGGCATTCTGCTGAACCCGAAGGTCTGGAACGCCCTGGGCTTCAGCCTGGCGCTGGCGCTGGTATGCGCCCTGGTGGCGGGAACCAGCGGCATCCTGATCGGATACGGCACCGCCCGGAAGCGGGGAACCCGGATGGCCTCCTGGGTCGGCAGCCTGGCCTTCTTTCCCTATCTGATGCCGGCGCTGGCCTTCGGCGCGGTTTATCTGGCGACGGCGGCTCCCATCCCCTGGCTGCGGGGCTTTGCCCTGCTGGCGCTGGTCGGTTCGGTCAAGTATCTGCCCTTCGCCTCCCGCTCCGGCGTCAACGCTATGCTGCAGCTTTCCACCGAAATCGAGGAATCCGCCCAGATGCAGGGGGTGCCGTGGTATAAGCGGATGGGGCGGATCATCATCCCCATCCAGAAAACCAGCTTCCTGTCGGGCTATCTGTTGCCTATGGTCAGCTGCATGCGGGAGCTGAGCCTGTTCGTGCTGCTGGTTCCGACGAGCAACACCCTGCTGACGACGATGCTGATGCAATACTCCGAGAAGGGCTGGGCCCAGTTCGGAAACGCGATCAACCTGCTGATTATCGTGGTGGTGCTGCTGATCAACTTTATCGTCAACAAGGCGACGGGCGCCTCGATCGACAAGGGCGTGGGCGGCTGAGGCCGGGGACTGATATGTGAAAAATTGATGAACAAAAAGGAAACCGACGCGACCGCGGAGAATTAAAGAAATGGAGAATCATCGGAACGGCACGCGAAGGGAAATCCGGCGGGTAAGGCGGCTGTACAGCTGGCCGGCGGAAGCGCCTTCGGGAATGGAGGGCCTCCGGCCCGGGCCGCGGCAGGGCCGGCCGAAAAGAGCAAGGAGGGAACAGACCATGTTTGGCGGTGCAAAGATCAAGGAACTGGAAAACAAGGTGCTCGAGCTGAAAAGGACGATCGAAAAGAACGTCAAGGAGAGGGACGAGATGAAAACCCAGCTCGACAACGCCCGGAGGCGGGTTTCCGAGTTGGAGAGCGAGCTGCGCGATACGGATCTGGACCAGCTGAAGAAGGAGCTGAAATCCTCCATCGCGGAATACGAAGGCCTGAAGGACCTGTATAACCGGAAGATTCAGGAGTTTGAGGCCGGCCGGGAAGAAAAGGAACAGGAATTCGCCCGGACCGCGGCGGTGGAGCGCTTCAACCTGGACAACGAGATTCACGACAACCGCAAGGCCAATCAGGAATACGTCAGCAGCACCGTGAAAACCTTTACGGAAAGCTATCAGTATTACCTGAACCAGATCCGGCTGCTGATGGACGCGCTGGGCGATGTGGCGACCAAGGCCGGGGAGGAGCTCTTCGCCGGCCCCAATGACGACCTGAAGGCCAAGATCGGCCAGCGGATGGCCGACAAGCTGAAGGCGGAAACCGATCCCCTGCGCAACAACGACGGCGACCTGATCCTGATCGGCGGGCCCGAGGAGGTCGAGGCGGCCGTCGCACAGGCGGTGGAGGAAGCACCTGACCCGGTGCAGCAGGCTGTGGCCGAGGCGGCGGTCGAAGAGGCTGTAACGGAAGCGGCCGCCGAGGAAGCCGCCGAAGATGCTGTGGAAGAGGCTGCCACGGAAGCGGTGGAAGAGGCCGTGATGGAAGCCGCCGTCGAGGAAGCCGTGACGGAAGCGGCGGTGGAAAGCGCTGTGAAGGAAGCATCCAGGGACGAGTATTAAAAAGCCTCTCTTCGGAAGGCACAAAACCTCTCCGGAAAGAAACAAAAGAATCATCAATGAGAAAAAAGAGTGCCCCGCCCGGAAACGGACGGGGCGCTTTTGTACAGGCGGAAGCGGTTCGGCACACCGTTTTTCTGCCGATGGGCAGGAGGCCGATGGGGTGAAAGCGCTTTCGCATTCCGCCCGGTGCCCCGCGGATGATGGAGTGAAAGCATGTTCCGCAATCCGACGGCTGGCTTTCGCGCTATGGAATGAATGAGTTCCCTGCTTCGGAAAACGATGGATGCCCAAAGGACACTGCGTTCGCCTTTGGCGGCGGCCTTCGGCGTCAAAATCGCAAAAGGGCAGTCAGCACCTCTCCCACAGCGCGCGCGGTGTCCCCGGCGGTCATGCTGTAGGCATTGGAGCGGGATTCCGCCCTTTCGCCCGCTTTCCCATTAAGCCAGGCGGCGGCGGCCGCAGCCCGGAGAGGATCGGGCATCCAGGAGGCCAGGGCCGCGAGGATGCCGGAGAGCACGTCGCCGCTGCCGCCGGTAGCCATGCCGGGACAGCCGGTATCCGTCAGCAGTACCTCCGAGCCATCCGTGACAATCGTGGCGGGCCCCTTCAGGAGGAGAACGACCCCGTGGTCTCCGGCAAAACCGCGGGCCGCTTTGACCGGATCGGAAAGAATCTGATCCGGGGAAAGCCCGGTCAGACGGGAGAACTCCCCGATATGGGGCGTCAGGATCAGGGAAGCCGGAGACTGACGGAGACGCTCCGGCTTCATGGCGGCCAGCAGTGTCAGCCCGTCGGCGTCGATGACCAGGTTCCCGGTATAATGATCCAGCAGCCAGGAAAGGCTGTCCCGGGCGCCTTCTCCCAGGCCGATTCCCATGCCGAAGGCGATGGTACGGCTTTTTTCCGCCAGGGAGGCGAGGTCTGCCTGGCTGAAGACCAGCTCACCCTCCCGGTCCGGGAGAGGGAAGGCCGTGCTTTCCAGCAGAGCGGGGACGATTTCATGATAGAGGGAGGAGGGAAAGGCCGCCCGAACCACCCCCGCGCCGGAGCGCATGGCGGCGCCGGCCATGGCGGCCAGGCGGATGGCCCCCGTGTATTTCCGGGAGCCACCGATCAGGGTCAGATAGCCGTAGGTGCCCTTATAGGAAAAATGGGGGCGGGGAGGGAAGAAACCGCGGACGTCCGCCTCCTCCAGCAGGTGAAAAGGCGGATCCAGCGGGAAAATGCCGATATCGACACTGATTTTCCGGGCCATGACATCCTTCGCCCGGTTTAGAAAATGACCGGGCTTGAACCCTCCGATGGCCACCGTCAGATCGGAACGCACGCAGGGATCTCCCAGACCGCTGTCGCCGTTCAGGCCGCTGTTGATATCCGCGGAAACCACATAAGCACCGCTGTGGTTGACGGCTTCGATGGCCTCCCGGGAAGGACCCTGGGGTTCGCCGTGAAAGCCGGTTCCGAAAAGGCAATCCAGGATGGAACCATAGGAAGAAAGATCCAGGCCGGAATGCCAGGGCAGCACAGGGATTCCCACCGCCCGGCAGCGGTCATAATAATACCTTCCGTCCTCTGAAAACCGGTCGGAAAGCAGAATCAGCTTTACAGGAATGTTTTGCTCCCGCAGCAGCTCCGCCACCACGTAGCCGTCGCCCGCGTTATTGCCGCTGCCGCAGAGAACAGCCACCGGCGGCTTCCATTCCGCCGCCTCAAAAATGGCCTTTCCGGCCCGGGCCATCAGCTCCCGGCCCGGAACACCGGAGGCGATTGTATGCGCGTCGCTTTTGCGCATATTGTCCACGGATAATACGTCAATCATTTGGCAGAACCCTCTTTCGGCTTTCAATCTTCTCGAATACCGGTCGATCCGGAAAAGAACATCATGATGGAAGGACGGGGACATTTCTTCCTCCTCGGACGAGCCCAGATTCCCGGAATTCCGCCCCAAAAGATCGGAATCGGTTTGCATGAAGGAACGGGCCTTCCTGAATCACCTTCCTGAATCAAGAATGATTTCGGAGGAGGAATTGAAAATTCCCTCTTGACAAACAGAAAACCTTGTGCGATAATACCATCTGTTCCCGCAAGTTGGGCGGATTAATCATCCCCCACAGAGAACATGGTCGCATGGCTCAGTTGGTAGAGCACATCGTTCACATCGATGGGGTCACAGGTTCGAGTCCTGTTGCGACCACCAACCCGAAAAAGTCTTGAGAAATCAAGGCTTTTTCTTTTTTCTCTTCTCCCCCGGAGAGGGTGCATTTTTCCGCGCCGACAGGGTGCATTTCTTGATTCACGGCAGGAAAAACGAATGATCTCCAAAGACGAATTCTGGTGTGAACCTGTGGATCACCGCTGAAATAGAGATTGACGAAAATACAGAAATCGTTTATACTAAAGGTGCTTAACAGCGGGTGTATCTCAGCCCTGAGTGAGAAACTTATAAAGTGAGCTTCTCTTGGCTCTAATCAAGACGTTTACGAGTGAGCGTTTCGCTGCTCTGAGTGCGATCGTAACAGGGGCAGGTGAGAACCTGCTCTTGTTCTTTCAGAAGGTAAGATGGACAACATTAAGCTTTACGAGATCGATGCTGCGTATGTGCAGTTTCTTTCCGGATACGCTGCCCATCTTTTCCATAACAAACAGCCTGGGCAGTCCAATGAAAGAAAATATATTGGCGTCATTCTGACTGTCAATGGCATGGATTATTTCGCGCCGCTCTCTTCTTTCAAGGCCAAGCATTCCCGGATGCAGGAATCCGTTGACTTTATCAAGGTCAGGCGTTACGCTGTCATTAATTACGGTCTGGGCGTTTTTTTATTGCCATAGGCGATTAGTAGTTTTCGGCGTTTACTTCAAAGTAGCTCTGAGGGTGAGCGCAGACTGGACAAATCTCCGGGGCCTTTGTCCCGACAACAATGTGACCGCAATTCCTGCATTCCCAAACTTTGACTTCGCTCTTTTCGAAGACCTGCTTCATTTCCACATTCTTCAACAGGGCGCGATATCTTTCCTCATGGTGTTTTTCGATGGCAGCCACTCCTCTGAACTTTGCGGCAAGTTCAGGAAAGCCTTCTTCTTCAGCTGTTTTTGCAAAACCTTCGTACATGTCAGTCCATTCGTAGTTTTCGCCATCAGCTGCAGCTGCAAGATTCTCTGCAGTTGTTCCAATTCCATTCAATTCCTTGAACCACAGTTTCGCATGCTCTTTCTCGTTCTCGGCAGTTTTCAGAAACATTGCGGCAATCTGCTCGAAGCCTTCCTTCTTTGCCTTTGAGGCAAAATAAGTATATTTATTCCGGGCTTCCGACTCTCCGGAAAAAGCTGCCTGCAGATTTTTCTCAGTCTGTGTCCCAGCATACTTATTACTCATTGATCTACGCCTCCTCAATTATTCCCAGATATCAACTGCCCCGGTCTCTTCGCCTTTAATCCATCAAATCAACATATCAGTTCACCTTTGTTCATGAGATACTTCCTTTCTGCCCTGGGGCAATTATTTCATTAGCGCTACGCGCTATGCAAACCTCAGTTCATCCAGTGTATACCGGATCACTTCGTCAAGGGAGTCATCCTCATCCTGCTGCGTCAGCTTCGAGAGCCAGGGATGGGATTCTTCCCAGGATTCTTGCGTTTCCTTCGTCTCCTCATTCACGGAACGGTCACCTCTCTGAATTCATCAGAACTGCAATAGATTGTAGCCGAGAATCCAGTGAAATACAATATCCGTTCTGGTTTTTTCATGAACAAAAAAAGAGCCCGGCAGAACATTAACGCTCTTCGGGGAATGCAGCTCAGGCAGCTTCTCGCCGTGATTATGACTGTTATTTGATCAGTCTCTAAGCGCAGTCGCAAAGAAGAATGCGCTGATTTCTTCCGACGAATTCGTCTTGTTCTTTGACCACCATCGGATCGCTTCCGCAAAATCGTAAGCCAGATGATTCAGCAGGTAGTCCTTCGGAATGACTGAGTTTTCAAAAGGGATCTGGTTGGCAATCCGCGCTTTGTGAAATAGTCATTCAATAAATCACGCTCCATCCATTGACTTTTGGGACAGCGGTAGTAGAATAAACTTATGGGAATGAGGTTCTCCCATGGCTTATGCCTAAACCGCTGATTCAGCTGATGACTTCTGCTCGTGTAGCAGGGTCATCAGCTTTTTTTTGCAGGAGGTACGAACATGCTGCTCAGTATCGCGCTCATCATTCTGTTTGGTCTGCTGATTGGTTCCCTGATGAAAAGAATTCATCTTCCGGCCATCATTGGGTACTTGCTGGTTGGATTCCTGCTTGGCCCCTATTGCCTGAACTGGCTGGATTCGAGCCTTTTGCAGATTTCCGCTGAGATTCGGCGCATTGCTCTGGTGATGATTCTGATGAAGGCCGGTCTCTCTCTGGACATTGCCGACCTCCGGAGGATTGGCAGACCCGCGATCCTCTTATGTTTCGTCCCAGCTACTTGTGAGATCTTAGCGTTTCTCCTGTTCGCCCCGCGTCTTCTGGGTATGGCCACGCTAGAAGCGGGACTCCTCGGCGCGGTGATGGCGGCGGTATCCCCGGCTGTAGTTGTGCCGCGAATGACCCGTATGATGGATGAGGGCTGGGGAATGAAAAAGGGCATTCCGCAGATGATCGTAGCCGGAGCATCCGCGGATGATGTGTATGTCATTGTCATTTTTTCAGCCCTGCTTTCTCTGGCATCCGGCGGCAGTGTAAGCACATGGGATTTTCTCCAGATCCCTATCGCTATCCTCAGCGGCGTCCTTGTCGGTATCATAATAGGCCTGCTGGCTGCTTATTTGCTGAAGGCAATCAAGGTCAACAGAATCAATGAGTTCATCATCCTGATTGCGGTTGCCTTCCTGCTGCTTGCGCTGGAGGAAGCATTGAAACATCTCTTCAGTATGTCCGGACTGCTGGCCATCATGAGCATGTGCATCACCCTGCGGTTTCGGGATATGCCCAGAGCTGCGGCGCAGGCAAGGCTGTGCGGCAACGCCTGGATCGGCGCGGAAATCTTCCTCTTCGCGCTGGTAGGCGCGATAGTAGATGTGCGCTATATCGGGCAGGCGGGTTTCGCGATGGCCGTGATGCTATGTATCGGCCTTTGCTTCCGGCTTGCGGGCACATGGCTTTCCGTTTCAGGAAAAGGACTGACGCTGAGGGAAAAGCTTTTCTGCGCCTTTTCCGAAACGCCAAAGGCGACAGTACAGGCCGCAATTGGCGGTGTACCGTTGGCTGCTGGCCTTGCCTGCGGCAATACAATCCTTGCGTTTGCTGCCCTGGCAATCCTTGTCACAGCACCGGTCGGAGCCACGCTGATCGACGCGACTTATCAGAGATGGCTGGAAAAAGACAAAGACGCCATATCAAAATGATGTCTTTATTCTGAAGTCGATTCTGTGATATTGCGCGAGAAATTGCTGGAATCCAGCGACAGCGCGACCACCAATTCGCGCAGGGTTTCAGCCATAATTGTTCATCTTCTTTTTCTATAAAAATAAGAGGTTCGGAGATATAATGAAAAACACATTCGGTTTTAATCTGGAATGTGTGGAGGTATATGATGAAACGGGAACTTGGAATCGCACGTTGCGGATTGGCATGCTGCTTCTGTTTCTGGAGATACAGAACCATCCTGGCCGTGCAATGATAGAGCAACTCCAGTCGGCTCATCCGCTTGATGTTTGAGGATAATGAAGCGCCGGACGGCAGCAGGCATCACAACCGTCTGTGGAACGGCGGCAACGGCTGGGGCACCGTGAAGCTGTATGACCGGAAGGACGGGCAATTTGTCCTGGCGGATGAAGTCGAAGCCACCCACATCGGCTGCGAATATGGTGAATACGACCACCCGGAATCCTATACCTGATAAAGCGGCCTCTAAGGCCTCCGATCAGGATTACTCCTGACCGAGGAACTGCTTCCTTTCAGGGTGTATTGATTATGGCTTCAATGCGGATCGGGCTCTTGACAAGGAGCAGCGAACCAACGGCTGTTCCTCAGTAGAAGTTTTTCGAAGTCATGCGACCCGCAGGTTGCGAATCAATCGTCACTCCTGGCCCGAGTGGCGGTTGTTTTTTACGTTCTGGGCCTTACGCTTGGTTTCGCGGATAACAATCGTTACCGTGTACTTCACGATAACAAAATGCCTGTCTCCTGAGATACACGCGTCGGTGTGGCTCAAGCGACAGGCACTTTGTGTCGAGGTGTGGTATTAATCGGTGTGGCTTAAGGGCCGGAAGTCACGAATAACAATGGGGCGGCATCGAAAAAGCTATGCGGTTTTCCTTGTGCATGGTCGTCAATGCTTTCGCCGTGACAGAGGCCGTTTCAATCGAAATCGGTCCGGATTACATACAGCGTAGTGGTTTCCCAGGCTTCATCGCGCAGATCGTAGCCCGTCGCCTGACCGGCCATCTGATCGATGGCATCCAGCGCCGCAGATACATTACCCCTCAGCAGAGGGAGAAGCTTTTTGGCCGCAGTCTTCTCCGCAGCGGTGATCGTTGTCAGGAGGGGATCGGTGCCGCTGTCATGCAGCGCCGCCGCGCCGGTTGAAAGTTCAGCGGCGCCGGCTGCAGCCTGATCGACGCCGGAAGTGTAGGTCTTCAGCCCCGTCACAAAGGTGTTGACTTCGTTCAGCAGGTCCAGAATACCCTGCAGTTTGCCGCGGGCAGCCTGGGCCTGGGCCAGTTTGGCCGCCACCGTCTCGTCGGAGGCCATCGCCTGATCCGTTTTTTCAGAAACAAGCTGTTCTATCTGTTCAGCGGTTTTTGTATCAATCAGTGCTTTGACCGCATCGGTCTCCATCTGCGCATTGACGGCAGCCTGGATCTGCTGCTGTACGGTTCCGTCCACCTGTCCGGCCTTGACGGCGTTCAGATAGGCTTCGGCATCCATCCCCATGCCGGCGCCCGCCAGCACCTGGCCGAGCACCTGGGCGTGAACGGCCTCTGTCACCTTGCTGCGAATCTCTGCTTCATGGGCTTCCACCTGGGGTCTGACCACAGCTTCCACCTGAGTCCTGGCTTTGGCAGTCACAGCTTCCGGGTCAAGCTGAGCGATCAGGGCGGTCAGGGTAGGGGCATAATTCTCCGCGGTCAGTACAGGCACCTCGATGCCTGCCTCCGCAAGGCCGGAAGCCGCCAGCTGCTGGTTCGCCGTTTCCAGAATGGCGGAGAAGATGGCGTCGGCACCGTTGTTCAGTGTCTCACTGTTGGCACTGAGAGCCGCCAGACCGGTATGCAGCACCGCAGCACCATCCGCTATGGTCTGGGCCCCGCTGTTCAGCTCCTGGAGACCGTTGTTCAGGCTGTTGATTTTCCCGGGGATCTTCCTGCCCACTCCGGTGACCTCGGGGAGGGGCTCGCCATTCTGAAGCGCGGTCAGCAGGGTGATGGCATCCTTCACTTCGCCCTGGAGATTGAAGCCCATCCGGCTGTAAAACTCAGCCGACGCTTTTTGAATGGGATCAGCGCTGGCAAATGTCATCATCCAGCCAAGATCCGCGTGGCTGCCATGAAAGCGGATCGTAAAGTGATCGGGCAGCTTCAGCGCGGCGTCCGCTCCTGGAACGGCCCAGCCGAGGACGGCCTGCCTGCCGGAAAGCGAGAGCACGGTGCCGTTCTCCACCGTCAGATCCCTGATGCCGCTCTCGGGCAGCAGAATCACGGAGGCCGCGAGATGCGGCATGGCATCGGGCTGGCTGTAGGTGACGGTCAGCACGATCTCCCCATCCTCATCCTTCAGCCGGGACGCGGGCACTTCCTGGCCGTCCAGCGTCGCCGTGACCACAGGCGCCACAGGCAGCGGCTTGTCCGAGGTGCCCTGATAGGTGATATCCTTCCCGTTGGCCCGCCAGGTCAGGGTCTGCCCATCCAGGGTGAAGGATTCATCACCGCTCACGTTTTCAATGCCGGTTAACAGGGTGCTGTCCGTCAGCACATCCAGCTTCTCCGGGTTTTCCAGGCGGATGCTGTCTGTCAGGCTCCGCACCGTGCCGTCCGCGCCGACAACGGCGTAAACCCGCTCGTGCCGGACATTCTCCGCAAAAGCTGCCGCGCAGCTCATCGCCATCACCAGCGCAATCAATCCAGAAATAATCCGTTTACTCATGAATGATCTTCCTTTCTTCGTAGCTCAGCGGGCGGCCTTCATGTCAAAGGTCGTGTGAACAATAAACTTATCCAGCAGCATCAGCACAGCCGGCAGCAGCAGAAGCACCACCGCCACGCTCAGCAGCGCGCCGCGGGCAATCAGATGGCACATGGAGGAAATGATATCGATATTGGCGTACAGACCCACGCCGTAGGTGGCGGCGAAGAAGCCGATGCCGCTGACCAGAACGCTCTGGGCGGCGGAGGCGACGGCCTTCTCGATGGCCTCCTTCCTGTCGAGACCCGCGATCCTGTGCTGCTTGTACCGCGTCGTCAGCAGGATGGCGTAGTCCACGGTCGCGCCCAGCTGAATGGTGGAAATCAGGATCGGGCCCACAAAGGGAAGCTCTGTGCCGGTGAAATAAGGGATGCACAGATTCGTGGCGATGGCCAGCTCGATGACGCCCACCAGGATGACCGGCAGGGAAATCGACTTCTGCACCAGCAGGATGATGACAAAGATGGCGATGATCGAGATCATGCTGACCACGGTAAAATCGTGATTGGTGCAGGCAATCAGATCCTTGGTGCAGGGAGCCTCGCCGATCAGCATGCCACCCTGATCGTACTTTTTCAGGATGCCGTTCAGCGCGTCGATCTGCGCGTTGACCTCGTCGGAGGAAATGACATACGCGGAGTTGATCAGCATCAGCTGATAACGGTCTCCCTTAACCAGCCGCAGGACCTCCGGGGGCAGGACGCTCTCCGGGATATCCG
>JAZQCB010000047.1:0-9970 GCA_045546035.1 Clostridia bacterium
ATATCCATCTGTCCCGATCCTGCTCATGACCTTTTCGATCTGCCGGGCATAGTCCCAGGCGATCAGATCGTATTTGTCCCTGAACTGGCGGTAAAAGGTCGCGCTGGAATAGCCGCAGTTCGCCGCGATCTCCCGAACGGTTATCTTATCAATCTGCCTGCCCTCCGCCAGCTCATGAAACGAGTCGGTAAGGATCTCTTTGGCGGTCTTTCGCTTCATAGGTCAGCCTCCCGGATCAGATTTTGTTGTTCATCCAGATATTTCCAGCTTCGGCAGAGGGGGCTTCTTGTTGCCAGGCTTCGCCTTTGTTGCAGGAGCCGCTTGATTGTTTCCTCTTCATCATACTGATCCATATCAGGGCGGGAGGCGCAGAACCGGCCCCGCTTCCTCCGTGATTATCTGTAGCGATAGGTGATCCGGCCGTGCGAGCTGCCCGGGACATACTCCACCCGGACCCTGTCGCCGTCCAGGACTCTGACAAAATTCATTCTCATCTTTCCGGACAGCGAGGCGGTGATCATCTGCCCGCCGACGTTAACCTGGTATGTTGCCGGGCCGGAAAGCGTGACCACTGTTCCGTCCGCTGTGACTGCCCCCTTTGCTCCGGCGCCGCCAGACACGTTTTCCATATCGTCGAGGTTCAGTTCAGTGATATTATCCATTGAGTTTTCCTCCTTGTCCTGTGAACGTTTTTGGATGTCTGAGGCGGTTTGCGGCCGTCCTCACTTTTTGGTACGAAGCAGGTTCCTTCATTTACAGTATAATACAAAAATAATTTTTTTCCAATATTCTGCTTGGGATCGCCAGCCTGGCCGCGGCGGGCGTCATGAAGGCTTCCCGGAAAAGAAAGTAAGGGCGGAAAAGCCGGAATCAAAGGGGATCACGCCGTCACGCCGGCGCGGCGGCAATGGAACGAGCGTATTTCACACACGCGGCTGTACTGGCTCAGGAGCGCGGTTCCGCGCTTCGGGTCAATCACGGCCGCGTCGTTTTCCGTCAGGAGGTCAAGGCAGAGGAGGAAGCTGTTTTCACAAGAATGCAGGGGAATCTGACGTTTCACAAGGTGTACGTTTTGAAATCCTCTCGCAAAGAGGAGAAGACAAAAAAGAAGAAAGTCCCTGATTTCTCAAGGACTTTCTCGGCTTGGTGGTCGCAACAGGACTCGAACCTGTGCCCCCATCGATGTGAACGATGTGCTCTCACTATGTAGTATGTTTGCAGCAAAAACCACAAGATATAGTGGTTCTAAATCACGAAAACCTGTCAAATACCACAAGAGTCGGTTGGCTTGACCGGTAGGGGCAAACTGCTATCAACCACAACCAAAGGCGAAAAACATAAAACAAAAATGACGAAATTACCAAAACAAAAATGACGAAAAACATAAAACAAAGGTTGCGAAAAACACAAAATAACCGTATAATGACATCTGACGGGGGTGACAAAGTGAAATATATAGAAAGAATCATCGACCGGCAGATTGATCAACGGATAAAGGCCTTTAACGCAATCAGTATAGTTGGTCCCAAAGGCTGCGGGAAAACCCGCACGGCAAAGGAACGCTGCCGGACAACGATCGAATTTCAGGATGAGGAGAGACGGGACGGTTATATTGCGGTTGCTGAAACTTCTCCAACGCTCTTTTTTTCCAATCCAAAGCCAATTCTTTTTGACGAGTGGCAGGACGCTCCCAAAATCTGGGGAGCCATCAGGAAAGACTGCGATGATCATCCGGAAGCAATCGGTGAATACTATCTGACAGGCTCTACCAGTCAAAAGGTCAAAACACCCCATACCGGAACAGGCAGGATCAGTGAATTGCTGATGTATCCGATGACTCTGTGGGAAACCGGAGAATCCGATGGGAGTATTTCGCTCTCTGTGCTGTTTGATCACCCTGAAGCGCAGTTCGGGGGTAATGTTTCCCAAATTACTCTGAAAGATCTGTTTTTTGCCGCGTGCCGGGGCGGATGGCCCAGATGCCTTGCAATAAAGGACAAAATGGCGAAACTGGAAATCGCAAAGGATTATTACCGTCAGATCTGGCAAAAAGACATCCGTACAGTGGATGACGTTAAACGGAATCCTGAATGGGCAAGGATGCTTTTATGGTCCTTTGCCCGGAATATGGCAGCACGTACAAAGAAAACGAGTATATATGCGGATGTGCAAGCTACGCAGAATGTAACGGATGTCACGCTGGCTTCTTATATTACGGCATTGGAGCAGCTTTTTGTAATAAAAGACCTGGATGCCTGGATGCCGCAGATTCGTTCCAAAACAGCAATCCGCGCATCCAAAAAGCATCTGTTTGTTGATCCGTCAATAGGTCTGGCGGCATTGGGAATCGATCCTTCCTATTTCAATAATGATCTGGATTTCTTTGGCCATGTATTTGAGAACCTGGTTATCAGGGATTTGCTTGTATATGCCCAGGTTCATGACGCTACTGTATTGCATTACAGCGATGACAGCGGTCTGGAGGCTGATGCTGTATATCAGCTTCCGGACGGAAGATACGCCTTGATAGAAATCAAAACCGGCATGAATGAAATTCCGGCAGCCGAGCAAGGGCTTCTGAAATTTGTTGATATGATTCGCGAATATAATAAAAAAGCACTGGCTGATCCCAAACATCCAAGAGCAACTTACAGAGAACCAACCTTACTGATTACAATCTGCGCAAACGCGCCTATGTCCTATAAAACTGAAAAAGGGGTATTTGTTATACCTGTCGGCTGCCTCAGGGATTAGACCTGAAGATAAGAAATAATCAGGAAAGGGAGAAAAAACCTTGCTGTACCAGCAGGTCCGTCCGCAGCAGCTATACCCCGGGACGCGGAATCCGGGCTTCACGCAGTACGCCGCTGCCCAGGGGCCGGAAGGGCTACTGCAGCTGGTACTTCACCAGCTCGGCAAATTCACCGCAGCGGGAAAGAAGCTCGTCAAAGGCTCCCTCTTCTGTGATTTTCCCTTTGTTCAGGACCAGAATACGGTCACAGTCCTTAATGGTACTACCGACTGAGCCAACCAACAGCCGGGACATTCCCGCAGCCTGTCCGGAAGGAGGACTTCAGGCTTTCTCCGCCAGCTTTCTCTCCCGCTCCCGCCGGGAATAGACGCAGCCGCACCAGTTCTGGCGATACAGGCCGTATTCCGCCGAAAGCTCAATGGAACGCTTGTATCCGTTTTTCTTTTTGAAATCGCTGTATACGAAGGGAAGACCCAGTTCCCGCTCCAGTTCGAGCCCGATTTCATTGATCCATCGGGAGGATTTGTATGGGCTGATGGACAGGGAAGTGGTAAAGCAGTCGTATCCGTGCTCCCGGGCGTAGAGCGCCGTTTTCCGGAGGCGAAGCGCGTAGCACAGACGGCAGCGCTCCCCGCGTTCCGGCAGATCCTCCCGGCCGCGGGCGATTTCCTCGAAGGCTTCGTGATCGTATTCGGCGACGATGACCTTTACGCCCCCGTCCGGCCGGAAGGCCTGAACAAACCGGCATTCCTCCGCCGCGCGCTTCTCGAATTCCGCGAGGGGCTCGATGTTGGGATTATAGTAGTAGATGTCCAGATCAATAAGGGACTGCAGGCGCTCCATGGTCGCGGAGGAGCAGGGCGCGCAGCAGCAGTGGAGCAGGAGCCGGGGCTTCCGCTCCAGAACGGGCATCCGATCGGGATCAAACATGCGATCACGCCTCCGGGAAAACTGGTCTGGAGGTCATTATACCGGATCGGGGATCCCATCGCAAGCGGGAGACGGCATCAGCTCGCGGTTTTGGACCGGCAGCAATTTCCATGTTCGAGATGAGCGGGAAATCCGCTCCCTTGAGAATGCCACCCTGATGAAACGCCGGCAGCGTTGGCACGGGTCGCGGCTTTTACGCGGAGAGCCATCTTGACAAAAAGGAAAGTTTCCCTAACATATGGAAGTGATGGGATGACACTAAGCCCGCGCCCAGCCCTTTTTCGGTTTTGACGGGCTGACTTTCGAAGGTAAAATCAGGGAAACCGGGAACGAAAAAACGATGGGAGGACGGGAACATGATTTACAAGGATTTTCAGGATCTGAAACTTTCCGCGCTGGGTTTTGGCGCGATGCGTCTGCCGGTCATCGACGGGGATGACAGCCGGATCGATGAAGATGCCGCACTGCGCATGGTGGACACGGCCATGCAAAACGGCATCAATTATTATGACACCGCCTGGGGTTATCACGGCGAGAACTCCGAAACCGTGATGGGGAAGGCGCTCGCCCGTTATCCGCGGGACCGCTTCTATGTGGCGACCAAGTTTCCCGGCTATGACCCCTCCAACTGGAGCAAGGTAAAGGAAATCTTCCCCCGCCAGATGGAAAAGCTGGGGGTGGACTATTTCGACTTCTACCTCTTTCACAACGTGTGCGAGATGAACATCGACGCCTATCTGGACGATGAGAAGTATGGGATTTACAGCTACCTGATAGAGCAGAAACGCCAGGGCCGCATCAAACACCTGGGCTTTTCCTGCCATGGGGAGATGGATGTGCTGAAGCGCTTCCTGGACGCCTACGGCAAGGATATGGAGTTCTGCCAGCTGCAGCTGAACTATCTGGACTGGACTTTCCAGCACGGAAAGGAGAAGGTCGAGCTACTCCGGCAGTGGGGCATTCCGGTCTGGGTCATGGAGCCCCTGCGCGGCGGAAAGCTGGCCGAGCTTCCGGCGGAGCATGAGGCGGCATTGAAAGCCCTCCGGCCGGAGGAGGAGATTCCCGCCTGGGCCTTCCGTTTCCTGCAGAGCATCCCGGAGGTGACGATGATCCTCTCCGGCATGTCCAGCCAGGAACAGCTGGAAAAGAACATCGCGATCTTCGCGGAGGACAAGCCGCTCCATGAGGCGGAAATGAAAACGATGATGGACATCGCCGCGCGGATGCTGTCCCGCGGTACCGTGCCCTGCACCGCCTGCCACTACTGCGTCAGCCACTGCCCGATGAGCCTGGATATCCCGTATCTTCTTTCCCTGTATAACGAGCACGCCTATACCGGCGGCGGCTTCATCGCTCCCATGGCGCTCAGCGCGCTGCCGGCCGACAAGCTACCGTCCGCCTGCCTGCAATGCCGCAGCTGCGAGCAGGTTTGCCCGCAGCAGATCAGAATCTCCGAGGTGCTGGCGGATTTCTCCCGGAAGCTGGGCTGACCGGGGAGAACGATGACCCGCCGGGCAGGAAATCGTAATTCCTCTGACCTGTTGTAAAACATCAGTAGGGGCTGTCAAACTCCGCTTCAGCCTTCCGAACCGCTTCCTCGAGGGACAGGCCGGTAAAATGCTGGGCGCCCAAATAGCGGCCGCTTTTTCCGTCACCCACAAATACGCCGACCACAATCCCCGGAATGGCGCTTTCCGGCGCGTTCGGCGCTTACGGGCCGCCCAGATCCGTGCGGCACCAGCCGGGATCCGTCAGATTGATCAGCACATCCGTTCCCTCGACCTTCGAGCCGAGGTCGACCGTGATCTTGTCCAGGGCGGCCTTGCTGGCCGAGTATCCAGCCTGGCAGACGTCCAGGGCAATTCCGCTGGTGGTGTTCAGAATCCGCCCCGTTCCTTTTTTGATCATCTTCGGCAGAAAATGATAGCAGATCATGGCCGGGGCAATGGTGTTCACGCGGAAGCTGATTTCATAATCTTCCACGGGCGTGCTGAAATAATCGGTCCGGTACGCGATCTGCAGGCCGGCGTTATTAAGCACAATATCGACGTCCATCCCGTATCCGTCAATCTCCCGCAGCATGCGCATCACGGCATCCGGATCGTTCAGATCCGCTTCCACCGCAAGGGCTTCTACGCCCATGGCTCTCGTTTCTTCCAGAACCTTTTCCGTATGGGAAAGCTCCCGGCTGTGCAGGATCAGATTGCAGCCCTGCTCCGCCATGAATTTCGCCGTCAGATAACCGATTCCGCGGGCCGCGCCGGTAATCAGCGCCCATCTGCCCTTCACCTGATACATCTTATTCACTCCCACTTTTTTTCTTTATCCGCCGGTACACATTCGGTTCACCGTTCATTCAAACGGCAAAAGAGAGTGGGCCGTGCTCAATTCGGAAACAATTATACCAGAGAGTATCCGGCCTTGTAAATCAGGGAACAGGAATTGCAACGGCTGGTGCATGATGATGCATGTGCCCGAGTCAGGTCCGCCCGGATTACGGCGCGGTGAAATACCGTACGAGAAACACCCGGAAGCGCGATGATTGCGATTCCGGGCGCTGCTTGCTATCTGGTATTCAGGGCGTTTCTCCGTTTCTTCATCAGGTCGGTTTGTTCTTTAGCCCTTCCGGATCAGGCATTCCTTTCCCTGGAAGGCGAAGCCGTATTTCCGGATGTTTTCCGCGGGAATACCCCGAGCCAGCAGGGATGCTTGATCGGAAGGCGAGGAGATGATGGAATTGTGACCGGGACGCCTCTTGTGATCTGCCCTCCCTTTTTGTATAATAGATCCAGGAGAAAAGCGTTGGAGAAGCCGGGGGAGCGTGAAGAGCATGAAGCGTGAAATCGGAACCGGGGTTCAGGATTTTGAAAGCCTGAGAGTGAATCAAAGGTTCTATGTGGATAAAACGGCTTTTATTCGGGAATGGTGGAATGGCGGAGACGCCGTGACCCTGATCACCCGGCCGAGGCGCTTCGGCAAGACCCTGAACATGTCCATGCTGAACTGCTTCTTTTCGAACAAATATGAAAACCGCCCGGAGCTGTTTGAAGGCCTGAAGGTATGGGAAGATCCGGCCATGCGGGAGCAGCAGGGGAAATGGCCGGTGATATTTCTGAGCTTCGCGGATGTAAAGCAGACAGGTTTTCCGGCTGTCCGCGAAAAGATCAATCAGATGCTGACCAATCTGTATAGTCAGCACAGATGGCTGCTGAAGGAGGAGATCCTTTCGGAGACGGACAGAGCCTTTTTTCACAGCGTTCAAAGCGACATGAGCGATGCGGTTGCGTCCAGCACGATTCAACGGCTCTGCGAATGGCTGAATCGCTTCTATGGAAAAAAGACGCTGGTTCTGCTGGATGAATACGACACGCCGCTGCAGGAGGCCTATATTCACGGTCACTGGGATGAACTGACCGCTTTTATCCGGGCGCTTTTCAACAGCACTTTCAAGACAAATCCTTTCCTGGAGCGGGGAATCATGACGGGAATTACACGGGTCAGCAAGGAATCCATTTTCTCCGATCTGAACAATCTGGATGTTGTGACGACGACATCGGATAAATACGCGACCACCTTCGGTTTCACGGAGGAGGAGGTCTTTGCGTCCCTGGAACAGCAGGGCTTCGATGAGGAAGCGAAGCGGGAGGTCAAAAACTGGTATGACGGCTTTATCTTTGGCTCTGTGAAGGATATTTACAATCCATGGTCGGTCACGAACTTTCTGGATAAGGGAAAATATGACACCTGGTGGGCCAACACCAGCGGAAACGGACTGATCGGAAAGTTGCTGCGCACAGGCGAGCCGGAGATCAAGAGCCAGTTTGAAACCCTGCTTAAGGGCGGAGAAGTCACCGTTCCGGTGGACGAGCAGGTCATCTACAACCAGCTGGATACGAACCCCGACGCCGTCTGGAGCCTGCTGCTGGCGACGGGATATCTGAAACCTGTTCACGTTGTATCCAAAATCGAAGCGGTCAGGACGAACACCCGGCCGCTCTACACCCTGCGGCTGACCAATCTGGAAGTCAGGCTGATGTTTGAGGATATGGTGCAGGGCTGGTTCGCCCAGACCCGCAGCCTGCCCCGGTTTGCCCAGGCCATGCTGCAGGGAGACGTCCGGGGAATGAACCGGTATCTGAACGACATTATGCTGACCTCCATGAGCTCCTTTGACGGGGGAAAGAACCCGTCCATCAGGCTGCCGGAGAACTTCTATCACGGGCTGGTGCTGGGGCTGCTGGCGGAGAGCGGCCGGGATTATGTGCTGACCTCCAACCGGGAAAGCGGGTATGGCCGGTATGATGTCGTGATGGAACCGAAGGAGAACGGAAAGCTCGCCGCCATTATGGAATTTAAGGTTTATGATCCGCTGGATGAGGAAAAGACGCTGGAGGATACGGTCGAAAACGCCCTCCGACAGATTGAGGAAAAGCGCTATGACGCGGCGCTTCTGGCTCGGGGTATTCCCGCGGAAAACATCCGGAAATACGGCTTCGCCTTCCAGGGAAAGGAATGCCTGATCCGGAAGGGGTAAAGGCCTGGCCGGATGAACTCCCGGCCACGGCGCATGTGAAGGAGATGCAGATCCGTCAAGCACGATTGCAACTATTCGCTTTTTTTACCTGCTAAAGTCCGCTAAGCCTTTCATTTCCGTGCTTTTTCCCTTAACTCTTCGCTAAACCATGTTACACTCATGTCAGTCCCAGGTCACTCCCGTGTCAGCCCCATGTCAGCAAAATGTCAGCAAGATGTGACTTGCGTTTCAGAGCGATCTGTGTATAATGGTTATCGTGGAGAACCGGGGGAGCGAGAGAACGCTTCTCCGGTTTGTTATATCGGCCCCTGAGGAAACGCCGCCCGGCGCTTCCTTTTTTATTGGGAAAAAAGAACCGGGCAACACACCATCATTCATTTCAGAACCCGCGACGGCCCCGGAGCGGGAGGCCGGCTCCAGCTCCGGGACAACGAGCAGAAAAGGAGAAAAAGATGAGAAACCAGGGTTATGTCAGGATTTCAAGAAACGCGCTCGATCTGGCGATCTGGCGGGACCCCTATGACGGGCAGCTGTTCTTCTACTGCCTGATGAAGGCCTCCTACAGAGCATATGGCTTTTTGAAGCCGGGCCAGCTGGTTTATTCCGTTCAGGGTATAGCCAAACAATTGAACTGGACCCGCAACTGCGTCGCCAGGCACGCGCAGAACCTTTCCGCTCTCGGCCTGATCAGGGTTGAACCGGCGTGGTCCGGCCGCGTGATGACCATCTGTGTCTGGGACGAGCTTTGCGGAGATGGACTTGGGAGCAATGGTCAGGCGGGGATGGAGACGGACGACGTCCGGACGGGCATGGACGATTGCCGGATGAACCCGGACGTTCTCGATACGGACGCTTTCCAGAAGAGCATGGATGATCGCCGGAAGCGCATGGACGCGCCCGAAAAGAGCATGAACGCCCTCGAAAGAAGCAGGGACCGCGCTTCAAAAGAGCATATACAAGAAATGAAGAAAGAAAAGAATCATATACACACAAACAGCGCGCGGGAAAGCGAGTTTTTCCGATGGTGGAAGCTTTATCCCCGGCATGAGGGGCAGAAAGCCGCGCTGAAAGCCTGGATGGAGTTGAGCGATGTTCCGGCTGAAACGCTGACGCGGGCGCTTGAAAACGCCAGGAACTCTGCGGACTGGAGAAAGGAAAACGGAAGATTCATTCCTTCCGCCGCCAAATGGCTGGACGGAAAGTGGGAAGACTATGCGGCGCAGCCGGAGAGCGAGGTGACAATCGCGTGGACGGAATACTGAGAAGCCTGCTGCTGCTTCACAAGCCCGAGGACATCGTGGAGATTCGCAGCATTGATCCCAAACCGACGATCAGCGGCTATTTCCGGGCGGACAGCCCAAATATTGAAAAGGAAATCGCCCGCTATCCCGGCCGGACGTTTTATCAGACGATGAACTGTGTCAAACCAGGCTGCTACGCCAGAGGCCAGCACGAAGCGCTCCTCCCCAATCCCCGGGAAACCACCTCTGACAGGGACATCGTCGGGTACAGCTGGATCCTGGTCGATGCCGATCCGGTCAGGCCCTCGGGGGTGAGCGCGACGGACGCGGAGAAGGCAAGCGCGTTTCGCGTGGCCAAAGCCGTCTTCCCTAAATTTCCTGAAACGTTGCTCTAAAACTTCATTTCACGATGCGTTTCAAGCGTCTTCCCTGGACTACAGCAATCTCGTTTAACACAGATTCTGTCACTCCAAAATGATTCAACATGGTAATGTTGTTTACCTTTCTGTCGTT
>JAZQCB010000048.1:0-6025 GCA_045546035.1 Clostridia bacterium
TTATGATTCAAAAAACGCCTTACCCGTGTCTGGATAAAGCGCTTACGTTAGTCTGTTCCCACATCCGGCTTCCTTCAGATTCCACCTCGCGATGGACACCCTTGCCTTCGGCTGTACCCTTCCCACTACCGGGCGGGTTCGGGACTTTCACCCGTTAGAAACGTGCGCCGCCGGGCGCACACGAGAAACAGGCGAGAACCGCATTCTCGCCTGATGGAAGTGAAGCACAGGCATATACGGATGCAACGGAAACTTTCCCGTGTGATCGCCGCAGGAACGACAAAAGCGGGCAGCCACATCACCGTTTTCACAGTGATATGTTGCCCTTTGTTGCCCTCAAATCTCAACCTCCACGGTCACGCCAGCCTTGAAGGTAACCTCTTAGCCGTCATCCTTCACGACCACCCTGTCCAGGTAGCGGATGACCAGGTCGTTATTGAAAGCCTCCATCCGCCCGCCCTCGGTAAACACGCCCTCCGGCACCGTGTACCTCGTGCGGCGGAAGAAGTCATCGTAGTCACGGCAGGATCCGGTCGAAAACCATGTAGTACTTATAATCCGCTCCGTCACAATCCGCCCATTTGCGGCCCAGCCTGACCTTCCGTTGGCTGTCACTGTTATCCCGGTCGTCACTCTTCGTCTCCACGAAGATGACCTTTCCTGCTTCAGTCCGCACAATAAAATCCGGATAGTGGTTGATACTGCCGTTCAGGCAGAAGCCTGTCCGTTCGATGTTCCTGTGCCACCATGTCACATTGTCAAGGCCTGCGATCGCCTGAATCACTTGTTGATATAATTTCTTCTATAGATTTTGTTATTTGTTTCTCCATCAGGAACCACTAGTCCTGTATTGATGAGTAAACCAAGATACCTCCAGGTTGTGGTATCCGACTTTCCGCAAGCTGCTTTTGCTTCTGATAGCGTCACAGTCCCCTGTGTATCTATCATTTCAACGATTGAAAGGACTTTCCTATAATCAACTTCTTTCAAAACTCCTTTCAAAACTTCTTTCAAACTCTTTTCATCATCTGGAAGAAGTTCTTCTTCCCCTGCCGTTTTCCCTGATCCTGTATGTCGATTTTCTTCTTCCTGAATCCGTGTAAATTCCTCATTGATGTAGGCAACAACTTGTGTGTAATCGTCCGTATCATTATCTGGACTGTAAACCAGTCTTGGAGACTTATTGTCTTCCATCGCCTTTTTTGCACGCCGGACACCTGAACCATATGACTGAATCAGATCCAGCTTGAAGAACATCTCTTTTATCTCGTCATTCAGATAATGTCTGTCATCAAAATCAACTTGTGTGTTCAAATCCTCTATGGTTACAGACGGAACCGGACGATTGTGATTGATAAAGAACAGATGATCCCTGTAAACATAAATCCCAATGTACTGCTTTCTGGAATCTTCAGATGCCGGTTCAGACGCATCGGCTGCTTTTGCGGAACGAAATAGACCGTACCTGGGTTCCTAAGGAGCATTGTATTCGCGGTCATTTCCGGAATACAAGCCAGTTGTGGGAAAATGGCCATGGAATACCGATAATATCGACAGGCTTCCCATCTGCGCCGCGATACCAGGAATAATTCCATCCGCTTCCCATATCGCAGTACAGCGCATCCTGAACTCCAATGTCACTAAGCGCCTGGATAAATTCATCATAATGCATTTGTGTACGCGAATCGATGATACACGCTCTGCCGTTCATAACCGCAAGTACCCGATAGCATCGGAATTCATTGCTTTTGTGACCACCGCGCTGTCCGTCATAAAGGACAATGAATTGCTGAAATCCAATTCCTCCATGTTCAGAGGCGTACTTAACGGCTTCCTCCGCCTCCTCGGTATTCCAGATGCGCGCAGTTCCATCCACGTAGGTAAGCGCTCCCAGTTTTTCCTGCGGTTTTCCCCTCTCAAGCTTGCCTCCGGAAGTGTGCCAGCCTACGATATTGTCATGGCTGAAACCCAACTGATAAGTGTCCTGGAACGCGGCTCCCACACACATTAGATTGTCCGGGTCGTCGCTGGAAGGTCTTTGGTCTGTCGCGTAAGAGAGATTGTCATAGTCCGCATAATAGATGTACAGATCGTCTGTCTCCAGTAAAAGTACATCTTTTCCGGACGCCGAAGAAAGCTGTTCTATCTCTGAAAGAGAAGTAACTCGCCCATCCGGGCTGAGAAGATTATGGTACTGGCTCAACAGAATAAACAGACTGAACGCAATCATGATAAAAACAGAAATGGAATTCACCAGCAAAAGGATGCGTGCCACGAGCATGGCCGGATGTTTCTGTTTGCGCACATCAAAATGTACATGGACGACCAGTCCGAGCAGTGATATGATCGCATTTGCTGTAACCGCGTAGAAGGGCCAGTTGTAGCCATCAAATATACGAATGGTGCATATGCTGAAAATAGACAGCATTGTCGTAAACAGATACCATACAGCCCTGTGTTTGTTTCCGTTCATGCTATCACACTCCTGTATACTCCCATTGATCAATCATGAGAATCAGCTCTGCGCAGGCGACAAGAATAAAAATAAACAATTCATCCAGATGCTGTGTCCAGATATAATAGATGTAGTTCGGTTCAAAAGTCAGAACCGGCGCGATAATCAACTGTATAATCACAAGGCCCAGAAGGAAAAGAATTGATACCTGATTGAGAGAAACCCGAACGGCTTCCTGCCGTCTCGCTGCATGAATGATAAAATGGCTGACGCAAACGAATGACTGAATAAACAGAATCATCCGCTCCACCGCAAGAAAAACAAACCCCTGCAGGCCCATGACGATATAGACTTCCGAATCCTGATTTGCCAGTTTTCCCAGGGCATATTGCGACTGGGAACAAAGCATGCAGAACAGCAGTCCTACGGTGGCGGCCTGGATGAGAAAAAGCTTATGCCGTTTCAGCGCGTAATACAGCGTGCCAATCAGCAACAGACGAATCAGCAGATCGTATAGCCCTGCGGCATCAAGGCTTCCGGAGCGTTGGCCAAAAAAATAGATAACAGGCATGAGAAGGACACTCATTATTGCCGCAATCAAGGCTGTACGTTCACTCAGAAAAAACCGTTTATATCTGTTGCTCCAGGATATCCTCTTTTTCTTCATTCCGCTTATCCACCTTTCTGGGCGTCGATTTTTCATGAACCTGACAGGGCCTGCTGACCCCGTCAAATCCTACGGTTATCCGTCACGAATATTGTATGCAGTTTCGTCGCAAGCCGAAAAAAGGGCGCAACTATGACCCTGGCTGGCTGCGAATGCGTAGTTTTTCTCCCTTACAAAAATGATGAGCAGAACCGAAGTTCTCATCTCGTGTGTCGACCTGCCAGCGCGGAATCTTAGCCGCCTTTGAAATGGCATAAAGACACGAGTGGATTTTACCAGAACCAGTGGCTTAAAGCAACGAAAAAACAGCGAAAATCCCCCGTTGCTTCGTTACTGTTTCTATTCACGCTCTTGTCCATATACCGGCGGATCAATCCGAACGATCCGACCGTTTCTCAACCGTTGAAGGGAGTTTCGTTTCTCCCGCATGTCCCCCTGTCCTGCAGGCGCAGTGGCTGTTATTCGCCCGTATAGAATGCCGGCAGCCGTCGGGTTTTAAACAGCGTCATCATCTCGTTGGTCAGACTGAAGTCGTCCGGCTGAAGCTCGATTTCCTCCGGCGTTCGCCACTCCGCCAGCTTCAGTTCTCCGGGATCCATCCGGATGGTCGGATCCCCCTCCGCCAGGCAGAAAAAACCGGCCAGCAGATCGTCCACAATGCCCCAGGGCTGTGATTTGTAATAGCGGATATGTCGGACCCTCAATCCAGTCTCCTCCATGACCTCCCGGGCCACGGTTTCCTCCAGGGTTTCTCCGATTTCCGTAAACCCGGCCACCAGCGCGAAATGGGCAAACCCGGTGCGATACTGGGTTACCAGCATTTTCCCCTCGTGCAGAACGCCGACGATGACCGCCGGAACGATCCGGGGGTAGATCAGATGCCCGCAGGCGCAGCGAATCGCCCGTTCCTTTTCGTCATGGAAGGTTCTGGCGCCGCATCGTCCGCAGAAGCGGTTGTTGCGATACCAGGCGATCAGCTGCCGGGCGGTATAGAGAGCGAAGATCATCTCCCGCGGCAGCAGCCGTTCCCTCCGCAGATCCCGGATGGATACCCAGCGGGTTCCCTCTTCTTCTGGCAGAGGCGCCTCCTCCTCCGTAAAGAAGAAGGCGTCCCGGTCCAGCATGAACAGAAAGGTAAAGGCCTCGTCCGGCCGCCCGGGGAAATCCCGTCTCCGGGGGAAATCCCCTCCGAGCAGAAGTACCTTTTCTTCCTTCAGACAAACAACCGGGCTGTCCTTCTCCGGCTTCCGGCCGGGCTGAAACCGATTATCCAGCCGATGTGGCGCGATATCCTGAATCATCTCTTCCCTCCCCGAACCAATTCGCGCGTTTTTTCCGCTGCCCAGTATATCCGCTTCCGGTCAAAACATCAAGAAAAAGCGCGCCGGGTCGCCCGTTTTCCGGAAAGCGTTTTCCATGCTTATGGGCATAAACGCCGTCTCCCACCTGTCAGCCACGGTGGAATCCCCCGCATCCGGGCAAAAACCGCTTGAATCCCAAAGGGAATCGTTGTAGAATAAACCCGCGCCCGGAACGGCGCGGGTTTTTACGAGCAAAGACAGCGGGAACGCCCGCGGGAGAAAAGCGCGAATGAAATGGCGGACGATCGCAAGCAAGCGAATCCTTTCCAATCGTTTTCTGAATGTGGAGAAAAATGCCGTTGAGCTGCCCAACGGGGTCAGCATCGATGATTACTATACCGTAACCTTTCCGGAAGCGGCCGCCGTGGTCGCCGTGACGGAGGACGGAAAAATCGTTTTGAAATCTGAATACCGCTATGCCTGCCGGGAAGATCTGATCGAGATTCCCGCCGGCGGTGTGGATCCCGGAGAAAAGCCCATCGATGCCGCCCGCCGGGAGCTGCTGGAGGAGACGGGATACGCCTCCGAAAAATGGCAGCATCTGGTGTCCAGCCGGGAATGCACCTCCAAGCTGACCAACATCATGCATATTTTCCTGGCCCTGGACTGTAAAAAGGTCGCCACGCAGCATCTGGATCCCACCGAGAGCCTGGACGTGCTGGTGGTTCCCTTCCAGGAAGCGGTGGACATGATTCTGAACGGAAAGATCAAATGCTGCAGCTCCGCGCACGGGATTCTCATGACCCAGCAGCTTCTGGCCGCCCAGCCGGGGCAGCTGTGTCCGCAGGCGATATAATCCGCCGGGCGGAACGGCCTTCCATGTGGAGGCAGATATGGAACAGCGATTCCGGAACAGACTTCCGGAAAAAAGGCCGTCCTTCGAAAGGAAATACGGGCCCGGGCGGCAGGTTTTCCGGAGGAATACCGCCGGCGGAAACGTGGAGGCTGATATGGAGCATCAATTGCTGAACGATATTCCGGGAAAAAAGGCCGCCCTTCGAAAGGAAATACGGGCCCGGGTGGCGCTTCTGACGGAGGAATACCGCCGGAGGGAAAGCGCGGGCATCGCGGAGCGAACACTGGCGCAGCCCGTCTGGAAGGAAGCAGGGATCGTTTTCCTGTACTGGAGCCTGCCCTCGGAGCCGGACACTTCCTCCCTGCGGGAGGCGGCCCTGCGGGAAGGAAAAAGAGTCCTGCTGCCCCGCTGCCTCCCTTCCGGGGAGATGGCTGCGGTTCCCTGGCGTCCGGATGCTCCCATGATCCCGGGTGCCTTCGGTATCCCCGCTCCCGCGGGTTCTCCCTTTGAGGGGGATCCGGATCTGGTCGTCGTTCCCTGTCTCTCCGCTGCCCTCTCCGGAGCCCGTCTGGGGCACGGAAAGGGGTATTATGATCGGTACCTTGCCGCCCATCCGGGCGTTCCCACCCTTTGCCTCTGCTTCCGCGCGCTGCTGTCAGAGGAGATTCCCATGGACGCCTTCGACCGGCGGATGGACAGGGTCATCTGCTGAACCGTTCCGAAAAGCAGGCCCGCTTCCCGATTAT
>JAZQCB010000049.1:0-5705 GCA_045546035.1 Clostridia bacterium
TGGGAAGCTTATGTTATAGCCGAAAGCATGTTAACAAACAGAGAAGGTTTCCGTATGAAATCATTCAAAAAGCCGCTACTCCAGCATGGAATAGGCGGCTCATAACCGTTCTGTTTTGATCCCTGTTACATATATTACTCCGCTATGGCTTCACCGTTTACTATAAGGGAATATCCATTTAAAACGATATTGCTCGTTTTTGCGTTCAGTTCCGAAATCGTACTGTCACCTGTTAATGTCCAGGTGCTTTCATCGTCCAGTGAAACCATTACTTTTCCATTGCCGGTAATGGCTCCGGTAAATTGAGAGGAAGTCATATTCACGGAAAGGGAGGAGATTTCATCCACGAGAATACTTCCGCTCAGAGACTGATGATCTGCATTCAGTTCGCAGTCCCCGCCGTTTTTGCCGTCCTTGCCCCAGCGACCGGCTGAGACAATCAGCAGCGCCTGATCATCGGAAAGGTTCAGCGCGGCTTCCTTCAGATTGATCACGCTGTCCGTATTCGTACAGTAAAACATGGCGCCGCTGTGAGCGGTCATCTCTCCGCCGTTCATGGTAAAAACACTTGTACCCACACTGGCATCTCCTGAAGCGCTTTGATAGAGCAGGACGTTGGCCTTCACGCTTCCTTCCTTTGTGGACTGGTCATTTCCCTCAATGATCACGTTTTCCAGCGTTACCGTATTCTTGCCTTCGATGATAACCGCCCGGGACTGTTCGGAAACACAGTTAGCGTTTTTCACCGTAATGTCCGCTGTGCTGTAAATCGCCGGGCAGCCGTTCTTTCCGGTGGATGTATAGGTGCCGCCGTCCAGAATCATGGTGCCGCCGCCCCGGTCGGATCGGATGGCGGCCTTGCTGGCGCTGGTAACCGTCAGATTGATGCCGGTTAACGTACCGCCTCCGGCTACCTGAACCCCGCCAGCCCCTCCGCCGGACACGGTGACTTCACAATCTTCCATAAGGATGGTAGCACCATCATAAGCAAACACGCCTGTGGCATTGGACGCGTCTGCTGTAACGGTACTGTTTATCAGCGTCAGGCTGGCCTGATCGTAAACCCTCACAGCCGCATTTACTCCCCGAAAACTGGATGCGTCCGCGCTCGAGGAGTCCCCCGAGTTTTTCTGAATATCTGCATTCGTAATCACGGCAGCTGCCGTACCTGAAACATCCACGGCGCTTTCATCCGTTTCCGTGGCGATATAGCTTTCGCTGTCAGCCGTTGTTCCGTCGGGAATACTTACCGCCAGAGCATTGCCTGCAAGGCATAAACACAGCAACAACGTAATCCATACGTTTTTCTTCATGATGAACATCTCCTTTCAGGACGGTAGAGCTTCGCGCTCTCCCATTTCTGTTTTTGCAGTTGTTTCCTTACGCATCAATATGCTGGCATCTTTTATATACCAATACCACAACTAAGCCCAGAGCCAAGCAAAAGATTGATCCGATCACAAGAATCCATGCGGAAGAACTGTCCGTAATCGTAGTTTGTTCAGTACTGTTTCCCTGCACTGACCCTTCCGTAAAGGTGGTTTCGTTTCGCCCGGAACCATCTTCCGATGGCTGATGCGTTACATTTCCTTCACTTGCGCTTTGTGTCTCTGAGGAGACAATTGCTTCATCAGATGTACCGTTTGCGATCGAAGAAGCATCCTGCATGGTTTCCGGAGGACCAAAGCCTCCCTGAGGCGGTTCTGATCCTTCACCGCCTTCCGGCATCTGAAAACCTTCTTTGCCCTCCGGGAGCTCCGGAGGAGTTGTGCCATCGAATCCTTCCGGAGGTGTTTCGCCATCGCCGAAGCCGCCCCGACTCATTCCTTCATCTCCCGGCATATTGCTTCCCGGTCTCATTCCGGCGTCAGAAGCAGTTCCTGCAGCGACGGATAAATCAGTCATTTCGATGCTTTCTTCCGTTTCACCGATCCGGATGGTATAGGTTTCTCCCGCAGCCATTTCCGGGCAGCTGATCACCATAGAGGAGAAACTGTATGGAATCGTTTCGCTGATCAGCTCTTTTCCATCGCTGTCCAGCAGGATAATCGTGCTCCCGGCCGTGGCGGTTTCGCTGAGAGAATACAGGATGGAAGCCTGGGTGGATTCTGAGCCAAAGCCTTCCGCCATGCTGCTGTCTCCGCAGGCGATGATGGTCCCTCCGCTGATTGATGCTATCCCTCCGCTCTCGCTCCCGATATCCAATGCGCTGTTTCCGCTGCTTCCAACCAGACTGACCAGAACCGTCCCGCCGGTCATGGTGATATGACCGTTCGAGTCGATCCCGTCCGCGTCCCTTCCGCTTTCATTGAGGATGGTCAGGCTCCCGCCCGAAATCAGGATCCAGGTATCATCCGCACTGACAATTGTCTTCTCTTCTGTTCCATCAGACTGGTTTCCAGCGTCCGGGCTCTGGTTTTCACCAAAGGGCATCATTGCTTTACTGTTTTCTCTGTCAAAGGGTGAGCCTGTTATCTGATCCGTGCTTTCAGCAGAGAATGTGCTCCTTTCGCCGGACGCTGCGTCCCTTTCTTCCTCCTCTGAAACACTTTCCAGTGCAGCGGCAGCATCTGTATTCTGTTCTGAGGATTCCCCGGATAATACTTTGCTTTCTGTCGCAGCTGTCTCTGTTTCTGCGGCCTCTGTCGCTGTTTCTTCTTCTCCTGCAGCCTCTGTTGCCAAAGGCCCTGTGCCAGGTGCTTCCGGAAGATTTCCCGGAGACGGCATGCTTCCTCCCGGGAACGGCGTTTCGCTCATCTCCGGCATCTGTCCCTGCATGTCGGCACCTCCGCCAAATTCAACGCCTGTATATCCATTGGCGTTCAAGCCATCATCCAGGGCATGAATCACGGTATCACCGCCGCTGATTTCAATCGTAACCGCCTCGATGCCTTCATAGCAGTCGTTAACAAGGATTGTCCCGCCCAGAATCAACACAGAGGTGTCGGAATGAACCGCGTCGTCTCCCGCTGTGATGGTCAGCGTTCCGTCCTGAATAACGATATCCCCTTCGGAATGAATGCCATCCTGCTCCGCCGTAACGGTCAGATCTGCCGCAATCATCCGGAAGTGGTCATTGACCCGGAGACCGTGATTCGGAGCTGTCACGGAGATCGTTCCGCCGGTGATGATCAGATCATCCTTCGAGGTAATCCCGTTCAGATACGAGGAAAAAACGATCAGGCTTCCGCCGCCGTTGATCGTCAGATCGTCATGGGAGAAGATCACCGCGTTGGTACCGTCCGTCAGGGCGGTTTCAGAAAAGGTGTCTCCGCCGGACAGCGTGTTCTCCGTTCCCTCCGCCAGCGTCAGGAAAACCTTGTCCGCCTGATTGACGCGAAAACATGCGTCATCGCTGCAGGAAAGGGTTACACCGCACAGCTGAATCCATACCTTGGAATACTGCGCCGCGTCCACAACGATGTTCCCGTCCGTCAATTCGCCTGAAATGACATATTGACCGCTCTGCACAATCATCAGGCTGCCATCCAGCCAGTAGGCTCCATTTCCGGTGATCCTTGCTGAATCTCCCGAAAGGGTAATCTGCGTCGCTTCAGACGTGTCCCAGCTTCCGTTCAGATCATTCGCCGTAAAATATTCATTGCCTGCGTAGCCTTCCGCGTCCGTATCTGAAATCAGTTCAATGCCAAGCCTTTCGCCGTTCATGAACAGCGCGGTTACAACCAGGGAAAGCACCATGACAATCACGCAGATCCGGTCAATCCATCGATGGGTGGACATTGGCTTTCCCTCCTTCCTCGTGATGATTCTTCTTTATATCAGCCCATGTAGTCACCGTTATAACTGACCAGCACAGCGTTTCGCACGCCTTCCATCTCTGCCAGTTCGTTCATAAAGTCCGTTGCGGTATCCTTCAGCCGGATTTCCAGATTCAGTTCGATCGCGCCTTTCTGTACGCTCTTGCTCTTCACGTTCATCCGGTTCGTATGCTCCTTCAGGAAAGCGGTCGCTTTATTCTCGCTTTCCTGATTCTCACACTGAAGCACCACGATATAGGGATTGGTATGGGATTTCCGGTTGGCAAATACCAGAATGATGATGCCAATGATCACGCTGCCGATGACTGCCAGCGGAATCATGCCCGCAGCCAGGACGATGCCGGCGGCGATGGACCAGAAGAGGAAAGCAATGTCCATGGGCTCCTTAATGGCGGTTCTAAACCGGACGATGGACAGGGCGCCCACCATACCAAGGGAAAGCACCACATTGCTGGTCACCGCAAGAATCACAAAGGTGGAAATCATGGTCATGGCGATCAGGGTCACTCCGAAACTGGAGGAATACATCACCACGGCGTAGGTCTTCTTGTAAACCAAGAAGATGAACAGCCCAATGGCGAAGGACAAGGCCAAGGCCAGGAACATGTCGAGAATTGTGACAGAGGTCACGTTTGCCAGAAAGTTGGATTTAAAGATGTCACTGAAAGTCATGGTTTGTTTCTCCTCTCAATCTTCATTCGTTCCGGATCCATGATCAGTCATACATCCGGCATTGGGCGTATTTGGAAAAAGCAGTGACCCTGCGTCCCGGAGTCTGCACTGCGTCCCGGATAATGGAGGGCAGGAAATCATCCCACTTGACTTCCAGGATGATTCCGGCGTTCGGCGCGGGAATCGTGATGCAGTCCGGATTCAGAAAGTCGATGCAGTTCAGGCCGGTTCGGATATTGTAGTCAAAAGTGACCCGCACATTTCCCGGTCCGTAGATAAAAGGCTCCCGGGTATAGTCCACGATGGTTTTCGGCCGCATGCCCTGATATCGCATCTTGCAGTAAAGTTCCTGGATCAGGCTTTGTCCTGAATCAAGCATCCAATCCAGATCTCCGTCCACAATGGCCTGAGCCTCTTCAGCCGACAACTTCGCGCTGTACTTGGTTCCCAGTCCGCTGACCTTGCTTTTCTTTTCCAGATGAATCAATGTCGGATCTCCGTTATAGTACCGGATGCGGAATTTCTCCCGCATGTTGACCCCGTCCACCTTTTCCCGAAGTGCCTTGTCGTTCAGGTTGTCAAAATACAGGCTCCGGATCAGATACTTCCCATCCTGCGTATGAGGATCCGGAATCGCAACGGTCCGAAGCCGCTGGCGGATTGCCAGCAGGTCCGCATACCGGATCTCGTGTTTCCATTCGTGGCGGTATCGAATGGCCATGACATTTCCTCCCTTCCCTTAGCTCTCTGGAACAGATCATACACGTGAATCTTAAAAATAACTTGAAACCAATCCCTGACAGAGATATTTTTTCACTTTCAAGCATCAAAATCCCCGAGAGCAGTTATCTCCCGGGGGTGTATGTAAACGCCACGAAGGCGTTGATTTACATTTTGTGCCCTCGTTTCCCATTTTCATGGCGCGGTCCATCCTGCGGTCTTCCTCCATGCGGAGGCTGATGATGCTGCTGGTTCGGACCTGTTCGACCTTCGCGGGCTGGTCTGTGTACCTGATCTGCTGATCTCGGAATCATCTGCCTTCGTACTGGAGGATAAGGAACGGGTTTCGGCATCCTGTAGATGGCCGGTCTCATCGGAAGAATCAACCGCTTAATCGAATGCGTGATCCTGTTTGCAATTCCAATCAAACCGAGCGATGCTGCAACATTCGTCAGAAAAGCTCCTGTACTGTCAAACACACTATCCACATCGCATGTAAATGTTTTGCTTCCATATCGATCGTATATGGATGCC
>JAZQCB010000050.1:0-21209 GCA_045546035.1 Clostridia bacterium
CGGAAACGAAAAATTAATTTTCGTTTCCGATAAGCCTCCGGCGGATGCGACCGGGCGCGAAATGTAATTTTGCCGCTTTGCGGCACGCGCCCGGCGCGGCGTAAACGCATCAAAACGCAAAGCGTTTTTGCGTTTACGATAATTTCGCTCATGCACTTTTCATTATACATCTTTTCCCTTCTCCACGCAATCATCATCGCGGGAAAAAGTTTTGGGCGGAAGGGGGAAGGTTGACAGGTTTCTCCCATCCCCGTATAATCAGGCTCCGGGCGGCCCGCCGCCAAAACCCTACAATCGGAGCGTGCCATGAAAACAATTCTGCTGGTTTTCGGAACCCGGCCGGAAGCGATCAAAATGTGTCCCCTGGTCAAGGAGATGAAAGGCCGGCCCGGCCTTCGAACCCTGGTCTGTGTGACCGGGCAGCATCGGGAGATGCTGGATCAGGTGCTTTCTGTCTTTCAGGTCGTCCCGGATTATGATCTGTCCATCATGAAGGAGGGGCAGACGCTTTTTGATATTACCGGCGCCATTCTGGAACGGCTTCCGGGGGTGCTTTCCCAGTCCCGGCCGGACGTGGTGCTGGTTCACGGGGACACCACCACCGCCTTTGCCGCCGGTCTGGCCTGCTTTTATCTGCGGATCCCGGTGGGACATGTGGAGGCCGGCCTGCGCACCTACGATCTGGACGCCCCCTACCCCGAGGAATTCAACCGGCAGGCCCTGGGCTGCCTCAGCCGATATCATTTCGCCCCCACCACCCTCAGCGCTTCCCGCCTGATCAAGGAGGGGAAAAAAGCGGAAAACGTTTTTGTCACGGGGAATACGGTGATCGACGCCCTGAAGCATACCGTCCGGCCTGATTTTACCCATCCGGAGCTCATCTGGGCGGAGGGATCCCGCCTGATTTTTCTGACGGCCCACCGGCGGGAAAACCTGGGCGAGCCCATGCGCCATATGTTCCGGGCCATCCGCCGGGTGCTTATGGAGCATCCGGACTGCAAGGCGGTTTATCCCATTCATCTCAATCCCGTCGTCCGCCGCCTGGCGGAGGAGGAGCTGGGCGGATGCGAACAGATCCATCTGATTGAGCCCCTGGATGTCTTCGCCTGCCATAATTTTGAGGCCCGATGCTGCCTGTGCCTGACGGACTCGGGCGGGCTCCAGGAGGAATGTCCTTCCTTCGGCCGGCCTGTGCTGGTCATGCGGGATACCACCGAGCGTCCCGAGGGGGTGGAGGCGGGGGTGCTTCGCCTCGTCGGAACGGAAGAAGAAGTCATTTACCGCCATTTTACCGAGCTGCTGGACGATCCGGCAGCCTACGCCGCCATGGCCCACGCCTGCAATCCTTATGGGGACGGGCAGGCCTGCCGGCGCATCGCGGATATTCTGGAAACAGGAAAATATGACCCCTGGACGCGCTGATTTCCCTTCTTTCCCTTGCCGCCCTTGACAAAACAGGCAAAAAGGGGTTTAATTTCCCTTGCTGCCCAAAGGGCGGCATAGGGATGGAGGGATTTTTTTGCAGACCGTCAGCCTCGTGCTTCAGGGAATATCGTTGTTATGCAGCTTCTGGTTGACCGGGCTGTTCCTTTATCATCTGGTGCTGACCTTCTTCGGGTTCGGAAAAGCGAAGAAGGATTACGCGCCTCACGATCCCCAGTCCCGCTTTCTGGTGCTGGTTCCCGCCCATAACGAGGAGCGGGTGATCGGCGATATCATCGATAATCTGCAGCACATGGATTATCCGGAAGAACTGGTGGATTTTTTCATCATCGCCGACAACTGCGATGATGACACGGCCGGCGTGGCCCGGAGAATGGGCGCGAAGGTGATCGAGACCCGCCGCCTCTCTCCCGATGAGCCCACCGGAAAGCCCGTGGCCCTGAAAAAGGCCCTGGCGCGGATCGGCGACTACGCCGGGAAATATGACCTGCTGATGGTCTTTGACGCGGATAATCTGATCGACCGGAACATGTTCCGGGAGGTCAACAGCCAGTTCCTGGACAAGGGCCGGCCGGATCTGATCCAGTGCTATCTGGGCAGCAAAAACAATCAGGGCGTCGTCCCCTGGTTCTATTATATGACCTTTACCGTGAACAACCGTTTCGTCCAGCTGGCCAAGCACCGCCTGGGCCTGAACGCCGCCATCGGGGGAACCGGCTTCGCCGTGACCACTTCCTATTTAAAAGCCCGGGGCGGGTGGACCTCCATGAGCCTGACCGAGGATCACGAGATCCAGGTGGACGCGATTCTCAGCGGTCGGCGGGTGCTGTGGAATCATTTTACCCGCGTCTATGACGAAAAGCCCACCCGCCTGAGCGCCGCCATCCGCCAGCAGATCCGCTGGGGGCAGGGCCGGTGGTACGTTTTCCTTCATCAGTTCCGGCCCGCCTTCCGCAGCCTCTTCGCCGGAAAGATCAGCTTTCCCGAGTTTCTCAGCGTCTTTACCTGCATGGCCAGCATGACCACCGTGGCGGTTTCCGTCCTGCAGTTTCTGTCGAGCCTGCTGCTGATGATCCCCGCCTTCCGGCAGGGGCAGCTTTCCTCCTTCGTTCCTCCCCTTCCTGGGCTGGTGTGGAGCCTGCTGATCTTTGGCTACAGCTATCTCGGCCTCTTCTACGCCGCGGACTGGCAGGATAACGGGATTCCCTTCCGTCTCAAAACCCTGCCGCTGATGATGGCCGGCCTGGTCGTGACGGTGGTGGTCAATTTCTATAATCAGGGCGTCGGCCTCCTCCGCTGCCACCATCAGCAGCACTGGGACAAAACCGAGCATTTCGTCACCCGCGCCAGCACCCAGGCAGGCGTAGTCGCCCAGCCCCGCCGCGTCGCATAAAAAAACGGGGACGGTTCAAAAGACATGGGGACGGTTCTACTGAAAGACACGGGGACGGTTCTACTGTCTGGTTCTGAAGACACGGGGACGGTTCTACTGTCTGGTTCGGGCGGAGACAGGGGGCGATTCTTCCAAGACACGGGGCGATTCTTCCAAGACACGGGGCGATTCGCAAGACACGGGGACGGTTCTTCTGTCCGGTTTCTCCGAAGCGAAACCGCAGGCGCGATCGATCATATCGAGCCTGCGGTTTTTGTTTGTCCTCAATTGAAGTCCCTTCCGCGCTGACGCTTGACATTTCGGCTTCTTCCCGGTTATATTGTCCCCGGAAGAAGGGCTCGCATCGTCCCCGGGAAGCGAAGGGCGTTTCAGGAGCGGCGGCTGGCGGCCCGAGGAGGTGGATTCCGTGGATCTGATGTCCCTGGCGCTGGAGGAAGCCCGAAAGGCCCTGGCGGAAGGCGAGGTGCCCGTGGGCGCCGTGCTCGCCCGGGGGGAGACCGTCCTCTGGGCGGATCATAACCGCCGGGAACAGCGTGGGGGTCCCACCGCGCACGCGGAGATGCTCTGTCTTCGGGAAGGTGCTCTCCGAAAGGGCGACTGGCGGCTGGAGGACTGCGTCCTCTATGTGACCCTGGAGCCCTGCCCCATGTGCGCGGGAGCTATGGTCATGAGCCGTCTGGGGCGCTGCGTCTTTGGCGCTTACGATCCTGACAAGGGCTGCTGCGGCAGCGTCTACGACCTTCCCGGGGATCCCGCCCTTGGGGGCGAATCCCGATGGACCGCCGGCGTCCGGGAGGCGGAATGCCGTTCCCTGCTGGATGCGTTTTTCAAAGGCCGGAGGGGAAAAAAAGGCGGCGAAGGCAAATGTTTCTGAGAAGGTGCTTGGGAAAAGGCATGCATTCTGTCTCCCACGTCATGAATCAATCGCCCGAAGGCGCATAAAAGGTCAGAAACCTGTTCCTGAAAAAACGAAAAGGAGGGACGCGCATGAAACTGATTTCGCTCTTGCTGGCCATGATCCTGGGGCTTTATCTTTCCTCCGGCGCCCCGGCCCGGGCGGAGGAGGAAATGACCCTTCTGGCCCTGAACGTGGGCAAGGCCGACTGCCTGCTGCTTCGCAGCGGCGAAACCGCCTACCTCATCGATACCGCCCGGGGGCGGAACTGGGAGGATGTCGAGACGGTTCTTTCGGCCTATGGCGTCCGCCATCTCGACGGCGTCATTATTACCCACATGGATTCCGATCACGTGGGCGGGCTGAAAAAGCTGCTGAAATCGGATCTCTCCGTGGATCACATCTACTGCGGGCCCTATTATCTCGCCGAAAAGGACAAGGACGAGCATCCCGCCCTGAAGCAGACGGATAAGGCGGGAAAAACGCTGGAATACCTTCACGCGGGGGACACGCTCCCGCTGGGAAGCGGAACGCTTTCCGTCCTGGGCCCCGTCTCCCCCGCGACGACCAAAGAGGATGACAATTCCCTGGTGCTGCTGGCCTCCGCCGGGGGCGGAACCATCCTCCTGGCCGGGGACATGGAGTTCCCGGAGGAAACGGAATTGCTGCGCCGGGGCGTGATTCCCAGGGCTGACGTTCTGAAGGTCGCCAACCATGGGGACGGGGACGCGACCAGCGCCGCCCTGGTCAGCGCGGTGCAGCCCTCCCTGGCGGTCATCTCCACCAGTACGGAGGAAAAAACCTCCACGCCCGATCCCCGGGTGATCTCCCTGCTGCAAAGCTGGAAGGCCGAGATCTATCAGACCCAGGAGGCCTCCATCGGCATCCTGGTGACCGTCCGGGGCGGGCAGGCCTCCGCGGAGCGGATCAACGCCCTGCCCTGATCCCGGAAAAGCAGGCGGGATCTCTAAAAAAATCCGTTCGCGTCCCGGAGAAACGGAGAAAGGACACCGATGCCTTCCCTTTCGCTTCCCCGGGGAAATAAAAAAAGGATGCCGAAAGCATCCCATTCCCTCAAGGGAGCGGCGAACGGCCGTCCAAAGAGCGGAAAAAGCGTGCGAGCGTGACCGTAAGCCGGGTTCTGTATGGGGCGGTCATCTATCCAGGCCGCGCGTTACCGCGCGGCTCAAGCGACAGCGGAGGACGCGGCGAGCAGCCGGCTTGCCTCCTTTGCGTCTTGCACCGGGTGGGGTTTACAGCGGGGACGGGTTACCTCGCCCCCGGGTGAGCTCTTACCTCGCCTTTCCATCCTTACCCGCGGCTTTCGCCCGGGCGGTTTCTTTCTGTTGCACTCTCCCTGGAGTCGCCTCCGCCGGCCGTTAGCCGGCACCCTTGCTCTGTGGTGCCCGGACTTTCCTCATGCCCGAAGGCACGCGGCCGCCTGTTCACCTCGCACGGCGCCCATTGTACCTTCATCCTCCGTCCCTGTCAAGTGCCGTGTCCCCGGGGGAGCGCATCGGCCGGATGGAACGGGCATTTTCACCGCATCATCGCGGACGCACGCCTCCCTTCCCCGCGCATGAGGAAAACCGTCAGAAGATCGCTAATGTCATCAACCCGGGCGGCTCCCTTCCCCGCGCATGAGGAAAACCGGGCGCGGCCAGTCCGTGTGATCATGACCTTCGCGTCCCATTTCCAGCGGCGCCGAAGCCGCGTTTTTCAAAGAATCAATCCGGAGGTATAGCTGATGAAAACCTATGAACACTCCTTTACCCTTCGCGTCAGCGACTGCGACGGAAACAACCGCTGGCGTCCGGGCGCGCTCCTGGTGGAGCTTCAGGAAATCGCCGGGTATCATTCCGCCGCCATGGGCTTTGGCAGGGAGACGCTGCTGGAAAAGGGCATTGTCTGGGTGCTGGCCCGGACGGCCCTGCGGATGAACCGATATCCCTGCTCCGGCGAAAAGCTGACCGTCACGACCTATCACCGCCCCGCCCGGCACCGGCTCTATCCTCGTTTCTTCCTGATCCGGGACGGGGCGGGAGATCTGATCGGTACGGCCTCCACCCTCTGGGTGCTGATGGATGTGGAAACACGGCAAAGCGTTTCCCCGGACCGGCTGGACGCCCGCTTCCCGGACAACAGCGACCTGCCCGAGCCCATGCCCCTGCCCGGAAGCATTCCCGCCCTGGAAGGGGAAACTCTCGTCCTGCCTTCCCACGCGGTCTATACCGATCTGGATCCCAACGGCCACGTGAACAACACCCGCTATGTGGACTGGCTCTGCAACCTTCTTGGGATCGAGACCCTGCGGGACAGCCGGATCGCGGATCTGACCGTTCACTACAACACGGAAATCCGGCCCGGCCAGGAAATCTCCCTCCGTCTGACCCGCGCGGGCAGTCGATTCCATCTTGCCGGATTTTCCGGAGATAATCCAGAAAAAGCCTCCTTCGAAATCGGAGGCTGCCTGGCTTCCGTTCTGTAAACCCCGACGGCTGTTTCTTTTCCCTTTTATTTTTCTTCCGGCCGTCCGGAAGCGGCGAAAAGGATCTGATAAAGGGTATATCTGCCGGGCATGGCAATCAGGTCAAACACGGCTTCGCCCTCCTTTTCGTACAGGGGGAGGATCTCCCGGTTTTCAGGCTGAGCCCTCAGAGCCGCGGCGCCGCGGACATGCAGCCGGATCCGCTCCCGCTGGACCCCTTCCATCACATAGGGATAGAGAATGACCGTGTCATTGTCGTAAACAAAGAGGCTGATTCGCGCCGGGCCTTCCAGCCAGACGCCACGAACCGGGAACTCCTGGCGGATCCGGCTGAGGGCCGTCCCATGAATCCGATAGAAGTCCGGATACGCGTCCGGCACCGTCAGGCTGTAGATTCTTCCCTCCGCGTAGGGGTCGCGCAGCAGGAGACCATAGCTTTCCTCGTCATGCGCGGCCTTGACCAGCGCCCAGGTTCCGTTATTTCTGAATTCCAGCACCGGGAAGGAAATCTCCCTGTCTCCCCGGGGGAAGACGCAGACGTTTTCCTTCTCCTCCACCCGATACCGCCCGGCGGAAACGTGTCGGCCGGTCAGGCGGATGGAAGTGAAGTTTTCCATGCCCCGATCCTTCACCGCGTCCCAGAAGCCGGATGTCACAATGGCATCCCCGCCGGTTTTCCTTAGCCATGCGTCCAGTTTCTCCAGCACCCGCGGATCGCAGGCGGAAGAGCGGGTCAGCAGCAGCTGGGTTCCTCCCTCCGGGAAATAGGGCGTGCACACCACGGGCAGGCCGTTCATGCCCAGATAGTCCTGCACGCTGTCCTCCCCCTGGCTGTTATCCGGCAGATAGCAGGGGATGCCGACAGGCTTCCCGGCGAAGTCCAGCAGCGCGTCCAGCCTCTCCAGCTGGAAGCCCAGCGCGGGCGTGAACGGGTGATTCACCATGGCCTGGAAGCAGAACATCATCAGCTCCTTCGGCCTGGAAAATGCCGTCAGGTACGCCTGCTCCAGATAGTGCTCCGTAATATGCATATCGAAGGGGTCGAACCACCCGCCTCCGTTGTGGTCCGGCCACATATTCTCAAAATAGGTCATCAGGCTGAAGCTCAGATACCGGGGCAGATGCTGATCCTGCGTCACCGGATCCCGGGTCTCCGTGCCGGTATACAGCGCGTCAAAAAGCTTTCTCTGCTCCGCGGGATTATAGCCCGTTTCCTGATAGCTTTCCGCCCAGTTCGGATACTTGATGGTGATTTTGCAGTTTGGATTGGCTTCCCTGGCCGGGCCGATAATATCCTCCTCGCTGATCCGGCGCAGCAGATCCAGCCGGTAGTCCTGCCAGCCGGCCGGGATGCCGTGCTCCCGGTTATAGGCATCCCGGGCCCGCAGGCATTCCTCGCAGGCGCAGTCTGTAAAAAAGAAATCATCGATGATGAATTCGTCAAAATGCGCGCCGATAAAACGGCACACCTCCCGAAGCTTTGCCCGCATGGCGGGATCGTTATAGCAGAAGGTGTCAAAGAGCCTCTGCTTTGGCTTTTCCCCCTCCGGGGTCCGAATCACGGTGGTCAGCCCGCCGGCCACCTCGATATCGTGCGCGTGCAGCACCTCGCGGATCATTTCGATCTGCTCATGCGGGGCCTGTACGCCTCTCCATGGCTCAAGATAGATTTTATCGATCCGAAGATACTTTTCAAAAAAGGCCAGCTGCTCCTCCAGCTCTTCCCGGGTCACCCGGGCCGCGGCCTGGGCCACAAAATAGGCGGCAAAGCGAAAATTCCTGTATTTGCCCATGTTTTTCCCTCCCACTTTTTTTCTTCTGGTTGACAGAAGAATACAGCAGGATGCGTACCGCGTCAAGCTCTTTTTTGACCGGGTTTACGTCCGCCGCGGCCATCGTTTTTTTCGGTTTTCGTTTGTGGATACGACTGAAATAGCCTTATTCTTTTCTTCCCTTTTCTCCTGAAATCCCGCTGTCACTTTCATCCAGCGCCGCCCGGATAAAGCCCAGAAACAACGGATGAGGCTTGTTCGGGCGGCTTTTGAATTCCGGATGAAACTGGACACCCACAAAAAACGCTTCCTCCGGCAGCTCCACCGTCTCCACCAGCCGGCCGTCTGGCGACATCCCGGACAGGCAAAGGCCGGCCCGCTGCAGCGCGTCCCGGTACTCGTTGGCAAACTCATAGCGGTGGCGGGGGCGCTCGCTGATCTCCGTCCTGCCATAGCAGCGGGCGATGACCGTCCCTTCCTTCAGCACGCAGGGATACCGGCCCAGCCGCAGGGTGCCTCCCTTGTCGATGGCCTCGTTCTGCCCGGGCATAAAATGAATGACCTGATAGGGGGAAGCGTCGTCGAACTCATGGGAGTTGGCGCCCGTAAGGCCCGCCCGGTTCCGGGCAAATTCAATCACCGCCACCTGCATGCCCAGGCATATGCCGAAATAGGGAACATGATGTTCCCGGGCGTATCGCGCGGTCAGGATCATGCCCTCGATGCCCCGCCCGCCGAAGCCGCCGGGAACGATGACGCCGTCCGTGCCGGAGAGCGTTTCGGCCACGTTGTCCGCCGTCAGGGTCTCTGAATCCACCCACCGGATCTCCACCCCCGCGTCCAGCGCGTATCCGGCGTGGCGCAGGGCTTCCGCCACGGAAAGATACGCGTCGTGGAGCTGAACGTATTTCCCCACCAGGGCAATCCGAACCCGCCGGGTCTGATGGACAATCCGCTCCACCAGCTTTTCCCAGTCTCTCAGATCCGGCGCCGGGGATTTCAGCCCCAGCTCCCGGCAGACCACCGCCGCCAGCCCCGCCTTTTCCAGCATCAGGGGCGCGGCGTAGAGGGTCGGAAGCGTCGTATTTTCGATAACGCAGTCCTCCTTGACGTTGCAGAAATGGGCGATCTTGGCAAAGATCGTTTCATCCGTGATCTTTTCGTCCGCCCGCAGCACGATGATGTTCGGGCTGATGCCCATGCCCTGCAGTTCCTTGACGCTGTGCTGCGTGGGCTTCGATTTGTGCTCCCCGCTGGCCTTCAGATACGGCACCAGCGTCACATGGATATACAGCGTGTTTTCCCGGCCCTTCTCCAGCCCCACCTGCCGGATCGCCTCGATGAAGGGCTGGCTCTCGATATCCCCGATGGTTCCGCCGATTTCCGTGATCACCACGTCCGCGTCGTTTTTTTCGCCGACACGGTAGATGAACCGCTTGATCTCATCGGTAATATGCGGAATGGTCTGGACCGTGTGCCCCAGGTATCCGCCCTGGCGTTCCCTCCGGATCACATTGGCGTAGACCCGGCCGGTGGTCAGATTGGAGTATTTGTTCAGATCCTCGTCGATAAACCGCTCATAGTGCCCCAGATCCAGATCCGTCTCCGCCCCGTCCTCGGTCACATAGACCTCCCCGTGCTGATAGGGGCTCATGGTTCCGGGATCCGTGTTGATATAGGGATCCAGCTTCTGGGCAGCCACCCGGAGACCCCGGGCCTTCAGCAGCCGTCCCAGAGATGCGGCCGTGATGCCCTTTCCCAGGCCGGATACCACGCCGCCTGTTACAAAAATATACTTTGTCATCTTTTTCCCCCCGCGGCTCCTTCGATTCCGTTCAGATACCCGTCGGATATCACCGCTCTGAACCGCTTCAGCGCCGCGCCGAAGTCCTCCAATCGGTTTTTCCTCCCCTTCTGCGCCTTTCCCTAAATAGAAAGAGGGCAAAGTCTGTCTTTCACGACACCCTTGCCCTGACGCGCGTATCCTATCATTCCCCTTTTTCCCTGTCAAGGGGACCGATTGTATTCCCTTTGTTCTTCTCGCTTCTTTTCCCTCTCCCCGCTTGACACGGTTCCCCGGAAAATGATACCATTTCGCTCAGCAAGGCAAGGGCGTCCTGTGGAGGATCCTTTGCCCCGTTTTTTTATTTCCTGCCTGATTTCTGTTTTTTCGGAGGTGATCCCATGCTGACGCCCAACCTCAGCTACGCCAATCTCAAGGAGTCCTACCTCTTCCATCATATTGCCCTGAAAACGGAAGCCTACCTGCGAGCCCACCCCGGCGCCCATCTGTTCCGGATGGGCATCGGTGATGTTTCCCTGCCGCTGGCCCCGGCCGTCATCCGGGCCCTTCACCAGGCGGTGGAGGACCAGGCCGTCCAGGAAAGCTTTCACGGCTATATGCCGGAATGCGGCGCGCCCTTTCTTCGGGAGGCCGTCGCGGAATACTATCGGAAGCGCGGCGTTGCGCTCTCTCCGGAAGAAGTCTTCGTCTCCAGCGGGGCCAGCGACGAGCTGGGAGACCTGCTGGATCTGTTCGACCGGAAGAATACGGCCCTGATCATGGAGCCGGCCTATCCCGCCTACGTGGACGCGAACATCATGGCCGGGCGGGAAATTCTGCATCTGCCCTCCGGGCCGGAAAACCATTTTCTGCCGCTGCCCGGGGACGATCTGCGGGCGGATCTGATCTATCTGTGCTCCCCGAACAACCCCACCGGCGCCGCCTATGACCGGGAGCAGCTCTCCCGATGGGTCCGGTGGGCCAACGACCGCGGCGCCCTGATCCTCTTCGATGCCGCCTATGAGGCCTTCATCGAGGAGGATCTGCCTCACAGCATTTTCGAAATTCCCGGCGCCCGGACCTGCGCCATCGAAATCTGCTCCCTTTCCAAAACCGCGGGCTTTACCGGCACCCGCCTGGGCTATACCGTGATCCCGAAAGATCTGGAGCGGGGCGGTCTTTCCCTGCATGCCATGTGGGTCCGGAACCGCACCACCAAGACCAACGGCATTTCCTATATTCTCCAGCGCGGCGGCGCGGCCGTCTTCTCGGAGGAGGGCCAGCGCCAGATTCATGAGAACATCCGGGTTTACAAGGAGAACGCCCGGGTGCTCATGCGGGCGCTGGACGGGGCCGGAGCCCGGTACTGGGGCGGCCGAAACGCGCCGTATATCTGGATGCAGTGTCCGGGAGGCCTGGGCAGCTGGGCGTTCTTTGACCTCCTGCTCAATGAGCTCCAGGTGGTCGGCACCCCCGGGGCAGGGTTTGGCAGCTGCGGGGAAGGGTTCTTCCGCTTCTCCACCTTCGGGGATCCCGCCGATACCCGCGAGGCCGCCGGCCGGCTGGAAAAGCTTCTGATATCCTCTGAATTCATCCATGGAGGCGACTGATATGTGCGCGATTTTCGGTATCATCGGCTCCCGCTTCCCGCGGGATCTGATTCAAACCTGTTTTGACCGGACCGTCTCCCGCGGTCCGGATATGACCCGCATGGCGGAAATCCCCGGCGGTCTGCTGGGATTTCACCGTCTGGCCATCATGGGCCTGCATGAGGAAGGGATGCAGCCCTTCCGCCTGGAGGACGACTATGTGGTCTGCAACGGTGAACTCTACGGTTTTCGTCCGCTGCGGGCGCGGCTGATGGAAACCTATCCCCTGAAGAGCGAATGCGACTGCGAAATTCTCCTTCCGCTGTACCGGGAATACGGCCTGGAAATGTTCAAAACCCTGGACGCGGAGTTTGCCCTGATCCTCTGGGACGGAAAGCGTCAGAAACTGATTGCCGCCCGGGATCCCATCGGCATCCGCCCCCTCTATTACGGGGAGACGCGGGACGGCGGCATCGCCTTCGCCAGCGAGCCGAAAAACCTGGTCGGCATGTGCGAAAAAATTCTCCCCTTCCCGCCCGGGCACTACTGGGTCGACGGCGAGTTCGTCCGCTATGCCGATCCGGCCTATGTGGGATACTTTACCATGAAAACGGAGGAAGAGGTTTGCCCGAAGCTCCGCCGCCTGCTGATGGACGGCGTGGAAAAGCGGCTGGACGCCGACGCGCCCATCGGGTTCCTCCTGTCCGGCGGTCTGGATTCCTCCCTGGTCTGCGCCATCGCCCGGCGGATCCTGGGCCATCCGATCCGAACCTTCGCCATCGGCATGGACGTGGACGCCATTGACCTGAAATACGCCCGGATGGTGGCGGACTATATCGGCAGCGATCATACCGAGGTCATCATCTCCGAAAAGGACGTTCTCGAGGCGCTCCCCACGGTGGTGGCGCTGCTGGGCACCTGGGATATCACAACGATTCGGGCCTCCATCGGCATGTACCTGGTCTGCAAATGGATCCACGAGCATACGGATATCCGGGTTCTGCTGACCGGGGAGATTTCGGACGAGCTGTTCGGCTACAAGTATACGGACTTCGCGCCTTCCGCCGCCGCCTTCCAGGAGGAGGCGGAAAAGCGCGTCCGGGAGCTGCATGTCTACGACGTGCTCCGGGCGGACCGCTGTATTTCCGTCAACTCCCTGGAAGCCCGGGTGCCCTTCGGGGATCTGAAGTTTGTCCGCTACGCCATGAGCATCGACCCGGAGCTGAAAATGACCCGCCACAACATGGGAAAATACCTGATCCGCAAAGCCTTCGCGGACGATCACATCCTGCCGGAGGAGATTCTCTGGCGCCAGAAGGCCGCCTTCTCCGACGCGGTGGGCCACAGCATGGTCAACGATCTGAAGGCGTTTGCGGAAAGAACCTATACCGACAAGGAATTTGAGGAAAAAGCGGCGAAATACGATTACGGCCGGCCCTTTACGAAGGAAAGCCTGCTATACCGGGAGCTGTTCGAGCGGTATTATCCCGGCCAGGCCCACATGATCCCCGGCTTCTGGATGCCAAACAAATCCTGGCCCGGCTGCGATGTGGACGATCCTTCCGCGAGGGTGCTGGCCAACTATGGCGACAGCGGCGTCTGAGGCCGGGAAATGCGGGGTGTTTTTCCCGCGAATCGCTGTTCCATGATGCGGGCGGCAGAACCCCTTCGGGCGAAAAAGATGCAACAAAGATCGTCGATTTATAAGGCTTTCAGTAATGAGTGAAGCGTAAAAAACACCTTTTGACGCTCTGATCATTCTATGCTTCAGGAGACATTATGGAGAAAAACGAACGGATCCTTATTCTGGACTTCGGCGGCCAGTATACCCAGCTGATCGCCCGCCGCGTCCGCGAATGCCACGTCTATTCGGAAGTCCTTCCCTGGAACACGCCCCTTGAGGATATTCTCGCCCGGCATCCCCGGGGGCTGATCCTCTCCGGCGGTCCCGCCGGCGTTCATGACCCGGGCGCGCCCCGGATCGACCCAAAGATCTATGACGCCGGGATCCCCCTTCTGGGCATCTGCTATGGTATGCAGCTGACCGCCCTGCTGCTGGGCGGCCAGGTGGAGCGCGCGCGGGAGCGGGAATACGGCCGGGTGACCGTCCGGATGAAGGAGCAAAGCGATCTGCTCGCCGGCCTGAAGGGCGCCTCCCCCTGCTGGATGAGCCATACCTGGCAGGTCAGCGCCTGTCCTCCCGGCTTCCGGGCGGTCGCGGAAACGGACAACTGTCCGATTGCCGCCATGCTCTGCGAAGAGAAAAAGATCTTCTGCGTCCAGTTCCATCCGGAGGTTACCCATACGGAAGAAGGCGCCCTCCTGATCCGCAATTTTCTCTTCCGCCTTTGCGGCTGTTCCGGAGACTGGACGATGGACGCCTTCGCCGATACCGCCATCCGCCGGATCCGGGAAGCCGTCGGGGAAAAGGGAACCGTGCTGCTGGCGCTGTCCGGCGGTGTGGATTCCTCGGTCGCCGCGGCCCTGCTTTATAAGGCCATCGGGCGCCGGCTGACCTGCGTTTTCGTGGACCACGGTCTCCTGCGCAAGGGGGAAAGCGACCAGGTCTGCCATGTGTTCAGCCATCTCTTCCCGGCGCGTTTTGTCCGCGCGGACGCGGCGAAACGCTTCTTCGCCGATCTGAAGGGCGTGACCGATCCGGAGGAAAAGCGGCATATCATCGGCCGGGATTTTATCGTAGTTTTCCGGGAAGAGGCCGAAAAGCTCGGAAAGATGGATTACTTTGCCCAGGGAACCATCTACCCGGACGTCATCGAGAGCGGCCAGGGCGCCAATGCCGCCGTCATCAAAAGCCATCATAACGTGGGCGGCCTGCCGAAGGAGCTCGGTTTTACGGAGCTCATCGAGCCCCTGCGCATGCTTTTCAAGGACGAAGTCCGCGCCCTGGGGGAAGCCCTTGGACTCCCGCGGGAGCTGGTCTGGCGGCAGCCCTTCCCCGGGCCGGGGCTGGCCATCCGGATCATCGGCGAGGTGACGCCGGAAAAGGCGGAAATCGTCCGGGAAAGCGACGCCATCCTCCGGGAGGAAATATCCCTGTCCGGACTGGGCCGGCAGGTCAGCCAGTATTTTACCGTCCTGACCGGTAACCGCAGCGTCGGCGTCATGGGCGACGAACGCACCTATGACCACACCGTCGCCCTCCGCGCCGTCACCACCGACGACTTCATGACCGCCGACTGGGCCCGTCTTCCCTATGACCTCCTCGCCCGGATCTCCGCCCGCATCGTGAACGAAGTTCCCCGCGTCAGCCGCGTCGTCTTCGACATAACCACCAAGCCTCCCGCCAGCATCGAGTGGGAATAAGAGCTAGATCGGCTGCAGCCCTTGAAAACAAAGGAAAGTCGAAAACGAAAAAGGGCGATTGGCAACGATTTGGCAACATCTGATAAATCTGATTGAACTCCATAGAATAACGGAAAAAGGGCTAACTGATTTTCTGAAGTCAGTTGGCCCTTTTCATATGCTCTCAAAGGAGGTCATTCAGAATGCTTTCACGTCATGTCTTTCAGGATATCTTCCATCAGTTTGGCATTGGGAACCCTTGCCCAGATCTGAGACTTGTCATCCCGCGGGTAGTTGTAGCGCCAGTTATCGTATTCTTCCTTACTGATTTCACCTGCGCGGTACTTCTCCATCATCGGCGCCCAGGAATACACCATTTCATTCAGTCTGGCAGCTTCCTTCCCTTTCCGGGGATCAACACGGAAAAGCACTTCTCCATCCCTGGTCTCGATAGTCAATCCATACCGGTCTTCCAATGTGAACAGCGTATGCATCAGACCCAGATAGCTGTCTATGTCCGGCGTGTTCAGCGCCAAAGGGGAAACGCCCAGCGCATTTGCCAGGGATTGTGTCAGATCCTCTTTGGGTGTTCTGGTTCCGGCTTCATACTGCGCCATGCGGATATCCGCCGTTTTCTCCGGCAGCCCTGCCTTTATACCAAGGTACTTCTGGGTCATCCCGCGCAGATTGCGGATAAAGCGGATTCTTTCACCAATAGCCATTCTGAAAGCCTCCTTGTGTTTCCTGATGAAATAAGTATAGCATATATGCTTAGTGCTTTCAAGGATAACTTAAACAAAAATATTTATTATTTTCTTCAAAACCTCTTGACATAAACTTTTCTGTTTAGTATCATGGATATGCTTAAACGATTATGTTTAGGTACGGTGAGATTGAATCCCACGAGGAAAGGAGGTGAAGTCCAGTGGAAACCAACAGTTTCATGACGGTTCAGGAAGTAGCCAAGGAGCTGAATGTATCCCCGTCCTACGGATACAAGCTGATCCGGAAGCTTAACGAGGAACTGGAGAAAAAGGGAATGATTACGATTCCCGGCCGTGTAAACCGGCAGTATTTCAACGAGCGGCTCTATTACCAGCCCGCTACGAAAGGAAAGGAAGGTGTTTAACCTATGGCAGTCTATAAGGATAAGGCAACCAATACCTGGCGCGCCGTCTATCGGTATACCGATTTTCAAGGCGAGCGAAGACAGTCCCAGAAGCGCGGTTTCGGAACCAAACGCGAAGCCCAGCTCTGGGAACGGGAGCAGCTGAACAAGGTCGAATCCAATCTCACCATGACCTTCAGCAGCTTCCTCGACCTCTACTCGGAGGATATGAAACTCCGTGTCAAGGAGAATACCTGGCACACCAAGGAGCATATCCTCCGGACGAAAATCCTGCCGTATTTCAGCCGGCGCAAGATGAGTGATATCTCTCCCAAGGACGTAATAGCCTGGCAGAACGAGATGATCAATCATCGGGATGAAAACGGCAAGCCCTACTCCCCCGTTTATCTGAAGACGCTGCACAATCAGCTCAGCGCAGTCTTCAATCACGCCGTCCGCTTCTACAATCTGAAGCAGAATCCGGCGGCGAAGGTGGGAAACATGGGGAAATCCCAGTACCGGGAAATGCTGATCTGGTCTCAGGAGGAGTTCGAAAAGTTCATCGAAACGATGATGTGCAAGCCCCGCTCCTTCTACGCCTTCGAGATGCTGTACTGGACCGGTATCCGCGAAGGAGAGCTCCTGGCCCTGACGCCGGAAGACTTTGACTTCGACAAGGGAACCATCCGGATCAATAAATCCTACCAGCGCATGAACCGTCGTGATGTGATCACTGATCCGAAAACGCCCAAGAGCAACCGCGTCGTGCAGATGCCGAAATTCCTGGTGGAAGAAATGCGGGACTATATCCGCCGCTTGTACAAGATCGGCCCGAAAGACCGGATCTTCGCCTTCACCAAGGATTACCTGCACCATGAGATGAACCGCGGATCTGCCGCTGCCGGTGTAAAACGGATTCGGATTCACGACCTTCGTCACAGCCATGTATCCCTGCTGATTGATCTGGGATACTCCGCGGTGGCAATCGGCGACCGCCTGGGCCATGAAACGATTGAGATCACGCTCCGGTACGCGCACCTGTTTCCTACGACCCAGAAGGCGATTGTCAAGTCTCTGGATGACCTGCGGGAGGTGAAAGCCCATGTCGGTTAAGATTCGAGATCAGCGCAACCGCTGGCGGCGCATCACGGTCGGATTCAGAGTTTCTCCGGAAGAAAGTGAACAGCTCAACATTGCTGTTGCGCTGTCCGGTCTTCCCAAGCAGGAATACTGTTACCGCCGGTGCATGCAGCGGGATATCGTTGTACAGGGCAATCCCAGGGTATATAAGGCTCTGAAGGATCAGCTCGCGGCCGTACTGGCCGAACTGAAGCGGCTTGAAAAAGTCGGCGACATCCGGGATGAACTCCTGGAAACAATCAATCTGATTACCATTACCCTTGAAGGGATGAAGGAGGAAAACTATGGAGAATAATGAAAGAATGACCGCCCCAATCGCGCCTGTTGCAGCAGACGCCGGGCAGTCAATCAATCCCTTAACCGCGAACAGTATACCTCAATCTGTGTCGGATATCAAGGACGAAGATCCGGCCATGACGGAGGAAGAGTTCGACAAGCTGGTAATGGCGGAAATCGAAGAAAGGGAACGGAACATGATGAATCCGTACTTCCTTCCGACCATCTCCATGACCGAACTGTATGAAAGGATCTATACCGGCAAGACTCCGATCATCGACGGACTGTTATACCGCGGAACTTATCTTTTTGCCGGTGCCCCCAAGCTGGGAAAAAGCTTCCTCATGTTGCAGCTTGCCTATCATGTCAGCACAGGGACCCCTTTGTGGGGGTTCCCTGTGCAACAGGGGGATGTGCTGTATCTTTCTCTTGAAGATGATCACGCGAGACTTCAGGCGCGGCTTTATCGGATGTTCGGTACTGAAACAAGCGATCATCTGCTCATGTCCATCGATGCGCATTCGCTCAGCAACGGATTGCTCGAACAGCTTTCCCGATACCTGGTAAATCACCCGAATACTTCACTGGTCATCATTGACACGCTGCAGAAGGTCCGGGAATTGTGCGGCGATACATACAATTACGCCAATGATTACCAGTTGATTGCATTCCTAAAGCAGTTTGCCGATCGTTATGGAATCTGCCTGATGCTGGTTCATCACACCAGGAAACAGCATGCAGATGACAGCTTCGACATGGTGTCCGGCACCAACGGTCTGACAGGAGCTGCTGACGGAACGTTCATCCTGAGCAAGGAAAAGCGGACCGCGAACACTGCTGTACTGGAAATTACCAGCCGTGATCAACCCGATCAGAAGCTGCATCTTTTACGGAATGAAGAGCGACTGTGCTGGGATCTGGAACGGAGAGAAACGGAATTATGGAAGGCGCCGCCTGATCCTTTGCTGGAGAAAATTGCCCAGGTGATCCATCCCGAGCACCCTGAATTCTCAGGATCGCCGACGGAACTGCGTGATTATCTGGGCGTTGACATGAAGCCGAATGCGCTGACGCAGAAGCTGAATGTCAACGCTGCCCGCCTGTTCAATGAATATAACATCTATTACTGGAACAAGCGGACGCATCTCGGAAGGAGGGTCGGCTTATGTTTGAAAAAGCAGCAGCCGGCGTGACGATGCGTGACGGTCGTGTCGGTGTTTATGGGGCCTCAAAAACACCGTCACCATCGACACGGACCGTCACGGGAAGTTTCCGCGGGGTCCAGGGTGCCCTTTTCAAAGGGCAGCCCTGGCGGGGGTTGTCCGCAGACAACGGGCAGCGCCCCTCCCCCTCGGGAGAGCGCAAAGCACCTTTTGATGGCCGCAGGCTGTCAAAAGTGCCTTTGCGTTTACTTTCGCGAAAGTAACAAAGGCTTTCTACTTCGCTCTCCCCGCCCAACCCCATCGAAGAAAGGAGATTAACTGCTATGGGTAAAACTGTCAGCGGCAGAATCGGCGGCGGATCCACCGGTCACAACAGCCGCGAATATTCCACGAACAATGTCGATCCGAGCCGTACTCATCTGAATATCGACTACTGCAACGAGCCGATCAAGGACGCCTTTCACAAGCTCTTTGACGATGCTCTGGAACGGTACAACGCCAAACAGACCCGCGCTGACCGGATCATCGACGATTACTACGACAAGATCCGCTCCGGGAAACAGGAGAAACCGTTCTACGAGATCATCATGCAGGTCGGCAATAAGGATGATACCGGCGCGACAACCGAGAGCGGCGAACAGGCAAAGGCGATCCTGGACGAATACTTCCAGGGGTTCCGGGAACGGAATCCGAACCTGTATGTTTTCTCCGCTCACCTGCACATGGATGAAGCGACGCCGCATCTGCACATTGACTTTATCCCCTTTATCACCGGCAGCACCCGCGGTCTGGATACCCGAGTCTCGCTGAAAAAGGCGCTGCTCGCCCAGGGCTTTGAAGGTGGAAGCCGTTCCGAAACGGAATGGAATCAGTGGATGGCTTCTGAGAAGAATGCCCTTGCCGCAGTCATGGAACGTCACGGCCTGGAATGGGAGCACAAAGGCACCCACGAGGAGCACCTGAGCATCATCGAGTTCAAAAAGAAGGAACGTACTGAGGAACTCGAAGCCGTGACAGCTGAACTGGCTGATAAAAAGGTGGATCTTCGGACCATGGCCGATCGGGTCAACAATCTGAGGACTGCCGAAACTGACTTTAAAGACCTTAAGGAAAAACTGGCCTATGATCCGGAATATCTGCTCCCGGAACCATCTTCCCTGATGCTGGCCAAAACCTACAAGGAAGAGAAAGCCCGGCCACTGGTCAAGAAGCTGAAATCCATTATCAAAAGCCTGCTGGTTCAGTATCACAAGGTTGTCGACAACCTGATCAGGGTGACCGGCGAAAAAGATAAGCTGCAGCAGGAAAACGACAGGCTCCGCGATAACAATGGCAGCCTTACCAGGGAAAATGCCATCCTGAAAGAGCAAAACAAGGACTACAGGCGTCTGAAGAAACACTACGATCCAGAACTGAAAGCAATGCTGGAGCAGCTCAAAACTACCCGGCAGCCCGAACGTCAGGAAAAACAGGCGAACATTGCCTGATTGAACACTATGAAGGAGGGAAACTCTATGAAAACTGTCTCTTTCGCCCGCTATGACATGGATTCCGGTTATGTGTACGGCAAACTGTCCGATGGAAACATCATTCTGATCAACTGTACCGCCTATGAACAGGCTCATGCTGACAACATGTATGAGCGTTCGGAACTGGACTATTTGATCTTCAATGATCCAGCCGGATATGTAGAACTGGTTCTGGAAGGCAATCCGGAAGCATACCTCAAAGCTGTTGCAAAATACAGAATAATTGAATCATGATTCCGTTTTCCCAGCCCCTGTGTCAAACTGTGGCACAGGGGTTTTATAGTCGTGATAATCAAAGGATTATCATAATGATTGTCGAATATTCTTTACGTAGATGTTAACTTGAATTCGAAGTTAACAGGGCAGCAGCCAGGAATTGATTATTTGGAGAGGATACCTGATGAAAGCAATTGTTATTCGGTCATTGACATCTGAATTGAACGCTGATTGTCTTGATTTTTTCGATAACAGAGCGTTTACAGATGAGAATCCAAACGGGCCGTGTTATTGTACTTCCCCCAATCAGGAAGAAGAACAGATTGAAAAGATGGTCAGTGAGTTCAAATCATTTGGTGTGAAAGAGACGTTGCGCAGATATGCGGTAGAAATGCTTGGTAAGAACCAGATTCACGGATATCTGGCTTATGACGGAGACCAAGCTGTCGGATGGTGCAATGCAGCGGATATAGAGAGTTATGCTGGATTTATTCCTGCATTTGCAAGGGAAATTACTTGCGGAAAAACGATATCGATTGTTTGTTTTGAAATCGCACCTGGATACCGGGGAATGGGTATAGCAACAACATTTATTGACAGAGTATGTGCAGATGCCAAAGCAAAGGGATATGTTGCTGTTGAAGGATACCCTAAACTTTCTGACCAACGAAACGATTTTGATTATCAGGGCCCTTTTTCCCTTTATCAAAAAGCGGGATTTATGGAAGTTGCCAGGGAAAAAGGGCAAGCTGTCATTCGGAAAATACTGTAGTAGCAATGACGTTTTTCAGTTTGCCGGAATTCTAATAATTCACAAGCTGGAACTCATAGGATCAATAGCGGGTTTGAATATAATTAACTATCGACAAATCGGAATTTGGAGTAATAACGTATGAACATCAAAACCCATTATGATCTCTTGATTGAAGAAAACAATGATCCCTTCCGTGATCCACCGGCCTTGCGGCAGCACATGGAATCATGGGATGGACAGGTATTTCTGGATCTGCTGGAACTTGCTCCATCCAAAATGGTGCTTGAGATCGGTATTGGGACGGGAAGGCTTGCAGAAAAAACAGCCGGGTGCTGTAGTCATCTAACCGGGATAGAT
>JAZQCB010000051.1:0-3788 GCA_045546035.1 Clostridia bacterium
GGCGGGGAGGTCACTGTGCCGGTAGACGAGCAGATCATCTATAACCAGCTGGACACGAACCCGGACGCGGTCTGGAGTCTGCTGCTGGCGACAGGGTATCTGAAACCCGTTCACGTTGTATCCAAAATCGAGGCGGTCAGAACGAATACCCGGCCTCTCTACACCCTGCGGCTCACCAATCTGGAAGTGCGGCTGATGTTTGAACAGATGGTGCAGGGCTGGTTTTCCCAGGCCGGTGGGCTGGGTCGTTTTGCCCAGGCCATGCTTCGGGGGGATGTCCGGGGGATGAACCGTCTCCTGAACGATATCATGCTGACCTCCATGAGCTCCTTTGATGGAGGGAAAAATCCTTCCATCAAGCTGCCGGAGAACTTCTATCACGGACTGGTGCTGGGGCTGCTGGCGGAAAACAGCAGGGATTATGTGATTGCCTCCAACCGGGAAAGCGGATACGGGCGATATGACGTCGTCATGGAGCCAATGGGCGCCGGAAAACCCGCCGTCATCATGGAATTCAAGGTCTTTGACACGTTCGACAATGAAAGCAGCCTGGAGGACACGGCCGAAAACGCCCTCCGGCAGATCGAGGAAAAGCGCTATGACGCGTCCCTTCTGGCCCGGGGCATTCCCGCGGAAAGCATCCGGAAATACGGCTTCGCCTTCCAGGGGAAGGAATGCCTGATCCGGAAGGGCCAGGGATTCCGGCCGGCCTGATCAAAGAACGGAGAAAGCCTTGAACGCCCGAAAGCTCGAAACTCCCGGAACCGCAATCATCGCGGTTCCGGGAGCTTCTCGTTCGGCAATACACCGCGCCGTCATGCCTTTGGCGATCCTCCTTTTCTTCGCCCGCTGCCTGTGTGCTGCCAAGAAATCGGATCAGCCTGTCCTGGAAATCGCGATAATACGGCTTTTCAATGAAGGCCACATGGGACGCTCCTTCGATCACTTCCAGTTCGGAACCGGCCGGAAGGTCGTCAAGGACCGCGTTCACGCGGCCGAAGTCCAGATAGGGATCCTGATCCCCGCAGATCACAAGCGTGGGGACCGTGATTTTTTTCAGATTAATCAGAGACTGTGTTTTGTCCACACAAATATCCCGTCTGCCGCCGTTGGGACTGGATTCTTTGTCATAATGCCAGGAGCCTGAACAAAGCATTTCAATGACAACAGGATCCGCAATCAGGTAATTGAACGTCCCGTCTTCATTTTTCTGGAAATCATCCGCTGCATGCTCCCATGTATTGTGATGGAACGGCTCTGTTACGTCGGCCTTGCCGAGGCCGCTCAGGATGGGCGCAAAAAGGACAAGCCTGTTTATATGCCCGGGATGGTTTGAGACAAACCGGCCGGCCGTCACTGTTCCCCAGCTCCAGCCCAGCAGATCGATCTTTTCCTGCCCGGATATTTCACAGATCTTCTCCACGGCGGCATGGATATCCTCCGCTGCATAATCCGAATCCGGAAGGAAGCCGTCTTCCACTTCCTCTGACTGACCGAATCCCGCGATATCCAGCCGCCATACAGCATAGCCTTCCCGTGCGAGAAACCGTACCAGGCTGTAATCCTCATAATCGATATCGAACTCGTGGGAGGAATATGTAACGCCGTGGATCAGGAGGATATTTCTGTCCGGATTCGATCCCGTGACCGACATGCGGTCCAGATGCAGATCGATGCCGTTTCTTTCCAGAGGGTATTCATTATAGCTGTACGAAACAGACGGCTCCGCCGCGCTGCTTTGCTTTTGTGGTTCCTCCCCGGAAGCACATGTCGCCAGTGAAAAAATCAACATAACGGCAAGAACCATTGCTGTTATTTTCTTCATATCCGATCCTCACTTTTTTTCATAAGTATCCTTTCGGAATTCCAGACCCTTGATCCATAAGTGATCAAAGGTCTTCTTTTTTTGCGTCCCTCACATGTTTCTGCATATTATGCAGAAATTTTTTGAGAAAACCGCAAAAAGCACTTGACAAACCCGGAAAGTCAAGAAGCCAAAGGAAAAGGGGCAAAAGGCTGCTCCCATTGAGAAGGAATCCAAGAGACATCTTCTTTATCGCTGAAGCATTCCACCATGAGTTCAATATCCCTATTCTCCATGTCCATACACAGTTCCTCTTTTTCTACAACTCATCCGCTCCTGCTTCTTCTCATCTGCCGGAGTTACCGTTTCTCTCCTCGAAGCAGGTAGGACGGACGAAGAGAGTCCAACCTACTTCGGGAGTATAACGACCACTTTCTTCTGTTATATAGGTAAATTCACGATCAGGCATCTGGTATCGTTCCAGATCCGCGCTTTCATTCTCACCGGGCAGCCAAGAAGCCTCATCTGAATTCTGTTATGAAGCCGATAGTCACCCCACAGGAAGCTTGTTCCTCCATTGTCTTAATCATTCATCTTCTTCGACATAATCGTCGTCAACGAAATCAAACAGTGCTTCAATTGCATCTAGCCCGCTTGAGAAACGCCGGTCTTTCGGATATAATCATATGGAGTGACAGCTGCCAGCAAACGGGCAGGAAAAAGCTGGTCAGAGGAGGTCGACGTGTAGCCGGCGGTCGGCAGTATGATCGAAACAGATACAGACAGCAGGACGACTGCGGAACAGATGGGGGTGCGGCAGATGGAAGTGATTCGCAAGAAACCTGTAATCGGAACCGGCGTTCAGGATTTTGAAAGCCTGAGAGTAAATCAAAGGTTCTATGTGGATAAAACAGATTTTATTCAGGAATGGTGGAACGGCGGGGATGCCGTGACCCTGATTAACCGGCCGAGGCGCGTCGGGAAAACCCTGAACATGTCCATGCTGAACTGCTTCTTTTCGAATCAATTTGCTCATCGCCCTGAGCTTTTTGAGGGCCTGAAAGTCTGGGAAGACCCGGCGATGCGGGAGCAGCAGGGAAAGTGGCCTGTGGTTTTCCTGAGCTTCGCGAATATCAAGCAAACGACATGGGAATGTACCCGCGCCAGCCTGAATCAGCTGCTTGAGGACGTATACGGAAAGTATCGCCTGATGCTTCAGGATCCGATCTTCTCAGAAACGGACCGGTCGTTCTTTGAAAAGGTAAGGGCTGATATGCCGGACTATGTGGCGGCCATATCCCTGAAGAAGCTGTGCGACTGGTTATATAGCTATTATGGAAAAAAGGTACTGATCTTCCTGGATGAATATGACACGCCCCTCCAGGAAGCCTATATTCATGGCTTTTGGGATGACCTGGTTGCCTACACCCGGGCGCTGTTCAACAGCACCTTCAAGACGAACCCCTCCCTGGAGCGGGGCATCATGACGGGGATTACCCGGATCAGCAGGGAATCCATCTTTTCCGATCTGAATAATCTGGATGTGGTAACGACGACCTCCGACAAGTACGCGACGGCCTTCGGCTTTACGGAGGAGGAGGTTTTCGCGTCCCTGGAGCAGCAGGGATTCGGGGAAGAGGACATGCGGGATGTGAAAACCTGGTACGACGGGTTTACCTTCGGCTCCGTGACGGATATCTATAATCCCTGGTCGGTTACGAATTTCCTCGACAAGGGCAAGCTCGACACCTACTGGGCCAACACCAGCGGGAACGGGCTGATCGGGATGCTGCTTCGGACGGGGCGGCCGGAGATCAAAAGTCTGTTTGAAACCCTGCTGAAGGGCGGGGAGGTCACTGTGCCGGTAGACGAGCAGATCATCTATAACCAGCTGGACACGAACCCGGACGCGGTCTGGAGTCTGCTGCTGGCGACAGGGTATCTGAAACCCGTTCACGTTGTATCCAAAATCGAGGCGGTCAGA
>JAZQCB010000052.1:0-6265 GCA_045546035.1 Clostridia bacterium
GTTACTGTTCACAGGTCAGCTTGAACAGAAAAGGCCGTCGGCCTATACTGACTGATGTCGGTAGGCCGACGGCATCTCATCTCTCGAAGATCCTGGTCACTTCTTCAAACAAATTTTTTTCCGGATCAGCTCGGATGCTATCAATTATACTCATACCATCACATGTGTAGGCGAGGCTGTCGTCAGAGCGGAATGATATCATTTGCTTCTGCTTTCGCTTAAAATTTCTCAGTTTTCTTTCAGACAGGTTATTGGTTGTCGGAACACGTGGATCGTGGAGAAAAAGCAAATGGGATGTTGCGTATTCGGTCATTCTTTTGCAGAGATTGAATCCATCAGGATAATACTTACCCGGCGGCTTCTTCTCATACTCGTAAGCACCTTTCTGAAGAATTTCATGGTACCGCTTTTCAAAGTCGGCGACTGAGTCCGGAGCGAAATCCGTTCCCGGCGGAAGGCAATTCCTGACATGGATCATCTCCTGAATCAGGGAGTGCATTTCTTTATTCCATTCAAGGTCCTTCTCATTCTCCATGCTGTCTTTCAGATAACGGAGAACATGAGCAAGGCATTCCTGGTGCTTTCCGCCGTAATTGTAATATGTCTTGTCGTGGTCATGAACCAGTGTTCCCTGGTAGCCCTCTACCGGCGTGCCCTTTACTCCTTCGTGTCCTTTTTTACTCAAAGCGAAATATCTGGCGCGCTTGCCATCGGCACTGGCGCAGACAGAGACGTATCTGTTCTCACCATTCATCCTGGCGTTCGTCATGTCGGTGTTCATCACAGGACAAGCTACCAATGCTTTCATGTCCGCTTCCTTTTCCGCAGTCGTTTTCTCCGAGAATTCTTTTAACAAGCCGCTTACCATTCCCTTGGAGAGATCCAGTTTTCCTTCAGTCACACAGCGCGTGAAATCCCGCGTCTTGTCGATAGATACATCGCATTCATTATTTAGCAGGTATGCAAATGCCTTAATGCTTCCGCCATAATTGACATCATCATTCACTCCTGGCGGGAAGGGTGCGTGGTAATGCTCGCCGGTTTTTGAATTGTAGTATTCATCGGCAGTAAACACGGTAACCTCTAATGTCACACGTATATCGACCAATTGTTTCGTAATGATTTTACCCGTCTTCTTAAAATCCGGATTATTAAGAATTTCATCGGACGGCTCCAGATGCACAGGGGCTTTAGTCGGTTCCTGTTTTTTCCTGCCATGGCCGGGGTGACCGGGCTGACCGCCTGGCTTCTTGCCGGCTTTCTCCCGGCTGTTCGATATCTTTTTGTGATTGGGCGACATGGAAGATGGCTTGGATGAATTCTCATAATCCCGATGCAGCTGTGCAAGCAGCTTCTGATTCTTAGCCTTTTCATCCTCCAGCTGCGCTGCTAATTCTGCCTTCTCACGCTCCAGCTCTGTTATCCGACGTTTGGCTCGGTCCCTCTGCCCCTGTGCTTCATGGAGTTTTTCCCTCAGCCTCTCTATGGAGCGATCTTTCCAGGAAAGCTTTCGCTCATATTCCGCTTCTGTGTCGTCCAGCGTCTCGATCCACCCATTGCGGCTGGTAACCAATCGTGCTCTTTCTCTGGCAAGCTCCTTCTTTAGCTCGCGAATCTCCCGATCTTTTTCGTGCTCAAGGGCAATGCAGTCCGACGCCATCTTCTGGTAAACAGAACCATTCTCTAAGTCGTTAACACGATCCCGAAGTGCTTTAATCCGGCACTTCAAGGTGTTGATGTAGAGGAGTTCATCGGTATTCAGCATTGCCTGCGCTTCTCCTTAACGTGTCCCTTGCTGGCATTTCTCCAGAATAGCTATCCGCGCTTTCAGCATTTCGTTTTCACTGATCAGTCGGCCGTTTTCTTTCTCCAATTCCCTGATTCTTTCCACCATTGATGTTTCTTTGCTTTCATCATCCCTCTGATATAAAGGACTTCTCTTCCTGCCCCTGCCGTCGGTCGGGATGATCTCTCCTGTCTCCTCATCTAATCGTCCAAGTAGTTTTCTGGTGGATCGAGACTGCTTTTTCTCCTTGTCCCATACATAGCTGGCTTCGTAAACGTAGGTAATTCCGGACCGAGAATCTTTTTGCTTGATGACGGCCATTGCACAAGTACCTCCTTCGAAAATCGTCATGTATATTATATCACATAACGATTTAAAATGCAATGGAAAAGCTAAAAAAAGCTAAGATAATTAAGCTTTTCTGCCACTTTTTTATCTTGCTCGATCGTTATGAATCTGTTGATCTATTCCAGGTACCTGTGAACAGTAACCAGGCGGACGCCGTGTTTTTCCGGCCGGGGGCCGGAACCAGGACGCCGGGGAGGGGTCGAATCGGGAAGCGGCGGCCTTCCGGCTGAAGGAACAGGAAAAAACAGCGCGGAAAATTTTACCCAAACCGTTGACAATCAAGGGCGCGGATGATAATATTACGAGGTTGCCGCATGCTCCCCGGAGGAATGCGCCTGTGAAGGCGCGCCTTTTGGGAATCTGGAAGGAGGTTGGAGCGATGGAGATGCTGAGGTCCGGGGCCGCGAGAGTGGTCGGAGCGAAACAGGTGACCCGCGCGCTGAAGGCCGGGAAAGCCGCCCGCGCCTATGTCGCCAACGACGCCGACACGTTCATTTTCCAGGTGGTGGTTCGCGCCGCCGAAGAGGCGGGGGTTCCCTGCGTGCGCGTGGCGACGATGAAGGAGCTGGGCATGGTCAGCGGGTTGGATGTTGCCGCCGCGGCCGCCGCCGTGCTCCGATAACTCATTTGCCCTTTAAGATCCTGAGGGTTGCGGGATCTTTGGGATATTTTTCAGGAGGTGCTCGAATGCCCACTATTAATCAGCTTGTCCGCAAGGGTCGTGAACGGGCCACCAAAAAGTCCACCGCTCCTATTCTGCAGGGCTGCCCGCAGAAGCGCGGTGTGTGCCTGAGCGTAAAGACTCAGACCCCCAAGAAGCCCAACTCCGCCCTGCGGAAGATCGCGAGAATCCGCCTGACGAACTCCATCGAGGGTACCTGCTACATCCCCGGAATCGGCCACAACCTGCAGGAGCATAGCGTTGTGCTGATCCGCGGCGGCCGTGTGCGGGATCTGCCCGGCGTTCGTTATCACATCATCCGCGGTGCTCTGGATACCGCCGGTGTGGCCAAGCGGATGCAGGCTCGGTCCCTGTACGGCGCAAAGCGCCCGAAGAAGTAAGAGCGTGTTTCCGCCGCAGCTCCGCGCGGCCGATAAGCGTTTCCGGCTTCCGGTGGTCCTTCGGAACAGGGATCCCCGCAAGGCGGAGAAAAACGCCCGGCCGGCCGGCCTGAACGGGCCCGGGATTTCGTGATGCTGACACGAAACCGATCGGAGAGAGGAAACGGACAACTTACTGTCAGGAAATGAATTGAGGAGGGAAACCTATGCCCCGTCGCGGTTTTGTACCGAAACGTGAAGTGCTGCCGGATCCTGTTTACGGGACCACGGTGGTGACCAAACTGATCAACCAGATCATGCTGGACGGCAAGCGCGGCATCGCGCAGAACGTCTGCTATTCCGCCTTCGCCTCCGTCGCCGAGAAGACTGGCAAGGACGCGAACGAAGTCTTCCAGAGCGCGCTGAACAACGTTGCTCCCCAGCTGGAAGTCAAGGCCCGCCGCGTCGGCGGCGCCACCTATCAGGTGCCTATCGAAATCCGTCCGGAACGCCGCCAGACCCTGGCGCTGCGCTGGATCGTGGACTTTGCCCGCAAGAGGGGTGAGAAGACCATGGCCGAGCGCCTGGCCGGAGAACTGATGGATGCCGCCAACAATACCGGCGCCGCCGTCAAGCGCAAGGAAGAAATGCATCGAATGGCTGAGGCGAACAAGGCTTTCGCTCATTATCGCTGGTAAGCACAGAAGGGTTTTCTTTTCTGCGCCGGTTTTCATTGAAAGGAGCAATTGCCCGAAATGCCCAGAAGTCACCCGCTCGAAAGAGTACGTAATATCGGCATCATGGCGCACATCGATGCCGGAAAAACCACAACCACCGAGCGCATCCTTTTCTACACGGGAAAGAATCACCGCATCGGCGAGACCCATGAAGGCACCGCCACCATGGACTGGATGGCCCAGGAACAGGAGCGCGGTATCACCATTACTTCCGCCGCCACCACCTGCTTCTGGCACGATCCCCATGATCCCAACAACAAGAACAAGCAGTACCGGATCAACATCATCGACACGCCCGGACACGTGGACTTCACCGTCGAGGTGGAGCGCAGCCTGCGGGTGCTTGACGGCGCGGTCAGCGTCTTCTGCGCCAAGGGCGGCGTGGAGCCCCAGAGCGAGACCGTCTGGAAGCAGGCGGAAACCTATCACGTTCCCCGGATGGCCTATGTCAACAAGATGGACATTACCGGCGCGAACTTCTTCCGGGTTGTGGACATGATGAAGGAGCGGCTGGGAGCCAACGCGGTTCCGATTCAGCTGCCCATCGGCGCGGAGAACACCTTCCGGGGGATCATCGATCTGGTGCGCATGCGGGCCGAGATCTACTACGACGATCTGGGCCAGGATGTGCGGGACGAGGAAATCCCCGCCGAGATGAAGGACATCGCCGAGGAGTATCGCGCGAACCTGATCGAAAAAGTCGCCGAAACCGATGACGCCCTGATGGAGAAGTATCTCGAAGGCGGCGAGCTGACCGAGGAGGAAATCCGCGGCGCGATCCGGAAATGCACGATTGCCTGCACGATGAACCCGGTGCTGTGCGGAACAAGCTATCGGAACAAGGGCGTTCAGCCCCTGCTGGACGCCGTGATCGACTATATGCCCAGCCCGCTGGATATTCCGGCGATCCAGGGCACCGATCCTGACGACCCGGAGAAGCCCATGGTACGCCATCCCAGCGACAGCGAGCCCTTCTCCGCGCTGGCCTTCAAGATCATGGCCGATCCCTTTGTCGGCAAGCTGGCCTTCTTCCGGGTCTATTCCGGAACGCTGAGCGCCGGCAACTATGTCATGAATTCCACCAAGCAGAAGCGGGAACGCATGAGCCGCATCATGCTGATGCACGCGAACCACCGGGAAGAGGTCGAAACGATCTATACCGGCGAGATCGCCGGCGCCGTGGGTCTCAAGGATACCACCACCGGCGATACGCTCTGCGATGAGGAACACCAGATCATCCTGGAAAGCATGGTCTTCCCGGATCCCGTCATTGAAGTCGCCATCGAGCCGAAAACCAAGGCCGGTCAGGAAAAGATGACCTACGCCCTGCAGCGGCTGGCGGAAGAGGATCCGACCTTCAAGACCTATACCAACCAGGAGACCGGGCAGACCATTATCGCCGGCATGGGCGAGCTCCATCTGGAGATCATCGTCGACCGGCTGCTGCGCGAGTTCAAGGTGGAAGCGACCGTGGGCAAGCCCCAGGTCACCTATAAGGAAACCATTCGGAAATCCGCCAAGGCGGAAGGGCGCTATATCCGGCAGACCGGCGGCCACGGTCAGTACGGCCACTGCTGGATCGAGATCGAACCTCAGGAGCCCGGAAAGGGTTACGAGTTCGAAAGCCGGATCATCGGCGGCGTGATTCCCAAGGAATTCATCGGCCCCATCGATCAGGGCATTCAGGAGGCCGCCAAGGCCGGCGCCATCGCGGGCTACGAGGTGGTCAACTTCAAGGCCAACGTCTTCGACGGATCCTATCACGACGTGGACTCCTCCGAAATGGCCTACAAGATCGCCGCGAGCATGGCCTTCAAGGAAGCCGTCCGGAAGGCGGATCCCTGCCTGATGGAGCCCATGATGAAGGTGGAAATCATCGTTCCCGACCAGTATCTCGGCGACGTGATGGGCAACGTGTCCAGCCGCCGCGGCCGTGTGGAGGGTACTGAGATTCGCGGAACCGATCAGATTATCCACGCCTATGTCCCGCTGAGCGAGATGTTCGGCTATACGACCGACCTTCGTTCGAGAACCCAGGGCCGCGGCATGTTTACCATGCAGTTCGACCATTATGAAGAGGTTCCCAAGTCCGTCGCCGAGAAGATCATCGGCCGCAAGGCCTGAGGCGGAACGAGCAGAAACGATACGAGGAGGGAGAATCCCAATGGCTAAGGAAAAATTCCAGCGTACCAAACCCCATGTCAACATCGGCACCATCGGCCACGTTGACCATGGCAAGACCACGCTGACCGCCGCGATCACCATGACGCTGTCCATCAAGGGCGAAGCGCAGGCCATGCGGTATGACGAAATCGACAAGGCGCCCGAAGAGAAGGCCCGCGGAATCACCATC
>JAZQCB010000053.1:0-29118 GCA_045546035.1 Clostridia bacterium
CCCCCCGTGTCCCCGTCGAAGATGATGGGCTTGGTGGTGACCTCGCAGATCTCATCCACCGTGCGGAAGCGGCTGGACATATCCACCAGCTCGATATCCGGCTTTCCCCGGGCGGTGGAATCGCACAGGGAGGAGATCCACATGGCGTCAAACTGGCGGACGCCGCCGTTTTCCTCGACCCGGGCGTTTTCCACCAGCAGGCCGGTCAGCCCATCGTGGGCCTCCATGGCGGAGACGGTGCCCTTCATGGCCAGCAGCTTTTTCAGCCGCCCCCGGCGCAGATCCGGCATGGCCAGCTCCCGCCGCTGCCGCCGCTCCAGCTGGCTGAAGCGCTCGTCCCGGGCGTAGGGGAATTCGACCAGCCGCCCGCCGGTTTCCTTTAATACCTCCAGCACCTCCGCCCGGATCGGGGCCTGGATGCCGGTTACCCAGTCGTCCCCGTGGACGACGAAATCCGGCCGCCAGGCCAGCAGGTTTTCCCGATAGCTCAGGGTCTTCTGTTCCACCACCCGCTCCACGAAACTCAGGCTCCGGAGCAGGGCCATCCGTTCCGGAAAGGGCACCAGGGGAAAGCGCTTATAGGAAGCTACCGCCTCGTCGCTCAGGACGCCGACGATGAGCCGGCCCAGGCGGCTGGCCCGCTTCAGCAGGGCGATATGCCCGCTGTGGAGCAGATCCGTGGAAAAGCAGGTATAGACGGTCCGGCTTTCCAGCTCCCGAAGCCGGGCGGAAACAGAGGAGAGATCCTCCGGCGTGTCGATCTCGGCGCAGAGCCGGCTGCCCACGTCCAGCGCGCGGATGCGGCAGGCCCCGTCCAGCCGGTTCAGGGCCTCCTCGGCGTAGACATTCGTTTCCCCCCGCCGGCAGAAGGCCTCGATTTCCGAAAGCCACCGGGCCCAGTCCTCCCTTTTCAGCCGGTAGAGGGCCTGGGCTTCCATGGCGTCGTCGAAGAAGGACACCCCTACCTTCCGCACGAATCCGTCCCGCACGACGGCCTTGAAGTCCTTTTCCGGCAGGGGGAGCACGGAGGAAACCTTCATGCAGCTGTCCGGGCAGGCCAGCAGATCCTCCAGCACGGAGGGCTCGAAGACCAGATCCCCGTGCATGAGGATCAGATCCGTATCCCGCAGCGCGTCCGCGGCCAGGAAGATGGAATAGATATAGTTCGTCCGTTCATAGAGGGGATTGTGAACGAAGGTGATCCGCAGGCCGGTTTCCAGCCCCCGGCAGTATTCCTCCAGCAGCTCGCTGGCATAGCCGGTGGTCATGACGACCTCGTCGATATCCGCCTCCTTCAAAAGGCGCAGCTGGCGGGAAAGAATGGTTTCCCGGGGGGAAATCTCCGTCATGCATTTCGGGTGCTCGCGGGTCATTGCGCCCATCCGGCGGCCGAGGCCGGAATTGAGAATCAGTGCTTTCATGGGTTGCTCCTTCCGTCTTTTTCCGCAGGCCGGCGGCGCCACCGGCTCGTCCTTTCCGGGAAGGGCCGTCGGGCCGGGATCATACGCGGCCGGGGCGCCGCCCGCTTCGGCGGCATCGGCGCCGGCTCGCTCCGGAGGCCGGCTGCGCCGCGGGATCGGCTTCAATCCTTTCCGGGAAGGTCGGGGTTGTCCGTCCGCTCGCTGATGATGAAGCGCGGGCGCTGCTTGGTTTCGAGGAAGATCTTGCCGACGTATTCGCCGATGACCCCGAGGGAGATCAGCTGGATGCCGCCCAGCAGCGCCGTGGCGATGAGGTTGCTGGCCCATCCGGCGACGGCCCTGCCGCAGATCCAGGAGATCAGCGCGTAGAGGATCATCAGGAAGGAAACGAAGGAAATCACCACTCCGAGGCCGGTAATGATCCGGATGGGCTTGACGGACAGGCTGGTAATCCCGTCGAAGGCCAGGGCCAGCATCTTTTTCAGCGGGTAGTGGCTCTTTCCCGCCATGCGCTCGCTGCGCTCGTAAAAGACGCTGGTGCTGTTAAAGCCCACGAGGGGGAACATGCCCCGCAGGAAGATGTTGACCTCGCGGAAATTCGAGAATTCCTTCAGCACCCGGGCGGACACCAGCCGGTAATCCGCGTGGTTGTAGACCGTGTCCGCCCCCATCCGGTTCAGCAGCCGGTAGAAGGCCTGGGCGGTAAAGCGCTTGAAGAAGGTGTCGGTCTGCCGGCTGGAGCGGACGCCGTAGACGATTTCGGCCCCGCCGTACCAGGCGTCCACCATGGCGTCCATGGCGTTGATGTCGTCCTGCCCGTCGCAGTCGATGGAGATGGAAATGTCGCACAGGTCCTTCGCCTCCATCAGCCCCGCCAGCAGGGCGTTCTGATGCCCCCGGTTCCGGCTCAGGCACAGGCCCTGGAAATGGGCGTCCTCCCGGCTGAGGGACTGGATGATGGACCAGGTTTCGTCCCGGCTGCCGTCGTTGACAAACAGGATCCGGCTGTCGGGGGCGATTTTGCCGGCGGCGGCCAGGCTCCGGATTTTATCCAGGAAGAGGGGCGCCGTGATGGGCAGCACCTCCTGCTCGTTATAGCAGGGGATGACGATATAGAGCTTCGGAAGGGTTTCCATCGCAGTTCCTCCTTTTATTCCGCCTTTTCCAGGAAGGAGACCATCACGTAGCCTTCGGCGCTGTCCGTCCGGACGTGCACCCAGACGGGATCCTCGCAGGCCTCCAGGACGACGAGCCGCTGATGCTTATACAGCCGCATCAGGATTTCCGACGAGGAGGAGGGCTCCCTGCGCAGGTTCAGGCTGCTGTCGTCGTCGATGTTTTCGACGCTGGCCAGCCAGGCGCCCTCCGGCAGGCTGTCCGTGGAAACGGGCATCAGGGTCGGCCGGGGCGTGGGCGTGGCGGCGGGGCCGGGTGTCAGGGCCAGGGCCGGGTCGGCGGTAGGCAGCGTCGTGGCGGCGGCGCCGGTTTTCATCAGCTTCATGCCCGGATAATAGAATTCCAGAATCTCCTGATAGTTTTTCTGATAATGCCCGGCCATCCACTGGGCGCCCCGCTGGCTCATGCCGACCCCGTGGCCGAAGCGGCGGGACTCGAGGCGGAAGGCCTGATCCTCCTCGACCACCGTCAGCAGCTCGTTGTTGGCGCCGTAGACGCTCAGCCCCAGGCTGTCCAGCACGGCGGGAAAAATCGGCAGGGAAACGGTGACCGTTCCGGCGGAGATAAAATCGCTCAGCCGCCGGGCGGGCTGGGGCGTCGCCGCGGGCACGGGCGTGGGGGTCTCGCCGTTTTCCGGCTCCCAGGTCAGGGGCATGGGCGTCTCCGGCGCCAGCTCCTGTTTGCCGGAGACGGAGAGGGTCAGATCCAGCCGGGTCATCAGCCGGTTCGGGGACTCGAAGCGGGGCTTGGACAGGGACACCGCCTCGATCCGGTCGACCCGGAAGGCGTCCTCGTCCCGCACGAAGGCCGCCAGGGCCGGCTGCTTCATGACCTCCTCGCGAAGAATGGCCAGGAAGGCGTCGGGCAGGCCGCCCCCGTCCCTGCGAAGGCGCGCGGTGCGGACGACGGATTCGGGGTTTTCCACGTCATAGGGGTCCTCCGTGACCGCGTAGCAGCGGCTGGCCTCCCGGTCGGCCCAGACATGCTCCGGCAGCTCCGTCTGGCCACCGTTGGAGGCGGCGTAATAGCAGTTGGCCAGGACGCCGCCGGAGGTAACCACCACGCCGGCGGTCTCCCGGATCGCCTGGGCGGAGCGGTCGTATCCCGGAAGATAGCCCCGGAAAACCTGGTCGTTGGTGGTGTCGTCCAGATCGTAGGCGCGGGTTTTATCCAGCCGCCCCAGGGCGTAGGTGCGGGCGCAGATGGCCTGAACCTTCAGGGCCTCCAGGGGGAAGCTGACGCTCATCTCGTAGGGCACCACGCCCAGCAGATAATCCTCCACCGAAATGGTCAGCACCGGCCGCAGCTGGCCGCCCTGAACCGTCAGCGAAAGATCCCCGAGATAGATCTCGCTCCGGGGGGCGACGATGAGCCCTCCGGCCGCGCCGCCGTCGCTGTTGCGCCGGACGGTCAGGGAGGCGCCGGCGTCCATCGCCGCGTCCCCATAGAACAGAACCAGCCGGCCGTCCCGGATCTGGACGGTGACGCGGCTGTTCCGGGGAAGATACAGCCGGCTGCCCTCCGTGGAAAGGGTGCAGGGCGTGGTCAGGGTCAGATCCGCCCGGTCCGTCAGCTGGAGCCGGGTCAGCAGCACCCGCACCGTGGGCGCGGGCTGCTCCTCCGCCGCGGCGGGGAAGGCCGCCGCCAGCGCCAGCAACAGCGCCAGCAGGAGGGCCAGGCGCCGGGACAAAGCATCTTTTTTCATACGCAAACTCCTTTCGGCTCCGGGAAGCGGCCCGGCCCGCCGGCCGCCGGCTCCCGTTTCAGGCCGCCTCTCCGGGGGCTTATTTCCGCCGCTCCCGTTTCCAGGCCTCGATCTGTTCCAGGCGCTCCTTGTAGCGGGCCTCCTGCCCCTGGGTGGTGGGGTGGTAAAAATGCCGGTCCTTCAGATGGTCCGGCAGGCAGACCATCGGTGTCAGCTTTTCCTCGAAATCGTGGGCGTACTGATAGCCCCGGCCGTAATCCAGGTTTTTCATCAGGGCGGTCGGGGCGTTGCGGATCACCAGGGGCACCGGCGCGTCCGGCTCCTTTTCGATGGCGGCCTTCGCCTCCTGGGTGGCGATTTCCATGGCGTTGGATTTGGAGGCCAGGGACATGTAGACCACGGCTTCGGCCAGATGGACGTTGCATTCGGGCACGCCGATAAAATGGCAGGCCTGATAGGCGGCCACCGCCACCTCCATGGCCCGGGGATCCGCCAGCCCCACGTCCTCGGCGGCGAAGCGCAGCACCCGCCGGGCGATATACAGGGGATCCTCCCCGCCCTCGAGCATGCGCATCATCCAGTAGACCGCCGCGTCCGGGTCGGAATTGCGCATGGATTTGTGCAGGGCGGAGATCAGGTTGTAATGCTCCTCCCCGTCCTTGTCATAGAGCAGGCTTTTCCGGCTGAGGCACTGGGCGAGGGTCTCGTCGGTCACGGCGATGCCCTCCTCCCCCGCCTCGCCGTTGAGCACCACCATCTCCAGGGTGCTCAGGGCGCTGCGGGCGTCCCCGTTGCTGAAATCGGCGATGGCGCCCAGGGCCTTTTCGCTGATGGACACCTTCTCCCGGCCGAAGCCCCTTTCGTCCGAAAGGGCGCGGCGGAGCAGGGACAGGATGTCCTCCCGGCTCAGGGACTGGAGGACGAAAACCTTGCATCGGGAGAGCAGGGCGCTGTTGATTTCAAAGGAAGGGTTTTCCGTCGTGGCGCCGATCAGGATGATGCTCCCTTTTTCAACGAAGGGAAGAAAGGCGTCCTGCTGGGCCTTGTTGAATCGGTGAATTTCGTCCACGAAAAGGACCGTCCGGAGCCCGTAGACCCGGTTTTCCTCCGCCTTCATCATGACCTGGCGGATTTCCTTGATGCCGCTGGTCACGGCGGAAAAATCGATGAAGCTGGCCTGGGTCTGCTGGGCGATGATCCGGGCCAGGGTGGTTTTCCCCACGCCCGGGGGGCCCCAGAAAATCATGGAGGACAGGGCGTCGGAGCGGATCACCCGCCGCAGCACCTTGCCCTCGCCCAGCAGATGCTTCTGCCCGGCAAACTCCTCCAGGGACCGGGGCCGCATCCGCGCCGCCAGGGGCTGGCCGGAAAAGGCCGCGTCCTCCCGGGGGAGCAGGGGTGTATCCGCCATGGGGCTTCCTCCTTTCCGATTCGCGGAGCCCCGGTCAGGCCGGCGTTTCCTCGCCCCAGACCGCGCAGCAGCCCCGCCGGCTCTTCTTGACCTCCAGCAGCGCGGTGTCCGCGTCCTTAAAGAGGGATCCCTGCGGGCCGGGCCGGTCCCAGAAGGCCACCCCGGCGCTGACGGTAATGGGCGGCAGCTGTTTTTCCCCCAGGGCCAGCTCCTGATTGACGGCTTCGATTTTTTCGCGGATCATGGGGCCGTCCGCGTGCCCCACGTCCGAAAGGATGATGCAGAACTCGTCGCCCCCGACCCGGCTGATATGATCCCTTTTGCGGAAATGCCGCTTCAGGGCGCTGACCGCGGCGCAGAGGACCCGGTCGCCGATGTCGTGGCCGTAATCGTCGTTGAACTGCTTGAAATGATCCACGTCCAGCATAACCAGCCCCACGTTCTCCGCCTTCTCGATCTGGCGGTAATACCGGTCGAAATCCGTCCGGCTGTAGACCCCCGTCAGGGTATCGTGGGTGGCGGCGTAGGTCAGCTTCAGGGTTTTTTCCTGATTGTCCCGCAGCACGTCGTTATAGACCCGGGCCATATGGCGCATTTCCTCGCTGCCCCATTCCGGAATGGGCTCCCGGCGGTTCAGATGATTCACGCTTTTCCGAAGCGGATTGATCACCAGAATCCGGTTCAGCGTCAGCGCCAGGACGCTCAGCAGCACGGAAAGGATGAGCAGCACCGCCTGAATCCGGACGCTCCGGCTCATCTCGGCGGAGGTTTTGTCCGCCTGGGCCTGGCCGTTTTCCCCGGCGAGGCGCTGGCTGCTCTGGATGGCGGTTTGGGCGGTTTCCCGGGTCTGGAGATAAGCCTCGGAGTTCAGCAGGGCGAGGGCCTTTTCCTTCCGGGCTTCCGGGGTCAGGGCGCGGTCCTCGTCGCTGATCTCCGCGTTTTTCAGATATTCCGGCAGGGACTCAAAGGCCCCCTTCGGCAGATTCTCGGCCACCAGCCGCATGGCGGCGATTTCCGTACGGCTGCCTTCCCGGAAAGATTCCAGGGCCCGGCGGTATTCCGCGGCGGCGGCGGGGAGGGTGTCTCCGTACTGGTTGGGCTCATCCACCTGGCTCTGCAGGGCGCCCATCTGCCCGGCGTAGGCATGGGCGGAGCCGATTTCCCCCCGCTGGACAAACAGGAGAGCCTGATCCGACATGCTGCCGGCAAAATCCCGCAGCATGCCCGCGGAGCTCTGGAGCCGCATGTAGCTTCTGGTCACCGTGACCACGCTGTTTACGCTGCGGGACGACAGATAGATGGAGACGCCGATCAGCAGCGCCAGCACCGCCGTGACGCAGATCATCGCCGTATTCAGGGGGGCGAGACGGATACCCCGGGATTTGGATTTACCTTTCTTTTCCTCGCTCAAGCTACAGGGCCTCCTTCTGCCGCTGCGGGCAGATCAAAAAAATGCGCTCTTTCGCGACCGGCAGCGAAAGCGAAATTCGCCATCCATCAGCCTGCGGCGGGGCGGCCGCGCGCGGCGCAAAAGCATCGGCACAAAGGACGCTTTTGCGTTTGCGATACATAACGCCATCATTGTATTATAGCCGATCGGCCGGCTTTCCGCAACCTTTTTCGAAAACCCCCGCGCGAAAGCCACCGGGTGTCCCGGGAGCGCCTCCACGGGGGAGAAACCTACAAGCCCGCGTCCGGGGGCGCGCCGTCGAAAAAGGAAGTCTGCGCTTCCTCATGGGCGACCCCCGCGCTCTCGGGCGGGACGTCCGCGACCCGGGCGGGAGCCTCCGCCCGCCGCCTGCGGGGCGCGGTTTTTTTTTCCGGCTGCTTTCGCAGGCTTTCCGGCAGGGAGACGGCCTTTTTCCGGCCCAGCTTGTCCTGGACGAAGGAGAGGGCGTCCGCCCAGGCGAAGGGCGTGGCGCGGACCGGGATCCGCAGCCACCAGGCCGGGGCGTAAAAGAGGATGTAACATTTTTCCGGCCACAGCTGTACCCGGGCCACGTCCTTCCAGGCCAGATCCCGCTCGTCGATTATCAGAATCGGGTGCTCCGCCCCGGGATCCATCCCGTCCATCATCCGGGGGGATTTCATCCGGGCCAGCAGCTTCAGGGGCGTGGGGGCGGGCAAATACCGGGTCACATGGACGCCGCGGCTGTCCACCACGTAGTCCACCAGCTCCTTCCCCTGCAGGGTCAGATCCAGCAGCACCGCCAGCAGGATCGCTCCCAGCAGCAGCGCCAGGGTGGAGAGGAAGCCGCCGCGGAACAGCCGCTCCAGGGCGGCCGCGCCGCCGGAGAGCCCCTCCGCCAGCAGCGCCAGCGCCACCACCGCTAGGGCGGCGGGCAGCAGCAGCCGCATGACCGCGTTCCAGCTCATCCAGTCCGCCGCGGGGAGCCGCTCCAGCACCCAGGCGGCGTGGGCCGCGGTTTTGCCCAGCTTCGTGCCGCAGTAGGGGCACAGATCGCCGGGCTCCACCTCCCGGCCGCATTTTTTGCAGTATGCCGTAATTGCCATATATATTCCTTTGCTTACGCGATGTCGAAAACGCTGCGCACCCGGGGCTCCATGGCCTCCCCCCGAAGAATCCGGACCCGCTTTTCGCCGGGGTTCATGGAAAAATAGTTGTCGCTCAGCAGCAGATCGGGATCCTCCGAGCTGATCCGGAGGGACTGGGCGTAGGCCGCCGCCGTGACGACGAGCTCGTCCCCCTCCCGGCGGACGGAAAGGCGGGGATTCCTGAAGCGGAAATGCTTCGGGGCGCAGAACAGCGCGCTGCCCTCCGACAGGATCCGTCCCTCGGATTCAAAGGAGAAGGACAGGTAATCCCCCGTCAGATCCGCCTCGGGGAAGTCCATCTCCGGCAGGGAAACGGCGCTGAGGGCCGGGGCGGTCAGGGCTTCCTCCCCGCTTTTCCGGACGGAGCCGTCCGCCCGGCGCAGGGACCAGCGCACCGTGCCCCGCACCTCCCGGGGGGATTCGTTGCTCAGGCACAGGGTGGCCGCGCGGCGGATGGGATCGGGATGGAACTCGTTGATGGCCGGGTTCTGGTCCACCTCCCCGTGCTCTTCGGCCGACAAGAGCACCGGGGCGAAGAAGCGCCTGGCCGCGTAATGCAGGGCCTTCCAGCGGCCGTAATAATCCAGGGAGGCCCAGGAGGCCACGGGCCAGCAGTCGTTGAGCTGCCAGTAAATCGCCCCCATGCAGGTTCCCCGGTGCCGCCGCCAGTGCTCGACGCCGTATCGGATGGCGTCCGCCTGCAGCAGCTGGGAGCAGTACAGCAGGCTGTCGAAATCCTTCGGATAAAGATAGGTTTTGGAAAGGTAGCTCATGATCTTGCCGTTGGCGGCGCCGTTGCGCTGATGCCGCTCCATGATCCGGGAAAAGATGTTCCGGTCCTCCGGCAGGGTAAAGCTTTCCACCGTCTCCAGGCAGGGGAAGGACTGGAAGCCGAATTCGCTGACGAAGCGGAAGAGGTAATTCCGGTAATCGGTGAAGGGCTTTTCCCCGTGCCACACGTCCCAGTAGTGCACGTCCCCCCGGATGGGATCGGAGGGGTTGTCGAAGGAGCCGCCGGAGGAGGGGGAGCTGGGCCAGTAGAACACCTGGGGCGCCAGCTCCCGGACCAGCTTCGGCAGAATGTATTCGAACATCTTGATGTAGTCCGCGTGGGCCTTCATGCTGGAGCCGTACCAGCCCGTATGTCCCTGCCACAACTCCTCCCGCATGGGATGATAATGGAAGGATTCCATTTCGTTGTTGCCGCAGAGCAGGGCCAGGGAGGCGTGATGCCGCAGCCGGCGGAGGTTGTCCGCCGCCTCGTGAATGATGCTGTTTTCAAAATCCTCCGTCAGGTCGTAATACGCGCAGGCGAACATAAAGTCCTGCCAGACCAGGAGGCCCAGCCGGTCGCAGGCTTCGTAGAAATCGTCGGAGGGATAGCAGCCGCCGCCCCAGACCCGGACGGTGTTGAAATTCGCCAGCCTGCAGTCCTCCAGCAGGCGGCGGGTTCTTTCCGGGGTCAGGCGGCCGAAAAGGTTGTCCTCCGGAATATAGTCGGCGCCCATGGCGAAGATTTTCCGCCCGTTGACGACGAAGCAGAATTCCTCCCCCTGGGCCAGCTTTTCCCGGGAAACCGTGATCGTTCGCAGGCCGACGGCCTTCTCCCACCGGTCCGCCTCCTCCCCGTTGACCCGGAGGAGGACGGATACCGTATACAGAGGCTGTTCCCCCTGCCCGGCGGGCCACCAGAGCTTCGGCGCCGGAATGACGACGGTTCCGGCCGCGTCGGCCTCATAGGTTTCCCCCTCCGGCCCGATCACCCGGATGTCCGTTTCGACGCTCTTCAGCTCGCCCCGCAGCTCCGGCTCCGGCCCCACCCGCAGAACGGCCTGCCGGCCGTCGGGGTCGACCTCCGTCCGCAGGGAGACGGAGGGCAGCCGCCCGCCCCGGATGATTTGCAGGGAGATCTCCCGCCAGATGCCCGCGTCGGGCAGGCGGGGGCCCCAGTCCCATCCGAACTGGCAGTGCGCCTTGCGCAGATGGGGAAAGCCCGGGGTCGCGTCGGTGGCCTGCCAGCAGGGGCGCTTTTCGTTTTCCGCCGCCACATAGCGCAGGGGGGAATCGAACAGAATCCGGATTTCGTTTTCCCCCTCCCGCAGGAAGGACAGCGCGTCCCATTCCCACGTCCGGTGCATATTATCCGCGTCGGCCACCTTCCGCCCGTTGAGATAGACGTGGGCCAGGGTATCCAGGCCCTCGCAGCGCAGCAGCACCGCGTCGGCCCGCAGATCTTCGGCGGACACGGAGAAGGAGCGGGCGTATTCCCAGTCCTTTTCCATCAGGGCGAAGGCCGCCCCCTCGTTTTCCCGCCAGAAGGGATCCGCCATCAGCCCCTCCCGCAAAAGATCCGTATACACCGTTCCCGGCACCCGCGCGGGATGCCACGCGGTTTCCTCAGCGGATTTCATCCGCCAGTCGCCATTCAGGGAAATGATCTTCATACGCGCTCCTCCTGACCGGGGCGGCCTGCCGCCCCTTTGTTCCGGCTCACGGCCTCCCGGAAGCTTCCGCTCCGCGGCGGGTCGAAGCCGCCCGGGGTCGGACGAAAGAAATTATATCATGAAAAGCGGGAAAATGGCTACCGGCCGGGCGAAAAAGAAGGTCCCGGCGCTTTTCCCGCGGGCGGAGCGAAGAACAACCCCCATCCGCCCGAAGAAAGCCGCGCCGGCGGCCGTGTCCCTGCTGAAAAAAACACCAAAGAAACAGGGAAAGCCTTGTTCTTTCCCGTCCCCGTGAGTATAATGACCCGCGTAAATCCTCTGGATTTTCAAGATGAAAGAATGGGAGGAACTGAAAATGAAAAAGCTGACTGCCCTGCTTCTGGCCCTGGCCATGAGTCTGAGCCTGCTGGCCTTCGCCGGCGCGGAGGATCCGATTACCCTGAAGATCGCCCATATCGGCCCCGAAACCGGCCCCGTCGCCGTCTACGGCACCGCCACCAGCCGCGGCGCCCAGATCGCCGCCGAGGAAATCAACGCCGCCGGCGGAAAATACCGGGTGGAGCTGATCGACAAGGACGACACGCATGACGCGGAAACCGCCGTCAACGCGTATCATGACGCGCTGGACGAGGGCGCCCAGATGATCATCGGAACCACCACCACCAGCCCCTGCATCGCCGTGGGCGGCGAAGCGGCCAACGACCGGGTCTTCATGCTGACCCCCTCCGCCTCCGCCGTGGCCGTAACCGAGGGGAAGGATAACGTCTATCAGGTCTGCTTTACCGACCCGGCCCAGGGCGCCGCGTCCGCGGAATACATCGCGGAGAAAAAGCTGGCGACGAAGGTGGCCGTGATCTACAACAACGCCGACGCCTATTCCACCGGCATCTACCAGACCTTCGCGGCCAAGGCCCCCGAGGTCGGGCTGGAGATCGTCTCCACCACCACCTTTACCGACGAGACCACCGACTATACCGTCCAGGTGGCCGACGCCCAGAACAAGGGCGCCGAGCTGGTCTTCCTGCCCATCTACTACACCCCCGCAAAGGACATCCTGATCACCGCCAACGCCAAGGAATACAAGCCCGTGTTCTTCGGAGTCGACGGCATGGACGGCATCCTGACCATCGAGGGCTTCGATACCTCCCTGGCCGAGGGCGTCATGCTGCTGACCCCCTTCTCCGCCGACGCGGAGGACGAGAAGACGAAGAAGTTCGTCGCCACGTATCTGGAGAAGTACGGCGAGATCCCGACCCAGTTCGCCGCCGACGCCTATGACGGCGTCTACGCCCTGGTGGCCGCGGCCGAGGTGGCCGGCGTTCAGGAAGGCGCCAAGCCCGAGGACATCTGCGACGCGATGATCGCCGCCATGCAGCAGATCACCATCGAGGGCGTGACCGGCACCATGACCTGGTCCGCCAACGGCGAGGTGACCAAGACCCCCACCGCCGTCATCATCGAGAACGGCAAATACGTGGGCTTCGGCAAATAAGCGTGAAAGACCAACGGGTTGGTTGAACGGTCCGCTCCCGGTTTCCGGGGGCGGATTCGTCCTTCCCCGGGCTGGACAAGGGCCGGGGAAAGGTGATAAAATTCCCTGTTGAAATACAGAGAGGTTGTGAGGCCGGATGATTTTTCTGTCCAATCTGGTAAACGGCGTCAGTCTTGGCAGCATTTACGCGATCATCGCCCTGGGCTATACCATGGTCTACGGGATCGCCAAGATGCTGAACTTCGCCCATGGGGACGTCATCATGGTGGGCGCCTATGTGGCCTTCTGCGCCCTGCAGTACTGGAACCTGCCCCCGCTGCTGGCCCTGATTGTGACGATGGGGATCTGCACGCTGCTGGGCATCCTGATCGAGGGCCTCGCCTACCGTCCCCTGCGCCAGGCGACGTCCCTGGCGGTGCTGATTACCGCCATCGGCATGAGCTACCTGCTCCAGAACCTGGCGCAGCTGATCTGGGGCGCCAACCCCAAGAGCTTCCCCTCCACGATGGTCGCCCTGCCGACGCTGACCCTCTTCGGCGGGCAGCTGAAGATCAGCGGGGTGACGCTGATGACGATCCTGGCCAATGTGGTTATCATGATCGCCCTGACCTCCTTTATCTCCATGACCAAGATGGGCAAGGCGATGCGCTGCGTCTCGGAAGACCGGGGGGCCGCGGAGCTGATGGGCATCAACGTGAACCGGACCATCTCCGTGACCTTCGCCATCGGCTCCGCCCTGGCGGCCATCGCCGGCATCCTGCTGTGCTCCGCCTACCCGACCCTGATGCCGACGACGGGCTCCATGCCCGGCATCAAGGCGTTTACGGCGGCGGTTTTCGGCGGCATCGGCTCCATCCCCGGGGCGATGATCGGCGGCATCCTGCTGGGCGTGATCGAGATTCTGGGCAAGGCGTATATTTCCACCGAGCTGGGGGACGCCATCGTCTTTGCCGTGCTGATCATCGTGCTGCTCTTCCGGCCCACCGGGCTGCTGGGCAAGCCGATCCGGGAGAAGGTGTGAGAAAAAGCATGAACGCGAAAAGAAAAAGGCTGATGTACAACCTGGCGACCTTTGGCCTGGTCATCCTGGCCTACGCCCTGTGCATGCTCTTCAGCGGGAGCATGACCCGTTCCCTTCGGGGCCAGCTGGTTCCCATCTGCTGCTGGATCGTGATGGCGGTAAGCCTGAACCTGGTCATCGGCTTTTCCGGGGAGCTGAGCCTGGGGCACGCCGGCTTCATGAGCATCGGCGCCTTTACGGGCATCGTGATCTCCGGATGGCTGCTGAAGGGCTTCCAGATGGATAACGCCGGCCTGCGGCTGCTGGTGGCCATCGCCGCCGGCGGGATCACGGCGGGCATCATGGGCTTCCTGATCGGCATTCCGGTGCTGCGGCTGCGGGGCGACTACCTGGCCATCGTGACCCTGGCCTTCGGGGAAATCATCCGCAACGTGCTCAACTGCGTCTATATTTCCCAGGAGGGCGCGGATCTGCATTTCGGGTTCATCAATCCGAACATCCCCGGAAAGCTGATGATGAACGGGCCCAACGGCGCCATCGGCGTCACGAAGATCTCCACCTTTACGGCGGGCTTCCTCCTGATCATGATCACCCTGGTGGTGGTGGTGAACCTGGTCAACAGCCGGACCGGCCGGGCCATCATGGCCACAAGGGACAACCGGATCGCCGCGGAATCGGTGGGCATCCCCGTGACCCGCTACAAGATGATCGCCTTCGTGACCTCCGCCGCCCTGGCGGGGATGGCGGGCGCCCTCTACGGACTGAACTTCTCGAGCCTGGTGCCCGCCAAGTTCCGGTTTGACCAGAGCATCAACGTGCTTGTCTTCGTGGTGCTGGGCGGCATCGGCAATATCCTGGGCTCCATCATTTCCGCGACGGTGCTGACCATCCTGCCGGAGATGCTGCGGGAATTCTCGAATTACCGGATGCTGATCTACGCGGCGCTGCTGATCGTCATCATGATCTCCACCAACACGCCGGCGGTCAGGTCCTTCGTCAGCAATCTGCGGGGCCTCCGCCCGCGGAAGGAGCTGGGGGAGATCCGCCGGACCGGCCCGGGGACGGGCGGCGGCCGGGATGAGGCGAAAGGAGGCGGTCGGTCATGAGCGAGAAAAACATCAGGCGGAACGCGAACACCCGCATGGTGCCCGTTCCCTCGGAAAGCATCATCCCGGAGCGGGATATCGGCAAGCTGCCCGTGCTGGAATGCCGGCATCTGGGCATCGACTTCGGCGGGCTGACGGCCGTCGAGGATTTCAACCTGACCATCGGCAAAACCGAGATCGCCGGGCTTATCGGCCCCAACGGTGCCGGGAAAACCACGGTCTTTAACCTCCTGACCAAGGTCTATGAGCCGACCCGGGGCACCTCCCTCATCAACGGCACGGACATGAAGGGCATGGACACCGTCCAGGTCAGCCGCCACGGCATCGCCAGGACCTTCCAGAACATCCGCCTTTTCTCCAACATGTCCGTGGAGAACAACGTGCGCATCGGGCTGCATAACCAGATCCGATACGGCATGTTCAGCGGCATCCTGCGGCTGCCCGCCTACTGGAAACGGGAGCGGCAGCAGCATGAGCGGGCGATGGAGCTGCTGTCCATCTTCGGCATGCAGGATATGGCGGACGTGCCGGCCGGCTCCCTGCCCTACGGCGCCCAGCGGCGGCTGGAAATCGTCCGGGCGCTGGCCACGGGTCCCAGCCTGCTGCTGCTCGACGAGCCGGCGGCGGGCATGAACCCCCATGAAACCCAGGAGCTGATGGACAACATCATCCGGATCCGGGATCAGTTCCAGATCGCGGTCATGCTCATCGAGCACGACATGAACCTGGTCATGGGGATCTGCGAGGGCATCTGCGTGCTGAACTACGGAAAGATCATCGCCAAGGGCACCGCCGAGGAAATTCAGCGGAACCCGGTGGTCATCGAGGCCTATCTGGGCAAGCGGGAAAAAACCGGCGGAGAGGAGGCGGCCCACGCATGAGCATGCTGGAAATCACGGATCTGCACGTTTTCTACGGCGCCATTCACGCCATCAAGGGCGTTTCCTTCCAGGTCCGGGAGCACGAGATCGTGACCCTCATCGGCGCCAACGGCGCGGGTAAAACCACCATCCTGAACACGGTGGCCGGGCTGCTGCGGCCCCGCAGCGGCAAGATCCTTTTCGAGGACAGGAACATTTCCGCCACGCCCGCCAACAAAATGGTGGGCCTGGGGATGGCCCTGTGCCCGGAGGGGCGGCGGATCTTTCAGCATATGACCGTCCGGGAAAACCTGGAAATGGGCGGCTATTCCCGGCCAAACGGGGAGATTGAAGCCTCCATCGGGGACGTGTTCGAGCGCTTTCCCCGGCTCAAGGAGCGGGAAAAGCAGATCGCCGGCACCCTTTCCGGCGGCGAGCAGCAGATGCTGGCCATGGCCCGCGCGCTGATGAGCAAGCCGAAGCTGATGATGCTCGACGAGCCCTCCATGGGGCTGGCCCCCATCCTGGTGGACCAGATTTTCAGCATCATCCGCGAGCTGCACGCCGCGGGAACCACGATTCTCCTCGTCGAGCAGAACGCCCAGATGGCCCTTTCCGTGGCCGACCGGGCGTATGTGCTGGAAACCGGAAGGATTTCCATGAGCGGGGAGGCGGCCGACCTGCTGCAGAACGACGACGTCCGGAAGGCGTATCTGGGAAGCTGATCCGTTTTTGATCTGCATCCTGCCCGTTTTCGAAGGAAAGCGGGCGTTTTTCTTTGGCCGGAGCGGCCCGGGAAGGTTTGTCCGGAAGATTTCTCCCCGTTTTCTCTCCGGATCGCCTTGTATCCCCGCGAAGGGATATGCTATACTGCATGATGAGGGACGTTGTCCCGTCCGGGCCCGAAGGGAAGGGTTCCGGAAACGCCATTGGACGAGATGAATACCGTGGAGGCAACATGTCTGTAGGTCAGGTTATACTGATGCTGGTCTATCTGCTGGGCGGACTGGGCCTGTTCATGTTCGGCATGAAGGTGCTGGGCGAGGGGCTGGAAAAAACCGCCGGAAGCAAACTGAAGGGGCTTTTGCAGGCCATGACCCGGAACATGCCCCTGTCCGTCCTCTGCGGGATTGTGATTACCATCCTGCTCCAGTCCTCGACGGCGACGACGGTCATGGTGGTCGGCTTTGTCAACGCCAATATGCTGACCCTGACCCAGGCCATTGGCGTCATCATGGGCGCCAATATCGGAACGACGGTCACGCCCCTGCTCCTGTCCCTGGAGGGCATCGAGTTCGGCATGATCTTCGCCTTCGTGGGGCTGATCCTGTCCTGGCTGCCCGCCAACCCGCATTTCCGGACCGCCCGGGAATTCAGTCCCATCGTCATGGGCATCGGGCTTTTGTTCCTGGGCATGAAGGGCATGAGCAGCGCCATGGAGCCCCTGCGGGAATGGAACGGCTTCAGCATCGCCATCCAGAGCATCTCCCATCCGCTGCTGGGCGTGCTGGTGGGCGCGATCATGTGCATCGTGCTGAATTCCTCCGCCGCCTGCGTCGGCCTTCTGCAGGTGCTGGCCGGCGAGGGGCTGATTCCCCTGAGCACCGCGATCTTCGTGCTTTTCGGAACCAATATCGGAACCTGCCTGACCTCCCTGATTGCCGGAGCGGGCACCAGTACCGCCGCCCGGCGGACCTCCATCGTCCATCTGCTGTTCAACACCATCGGGACCATTCTCTTTACCATTATCGCCAGCGTCTTCCCCTTCGCCTCCTGGATCGAATCCCTGGGCGCCGGCAACCTGAAGCTGCAGATCGCCCTGGTGCATATCATCTTCAACCTGACGACCACCCTGGTGCTGATTCCCGCGGCGGGGTTGCTGGAGAAGCTGGCCATCCTGCTGATTCCGGAAAAGAAGAAGGAGGAGGGCGCCGAAATGCGCCTGCGCTTCTTCGATCCCCGGCTGCTGAAGACGCCGCCCATCGCCGTGGCCCAGCTGAAAAAGGAAACCGACCGCATGGGGGAAATCGCCCTGGGCAATTACAACGACGCCTTCGCCTGCTTTGAAACCTGGAACGGGGACGCCGCCCGCGCCGTTCAGCAGACCGAGGACGTGCTGGACTTTTTGAATAAGGAAATCGCCGAGCGGCTGACGGAGGTCAACGGGCTGGACCTGTCCGAGGAGGATTCCCGCCTGGTGGGCCACCTGTTCCATGTCATCAACGACCTGGAGCGCGTCGGCGATCACGCGGAAAACATCCTTGACGCCGCGGAAATCAAGGAGCGGGAGGGCGTCAAGTTTGCCCCGAAGGTGCTGGGCGAGCTGCAGGATATGCACCGGCGGGTCGGGTCCCAGCTGGAGGTCGCCCTGCGCCTCTTCGGCAGCCAGCGGCCGGATCCCGAAACCCTCCGCCGGGTCGAGGCCGAGGAGGAAAACATCGACCTGCTCACCGAAACCCTTCGGGATCATCACGTGGAGCGCCTGAAAAACAAGAAGTGCTCCCCGAAAAACGGCATGATCTATCTGGATATGCTGACCAACCTCGAAAGAATCGCCGACCACGCCGAAAATATCGCCACCGCCGTCTGAGGGCGGGAAAAGGTGAAAAACGGGCATTTTTCTTGACAGAAACACGCTTTCTGGCGTAAAATACCATCGAATTCCTGTGTTTATATTTTCATGAGGTAGGCGCGGGATTTTCACACCCATCTCCCGAACGCGGGGAAGGAGGCAGGGGTTCTTCTCGAATCCCGAAACGGCATGAACAAAAAGTATCTGTTGGTTGCCCTGGCCCTGGCCCTGGGGCTCGTTTTGCTGTGCGCCGCCGCGGCCCTGGCGGACGATCCGCTGAAGGTGAGCATGGCCCTGGAGAAGAACACCTTCTCCAAGCCGGAGGAAATCACGATTTCCATCTCCGTCTCCAACGTGGGGGAAAGCGACCTGCCCGGCCCGCTGACCCTCTATTACCCCAGCGGGAAGCAGGTCGAGGAGTTCGGCTCCCCCCTGCTCAACGTCGGAACCTCCAAAAGCTGGAAGGGAAAGTGGAAGGTGACCCAGGCGGAGCTGGACGCCGGAAGGATTACCTTTAAGCTCAAGTATTCCATCTATGACGACAGCGGCGAGCTGGTCAACAAAACGAAGAACTTCTCCAAGAAGATCATCTACGACGGAGGCAAGCCCGATCTGACGATTACCCGCGAGATCAAGCCCACCACCGCCCAGAAGGACCAGGAGGTCACCGTTACCTATACCATCGAGAACACCGGCTCGGTGGACGTGGACGCCGTAACCATCAAGGAGAACGCCTCCATTTCCGCCAAGTCCGGCTCCATCGAGGGCGGCCTGGCCGCGGGCGAGAAGGCCACCCATACCTTTACCGCGAAGATGGGCAAGCGGGATCTGACCTCCGCCGCCACCGTGACCTTCAAGGCCGGCGGCAAATCCTATACCAAGAAGGTCGAGGCCGCCACCATCAAATACGGCGAGGTCAAGCTCAGCGCCACCCTCTCCGCCGATAAAAAAGGCGGCGCCCCCGGCGAGACCATCAAGCTGACGGTCAAGCTGAAGAACTCCGGAAACGTTGATTTTACCAACGTCGTCCTGACGGATAAGAATCTGGGCGAGCTGTTTTCCGACGTGACGGTGGCCGCCGGCGAAACCGTGACCCTGGAAAAGGATCTGGCCATTACCGAAACCCAGGACATCCAGCTGACCGTGAACGCCGAGGACGCCACCGGCCAGCCCGTCGAAACGGCCACCGGGATGGTGCACGTCATCGCCACCGACCCGACCCAGCAGATCGTGCTGAGCGTGGAGGCCTCCGCCGACCGGGAGGTGGTCTACCAGATTCCCGGCAGCGTCCGCTTCACCATTACCGTCCGGAACGAGAGCGCCGTGGATGTTTCCAACATCACGGTGCGGGCGGTCAACACCGTGATCAACACCTTCTCCTCCATTCCCGCCGGGGAAAGCCGGACCTTTACCCGGGAGATGGCCATCAGCATGCCCGGCCTCTTCCAGTTCACCGCCTCGGCCCGGGATCCCCTGGGCCAGACCCTGACCTTCAGCAGCAATTCCCTGCGGATCAGCCGGGAGCAGCCGACGCCCGAGCCCACCGAGGCCCCCGTCATTACGCCGCCGGCGCCCCAGTATGTTTCCGTGCCCGCCTCCTATGACGAGCTGCCGGAGAGCAAGAAGCTCCCCGCCTGGACGGAGCAGGTGGAATCCCTGTCTGGAACGCTGAAGTGGGTGCTGCTGGGCGCCGCGGGCGTGCTGGTGGTCCTGCTGCTGGTGGGCGCCTTCCGCCGGGCGGCGAGAAAGCGCCAGTCCAACAAGGCCATGGATCATCTGGAGCGCGGCAATTACCGGGATTATCATTCCGCCCCCCGGAAGAACCACCGCAGCGAAATTACCTCCGGCGCCGAGGAATCCGGGGCGTCCGGAAGCGTCCCCGCCGCGCCCGAGGTGGAAAACACCGCGCAGGACAGCGAGCTGATGGCGGAAACGCTGAAGCGCCTGTACAATAACGACGCGCCCACCGCCCCCGCGGGGGACGCGACCGTCGTCGATCCCGCGCCCGCAGGCGACGCCACCGTCGTGGATGAGCCTGCCGGGGAATCCTCTCCCCGCCGCAGAAGCAGGTAAGGACAAGTACGAAGACACCGCAGGCATGATCGTTCAGACCGTGCCTGCGGTGTTTTTATTCTATGATCTTGCGTCCCCGGGGCCGCGGGTGATATACTAATATGAACTGCTTTGCCCCCGCGGCAATCCGAAGCAGGGATCATGAGAGGGAAGATATGCTGGAATTCATAAAGAAAATACTGGGAAACAGCAACGAGGCGCAGCTGAAAAAGCTGCGGAAGACGGTGGAGTCCGTGACCCGGCTGGAGGCGGACTACCGGAACAAGAGCGACGCGGAGCTCCGCGCCATGACGGACATCCTCCGGGAGCGGCTGGCCAAGGGCGAAACCGAGGACGATATCCTGCCGGAGGCCTTCGCCACCGTGCGGGAGGCGGCGGACCGGGTGCTGGGCATGCGGCCCTACGAGGTGCAGGTGCTCGGTGGCATCGTCCTGCACCAGGGGCGCATCGCCGAGATGAAAACCGGCGAGGGCAAAACCCTGGTGGCCACCATGCCGGCCTACCTCAACGCCCTGCGGGGCGAGGGGGTTCATATCGTGACGGTCAACGACTACCTGGCCCGCCGGGACAGCGAGTGGATGGGCAAGGTGCACCGCTTTCTGGGCCTGAGCGTGGGCCTGATCGTGCACGATCTGGACAGCCGGGAGCGCCGGGAGGCCTACGCCTGCGACATTACCTACGGGACGAACAACGAGTTGGGCTTCGACTACCTGCGGGACAACATGGTGATCCGCCAGAGCGACCTGGTGCAGCGGGGGCACGCCTTCGCCATCGTCGACGAGGTGGACTCCATCCTGATCGACGAGGCCCGGACGCCCCTGATCATCTCCGGCCCCGGCGAAAAGAGCACGGAGATGTACGAGCGGGTGGACGCGGTGGTGCGGACGATGAAGCCCGAAACCCACTACGAGATCGAGGAAAAGAAAAAGGCCGTGACCCTGACGGACGAGGGCGCCCGGAAGGTCGAGCAGGCCTTCGGCATCGATAATCTGAACGATCCGGAGAACAGCGACCTGAACCACTATGTGAACTGCGCCCTGCGGGCCAACACCCTCATGAAGCGGGACGTGGACTACGTGGTGCAGAACGGCCAGGTCATCATCGTCGACGAGTTTACCGGCCGCCTGATGATCGGCCGGCGGTATTCCGAGGGCCTGCATCAGGCCATCGAGGCCAAGGAGCACGTCAAGGTGGAGCGGGAAAGCAAAACCCTGGCCACCATTACCTTCCAGAACTATTTCCGCATGTACCGCAAGCTGTCCGGCATGACGGGAACGGCGAAGACAGAGGAGGCGGAGTTCCAGGGCATCTACGCGCTGGACGTGGTGGAGATCCCCACCAACCGGAAGAACATCCGCGAGGATCTGCAGGACGAGGTTTACAAGAACAAAAACGCCAAATACGCCGCGGTGCTGGCCTCCATCGAGGAGCGGCACAAAACCGGCCAGCCCCTGCTGGTGGGCACGATCAGCGTCGAGATCAGCGAGCTGCTCAGCGACATGCTGCGCCGCCGGGGCATTCCCCACGAGGTGCTCAACGCCAAGAACCACGCCCGGGAGGCGGAAATCGTCGCCCAGGCCGGCCGGCTCAACGCCGTAACCATCGCCACCAACATGGCCGGCCGCGGAACGGACATTCTCCTGGGCGGCAACCCGGAATTCATGGCCCGCCGGGCCATGCGCCAGGAGGGGGTCGAGGAGGAGATCATCGACGCCGCCACCGGGCACAACGAGAACGTGCCGCCGGAGGTGCTGGAAGCCCGGGGGCGCTATACGGCCCTCTACAACCAGTTTAAGAAGGAAACGGATCTGGAGCACGAGCAGGTGCTCAAAACCGGCGGCCTCCACATCATCGGTACCGAGCGGCACGAAAGCCGCCGCATCGACAACCAGCTGCGCGGCCGGGCGGGCCGGCAGGGTGATCCCGGCTCCACCCAGTTCTTCATCTCCCTGGAGGACGACCTGATGCGCCTCTTCGGCTCCGAGCGGATCGGCGCGATGGTGGACCGCCTGGGCCTCAAGGACGACGAGCCCCTGACCGCCGGCATGCTGACCAAGCAGATCGAAAACGCCCAGAAGCGCATCGAGGGCCGGAATTTCGAAACCCGGAAGCACGTGCTGGAATACGATAACGTCATGAACCGGCAGCGGGAGGTCATCTACGGCCAGCGCCGCCGGGTGCTCATGGGCGAAAACGTGCGGGACAGCATCCTGCGGATGGCGGACCACGTGGTGGACTACGCCTGCGGCCGCTGGCTCAACGGGGAGGATCCCGCCGAATGGGAATGGGCCCAGGCGGAAAACTATCTGGAGAACCTCTGCTGCCATCACGGGGCGCTGGAGGCCCTGCGGCCCCGGGCGCAAGAGCTGCTGCGGGACGGGGTGGCCGAGGCCCTGAAGGAGGACGCCCACGCCTTCTACGCCGAGCGGGAAAGCCTGCTGGCGGAGATGAAGGTGGACATGCGCGAGGTGGAGCGGGTCATGCTCCTGCGCAGCGTGGACACCCGCTGGATGGATCATATCGACGCCATGGACCAGCTGCGGGACGGGATCGGCTTCCGCGCCTACAGCGGGAAAAACCCGGTGACCGAGTATCAGATCGAGGCCGGGCATATGTTTGAGGAGCTGAATCACCTGATCCGGGAGGACACGGTGCGCCGGGTGTATCAGGCGAAGATCCAGGTCACCCCCGAGCGGGTGCAGACGGCCAGGCCCGCGGAGGCCCGCCTGGCCGGCGACGGGCCCCGGCAGCCGAAGAAGCTCAAGCCCGGCCAGAAGGTGGGGCGGAACGATCCCTGCCCCTGCGGCAGCGGCAAGAAATATAAGAACTGCCACGGCCGGGGGGACGCGGAATAAACCCGGACAAACGGCCGGAACGATCCTGCCCCGCGGCAGCGGGGCGAACAGAAGCGGCCGCGGCCGGATGGACGCGGAACAAGCCCGGACAAACGGACAGGAGGGAGCCTGAAAGCATGTTGGAACTGGAACAGTACGGCCAGGAAATCGCGGCCATCCGCAAGAGCATTCTGGCGGCCGGCGAGGCGCTGCACGTGGATCACATGCAGGAGCAGATCGACGAGCTGACGGAGGAAATGAACCAGCCGGAATTCTGGAACGATACCGAGCGCAGCACCCACGTGAATCAGAAGCTGGGGCATCTGAAAAACCGGCTGGAGCACTACAGGGGGCTCCTGGCCGCGGCGGACGACGTGGAAACCATGATGGAGCTGGCCAGGGAAGAAAACGACGAGGACATGGTGGCCGAGGCCGGGGCCGCCCTGAAGGATCTGAAGGAAAAGGCGGACGCCCTGGAGCTGGAAACCCTGATGCGGGGCGACTATGACGACAACGACGCCGTCCTCAGCCTGCACGCCGGCGCCGGCGGAACCGAGGCGCAGGACTGGACCCAGATGCTGTATCGGATGTATACCCGCTACTGTGAGAAGATGGGCTTCCAGGTCAGGCTTCTGGATCTGCTGGACGGGGACGAGGCGGGGATCAAGAGCGTGTCCTTCGAGGTCAGCGGCGATCACGCCTACGGCTACCTCCGGGGGGAAAAGGGCGTGCACCGGCTGGTTCGCATCAGCCCCTTCGACGCCAACGCCCGGCGGCATACGAGCTTTTCCTCCCTGGACGTGGCGCCGATGCTGGAGGACGACGACGACGAGATCCAGATCGACATGAAGGACGTCCGGGTGGACACCTATCACTCCAGCGGCGCCGGCGGCCAGAACGTCAACAAGACCTCCTCCGCCGTCCGCATGACCCACTATCCCAGCGGCATCGTCGTTTCCTGCCAGACGGAGCGGGACCAGGTCCAGAACCGGGCCACCTGCCTGAAAATGCTGAAGGCGAAGCTGCTGGAAATCCGGGAGCGGGAAAAGGAACAGCAGATGGCGGACATCAAGGGCGAGATGAAGAAGATCGAATGGGGCAGCCAGATCCGCAGCTACGTGTTCCAGCCCTATACCATGGTCAAGGATCACCGGACGAATTACGAAAGCGGCAACATTGACGATGTCATGAACGGAAACCTGGAAGGCTTTGTGACCGCCTATCTGAAGATGCAGTAAGCGTCGGAAGGGAGAGGACGAGGGGTGAAACCCGCATCGGACGGATCGCGCCGGGGGGCGTTTCTCCGGGGAATGGCGGCGGCCCTGGCGCTGGCGCTCTTCGGCCTGTGCGGGATTATCCGCCTCATCGCCGGGGACGCGGGCGGCTGGCAGCGGGCCATGGCGCACTATGCCCCGCCGGAGAGGACGGGCCTGCCCGCCGACGATTATCCCGACATGGCGGAGATGATCGCCTCCTATCTTTCCGGCGCACGGGAGCGCTTCCAGTATATCGCCGTCGGGGTGGACGGGGAAAGCCTCCCCTGCTTCGGGGAACGGGAGATCGCCCATATGGCGGACTGCCGGGCCCTGATCCGGCTGGCGGGCATCGTCTGCGCCCTGTCGGGGGCGGCGGCCGCGGTCCTGATTTTTTTCCAGGCGCGGGCGGCGGGCCGGAGGGAAAACCTGAACCACGCCTTCGGCCGGGGCGGCCTGACGGGGCTGGGGATCGTGGGCGTGATCGCGGGCGCGCTGCTCGTATGGGCGGCGGCGGATTTCGACGGCCTGTTCCTCGCCTTTCACCGGGCGGCCTTCCGGAACGACCTGTGGCTGCTGGATCCGCGGACGGACCTGCTGATCCGGCTGATGCCCCAGCCCCTCTTCGTGCATCTGGGGATGAAGGGGCTGCTGCCGGCGGCGGGATGGATGGCGGCGCTGGCGGTCGCCTTCTGGTTTGTGGCGACCCGGCAACCCGGGAAAGAGAGAAAGGAAACTTGAGCATCATGAGCTATCAGGAAACCGCGGCCCGGAAGGCGGCCATGCTGGCCGAAAAGGACCGGGTGCGGATTCTGGCGCTGGAGACCAGCTGCGACGAAACGGCCGCGGCGGTCATCGAAAACGGTCGGGTGATCCTGTCCAACGTGGTTTTCAGCCAGATCGACCTTCACGAGCTGTATGGCGGGGTCGTGCCGGAAATCGCGAGCCGGGCCCATATGGAGGCCTGCGACCGGGTCATCGACGAGGCCCTTTCGCGGGCGGGCATGCCCCTGGCGGAGGTCGACGCCCTGGCGGTGACCTACGGGCCGGGGCTGGTGGGGGCGCTGCTGACGGGAGTCAACTGCATGAAGGGGCTGGCCTTCGCGACGGAAAAGCCCCTGATCCCGGTGAACCACATGGAGGGCCACGTCAGCGCGAATTTCCTTTCGGCGCCGGATCTGACCCCGCCCTTCCTGTGCCTGGTGGTCAGCGGGGGCCACAGCCATCTGGTGGAGATCCCGGACTACGGGGTCTATCATCCCCTGGGCCAGACGATGGACGACGCGGCGGGCGAAGCCTTCGACAAGGCGGCCCGGGTGCTGGGGCTGCCCTATCCTGGCGGGCCCCGGATCGACGCGCTGGCGGAGGAGGGCGACCCGGAGGCGCTGACCCTGCCCCATCCGAAAATCGAGGGCCGGTACGACTTTTCCTTCTCCGGGGTCAAGACCGCCTTCCTCAACGCCGTCCACGGCATGGAGCAGCGGGGGGAAACCCTGAACAAGGCGGATCTGGCGGCCTCCTTCCGGGCATCGGTCTGTGGCCAGCTGGCGGAAAAAGCCGCCCTGCTGCTGGAGGATCGGATCGCCCGGGGCCAGCGGCCGAAGATGGCCCTGGCCGGCGGCGTGTCCGCCAACCGGGAGCTGCGGCGGCGGATGAAGGCGCTGTGCGAGGGGCTGGGGGTGCCGCTGTATATGCCGGAAATCGGGCTGTGCACCGATAACGGCGCCATGATCGGCAGCGCCGCCTATTATCAGCTCAGGCGGGGAAAATTCGCGGATCTGTCCCTGAACGCGGCGCCGGCGCTGCGGCTGTGCTGAGGGCCGGGGACGAATAGAGAGACAAGGAAAGGAAAGCGAATCAAAATGGCAGACGATAAGAAAAAGGAACTGATGCAGGCGCTGAAGTTTACTCTCTTTTCCATCAGCGCCGGGGTCATCCAGATCCTGACCTATACCCTCTTTTTCGAGGTTTTCCACTGGGCGCCCTGGCTGGCCTATCTGGTCAGCCTGATTCTGTCGGTGCTGTGGAATTTTACCTTCAACCGGGAATATACCTTCCGCTCCAGCGCGGACGTGAAGCGCTCGATGCTGCTGGTGTTCCTGTTCTATCTGGTCTTTACGCCCGTGAGCACCTGGTGGACCGCCGCCCTGACGGGGGAAAATCCCTTTACCGGCGCGGCCGCCTCCCAGCAGCCGGTGGTGAATAACTACCTGGTGCAGGCGGGAACGATGCTGGCAAACTTCGTGCTGGAATTCCTGTATCAGAAGTTCGTGGTTTTCCGGGACTCCATCGATACCAACGAGCGGGCCCGGAAGAAAAAGGAAGAGGAAGAAAAAGCGGCCCGGCGGTGAGACAAAAGGGGCCGGCGGAGGGGCAGCGCGGAGCGGATCCGGCAGGCCCCGGAGCGAGAACGGCCGGCGGTGATCAGAAAAAACCGGCCGGCGGAAGAAAACCGAAGCGAGAACGGAAAGGAAGCAGATGAACGATCTGATCAGGGTGCGGGGCGCCCGGGAACATAATCTGAAAAACGTAAACGTGGACATCCCGCGGAACAGCCTGACGGTGATTACCGGCCTGTCCGGCAGCGGAAAGAGCTCCCTGGCCTTCGACACGATCTACGCCGAGGGCCAGCGCCGCTATGTGGAAAGCCTTTCCAGCTACGCCCGCCAGTTTCTCGGCCAGATGGACAAGCCGGACGTGGACAGCATCGAGGGTCTCAGCCCGGCGATCTCCATCGACCAGAAGACCACCGGCCGCAATCCCCGCTCCACCGTGGGCACCGTGACGGAAATTCACGACTACCTGCGGCTTCTGTGGGCCAGGGCCGGCGTGCCCCACTGCCCGAAATGCGGCCGGGAAATCCGGAAGCAGAGCGTGGACGAAATGGTGGACGCGGTCTGCCGCTGGCCGGAGGGAACCCGGCTGCAGGTGCTGTCCCCGGTGGTCCGGGGGCGCAAGGGCGAGCACCGGGATCTGCTCGAAAAGGCGGGCAAGAACGGCTTCGTCCGCGTCCGGATCGACGGGGAGATGGTCGAACTGGAGGACGCGCCCGCCCTGGACAAAAAGAAAAAGCATACGATCGAAATCGTGGTGGACCGCCTGATCCTGCGGGAGGGAAAGGAATTCCGCCAGCGCCTGGCGGACGATATCGAAACCGCCACCCGCCACAGCGCCGGGCTGGTCATCCTGAACCGCCTGTCGGAGGACAACCCCGGGGAGGAGCTGTTCAGCATGAACTACGCCTGCCCGGACTGCGGCCTGTCCATCGAGGAGCTGACGCCCCGGATGTTCTCCTTTAACAGCCCCTTTGGCGCCTGCCCCACCTGCGGCGGGCTGGGCACCCTGATGAAAATCAGCGAGGAGGCGGTGCTGCCGGACGAAAGCCTGACCCTGCGGGAGGGGGCGCTGGCGGCGCCGGGCTTCGGCGACAGCGCCATGGCGGTGTCCTATCTGTCCGCCATGGGGAAGAAATACGGCTTTACCATGGATACGCCCGTGAGCCGGATCAGCGAGGCCGGCCGCCACGCCCTGCTTTACGGGACGGGGGGCGAAAAGCTGACCATCGAATACGAAAGCTCCCGGGGAAAGGCCCAGTATTCGACGGCCTTCGAGGGCGTGATCCCGACCCTGGAGCGGCGCTACCGGGAAACCAGCTCCGAGGGCATGAAGCAGTCCTACGAGGAATACATGGCGGAGGAAATCTGCCCGGACTGCCGGGGCGCCCGGCTGAAGCCGGAGGCCCGGGCCGTGACGGTGGGCGGCAAAACCCTGCCGGAGGTCAGCGACATGAGCATCGTGGCCGCCCGGGATTTTTTCCGGAATCTGCGCCTGGAGGGCAACCGGGCGGTTATCGCCTCCCGGATCCTGAAGGAAATCGATGCCCGCCTGACCTTCCTGGCGGATGTGGGGCTGGGCTATCTGACCCTGAGCCGGGGGGCGGCCACCCTTTCCGGCGGCGAATCCCAGCGGATCCGCCTTGCGACCCAGATCGGCTCGGCGCTGATGGGGGTGCTCTACGTGCTGGATGAGCCCAGCATCGGCCTGCATCAGCGGGACAACGCCCGGCTGATCGCCACCCTGAAGCGTATGCGGGATCTGGGCAACACGGTGCTGGTCGTCGAGCATGACGAGGAAACGATGTACGCCGCGGACCATATCGTGGACGTGGGGCCAGGCGCCGGGCTGCACGGGGGCCGCATCGTGGCGGAGGGCACGGCGGAGGAAATCAAGGCCTGCCCCCAGAGCCTTACGGGGCTGTATCTGAGCGGGAAAAAGCGCATTCCCGTGCCCGCGCGCCGGCGCAAGCCCACCGGCTTTCTCGAGGTCTGCGGGGCGGCGGAAAACAACCTGAAGGGCATCGACGTGCGACTGCCCCTGGGGGTGCTGACCTGCGTAACCGGGGTGTCCGGCAGCGGGAAAAGCTCCCTGGTCAATGGGATCCTCTATCCCTATCTGGCGCGGAAGCTGAACCGGGCGAAGACCCGGGCGGGCCGGTTTGACCGGATCGAGGGGCTGGAACAGCTGGACAAAATCATCCTCATCGACCAGAGCCCCATCGGGCGGACGCCCCGCAGCAACCCCGCCACCTATACCGGCATGTTTGACCTGATCCGGAAGCTCTTCGCCATGAGCCCGGCGGCCAAGGCCCGGGGCTATAAGGAAAACCGCTTTTCCTTCAACGTCAAGGGCGGCCGGTGCGAGGCGTGCCAGGGCGACGGGGTGCAGAAAATCGAGATGCACTTCCTGCCGGATCTGTATGTGCCCTGCGAGGTCTGCCAGGGCCGGCGGTATAACCGGGAAACCCTGGAGGTGACCTGGCAGGGGAAAACCATCTACGACGTGCTGGAAATGACCGTCGAGGAGGGCCTCTCCTTCTTCGAAAACCATCCCCAGATCCGGCGGAAGCTGGAAACCCTGGCGGATGTGGGCCTGGGATATATGAAGATCGGCCAGGCCTCCACGACCCTCTCCGGCGGCGAGGCCCAGCGGGTCAAGCTGGCGACGGAGCTGAGCCGGAAGGCCACCGGGCGGACGATCTATCTGCTGGACGAGCCGACGACCGGCCTGCATATGGCGGACGTTGACCGGCTGATCGAGGTGCTGCAGCGGCTGACGGACGCGGGCAATACCGTCCTGGTCATCGAGCACAACCTGGACGTCATCAAGGTGGCGGACTGGCTGATCGACCTGGGCC
>JAZQCB010000054.1:0-15356 GCA_045546035.1 Clostridia bacterium
CCTTGAGAACGCCGGTACTTAGACGATGACGAGGCGACAGCCGATGGCAGCGTCTTTGTACCGCTGCGTTCGAACGGAAGCGAGAGCGTCCGCGGACGCAAATACCGCTGCAGGCGCCCTGCGACACCCGTGAATTGTAACGCCCCGGCCTTACCGGACCGTCATGGGGGTGGAATTGACCTTGTCGATCGTCTCCAGGCCGCCGTGGTTGTAATAGGCGCCGACGATGATCATCATGTAGTCCTGCATGAAGTAGCCGCTCAGCTCGGCCCGGATGTCCTCGTTCCCGTGCAGGGTGATCGGAATCTTCAGGGAGGACGGATCGCGGATGATGGCCTCCTGGTTGTTCTTGGCGTAGCTGTTCAGGGCCATCATGAAGTCGGCGTTCTCTGTTCCCATCTTGATCAGCAGCTCTTCCACGACGCCCTTCTCGTCCTTGGTGCGCCATTCCCGGTCCCAGCAGTCGGAGAAGGTGAATTCCCTTCCCTCGATCTCGAAGGTCACGGATTCGATGTTCTGATAATCCCCCGCGCACCAGGTCACCCACAGCCGGGGCACCGGATAGCGCTTGCTGTCGTCCCGGTAGTCGATGGCCAGCACGTCGAAATGGGTGCTGGAATAGCGGTATTCGCTCTCGTATTTGTGAACAAAGGACAGCTGCTCCCTCGTCAGGGTGCTCTCGATAAAGGCCACGTCGGAATCCCGGTCCACATCCACGGTATAGTACTTCGTGTTGGACTCGACCTCCGACATGTCGAAGCCCTCCGCCGCCAGGGCTCCCGCCAGAACGCTCATCATCAGCACCAGCGCGGAAAGCGCCGCCATCATTTTCTTCATGCCCGTATCCTCCTATGCTCTCTTTTATACTTTCTTTATGCGCTCTTTTCGTCTTTCGCCTTCCGGCGGACGCCATTGTATCCCGTGTTCCCGGCGCTCCCGGGCCGGTTTCCCGCCCGCTCCGGCCAGCGGATTCCCCGCCCCCGGCCGGGTTTTCTTCTCCGGCACGAATCGTCTTCGCATCCGGAACCTTCTCCGTCAGTCCTCCGTCAGGCTCCGGAAGGAGGCCTCCAGCTGTTCCTTTACCGTCAGCCCCCGGCGTCCCGGTGTTCCGTCTTCCTTCCCGCCGGCCTTCCCCGTCAGGCCGCCCAGCAGCCCGCTCAGGGAGGCGGCTCCGTCGTTTTTCCCGCCGGAGGCCGCAGCCCCGGGAACGCTATCGGGAATGTTCGCGAACAGCCCGCCCAGATAGGCGTCCCCGGCCGGGGCCGACCCTTCCCCGCCGCTTTTTCCACTGTCGGCGGAAGCCCCGGGAACGGTGTCCGGAATCTTCGCGAACAGGCCGCCCAGATAGGCGTCCCCTTCCGGGGCCGACCCCTTCCAGCCCAGATTTCCGGGCAGCGCTTCCGCCCCTCCGGTCAGCGGCCCCGAGTCCAACCCCTGGAAGGAGGCCTCCAGATCCTCGCGCCCGTGGGTCCGGACCGCGATCGCCCCCTCGGAGGCCCCGGGAATCCGATCGGGAATGGCCGCGAAGAGGCCGCCCATAAATTCCGAGAACTCGCCGGCCGCCTTCGGGGTGTCAAAGCCGCCGAAGAGGCCCTCCAGCTTTCCGATCAGGCCGGAATCCCCTTCCTGCGCCGGATCCGTCAGGGCGCGGACCTTCCCGTCCCACGCGTGATAGAGGGATACGATTTCCGTCGCGCTGACGGCGAAATTGATGTTCTGGGCGTCCTCATGGCGGGAGGTGGCGGTGGTAATCCCCGCCACGTGCCCCTCGTCGTCGAAAAGGGCGCCGCCGCTGCTGCCGGGGGAAATGGGAGCCGTAAACTGGATCCAGCTTTCCCCGTCCTCGGTAAACAGGCCGCTGACGTTCCCGATGGACACCGTATTCTTCCAGGATTTGGGGCTGCCGATGGCGACCACGGGCTGCCCCCGCTTGAGTTTCAGCGAGGACACCGTCAGGGGTTTCCTCCCCGTCGGCTCGTCGAACTTGAGAATCGCGATATCCAGCCGGTCGTTGGAAATTTTGACCTTCGTCAGGGTATAGCGCTCCCCCTCGTCGCTGACGGCTATGATCTTCACCGCATCCTCGATGACGTGCGCGTTGGTCACCAGCGTCTCGTCATCGAAGAGGAGAAACCCGCTGCCGGTGGCCGTCCGCTCGTCGGAGGCGTCATACACCTCCAGCATCATGACGGATTTCGCCGCCTCCTCCATGGCGTCCGGGTCCTTGGAAAAGGCCAGCCCCTCCGCCGCGGCGCAGGACAAAAACAACATCATCATCGCCAGAAGCAGGCCCAGCGTCCTTACCCCGTTTCTATTCATCCGATCACCCGGCTTTCCTGTCAGCATTTTCTGATTCTGAGTATACCAACGCCCCCGCCCCTTGTCAACGCCGGAAGAAAAAAGAAAAAACCGTCGCCGCGGCTCCGGGCTCCGTGCCGGTTCGCGGCGGCGCAAAAAAAAGACCGGAACAGCGCTCTGTTCCGGTCTCGAAAGCTGTGCCCTTATTTCCCCAGAAAATCCAGGTTTTTCCGGATCAGCTCCGCCCGCTGCCGGACGCAGTCGGCGGAGCGCAGCGGATCCTCCGGCGTATGGAAAACATAGTCCTTCAACCGCTCGATATCCGTCTCGGCGACGTGCATCCGCGTGTCGGAGGAGGCGTAATAGATGTAGACCTTCCCGTCCTCGTCGGCGATGGCGCCGTTGGTAAACACTACGTTGCTGACATCCCCGACCCGCTCCCGTCCCATGGGGCCCAGCAGCATCCCGCCGGGCTCGGCGATAACCTTCGCCGGGTCGTCCAGATCGGTGGCGAAGGCATAGAGCACGTACCGCAGCCCCGCCGCCGTGTTGCGGACGCCGTGGGCAATATGGATCCATCCCCGGTCCGTTTTGATGGGCACGGCACCGGCCCCGTTCTTGCTCTCGGTAATGGTATGATACCTCCGGCGGGAGATGATCCGCTCCTCATCGATCTCCGCGTGGGTAATGTCTTCGCAAAGGCCGAAGCCGATGCCCCCGCCGCTGCCGGTCTCGATAAAGTCGTCCATGGGCCGGGTATAGAAGGCGTATTTCCCCTCCACGAATTCCGGATGCAGCACGACGTTGCGCTGCTGGGGGGACCGCAGGGTCTTCAGGTTCGGCAGCCGCTCCCAATGCTCCAGATCCTTCGTCCGGACGATGCCGGCCGCCGCCACCGCCGCGGACAGATCCGGGTTGGCCGGGTCCTTGCTCTCGGAACAGAACACCCCGTAAATCCATCCGTCTTCATGCCGGGTCAGCCGCATGTCATAGACGTTGGTTTCGTCCTTCTCCGTGTCCGGCAGCACCACCGGGTAATCCCGGAAGCGGAAGCCCTCCGTGGGCCGGTCGCTCTCCGCCACGGCGAAAAAGCTCTTCCGGTCCATCCCCTCGACCCGGACCACCAGGCAGTATTTGTCCCCCACCTTCAGGGCGCCGCTGTTGAGCGTCGCGTTGACCCCCAGCCGCTGCATCATGAAGGGGTTGGTGTCCGGGTTCGCGTCATACATCCAGAAGGGGGGGATATGCTCCCTCGTCAGCACCGGATGGCGATACCGCCGGAAAAGGCCGTTGTAGAAATGCTCGTCCGCCGGATTGGGCCGGCTCAGGATCCGCTCGTAATCCTCCATCAGGGAGGCAAAGCCGCGGCTGCGCATGGAAATCTCCTCCTTATTGTTTTCCGGTCTTCCCCGATCCGTCGGGTGCCGGCGCTTTTGTACCGTTCCGGCTCTCTCAGTAATGATGAATCGCTTCCCCGTCCCCGGGGTTGAGGACGCTGTGCTCCTTGATATACCGGACGAGGCTGTCCACCTCGGTAAACGCCAGACCCACGTGGGTATCCGCCGCGCCGTAATAGATGACGATGCGGCCCGTTTCCTCATCCTGCAGCGTCGCGCAGGGGAACACCACGTTCGGCACGAAGCCGGCCGTCTCGTAGGGCGCCTCCGGCGTCAGCAGGTAGTTTTCGCACCGATACAGCACCCGGCTGGGTTCGTCGATGTCCAGAATCGCCCCGCCCATGGAATACACGAATCCGTTGCAGGTGCCGGACACCCCGTGATACAGCAGCAGCCACCCCTCCGTCGTTTCGATGGGAGCGGGGCCGGCGCCGATCTTGACGGATTCCCACCATTCCTTCCCCCGGCCCATGACGTGGCGGTGGCGTCCCCAGTAGATCAGATCCGGGGACTCGCTCAGGAAGATGTCCCCGAAGGGGGTGTGTCCGCTGTCGGAGGGGCGGGAGAGCAGCTTATAGGTTCCGCCGATCCGCCGGGGAAAGAGCACGGCGTTGCGGTTGAAGGGAATGAAGGGATTCTCCATCCGCGTCAGGGTGCGGAAATCCTTCGTCTTCGCCATGCCGATGGCCGCCCCGTAAAAATCCGTGCACCAGATGATATAGTAGGTATCCTCGACCCGAACCAGCCGGGGGTCATAGGCGTAATGAGGCAGCATGGGCTTCCCTTCCTCGTCGGTCAGGGGTGCCTTTTCCCGCTCCACCTCCCAGTGGATCCCGTCCCGAGAGTGGCCCAGATAGATCTGGGGAATGCCGTTAACCTGCTCCCCCCGCAGGGCGGCGATGAATCCGTCCTCCCAGGGAATGACGGCGCTGTTGAAAATCCGGGCGATTTCCGGCGTGGGATTCCGGCCCAGGATGGGGTTTTCGCTGTATCGCCAGACCGGGGAACCGCCTTTGTCCTCCGCCGGCCGATCCTGCCAGGGGATGTTGGGCAGATTGCCCGCGTTCAGCATCCTGATCTTTTCCATTTGAATCTTCCTCCCTCTTTTTCCATGGGGCGCCTCTCTCCCGCCCCCGGCGGCGCTCCCGCTTTCGCCGGGTTCGGTTCTTATTCCTCGGTCCCTGGCCGGGGCGTCCCGTCGGATTCCCGGTAAACCGGCTGGCCGCTGACCACCGTCCGCCCATAGGGGGCGTTCAGCCCGGCGCAGCGGTCGGCCATCCGTCTTACGGCCAGATCCACCATCCCGTCGGTATCCACCCGGAAGGTGCTGATCCCGGGGCCGGGGGAGCTTTCAATTTCAAAATCGTCAAAACCGGTTACGGACACGTCCTCCGGCACCCGGATGCCCCGCTCCGCCAGCTGGTTGATCAGCTTCCTCGCCACCACGTCGCAGTTGCAAACGAAGGCCGTCGGCATCTCCCGGGGCAGCGTCAGATCTGGATACAGATTGTTTTCCGTGTCCCGGTCCTCGATGACCCATTCCCGCCGCAGGGGCAGATCGTGGCTCAGCATGGCCCGGTAAAAGCCGAGAAACCGGTCCATGATGCTGGTGGTCGCCCGGCAGTTGCCCACAAAGCCGATCCGGGTATGCCCGTTTTTGATCAGATGGGAGGTCAGCCGGTAGCATCCGTAGGCGTTGTCCCCCACCACCGCGTCCGCCAGGGCGTGCTCGTCGAAGAAATCCAGAAACAGAATCGGCAGGGACTGCTTCGCCAGAAAGCGGACGTAGGGCTTCAGGGGCTGGCCCAGCAGGATCGCTCCCCGCACCCGCCCGCCTGCTGGTTTATTTCGAGGCGGGCGCCCCGAAGATGCCGTCGAGGATCTTCCGGGAAATATCCGGCGTCTGCTCCTGCAGGGGGCGGGCCGGATCCATGGCGAAGGGGGCGCGGACGGTCATTTTTTTCGCCGCCGCGTCGATATGCACGGGCCAGATCTTCGCGTCCTTCCCCGTCCGCTTCTGATACATGGGCAGCAGCATCAGGAAGCCCTCGTTGATCCTCTCCGTGTCGTGCTGCCCGTATCCGGTGGGGATTTCCGGAAAGATCACCATGTTCTTTCCCTCCTGCATCAGGCGGAGGCTGTCCTTCATCGTCCGGACGGCTCGCCCGTCGTGATACACCGCCACATGGGGCACGGAGCGCAAAATCGGCGGCAGAATCACCGACACCACCGGCGGCACGATGGCGTTCCACACCGGGGCCAGCCGCGTTCCCTCCCGCCACCAGTGATCCTGGCGCACGTAGGCGGGCGTCGTCTCCCGGGACAGGGGATCGGCGAATATCCAGATGGGGCTCTGCTCCCGCAGCGGGAAATTCAGCGCCATCTCCAGGGGCCCCATGGCCCGGTCGTGGTTGGCGACGAAAACGCCAGGCTCCCCGTCAAAGGGCACCTCCCATTCCACCTGAACCTTCGGAATAAACGCCCGCACAATGGGCGATAAAAAGTTAAACAGCCGCTTTCCCATTCTTTTTCCTCTTTTCCCCCGTGCCGCCTTCCGCGGCTCCCGGCCGCCCCGATTATACCAGATCCGGCCCCCGTGTCAATCGAAAAACCGGCCCTGGAGGCGGCCATATCCGCCCGCGCGCCCTCCGCCTTCCGGGCGTCAAAAAACCGGCCCGCGGGAGCGGGCCGGACTGAAAATACCGCTGTGTTTCCGGATCGGCCATGGCCGTCCGTATATTCCCTATACGAAGCTGACCTTGCCCTTGCTGGCGCGGAACACGATCACCAGCAGCACCCCGCTGGTCACCGTCAGGATGGAGGCCAGGGCCGCCCCCGTTCCGACGGAATTCCTTACGATGTTGGTATAGGCGGCGATGGTGATGGTCATAGTCTTGCCGGTATAGAGCATGATGGAGGTGGACAGCTCGTTGATGCAGGTGACCCAGGAGATGATGGCGCCGCTCAGGACGCCGGGCAGCATCAGCCGGGCCGTCACCTTCAGGAAGGTCTTCATCGGGGACACCCCCAGGTTGATGGACGCCTCCTCGACGCTGGGGTCCATCTGGAGCAGATATGCGCTGCCGGAGCGCACCGTATAGGGCATCTTCCGGATGATCATGGAGATGATGATGATGGCCGCCGTCCCCGTCAATTTGATGACGGTTCCGTCCGCGGTGGTGCCGAGGTTGTTGAAGGCCACGATATAGCAAAGGCCCAGCACCGATCCGGGGATCACGTAGGGCGCCATCATCAGCATATCCAGGGCGCCGCCGGTCTTTCCCCGGCGCCGGATGATCACATAGCTCATCAGGATGCCCAGGATCAGGATGAACAGGATCGCCACCGTGGAATAGACGAAGGTGTTGCTGATCTGGCTGGTCAGGCTCCGGCCCATCTCGGCGTAATGCTCAAGGGTAAACCCTTCCTCGAAGACGAAATTGGAGTAGTTGGTCTTCACGAAGGAGCAGAACACCACGACCATCTGGGGAATAAAGGCGATGAGGCTGACCAGGGCCACCGGCAGGGTCACCCAGAAGCGCCGCATCCCGTGATATTCGGTGATCTGGGGCGGCCGCAGGGCGGACATGGTATAGTTTTTCCGGGCCACCCAGGCCTTCTGGATAAAGAGGATCAGCAGCGCGATGACCACGATGATCATGGAAATGGCGCTGGCCAGGTTGGCGTTGCCGCCGGTTTCGGACAGATACTCGTTATAGATCAGCGTCGGCAGCGTCCGGAAATCGCCCCCCGCCAGAATGCCGGGGGTGCCGTAATCGGCCAGGGCGGTCATAAACACCATCAGGGCGCCCGCGGCGATCGAGGGCGTGACCACCGGCACCGTTACCGTCAGCAGCCGCCGCAGCTTCCCCGATCCCAGGTTTTCGGCGCATTCCTCGACGGAGCGGTCGATGGAGCCCATGGCGCCGGACACGTAGAGATACACGTAGGGGAAGAGCTTGAGCGTAAACACCGCGCAGATGCCCCCCTGCCCGTAGATGCTGGGCATCTGGAAGCCGAAAATGCCGGAAAGGAAGGAGGTCACGATGCCGGCGTTGCCGAAGAGGATGATCCAGCTGTAGGCCCCCAGGAACGGGGGACACATCAGGCTCAGGATGATCAGCACGTGCCAGAAGGTTTTCCCGGCGATGTTGAAGCGGGTCTGGAGGTAGGCCATCGGCACCCCGATCAGCACGCTCAAAAGCGTCGGGATCAGGCTGATTTTCAGGCTGTTGCCCAGGGCCTGGTAATAGTACTTCTTCTGGAAGAAGCGCTCGAAATTATACAGGGTGAAGCTCGTTCCGTCGTTGACCTTGCCGGAGAAGAAGCTGTTGACCACCAGCGTATAGAACGGATAAACCAGGAACAGCAGGAACACCACAAAGATCAGGATCTTGACCCAGAACCAGAAATCCTTGTAGAAGGGCTGCCCTTTCCGCGTCTTCAGCATGAAAGCACCTCCCTGGATTCCTTTTCATACAGGCTCACCTTGTCCGCCTGCATGCTGATGCGAACCTCCTCCCCGTCGGGGCGGATGGCGTCCACGTCCTTGGTGTATTCGTTGAGTTCGATGACCTGCCCCGTAACCAGCTCCACCTCATACTGGATGAAGTCCCCGAGGAAGACGGACAGGGTAATCCTGCCGGGGATGCCCTCCTCGCCGAAAAACAGCTGCTCCGGCCGGGCGGAGAGGATGGCGTCGCCGCTGTAATTCCGCCTCACGGGGATGCGCAGGCTGTATCCACCCGGCAGGGAAACGGTGCCCGTTCCGCCCTGGCTCTGTACCGGGCAGTCGATGAAATTGCTGACGCCGATGAAGTTGGCGACGAAGGGATTGGCGGGCTTGCGGTAAATCTCCTCGGGGGTGCCGGCCTGCATGATGTTCCCGTGATCCATAACGGCGATCCGGTCGGAAATGGCCAGGGCCTCCTCCTGATCGTGGGTCACGTAGACGGTGGTGATCCCCAGGCGGCGCTGCAGCTTCTTGATCGTTGTCCGCATCGTGACCCGCAGCTTCGCGTCCAGGTTGGACAGGGGCTCGTCCATCAGCAGCACGCTGGGTTCGATGACGAAGGCCCGGGCCAGGGCGACCCGCTGCTGCTGGCCGCCGGAAAGCTCGTTGGGCTGCCGCGTGGCCAGCTGGTCGATCTGCACCATCTTCAGGGCCTCCTCGACCCGGGGGCCGATTTCCGCCCGGGGCACGTGCCGGGCCTTCAGGCCGTAGGCCACGTTGTCCGCCACGTTGAGATGGGGGAAGATGGCGTAGTTCTGGAACACCATGCCGATGTCCCGCTTATGGGCGGGCAGGTTGTTGATGACCCGATCGTCGAAGCGGATTTCGCCCCCGTCGACGGTGTTGAACCCGGCGATCATCCGCAGCAGCGTGGTTTTTCCGCATCCGGAAGGCCCCAGCAGCGTAAAGAACTCCCCGGGGTTGATGGTCAGGCTGATCCCGTTGCAGGCGACGAAATCCCCATAGGTTTTAACCGCTTTTTCGATGATAACCGCGTGGCTCATATGTTTTCTTCCTCCCGAAAACAGGGAAAAGGGGGAACCGGCGCAAGCGCCGGCGCCCCCTTCCCGTTTCATTCGTTTTTTGGGTCAGCCCGGATCAGTCGCCCACCACGGCGTCCTGCCACTTCTCGACGATGTCGGCCTTGTTGGCGCCGGCGTAGTCGAAGTTGTAGTTCATCAGGGTGATGTCGCCCAGGGGCGCCAGGCCCACGGGGGTCACGTCGCTGCGGATGGGGCGGCGGCCGTAGTCCTTGTTCTGGGCGGCCTGGGTCTCGGCGGACAGGGCGTATTCGACAAACAGCTCGGCCAGCTCCTGGTTCCGGCAGCCCTTGACGATGGCGATGCCGTCCGGCACGGCGGAGGTCCCGTCTTCCGGATAGATCATCTTCAGATGGCCCTTGTCGCTCAGATCATACTGCACGGCGGCCTTCTCCAGGGTAATGCCGATGGGATACTCGCCGGAGTCCACGTTCTTGTGGGCGCCGGAGGAACCGCTCTGGATGACCAGGTTCTTCATCAGGCCCTTGACGAAATCCCAGCCCGCGGCGTAGTCGTCGTCGACCTTTCCGAAGATCATCAGCATGGTGTTCAGCTGGGTATAGGCGGAGCCGGAGGAGGCGGGATCGGCGATGGCGATCTTGCCTTCCCACTTGGGATCCGCCAGATCCTTCCAGCTCTTCGGGATGTCGGCCTCGGCAACCAGGTTGGTATTGACCAGGAACACCATCGGCAGGGGGGATTCGCCGATCCACAGATAGTCCTTGTCATACAGGCTGGAATCCAGCAGATCGATGCAGGAGGGCTTGTAGGGCTGGAAATAGTCCTTGTAGGCGGCCAGGGAGTCGGCGCCGCCGCCCCAGAGGATGTCGGCTTCGGGCGCGGCGGATTCCGCCTTGATCCGGTTCAGCAGGTTGCCGGTTCCGTCGGCCACCACGTTAACCTTCACGTTCGGATACTTGGCCTCGAACCCGGCGACGCCGGCGTTGAGGGGATCGGAATCATGGGGGGAATAGATCGTCAGCTCGCCCGTATATTCCTCGGGAGCTTTTTCCGCGGCGGCGAAGGACATCATGCCCATAACCAGCAGCGCGGCCAGCAAAACGGAAAGTAGCTTTTTCATGGATAAACCTCCTTTGATTTCTCCGGAGCATGTCCTCTCCGGTTTCTTTGTTTATATTTTAGCACATGTCTTTCGGGATTTCAACCGGAAATCAGCTCTTCGGCTTCGGGTTTCCCTGCGCCGGCTCACCGTCCCGCGCCCGGCCCGGGCTGAATATCCGCGGATAGCACGCCTCAGCCCTTCATCAGCTTCCCGCCGCCGGGCACCTCGAGGGTGCCGTTTGTGATCCGACGGCCGTTTTGCCGGCTGAAGAGCATGATCTCCCCGCCCCCGAAGCCCAGCCGTACCTTTTCGCCGATCTTATATGTAACCCCGCCGAAGACCACCGCCGTCAGCAGGAAATTCCCGATGCTGATCTTCAGGGTCGTTTCCATGCCGGTGGGCATGGCGCTGAACACCTCGCCCTCGATGGGGCCGTCCTGGGTAATGTGAATGAATTCCGGCCGCACCCCCAGGATAAAGTCGTTCCGTCCGGCGGCGCCGCGCTCCTCCTTCTCCGGCTCCTCGATCCGGGCGATATGATAGGGGAAGGGCAGATCCTTGTTGGTCTTTTCCACGTATCCGGGTTTTTTCGCCGCCCGCTCCTTCTCTGCCTTCCGCTCCGCCTCGCGCCGGTCGTCCTCGGCGTACCACCCGTCGATGTCGAGCCCGCCGGCGGGGGTAAAGACGCCCTGGGCGCCGTCCAGGAAGGAAAGCAGCAGGCCGCTGCCCGCCCGGCTGCCGGTGGCCTCGATAAAGTTCACCGCGGGGTTGCCGACAAAGTCCGCCACAAAGAGGTTGTTCGGCCGGTTATAGACCGTCAGCGGCTCGTCGTACTGCTGCAGAAGTCCGTTGTCGATGAGGCAGATCTTCGTCGCCAGGGTCATGGCCTCCATCTGGTCATGGGTTACGTAGACGAAGGTGGAGCCGGTGGACAGATGCAGCCGCTGCAGCTCGGAGCGCATCTCCAGCCGCAGCTTGGCGTCCAGGTTGGACAGGGGCTCGTCCATAAACAGCACCCGGGGGCTGGGGGCGAGCGTCCGGGCGATGGCCACGCGCTGCTGCTGCCCGCCGGACAGCTCGCTGGGATACCGGTCCAGGAAGGGGCCGATCTTGACGATGGCGCTGACCCGGTTGACAACCCGGCGGATCTCGTCCTTCGTCAGCTTCCGGGCGCTTCCCCCGGCCTTCGGGTTGCGGACCACCTCCCCGCCCTCGGTGACGGAGACGCCCGCCTCGTTGATGTTGCTCAGCCCGAAGGCGATGTTCTGATAAACCGTCATGTTGGGCCACAGGGCGTAGTTCTGGAACAGGAACCCCACCTGCCGCTTGTTCGGGGGAATGTTGATGCCCTTCTCGCTGTCGAACATGACCATGTCGTCGATGGTAATCCGGCCCTCGGTCGGGGTTTCCAGCCCGGCGATCATCCGCAGGGTGGTGGTCTTGCCGCATCCGGAGGGACCCAAAAGGGTCACGAAGGCGTTGTCCTCGATCTTCAGATCCAGGTGCTCCACGGCGTAGAAGCCGCCCCACCTTTTCGTGACATCCGTCAGTTCTATTCTTGCCATCTTCTTCTCCTCCCGTTATTTCCCGCCGCCGATGCCGGAATCGATGCTGGCGCCGGTCAGTTTGTTGACGACTCCGTTGAATACCAGAATCACCACGATCAGGATCAGGTTGATGCCGCTGGAGAAGGCGTAGAGCCCCATCTCGTCAAAGTAGTCCAGCAGGGTGGTAATGATCCTGGTCTGGCTGCACAGAAGCATGAACAGCGTCAGTTCCCGCAGGCTGGTCATGAAGGGCAGCAGGTATCCGCTGATGATGGACGATTTCTGGATGGGGATGATGATCCGGGTCATCCGCTTGAGCCAGGGGACGTCCTGGATGATGGCGGCCTCCTCGATCTCGCCGGACAGCTGCATCATGGAATTCAGGGCGCTGCGGCTGGCGAAGGGGATGTATTTGACCGTGCCCGCCATGATCAGCAGCAGGAAGGTGTTATACAGCCCGGCGTTGGCGCCGAATTTGAAGAACGCGACGCCCACAGCCAGCGCCGGCATCAGATACGGCAGGAAGGCCACGCTGTTGACGTATCCGGCCCATTTGCTCCGCCGGTTCTTGCTGACGCAGTAGCCCACCAGGGTCCCGATCGTGCCGGCCAGCAGGGCGCAGGCCAGGGCGACCAGCAGCTGGCCCCCGAAGGCGTTCCAGATGGTTTCGTTAAACAGCATGCCCTTCTGGCCGTACATGCCGTTTTCCGTCACGTTCTCCGCCGTCATCCACCATTTCGTCGTCATATGCCCGGCGATGCCGCTGGTCAGGAAGGAATAGTCCCCGGGGTTGGGCAGGAAGGTCTCGACGGCGAAGAGGATGATGGGCAGAATGCCGGTGGCCAGGGTGGTCAGCCCGTAGACGATGCCCAGGATGTATTTCCATACCCCCAGGTTCACCAGGCTCGTCTGGCCGGATTTCCCCGTTACGGTGGTAAAGCTCTTGCGGCCGGCGGTGGTCTTCAGATTCACGATCAGGATCAGGAACCCGAACAGCATCATGATGACCGCCAGGATGCTGGCCTCCCCGGCCCGCTGCACGTTCATCTCCACGTATTTGGTGCTCAGCGTGGAAAATTTCAGATAGTGCGGAATGGGATAGGAGCCCATGGCGCTGGAAAAGACCAGCAGCACGGTGCTCAGAATCGCCGGCCGCACCATGGGCAGCGTAACCCGCAGGAAGGTTTTCCACCGCGGGGTGTTCAGAATCGTGGCCGCCTCCTCCAGGTTGGCGTCCATGTTCCGGAAAATGCCGCCGATCATGATGTAGGCAAAGGCCGCGTAGTGCAGCGACAGCACCACCACGCAGGGGAACATCCCCTGGCACCACCATTGCGGCATATGGATCCCGAACACCGAGGCCATCAGCCCGTCCGACCCGTTGGTTACGGCGTGGGAGTTAAACAGGTTCCGCCAGATGACCGCCAGGGTCCACTGGGGCATGATGTAGGGAAAAATAAAGATGGCGCTCAGGTATTTCTTGAATTTCATGTTCGTCCGCGTCACCAGGTACGCGAACACCCCGCCGTAGAAAATGGCGCCGACGCAGGCCAGGGCGCTGAGCAGGACGGAGTTGAGCAGCGGCGTCCAGAGGTTGACGGAGGCCAGCTTCTGGGCGGTGCGGCTCTGGGGGAAGAACAGATCCTGCCAGTTGTACATCGTGTAGAGCTGGCCCTCGGCCGCCCCCCGGGCGTCCACCGATCCCCGGTGGATGGTAACCGTGTCCTTCAGAATCGTGAAGGCGGGCCAGACCGTGGTAATGGTCAGCAGGATCCCCAGCGCCAGCAGGATGGCGTTCTGGGGCTTGGAAAGATAGGTTTTCGCCTTGTTCAGCCGCTTTCCCCAGGGACTGAGCTGTCTCGCGGCCACCGTCATCGTTTTTCCTCCCTTCTTCTCGCCATACGGGCAAGGGGCGGCGCGCAGACACGCCGCCCCGGAAAATCTCCTCGGGAAATATGGAATTACTTGAGAGCCACCTGCAGGTCGATCCAGTCGCCCATGGCGTCGGAAACGGAGGCGCAGTAGGCGGGATCCTCGACGATCAGCTTGCCGGTGTTGATCCACCAGTCATAGCCCCGGTCGTTCTTGGCGGGATAGGTGTCGACGCCGTCGACGTAGCCGTCCTTGCTGTGGTCCTGCATGCAGGCGGGCACGGGGGCGTAGCCGCCCATGTCCTTGCCCCAGGCGGCGAAGCCTTCCTGGGTCGTGGTCATGTAGGCGATGAAGGCGCAGGCGGTCCAGGGATACTGGGAATCCTTCGGGATCATCAGATAGTGCTTATAGGCGTATCCGCCGAAGCCCTCGTATCCGTCCTGATACGCGGCGACGGTAATGTTGTTGACGGAGGCGTCCGCCGTCTCCTCGATGGAGCGAAGCTTGGAATAAACCAGCAGGCCGCTCTGCCCCTTGGCGGAGGTGGTCACCAGCGTGTTGCAGATGGGGCCGTCGTCGGTCTCTTCCTGGTATCCGCGGCACCACATGGCGATCCACGCCAGGGCGTACTTGCTGTTCTCGCCCGTCAGCCCCAGATCGGCGGCTTCGGGTTCGACCTCGGCGATGATGGGATCGATCTGGGCCTTCTTCGCGTCGTCCAGCTTGTCATAGGCTTCCTTGACGATGGTGGCGTAGTCGTCCCGGGTCAGCATATAAAGGAAGTTCTTGCCCACGGGCTCGGAGTTGGGCGCCATGAACAGGGGATGGTTCCCGTCCAGCACGAAGTCCCAGCAGTTCGTATAGGTCTTCTCGCCCAGGTTGTTGAACATAAAGACCTTGTTCAGCGTCTGCAGCGCCAGGGGATTCTCGTTGTTCTCGGCGGCGACGCCCTCGGCTTCCTTCCACTGCTTCGGCACGAAGTTCAGCAGCTTCCCGGTGTCCAGCATCTTGCTCTGGATCTGGTTGCCGTCCTGAATCAGGGTCATGAAATACTGGCCCTCGTTGAGCATGTCGAAGATGGTGTTGTTCTTGGGCTGGCTCCATTCCACCGTTCCGTTATAGGTGGGATCGATGCCCTTGAGCATTTCGACGAAGGTCGCCCCGGCGGTCTTGCCGCGGCTGGAATTGCCCACGCCGTAGAGTGTCGCGTCGTGGGACTCGGCGATGGCTTTGGCGTAGAGCTCCTCGTTGGTCATCCCCTGGGCCTGGGCGATCACGTCTGCCACGGAATCGGCGGCGGAAGCGGCGGCGCAGACGGAAATCAGCATTGCCACTGCCAGCATAAGCGATAAGAGTTTCTTCATACAAATACTCCCTTTCATGAAATTTTTGGTTGGTTTCTCACCAGCACTGGCATTATTATACACTTTTGCCGCCTTTTGTCAAGCCGCGCGCCCTCCGAAAAGGCCCGGTTTTCTCCCGCCCGGCTACTGTTCACGGGGTAGGCGCCGTGCGCGTATTTGCACGACGCGGGCCTTGAGAACGCCGGTACTTAGACGATGACGAGGCGACAGCCGATGGCAGCGTCTTTGTACCGCTGCGTTCGAACGGAAGCGAGAGCGTCCG
>JAZQCB010000055.1:0-15902 GCA_045546035.1 Clostridia bacterium
ATCGTATACCTCTACTTATAGACATTATACCGCTACAAGCAAGAAAAATCAAGGGGTTTAGCCATTTTGTATGACTTTTTTTACCCCTTGATTCTCTTGGATCTATCGTGCTTTCATTTTTCCTTCATGAAAGAACCCTGCCGGTTTTTTTCGAAATCCCCCCTTTTCTCCCGGGGTCGGATCGTTTATAATAAACTCTGGCAGAAGGAGGAAAGGCTGTTGGCAAAGGAGCGCGTCGGAATTCTCGGGGGAACCTTCGATCCGGTTCATGAAGGGCATATTCATATGGCCCTCAGTGTCCTGGAGGAAAAAAAGCTGGACCGGCTGCTGGTGATTCCCGCCGGAAAAAGCGCGTACAAGCCCTGCGTCGCCCGGATGGAGGATCGGTGGAAAATGCTCGTCTCCGCCTGTTCGCGGGATGAGCGCCTGATTCCTTCCCGGCTGGAGATGGACCGGGGCGCCGCCGGATATACGGTGGATACCCTGCTGGCCGTCCGGAAAGCGTATCCGAGGGCGGATCTGTTCTACATTGTCGGCGCCGACAGCATTCTGAAAATGGCCGGATGGCACAGGGCGGCCGAAGCCTTCTCCCTGTGTACGTTTCTGGTCTGTCCCCGCCCGGCGGATATCCCGCTGGAGGCCTTCCGGGCGGAAAAGGCCAGGCTGATCGCCATGGGGGCCCGGCTGTCCACGATCCGGATGACCACCGTCGCCGCCTCCTCCGCGGAACTGCGGGCGCTTCTCTCCCGCGGGGCCGAGACGCCGAATCTCTATCCGCCGGTGCGGGAATTCTGCGGCGCCAAAGGGCTCTATGGCATGTCCCGGAGGATCGACCGGGCCGACGAGTGGATTGAAAAGCTCTTCGCCGCCCTGAATCCTCGCCGCTTTGCCCATTCCCTTTCTGTCGCTCTCCTGGCCCGGCATCTGGCAAAAAGGTTCGGTGTCAACCATCGCCAGGCCGAGGAAGCCGGCCTGCTGCACGACTGCGCCAAATGCCTTCCCCTCAGGGAAATGCGGCGCATCGCCGTGGAGCATTCTCTGACGAAGGATCCCGCGGTTCTGGCCAGCGGCGCCCTGATGCATTCCCTGGTGGGAGCCTGGGTCGCGCGGAATCAATACGGCATGGCGGATCCCGAGGTGCTGGACGCCATTTCCTATCATAATACCGGCCACGCGGGCATGTCCCGGCTGGCCATGTGCGTGTGTCTGGCGGATTCCATCGAGCCGACCCGGGAAAGCTATCCCCTGCTGGAGGAGGTTCGCGCCCTGTCGGAGGTTTCCCTGGAAAAGGCGCTCCTGCTGAGTCTGGAGGGAACGGCGAATTTCGTCGCTTCCCGGGGTAAATTCCTTCATCCCCGGACCCAGGAAACCATCGCCTGGCTCAAAACCCTCCCGGAGGTTCAATCCACGGGAGACCCGTAAAGCCGTCCGCTTGCGGGCCGGCCGTGTGCCTCTCCCGCGGTTTATGTAGTTACACGCCTTCCCCGGCTTATCGCCCGGGCCGCCGAAGGTATCCGTCGGGCAATCAATCATCGAAAGGAAGAAAAAACGATGCAGGATCTGGAAATCGTGCTGAAGGTGGCAAAAAACCTCTATGACCACAAGGCGGGAGAAATCGTGGCGCTCAAAACCGGGCATCTGACGGTGCTGTGCGATTATATGATCATCGCCTCCGGAAGAACCGCCGCCCAGGTCAGCGCCCTGGCCGATAATGTGGACGAAATGATGGCCAAAGAGGGCATGCCCCTTCGCCGCAGCGAGGGCGTCCGGGAAGGCCGCTGGATCGTGCTGGATTACGGGCCCATCCTTGTTCATCTTTTCCATCGGGACGAGCGGGCCTTCTATCATCTGGACCGCCTCTGGAATGACGGAACCAACGCGCTGGATCTGCCCTTTGATCAGACCCTGCCGGACTGACGGTCCTGTCCGTTCCCCGCGGTTCATCCGCGCCTTACATGAAAAAGAACGCTCCCCCTATTCGAGGAGGAGCGCTTCTTTTTTCCGGATCGCCGCCACCGCGTCCGGAACACCGTCCCGACGGCGTTCTTTATTTCTTCCGGATCGCCGCCATCGCGTCCGGAACACCGTCCCGACGGCATTCTTTATCCCTTCCGGATCGCCGCCACCGCGTCCAGGATATCCTCCGCCAGCGCCCTTTTGCTCTGCAGCGGGCGCTCCCGGATTTCTTCCGCCGTGATCAGCGCGGCGATATTCGTATCCACCCCGAAGCCGGCGCCGGGCCGGGTTACGTCGTTGGCGACGATCAGATCCAGATGCTTCTTTGCCAGCTTTTCCTTCGCGTGTTCCAGAAGGTGGTCCGTCTCCGCGGCAAAGCCCACCAGGGTCTGGCCGGGGCGTTTCCGCTCCCCGACGGCCTTCGCCACGTCCGGCGTTTCCTCCAATTTCAGGATCAGCGCTTCTCCGGCCCGCTTTTTGATCTTTGTTTCCGATGCCTGAACCGGCCGGAAGTCCGCCGGGGCCGCGGCCTGAATCACGATGTCCTGCGCGGGAGCTTCCCGCTCCATAGCGGCCAGCAGATCCTCCGTGGATTCAATCGGAACGATCCTGATTCCCTCCGGCTCGCCAACGCTGACGCTTCCCCGGACGACGGTCACCTCCGCGCCCCGGTCCCGGGCCGCCTCCGCCAGGGCGAAGCCCATCTTCCCGCTGGAATCATTGGTCAGAAAGCGCACCGGATCCAGCCGCTCCCGGGTGGCTCCGGCGGTGATCAGCACCTTCAGGCCCGCCAGATCCTTTTTCGGAAACAGCAGCGCGCCGATGGCTTCCACGATCTCCTCCGGCTCGCTCATCCGGCCCGCGCCCTCGTCGCCGCAGGCCAGGAGGCCGTGGCCCGGCCCCACGAAGTGAACCCCGCGGGCCTTCAGGGTTTCCACGTTTTTTTGCGTCGCCGCCGCGGTCCACATGCCGGTATTCATGGCGGGAGCCACCAGCACCGGGGCTTTCGTGGCCAGCACGGTGGTGGAAAGCATATCGTCGGCAATGCCGCAGGCCATCTTGGCCAGGATGTTCGCCGTCGCCGGGGCGATGACAAAAACCTCGGCCCGCTTGGCCAGCGCCACATGCTCCACGTTCCAGTACTCCGGCGCCTGGAAGGTGTCCAGAGTAACCTGATTGGCGCTCAGGGTCTGAAAGGTCAGGGGCGCGACAAACTCAGCGGCGTTTTTGGTCATGATCACGCTGACTCTGGCTCCCAGATGACGCAAACGGGAGACCACCTCCGCGCTTTTATACGCGGCGATGCCTCCCGTTACGCCCAGCACAATTTCCTTGCCGGTCCAGTCCATCTCTTACTCCTCTTCCGAAGGGCTGTCATAGGTCAGCAGGCCCCGGTTGATCTCCTCGACCGCCACCTTCAGCGGCTTCATCCCGTCGGCGGCGATCATGGGCTGGGCGCCGTCCACCACCTCGCGGGCTCTTTTGCTGGCTTCCACAACCAGGGTGTAGCGGCTGTCGGCATGATCCAGAAGCTCTAAAACGCTGGGATCCACAATGGACATAATGGTATTCCTCCTTGTTATTCCCCGATCTCCGGGAAGTATCGAACGGCGTTCTGCTTTTCCGCCCGGACGATGGCGGCCAGCTGATCCGACGCCAGCTCCAGATCGTCGTTCACGATCAGGTACCGGTACCGGTTCATCTGGGCAATCTCCCCCCGGGCGTTGTTCAGCCTGCGCTGGATTTCCTCCGGCTCCTCGGTATTCCTTGTATGCAGGCGGACCTCCAGGGCGGAGTAGCTGGGCGGCAGAATGAAAACGCTGACGCAGTCCGGCTCTTTGGCCATCACGGCCCGGGCGCCCTGCGGATCGATATCCAGCAGCACGTTCTGCCCCCGCTCCATCCTTTCATAGACCTCGCTTTTCAGCGTTCCGTACCGGTGCGCGTGAACCGAGGCATGCTCCAGGAAGGCGTCCTGCTCCAGCAGTTTATCATATTCCGCGTCAGAAATAAAGTGATAATGAACGTCCTCGATCTCATTTTTCCGTTTTTCCCGGGTGGTGACGCTGACCGAGAAGCAGAAAGAGGGGTCCCGGTTCAGCAGTCTTTCCACCAGCGTTCCCTTTCCAGCCCCCGAAGGGCCGGAAATCACCAGCAGCATTCCCTTTCGGATTTCCTTCACGATTCTTTTTCCTCCTTCCGGGAATTCACCCGCCCCGCGATGGTTTCCGTCGTCAGGGGCGAGAGCACCAGGTGATCCGAATTCATCGTGATCACCGCCCTTGTCTTGTGGCCGCAGGTGGCGTCCACCACGCGGCCCCGATCCCGGGCATCCTGCACCATCCGCCGAACCGGCGCGGCCTCAGGGGAAACCACCGCCACAATCCGCTCCGCCGCGATCAGGTTGCCGTATCCGATATTCACCAGCCGCATCCAGTTCACTCCACGTTCTGTATCTGTTCCCGCAGCTTTTCGATCTCGCTCTTCAGATCCACTACATGCTGGGCGATGGCCGCGTCCGAGGCCTTTGAGCCGATGGTGTTCGCCTCCCGGTTCATTTCCTGGATCAGAAAGTCCATTTTCTTTCCGATCTCGTCCTCCGCCTCCAGATAGCGGGTCATCTGGCCGATATGGCTGTCCAGCCGGGAAAGCTCCTCGTCGATGGCGCATCGGTCCGCCATCAGAGCCACCTCCTGGGCCAGCCGCTGGGGGTCGACGCCTTCCGCCCCGAGTTTTTTGATTCGTCCCTCCAGCCTCGTCCGGTATTCCTCGACAACGGCGGGGGCCCTTTCCAGGATCTTTTCCCGCAGTTCCGCCGCCGCGCGAAGATGGGCGGCCAGATCCTCCCGCAGATGGGCGCCTTCCCGCTCCCGCATGGCCGTCAGCTGGTTCAGCGCCTCCGTCATCGCCGTGCCGCAGGCGCTGCGAACCGTATCCGGATCCATTTCCCGCTCCGCCGTAACCGCGACGCCCTCCAGGGTCATTACATCCCGCAGGCGCAGATCGTTCTTGACGCCCGCGGCGGAAGCGATTTTTTTCGCCGCCGCGAAATAAGCCTTCGCGAGCTCCTCATCCGCCACCACTTCCCGGGAGGAGGCGTCCGTGGGAACCACGTTCAGGAAAACCTCCACATGGCCCCGTTTCAGGCGGGCGCCTACCTTTTCCCGGATCACAGGCTCCAGGAAGGCCAGATTGCGCGGCAGCCGCAGGCCGAAGTCCAAAAACCGGTGATTCACCGTCTTGACCTCGGCGGTTACCTCCCATCCGCCCTGTTCCGCCCTTCCGCTTCCGCATCCCGTCATGCTTCGCAAGCGGCATTCCTCCTTTTCATCCAATCTTCTTACTTCCCCGAAACGGCGTCGAACAGCCCGCCCAGGGAAAACCGATCCACCGCCAGATCGTTAACCGCCTCGAGAATGTCCCCCAGATGGTGGGCATCGGAGGAATGCAGCACCCGCTTTCCGGCGATCAGCTTTTCATTGATCTTCAGTTCCCCCCGGACCTCTACCACCGGGAAATCCACATCGTCCGGGAAAAGCCCCAGGTTCACCAGCAGCCCGTGTCCCCGGTTGATATGGGCGGGCACCGCCGCTCCGCCGTGCTCCCGGATGATGGCCGCGCACTCCTGAAGGGACAGATCCGTCGCCCCGATCAGCAGCCGGTCTTCCACGGCGACCACCTGGTCGTCCGTGTCCATGACCAGCTGATCCCCAAAATAGTCCGGCCGGTTTTTCATCGGCGGCAGATGGCTGGAGAAGATTTCCCCCACCGCCACCGCCGTATCGACGTCCCGGAAATAGCCCAGCAGATGCACTTCTTCCTTCGTCGTAATCTCCATCCCTGGCAGGAAGATCAGCCCGTAATGATCCGCCGCTTCCTTAACATAGGGCAGGTTCCGCCCCGTGTTGTGATCGGTAACCGCGATCGCCTGCAGTCCCTTCAGATAGGCCATGCCGCAGATATTGGCCGGCGTCATATCGTTGTCCGCGCAGGGGGACAGGCAGGAATGCATGTGCAGATCCACGAACATGGTTTTACGCCTCCCGCGGCGTCCCGGGCAGGCCGGCCTGCGCCATCAGGGCGCAGAGCTCAAAGGCGGTCTTGTCGCTCTGCAGCACGGCAATTCCCTCCTCCCTGGCTTTTTCCAGGGTGGGGCCTTCCATTTCGATGCCTTCGGGGATGATGACCGCCGCCATCTCCATCAGGCTGGCCACGGCGATGACGTTCATATGGGTCTGAACCGTGATCCAGGCCATCCCCGCCCGCCCGTGGGCCATGACCCAGCTGAGCAGGTCGCAGGTGTAGCCGCAGGTCACCTTTGTATCCTTCGCCGCCTCCGGGGTCATATCCTTCGCGCCGGTCAGCGCGATCAGCTCCTGAATCGTCAATTTCCATACCTCCTTATTCCCGCGTGGTCTTCGCGATGTCCACCATCTGCTGGGCCATGATTTTCAGCTGATCCTTCATCCTGTGAATGCATTCCATTTCCCGGGCGTTCCCCTGCACGATATCCTCCGCGAAGGTCCGGCAGGTGGGGCTGCCGCAGGATCCGCAGTCGTATCCCGGCAGCTTTTTGTAAATCTCCTCGATCCGATCCATCTTCCGCATGGCTTCCATCAGGTCGTCGTCCAGCCTCATGACGGAATTGGGCAGAATCCGCTCGCTGTCATACAGCTCGTATTTGGTCATCATGCCCGCGTCCACGTTGAGCTTCGCGTCCCGGATGTCGACCAGGCGGCGGATCCAGTTTCGCGCCACATAGGTGTTTTCGAAATTCAGCGGCCCTCCGACGCATCCCCCCGTGCAGGCGGCGCCCTCGAAAAACTCCAGCCCGTTCAGCCGGTTGTCCTCGATCTCCTCCAGCACCCGGATGCAGTTCTGGATGCCGTCCACCGCCATGCTGGCCTCCGGACAGACCGCGTCGCATTCCCCGCCGCTTCGGGCCCAGCCGACGCCGAAATCCGAGGATTCCTTCAGGCTCTCGTCCACCTGGGCGCCGCGGATCTTCGCCGACAGCGGGCCGTAAATCTCCATGACGGAAATGGCTCCGTTGACGGCGCTCTTTTCGTGGCCGATGGGGTTATGGATGGCGGTGACCTTGGCCGGGCAGGGTGTCAGGAAAAAGCAGCCGATCTCGCTCTCCGGCACCTGATGCTTCCGGGCAAATTCCCTCCGGGCGATTTCCGCCGCCACCTCCATCGGCTGACGCACGTCCACGATATGGTCGATCAGATCCGGAAAGCGCACCTGGATCAGCCGGACGATGGCCGGGCAGGCGGAGGAGATTACCGGCCGGGGCAGATCCGGCTTTTTCAGCCGCTCCCGGATCGCCCGGCTGACCACGTCCGCCCCCCGGGCGACCTCGAACACGTCGTCGAATCCCAGCTCTTTCAGCCCGCTCAGCAGCTGGGAGATATGGCTCAGGTTTTTGAACTGCCCATACAGGCTGGGTGCCGGCAGGGCGATCTTATAGCGATAATTCCGAATATCGCTCAGTGGATCCGTGACCGCCACCTTCGCGTGATATCCGCAGACCCGGATGCATTCCCCGCAGTCGATGCATTTTTCGCCGATGATATGGGCGCTGCCGCCCCGGACGCGGATCGCCTCCGTGGGACATCGCTTCAGGCAGTTGGTACACGCGCGGCATTTTTCTTTTTCCAGCCGCACGGAATGAAATCGCGTTGTTTCCATCTCGCTGTTCCTCTTTGGTTCCGCGTCCGCGGCCGTTTTCTCCGCCCGGCGGTCTTTCCCGCTTCGGGACGCCGGGCCCCATGACCCCTTTCTCCGGCCGGAAATCCGTGTTCCCTTTGATCCTTTCTCCGGCGGGAAGGCCGCGTTTTATTTCAAAGCGAAGCTCATGGTAATCTTCGTTCCGACGCCGACCTCGCTCTGTATGTCAAACTCCGTCGCGTTCCGTTTCATGTTGGGCAGCCCCATGCCGGCGCCAAAGCCCAGGGTCCGGGCTTCCTCGTTGGCTGTGGAAAAGCCCTCGGTCATGGCTTTCTCGATATCCGGAATGCCGGGGCCCACGTCCTGGGAAATCAGCGTCACCTTGTCCGGCTCCAGCTGCAGGGTCAGCGTTCCCCCCAGGGAGTGGATGACCAGGTTCAGCTCGACCTCGTAGCAGGCCACCGAAACGTGCCGCAGCACCTCGGCGCTGACCCCGAGCTGCTTCAGCGTCCGCTTAATCGTCGTGGATGCTTCGCCGGCGGTTTCATAGGCGCCGGCCATTACCGGAAAAACCTTTTCCATTACGACCGCCATGTATTACCCCTCCTTCCCGCCGGCCCGTTTTTTGGATCCCGGCAGGCCATGGAGATACAGCTCGCCGCAGGCGGTATAGGTGGTCATATCCGTGCTCAGCACCGTAATCCCGACTTCCTCCGCCTCCTCCAGGATCTCGGCGCCGGGCTGCTTTCCCCGGGAAAACACGATGCAGGTAATATCCAGCATTTCGCTCGTCCGGATCACGTGGGGGTTGATCAGCCCCGTAATCAGCACCGCTCTTTCCTTCACAAAGGCCAGCACATCGCTCATCAGATCGGACCCGCAGGCGGTGTCCACCGGCTCGTCCATCCGGTCGCCCCCCAGCAGCACCCTGGCTTCCAGTATATCCCGCACTTCTCCGATGGTCATTTTTTCGGGTCCTCCTCTTCGTTGGGTTCCTTCCCGACGCACCAGCCCCGGGTTTTATTGACCGTCCGTTCAACCGCGTCCCGGCTGTTCTTCCAGCTTTCCTTCTCGTATCGGTAATCAAACTTCTTGATGAACCAGGAAATATCCTCCTGGATCCGATCCAGGTTCTTTTTCTCCATTTCGCTCAACGCGGTTACAAAAGCGCCCAGCTCTTTTCCGCTCAGCTCCTCCGCCGCGACCTCGAGCAGCTCTCCCGTATGGGGCAGGCAAAGGCCCTTTCCCCGCAAAAACAGGTTTCTGAATTCTCCGTCGTTCTTGTATAGATGGAAAAAGGTGTGCAGATACCGGAGCATGTTTTCCCGGATCGTGTCGCACATCACGCAGCTTCCCGCCATCCCCTGAATCTCTTTCGCCTGGCGGATGACCTCTTCCTTCGCCGCCCTGGCCTTTCCGTTCAGCCGGTCCCCCAGGGTAGCGTTTTCCAGCGCGGAGCCGGTTTTGCGAAGCGCCTGCCAGTTCTTTTCCAGCCGTTCCCGGTTTTCGATCATATGGCTTTCCAGCATCAGCGCGTGCCCCAGCCGGTTGCTCATGGAGTAAAGCATCCCGTGATGCTTGCGGCAGAAGCCGTTTTTGTTGACCCGGATGCGGACGTCCGGTTCCATGACCGAGGCCCCCAGATACCTTTCCGCCTCTCCCAGCTCCGTCCGCCGCTCCAGGGCGCAAAGCAGGCATTCCCCGTCCCGCTTTGCCGCGTCCCAGATGGGAATCGTATCGATGTGGTATTTCAAGGCGCTTCCGCTCCTCTCCGTCTGTTTTCAGCGGTTTCTCCGCCTTCGCAGTCCATGCGCGCCGGCGGCTCCCCGGATGTTCCGCATCGGGTTTACGGATGCCTTTCCGGCACATTCCGTCATTCTTCTTCCAGCGGTTCCTCAAACCGCTCGAGCTGAACCCCGGCTTCCGCGAACAGCTCCAGCGTAAAGGGATCCGGATACCCCTCCCGGTAAACCACCCGCTGCACGCCGGAATTGATGATCATCTTGCAGCACATGGAGCAGGGCTGATGGGTGCAGTAAAGCGTGGCCCCATCGATAGAAACCCCGAGCTTCGCCGCCTGTACGATGGCGTTTTGCTCCGCGTGCACGGCGTAGCAGGTTTCCATCCGGGTGCCGCTGGCGATGCCAAGCTTGTCCCGCAGGCATTCGCCCTTGTCCCGGCATGTTCTGATCCCCGCGGGGGCGCCATTATATCCCGTGGTCATGATCCGCTTGTCCCGGACGATGACGCATCCGATGTGCCGTCCCGCCCGAAAGCAGCTGGACCATTCCGCGATGGTATAGGTCATCCTCATAAACCGATGATCCCATTTATCCATATATGTGCCGCACCGCCTTTCCGCCGTCCGTCCCTGTCTTTATTGTTTGATTATAGAGGGTTTTTTTCTCCCCGTCAATGGGCGGCCCCGGGCGTTTTCACGACAAAGCTTCTCGCTCAACTGCCGCGCTTTGCCGCGTTTTGCCCGACAACGCGCGCAATCTGCGATGTACACCTTTAAACACGGCTCTTTTCTTTTTGCATAATTATTGCTATAATTTTCGCAATGGGCAGGGCAGGACTCTTCCTGCCTGGCGCAACGGAACCAGAACAACAGAAAAGGAGAGATCTAACTAAATGAAAAGAATCCTTGCACTGCTGATTGCCTTGACGATGATGTTTGGCTGCGTGGGAGCCGTGGCGGAAACCGTCCCGACGGAAGAAACGCACAAGATCGAAGAAAAGAGTATTCCCTTTATTCTCTTTACGGGCGATGAGTTTCCAGCAAGCCTGCCGCTGTACTTCGTGGATGGCGCGGAGGATCTGCCCTATGTCAACCTGAAGGACTGGGCGGACTTCATGAGGATCATGTTCGAGGAGGAGCCCCGGTATGCCGGCTACAAGCTGACGACGGAAGTGGGTGAAAAGGAAAAGATCGTTACCCTGCTCCGTGAAAACGGGCACATGATGTCTGTGGATTTTGAGAACAGCCTGATCCTATGGGACGATTATCTCGGTTTCCAGCAGGGAACGATCACCCCTTACATGGACATGAGCATCCTGTCTCAATTCGACGATCAGGGGCAGTCGGTTTACCTCAAGACCGTCAGCAACCGGGCCCGTCACGGCGTACTTACGACGCTGAAGCTTTCCGACTATTACGGCGTTCACATTTACGCGCAGGACGGTTTGTACCTGGTACCGCTGCAGACGCTTTCCGCCTTTACCCTTTCCTCCTTGAATATCGCCCTGTATTACAATCAGAATTGCCTGATTATTTCTCCGGTCGAAAGGATGCAGAACCTCAAAGCGCAGCTTCCCGATATCCTGTATGCGAACGGGTTCATCACAGAGGAGATGATCGCCGAAGCGGAGCGTAAGTTCCCTGATTCCACGGAGGACATGGTGAACTTCTACAAAGAAGAAGCCAAAAAAACGGAGGCCGGCCAGGCAATCATCGACCAGGTCGAGGAACAGTTCAAACAGTCTCCTTACGGGCTGTACGCAGCCTCCTCTCCGAAAGGAAATCGCAGTGACGCCCTGGCCTTCTACGGCTATGGCGAACTGTGCATGGAACTGGACTTCTTCTACGGCCTGAAGAGCGCCCACGGAATCGATGATTTCGACGAATATTTCATACAGATCGGCGGCACAGCGAACCTGATGGATCCCGACCCCGCCAAGGCGGACCAGGTGATCTACGACATGACCACCTACTGGCTGGACGACGGTCATTCGGCCCCGATCTCCCATTCCTATCTGGTTGATACAAACTCCAATGACGACGTAAATTTTGGCTTCAGCACCAAAACCCGCGAAAAGCTCGTAAGAAGCATACGCGCGGTGCGGGACGAATACCCGGAAGCCAAGCTGCCTTATTATGAAGTGGGCAATACGGCTTATGTAAGCTTTGACAATTTCGTGATGAACCCGTCCATAGATTATTACGCAGCGGCGGAAAAAGGCGAGCTGCCCGATCCGGCCGCCGATAACTTCAGTCTGGTGTATTATGCCCACCAGCAGATCACCCGGGAAAACAGCCCCATTGAAAACGTGGTGCTGGACCTGAGCATGAATGGCGGAGGCATGTACCCCTCGGCGATCTGGATCCTGTGCTGGTTCCTGGGCGAGGCGCATATGTCTTACTCCCATACCGCCACCGGCGCTGAGACCACCTTCGTCTACAAGGCGGACGTGAATTTCGACCATCAGTTTGACGAGAAGGACACCATCTCGGACCTGAACCTGTTCTGCCTGACCTCTCCCAAGTCTTTTTCCTGCGGCAACCTAGTGCCCTGGGCTTTCAAGGCCGATGGGCGGGTGAGGCTGATGGGCCGTGTGAGCGGTGGCGGCTCGTGCATGGTCGGCTTTATGACCACCGCGTGGGGGACAAGCTTCCAGATGTCCAGCCCAAACCGGCTGTCCTTCGTGAAGAACGGCGCGTATTATGACGTGGATCAGGGTGTGGAACCGGACATTTTCATCAGCAATTTCCATAATTTCTATGACCGCAAGGCCCTGACCGATATCATCAACGGACTGAACTGAGCACTCAAAAACCCTGCCTTTCCCTCCGGCTTCACCCGAATCCGGAGGGCTTTTTGTACGCTTTATTCGACGGTTACGGATGAGCAAATGCTGCCTTATGGAAGCTGGCAGTGCACATCCCCGCTTTGCTGCAGGAACAGCTTTTGGGCTCTTTCCCATTAGGGCACTTCGTTACCCGGGTACCATCTTCATTGAACTGGAAATCAGCCTCGATATCCCGAGCCTCTTTTCCGGTCAGATTCGTGTTCACCACTTTAACGTTGTTCTCGGCTGCATGCGTCTCCTGTTTTTTTCCGGAAAACGCTCCATCCGCGACGACTGTGACTTCTTCTTCCTGCTTGCCAATGTTGTCAAGGTAATCATCCAGGAAGACGCTGTCCCTGTAGGTGTTCTGCTCTACCTGGTATTCAGTAACAAGAGATCCTTCTTCTCCTTTTTCCTCAACCAGATTGGCCACGTATCCGCGATGGTCCTGTCCGGCCTTGGAACGGTAGGTCGCTTCTGGATCTGCAGGATTTTGAAGGATTCCGGCGTTCATTGTCGGATCTCCGGCTTCTTTCAGCACGTAGCTCCCGTCTTCCTGACGAATCGTTTGCTCGTTTAATACTCGAAGGAGCAGTTGGAACTCTGCCACGTCATCGTACCGGCCGCCGTCACATTCCTTGATCAGAATCTTGTTGTCAGCCAGGATGCGATCCATTTTACTGGAGGTGTCATCCGCCTTGTTGTAGTAAAGAGTCAGGTTTTCGTCTTCCTTATCCACGTAGTGCTGAAGTTCAGCAGGAATATTGGCTTTCTGTTTCTGGAGATACAGAACCATCCTGGCCGTGCAATGATAGAGCAACTCCAGCCGGCTCATCCGCTTGATGTTTGAGGATATCATCATGCTGTCCATCCGACGTAGAGTACGATCCACTCGCCACTTGTGTCACTGCCAGCACGCCTTAATGCATCAGCTTCTTGAAATTCTTTCAAATATCTCTTTACGGTGCGCTCACTCGAACCGGAGGGCTTTGTCATCTCTAGGATTGTAATGTGACTGTTTGATACAATCAACCTCATTATTCTCTCCGCTGTTGCTCTCTTTTTATTCTTATAGTTTTGCAAAAATGCTATTGCTACTTCCGGAATTCTCTCAGTGCCATTCTCAGTGCCATTCTCAGTGCCATTTTTGAATCCTGATCCTGCCAAAGATCGGCCTTCTTCCTCGGCTTTAACTCTGGCAAATTCATCATTTATATAGGCCGTAGCCATCGTATAATCGTCTACATCATTGTTCGGTTCAAATCGCTTTCGCCATATCCAACTTTGACAGTGCCCGGATATCTGCTGCAGCATTCGTCCTAACCAGGTATTCCTTCATATACTCATAATTCAGATCATCCAATGTCGCCGTTTCATTCAACTCGGACGTAAAATGGGAATCCGCAAACTTCTTTAGAAGCTCAAATTCCTCCCGCTTATTTGGCTTGCGGCTATCACGGCGGATACGGATATACCTTCCAGCCTTCAAACCAATCTTTTTGTCCTTTTCTGCCTTTTCATCGGTTTCATACGGACCATCGGTTCCCGGCTCAACAGCAAGAATAATGTAAAGCAACGTTTAGACCACTCCCGGGGCAAGTCGTATCTGGTCATTTTCCAGATGGCCAGCGAGCGTTGCTTCTCGAAGCCTTTTATCGCTTATACTTTCGAAATCCTGACAAATCAGTCAATGACCCACCGACCGCCTCTGCTTGTTCCCTCGTAATGAATCTTTCCTTCGTCTTTAAGATAATCAAGAACAGTTCTTACTTGGCGATCTGCGATTCCGAGTTTTCGCGCAATTTTTGATTTTGAAAGAGACGGGGTTTCCTTAATTAGGTTCAACACTGATTCTTTTCTTGCTTCTATTTCATTCGCCTTTGTTTTGGGTCTTTTTTCAGGACTTTTTTTAGGACTTTGGGGTAAAAGGTCCTATTTCATCTCTGATAAGTCTTATTCAATTTGCTTTATCACTGAGAAAGAAACATTCAACAAACTTAACGCAGGCCGAAGCCTGCGTGCGTTGTTCATTATTCAAGTCCATCACAATGGACAGGAATCCCCAACTGCCAGGAACTCCGTCATCATATACCCGGTGCGGGATTCGTATTTTACCTTTGTCCATCTGGAGCCGGGCTACATGATCTTCACGGTTTCCCCCAGGGCACCCCGGGATGGAAGAAGACATATAAAATCCCCTCCCGGAGAGGAGGGGAGCAAAGGAATCAGCTCCCGGGGATAGACGTCCCGAAACAGCGACAGGGTGATCTCCTCAGCCAAAATGGCATTCACAGTTTCCCCGGAGGCCTTGTATCGGATACATTAGCTCTATTCTTAAAATAGGTTCTGAGCCAAGCCTTGCCTCAGGGAAATCTTCAATTATTCTTCGATATATGCGATTTGCTTGTAATCAAGTGTTTTCAGAACATATGTGTGCTCTGAAGAGTATGCAGCGTATCCGATTCCATCCTGCAGTTTCTTTGTGCGGATCAGTGTAAGCTGACCGTAGTCCTCCTTCTCCGAAAGCAGGTCGAAATCCGCACCTTCGCTGAGCGACCAGGTTCCTTCACTGAACAGAGTAGGATGAAAATGATCCATATAGGCATACTGCTCAAAGCTATGATCAGAATAGTACAGCCAGATGCTGTCTACCATTCCTATTCCGTATGGCTGCTTCTCCGCACCGAGAAACGCGGCCACCAGGTGCGCATCCTTTCCCCGATCCAGAATCTGCTCATAGCCTATCTTATCCAGATCGTAGACATGCTGTGAGTTATACGGCTGCAGCCCATCCTGCGCGTTGTACTTGGATGTCCGTGTGATCAGAACCAGATCATGCGCAGAATTCGACAGATCAAAATCAGATCCATCTTCTAAGTGATAAGTACCCTGACTGAAAAGCGTAACTTGATCATCAATGATCACGTACTGCTCGAAGGTCATATCGGAATAATATAACCACGCCGTATCCAGCATTGTAAGGGAGCCATCTGCCTGGGTAAACAACTGAGCATAATCCTTCACAAAGACTGCTTCAACGCTTTTTGTTTCGGCGATGGAAGCAGAACATACGGCTATTGCCAGGAGCAGGAATACACAGAACAGTCTCTTCATGAGATCCTCCTTTGAAACTGAGGGATGGTTCTCAGCCTCATTCAATTGTTTTCTGTGATATCATACCACCCGGCATCTCTCCCGTCAATATCCCGTTTTTGCATGATATCATTCCTATGATCCAAAGCATAAGCTGCAGATCATCCGTCAAAAAAACGCAGGCCAAAGCCTGCTTGCATGATCATATTTATACTTGATGCAAATTGCAGGAATCCCCTGCCGCCAGGAACTCCGTCATCATATACCCTGTCCGGGAACCGTATAATTGTTTCTTCATCTTCATTACCTGTTTCCTCCTGATATTCTTTCTTCACGGCTGTTATGGCCGCCGCGTCGCCATGTTGAACACGCAAAAACCGCCGAACCTGACAGAGTATACTACCCCCGTCAAACCCGACGGTTATCCATCTCTGATATTGTATTCAGTTTCAGACGTCCCGCAGCCGCAAGACGCAAAAAAGGCGCAGTTAGCCTGTGCTGTGCTGTGCTGTGCTGTGCTGTGCTGTGCTGTGCTGTGCTGTGCTGTGCTGTGCTGTGCTGTGCTGTGCTGTGCTGTGCTGTGCTGTGAAAGCGTAGACCCGTTCCGCATG
>JAZQCB010000056.1:0-50012 GCA_045546035.1 Clostridia bacterium
GGGATGGATGTGGTATAAAGGGATTCGTCCGTCGGTTCCTGTTTTACCGTAGTAACAGCATACTTCATCGTTCCGCCTTCGGCTTCGCCTGCGGTTACCAGTGCCTGGGCAGAGCCGGTATATGTCAGTGTTTTGGCTGACGGAGCTTTTGTAACAGTAGCGGCTGTTTTTTCTACTGCCTCGAACTGCACTTTTTTATAAGTTAATTGCCGACTCTCAGTGCTTACTGCTATAGCCGCTTCACCATCGGTACCTTCTACGTTCGTCCAGCCGGTTCCGGCGATTTCATTTTTGACATTGCATCCGATAGCCGCATAGTTTCCTACAGCGATGACTTCGCCATCGGATATAATAACACCCGAACCAAAGATTCCAGTCCCGTCGCTCTCTCCGTTCGTAACTTTTGCCGTTATCTTTCCACCATTGATTGTTACTGTACCATTAGACGCCCAAATCCCAACGTTACTTGCTGCAATTGCTTCAGCGTTCACCTCACCGCCGTTAATAGTTATATCACCGTTAGCATAAATACCGTGACCATTTGTCCCTGTCGCACTTGCTGTTATCTTTCCACCGTTGATCTTTATATTGCCACCGTAATTATTATAATAATTGGAAGTATCTGTATAATTATTATTAATGGCTGAAGTACTATTACTTGTCACATTCAAGGCACCAGTCCCTTCGCTCTGACCATAGATGGTTAAATTAGCGGTAGTATTATCCTGGCTTTTCTTTATACCACCATTCACCGACAGCGTTGTTCCGTCACAAAGAATCAAATGCACGTCGCCTGTGAAGGTGATGGCGGAGTTGATGGTAACATTGGAGTTTACTACATACCATGATGTCGTATCGGCAGTTCCCCAGGTCGTGGTGCTCGAGTCAACTACAGTATATTGCTTACACGCATCGTCGCCGGTCTTCTCCACCAGCGTGGTGCCGTTCCACGCCATGTAGGAAACGGGGTCGGCGGCCGCGGCGTTCACCGTCACGGTGCAGGATGCGGACTTAGTTTCATCCGCATTACTGGTAGCGGTGACAGTTGCACTGCCCGCCGAGATACCCTTTGCGTAGACGGTCAGGGTTTCCGTGGCAGTATCCAGTGTAACCTCGTTACCATCGGTGCAGTTTTCATCCGTATACAGCTCCACCGCGCCCGCGTCGGTTCCGCCAACGCTCCACTTTACTTTATTGTCCGTAGCGTCGTCGGGGGCGACGGTAGCTGTGAAGGCCACGCTGTTACCTACGGTGATGGACTGTGCGGTGGTTTTATCAAGCGTTACATTTGTAACCGCAACAGATGGCTGTACCGCATCCGGAACAGCAATAGATGTAGCAATTGCTGTCGGCGTACCAGAAACCGTTATAACCGTATCGCTGGTTCTGGTAACAGTGATCCCATTTGTTGTTTTATAAAGTTCACTTGTCTCAGGGAACTTATAATTTGCATTCGCTGTATAGGTCACTGTGGTCATCTGGCCACGGGTATTTCCCATGTCGAAATAATTCTGGGTGGCAGTGCCTCCGCTTATTGCCGCATTTGCACCACCTGACAGATTCACAGATGAGAAAGTGACTTTTGACAGATCAAGCTGTAAAGCGGGGCGAACACCTAACTCCCATTCCACAAGGCCTTCCTCCTCATTCACCTCGCCGTTGTTGTAGTAGTAGCCATCCACTAACGCCGCAGTAGCACTATGTATCTCCAAATCATCATTATCAAATAGTTTGCCGGGTGAGCGAAGCCACCAAACGCCATAATCACATTTACGAATATTCACCGGCAGATTATTTGCCTCGCTTGTGCTTAAAAGATAAAGCTTCACATTACTAACGGTATCATAATCATTATCACTATTATAGCCCTTGGTTGTTAATGTTTCTACTGTGTTGATTGCATCAGCCACTCCTGCAAAAGTTCCTTCAGCATTTGTCAGATTATCCAAATATTCTTTTACCACTGATTCGCTATACTTATCACTGCTGTCATGAAATTTACTTTCTCCAATTGGATTTTTCGCAAACAAAGTCACTGAGCCGCCATTCTCTGCTGTTGAGTTATCATCTATGATATACCATTCAATATCATTGAATTTCACAACTTTTCCAGCCAAAGCTATTGCTTCATCACTTTCTGCAGGAATGAGATTGGTATAGGTGTCTGTCGCCGCAAACGCCGTCAGCCCCATCCCCGGCATCAGCCCGACGACCATCGCCAGCGTGAGCAAAAAGCTAAACAGCTTCCTTCCTGTTCTTTTTTTCTTATTCATATAAATCCTCCTTCTTGTGATTATTTTTATAAAATAAAAACCGCCGAACCTGACAGGGTATAAAATGATTGCTCTCACAATCATTCCCCCCGTCAAGTCCGACGGTTATCCATCACGAATGTAGTATTCAGTTTCAAGCGCCCCGCAAGGCGCAAAAAGGGCACAGTTAGCCCATGCTCTGCTCTGCTCTGCTCTGCTCTGCTCTGCTCTGCTCTGCTCTGCTCTGCTCTGCTCTGCTCTGCTCTGCTCTGCTCTGCTCTGCTCTAAGGAGCGTATTTCTATTCCGCATGGCTGTCAAGTCCCTTCTGCGACTATTTTTGTGATGAATTTTGACTGTGTTTCATCGGTCACAGTTAGAGGGAATGCTTAAAGGCATCCGCTTCCCGACAAGCCCGGCATAAGTGCTGCGCTGTGACTGAGGAATCTTCAGAGAGTCCATGGCTCTTTCGATGCTCACTCCGAATGATTCCATTATATCACGTATATGTATCATAGTAGCTTGTTCTGTAGCCTTCCTTGTACTCTCATTCCTCATATCTTCCATAACCTTACACATGGCCGCCACTCCTTTCTCAGCTGCCTGTGAAGGGCCGCAATTTGCTCTACGATCTCTTCTCTTGTCATTAAAGCCCTCCTTGCTCCGGAGCATATGCCCTAATCATTGTATCGGCACGCTCCTCAGATTCTTAAATCCTCCGAGATGGCACAACGATACCTATAGAGCGTACCAAAAATCCGGCTCGATTGCAACGAAATTCTTATGATCTTTTCGTGAACGAAAGTTACTGTTCACGACCTGACCGGAGCAGAGAACATGCCCCATAGCATTTCTGGCAAAAGCCCTCCCGGATCAGGCCGCCGGGGCGCTCCGGGGGCCTTCGGCTTCTGTTTCCCCGCAAAAAGGGCGGGCGCCTTTTTGCGCCCGCCCCTGTTGCTCCGGATATGCTCCGCAAAGGCTTTTACGCTCCGCGAAGGGTCAAAAACCAGACGTCGTTGACGCCCAGCGCCGCCCGAATGACGATTTCCTCCCCTTCCCTTTCGAAGGGCCATTCCTCCTCGCGGACAGCGCTTTCCTCCCGGATTTTTTCGATTTCCGCCCGGTTAAGCTGTACGGGCCTGCCCATTTCCTCCCAGATTTTCAGCGGGTTGCCGTGCTCCTCGTCGATCCGCCGCAAGGTCACCCCGCTCACGTTTTTCAGCCCTGATACCCGGATTTCCGCCTCCTCCTTCGGAAGGTTCAGATTCTTCATCTTCTGGCGGAACAGCAGAATCTGCACGTCCTTTCCCTTCCGGAAGGCGGCGTATCCGATTTCCCCGGCCGTGGCGTCCTTTTCCAGGATCAGCCGCTCCTCCCCCGCGTCCCGGAGCATCTTCATGGCGTGGAAAACTGGCTTGGGAATCCCATTCTGGGTCAGCAAGCCGAAGCCCCCGTGGAATTCCTCCGGGAAGGGATGCAGCTCCTCGAAAATATCGCTGAAGCACCAGACGGAGCTGCCGTCCACATTCGCCGCCACGTCCAGCGCCGCCCTTACGTCATAGGCGGCCACCTTCCGGGTGTCGTTGGTGAAGGCGGAGAAAATGGCGTTCTCGTTCCATTCCGTATAGAACAGCGGATAGGGCCCCGCCTGTTCCTTCGCCCGGGCGGCGTTTTTCCGGAACAGGTCGTCGGGAAGGTCGCTGGTTTCCGATTTATCCGGTGACATGACCCGGTATCCGTTCAGGAAGGTCTTTTCCCGCACGTCCTTCAGCCCCTCCGCCAGCCGCCTCTGCTTTTCAAACCAGCCCTCGCCGTCCCCGGCTCCGGCGTTGTCCGCCTCCGGCTCGCCCTGATCTTCCACGCCGCCCAGGGGATCCCCGGCGTACTGGTGGGTGCTGATGAAATCCAGCGGCACCCCGTTCTTTTCGCAGAACGCGCGGAAGGAGGCGATCCATTTGCTGGAGCTGGTGGCGGGGCCGCCGACCCGCAGAAGGGGATCCGTCTCCTTAATGACCCGGGCGGTGATTTCATAGAGGCGGAAGTATTCCTCCCGGCTCCCGTTCCAGAAAACGTAGGGCAGATCCGGCTCGTTCCAGACCTCGAAATACCACTGCCGGATTTCCTCCAGGCCGTAGCGGTGGATCAGGAAGCCCAGGAAGGCCCGCAGATAGTCCCGCCAGGCGTCCTCGTCCGCCGGCGGCACGATGTTGGGCCGGTAGAAGAAGCCGCCCTTCAGAGGTCTCCCCTCCTCCTTCTTCGCCAGCTTCTCCGGCATAAAGCTCAGCTCCACAAAGGGCTTCATCCCGGCCTCCAGCACGTTGTCGTAGGCCACGCCGATGGCGTTGAAATTATATTCCTCGAAGGCCTCCGTCCCCGGCAGGCCCATCTGCATGCTCAGATCGTTGAATGTCCGCATGTCATCGCAGAAAATGCCGTGGAAGCGCACCCGCTCGATACCCAGCTCCTCCCGGATGAACTTCAGCTGCCGGGTGTAATCGGTCCGCAGGGCCAGCAGGGCGTGGCCGGAGCCCACGCAGAACTGCCAGTGCTTCAAATGCGGAGTGGCCGGCCCGTCCGCCGGAATATGAATGCTTCTCATCTGTCGCTCCTCTTTTCGCTTGTTTTTTCCGATTTGTTTCGTGGCCGCGTCGGTTCGCCCCGGCGGCCCGTCTTCTCTGATCCTCCGCCGCTGCCGCGGGCGGGCGGCCGCCCCGGTTTCCCCGGCGGCCCGTTCCCGCGCCGCCCCGGAGGCCGCCGCCTTCCCCCGGCTTCCCGCATTACGTCCTCTGCCACTTCAGGGTGAAAAGCCGTTTCACACCCTCCTGCACCATGGGCGGGTTAAAGCCCCGGAAGAACAGGGTCTGCAGATCCCGCATGCTGCTGTTCAGGAAGTCCGTTTCGTCCGATTTGATCAGCGCGTAGGCGGGCGGCAGATCCTCCTTCAGGATGGCCAGGGCCTCCGGATCCTCCGCCATCTCGCCCAGGCGGGAATCCCATCCGTATTTCAGGCGGAAATCCCGCTCCGGCCGGTAGGTCCTCTCCCAGGATCCCGCCCGCAGGGAGATCCTCTCCTCCGTTCCCGGCAGCCAGGCCTCGGCCTCAGCGCCGAAGGGAACATCAAAGCCCACCGTAATCTGTCCGTCCGGCAGGATCTTCCACCGGGAGGCGAAGACGCCGCTGGCGGAACGGTAGGCGAACGCCATCTCGCCCAGCCGGCCCGTGACCTGGGGCGCCAGCAGCGCCTTGCGGAAGCCGGGGGCCAGGGGCCGGATGCCCGCCAGATCCCGATAGACATATTCCATGACGGAGCCGTAGGCGTAGTGGTTCAGGCTGTTCATGCCCGTGCCGCTGATATGCCCGTCGTCGAGCACCGAGTTCCACCGTTCCCAGATGGTGGTGGCGCCGAGATTGACGCAGTGCATCCATCCCGGATAGCCCTCCTGGAACAGGAAGTAGGCCGCCAGATCCTCCATGCCGTTCTCCGCCAGCACCCGGTTCATCATCGTCGCGCCGACGAAGCCGCCCCTGATATGGTAGCCGTCCTTGTACAGCCGGGTTTTCAGCCCCTCGATCACGCTTTCCCGCTTCCGATAGATGCCGAAATTCAGGCAGACCAGATAGGCCGTCTGGGTATCGACGCACAGCCGGCCGCCGGGGGCGAAATACTCCTCCAGCATGGCCGCGCGAACCTCCTCCGCCAGGCGGGCGAAATCCGCCGCCTCCTCCGCGTATCCGAGGATCTCCGCCGCCCGCGCCGTCTTTTTCGCCGAGGCATGATAATAAGCGCTGGCGATGAAATAATCGTCCGTGCCGCCCTTCATGCTCTGGGGCGACATGCCGTCCTGGGCCAGCCAGTCGCCGAAATGGAAGCCGAAGTTCCACAGGCGCTTCCCGCCCCGCTCGTCGTCCTGCCGGCGGATCCACTGCACCCAGTCCCGCATCATGGGATAGTCTTCCCGCAGATCCGCCTCGCTCCCGTAGACCTCATACAGGGTCATGGGCAGGAAGGTCGCCACGTCTCCCCAGACGCTGGAGCCCGCCGGCATGCCCCCCAGATTCGGCAGGTAATTGGCGATGGCGCCGCCGCGGCGCTTCTGGTCCAGCCGCAGTTCCCGCAGGAACTTCCGATAGAAGGCCCGGGTGTCCATCTGGTAGCAGGCCGTAGGCGAAAAGACCTGGGCGTCCCCGGTCCATCCCAGGCGCTCGTCCCGCTGGGGACAGTCCGTCGGGATATCCAGAAAATTGCTCCGCTGGCCCCAGAGGGTATTCAGATACAGCCGGTTCAGCTTCGCGTCCGGGGTCACCAGGCTGCAGGCCTCCTGCAGATCCGAATAGACCACCCGGCCCCGGAAAGCGTCCTCGGAGACCTCTCCCGGCCATCCGGCGACCCGGACATAGCGGAAGCCGAAGAAGGTAAAGTGCGCCCGCACCGTTTCCCTCCGCCCGTCGGAAACGTAGATCATCTGCGCCTTTGCCGAGCGGTAATTCCCGTTGTAGAAGTTTCCGTCCTGCAGAATCTCCCCGTGATCGAGGACGATCCGGGTGCCCGCGGGGAAATCCGCGTCATATTCCATATATCCCACGAAATTCTGGCCCATATCCAGCACGATTTCCCCCGCCGGCGTATGGATGACCCGCACGACCCTCAGCGTGTCCTTGACGATGACCGGCAGGCTCATCCGGTCCGCCAGGGGTTCCCGGTCGGCGGATCCCAGCACCCGGGCGGGCTTTTCCGGGTTTACCTTCCCCTGCCAGAGCAGGCGGTTCAGGTTTTCCCCGTCATAGATGTCGGTGGCCTCGAAATCGCTCCCCCGATACCGCCATCTTCCGTCCGTTCCCAGGACGGTTTCCTCCCCGTCCTCCGCCGTCATGCGCAGCTCCGCCAGGACGGAAAAGCGGTCGCCGAAGATCGCGCGCCTTCCCTCGTAACCCAGCCGGCCCTTATACCATCCGTTGCCGCAGAAGATCTCCAGCCGGTTTTCTCCCTTCCGCAGCAGGGCGGATACGTCATAGGTCTGGACCTGTACCAGCTCCCGGTAATCCGTGAATCCGGGCATCAACGTCTCCCCGCCGATCTTCTCCCCGTTCAGGAACGCCTCATACAGCCCCAGCCCGGTCACATAGATCCGCGCCCGCGCCGCCGGCTTTTCCAGGGTAAAATCGCGGAAAAACACCGGATGGAAGCCGTCCTCCGGCGCCGTGCCGATCCACTGGGCCTGCCAGGGCTCGTCCCTTTTTCCGGTTTCGAAGAAGGCCGTGCCCTCGGCGCTGTCGCCTCCGTCCCCGGTAACGGAAACCCGGACATAATACCGCGTCCGGGGCTTCAGGGGAAAAGCCGCCTCCGTCCCCAGGGAGGAGAGCGCCCCGCGCCTTTCCCAGACCGGGGCGGCAAAGCTTTCGTCCTCCGCGATGGTGACCTGTTCCATCGCGGGGCCCAGGCTGGCCGTCTCCCCGACCCGCCAGGAGACGGAAACGAAGGGAAAATCGTGCCCGATGGGATGCTCGATCCCGTTGATCCTGATATCCTGAATGACCATGCCGCTTTCCTCCCACGCGCTGTTCCGATTTTTTACAGCCTCGTGTCCCACCGGCCGCAGAAGACCGTCTCCTCCGCCTTCCCGCGGAAGGGGCTCCGGCCGGCGATCTTTTCCGCCGCGGCCCGGATGTTCTCCCGGCAGGGGCTGTAGGCGTTGATAAACGTATGAATATTGGCCAGATCCGCCAGATGGTTGGTATAGTTGAGGCTCACCCCGATGGTGGGCACCTCCTCGTTATACCAGGTCATCTCCATGCTGTGGCCGCTGGACCAGCTGAGCCGCTCCACGTTCCGCTGGGCGTAGCCCTTGATGTTCACAAAAACGAACACGACGTCGTATTTGGCCCGGAAATCCTCCCGCCGCCCGGGCTGCATCATCCGGACGAAGTTCATGGGATTTACCCCGTTTTGGACCTCCAGGTCATAGAAGCTGGGACACTGCTCGACCCGGAAGCCGACCCGCTCCAGCTCCTCGGCGATGATTCCCCGTACCGGGTCGCCCGCGTAGGCCTTGGAATTGGGCGTGCTCTGGACGTAAACCAGCAGCGCCCGCTTCCCTTCGGGGTTCATGGGCAGCAGCTTCCGGGTATCCTTGACCAGGGTCACCCCCGCCTCCGCCGCCTGCGCGGTAAAGGCCTTCAGCTCCGGCGAGCCGATGGCCTTCAGCCCCTCCGCCTTCGGGAAGCGGTCGTTTTCGTCCATCAGGCGCAGATGAGCCTTCAGGCCCAGAATCCGCCGCAGCGCCTCCTCCAGCCGCGCCTCCGTGATGATGCCCTTCTCGTATCCGGCGCGCATGTAGCCCAGGTCCTCCTCGAAATCGTTGGCGAACAGGAACATGTCGCATCCGGCGGCGATGGCCCGGGGAACCGCCTCGCTGCGCTTCATGATCCCGGCCATGCCGATCATGTGGGAGGCGTCGGAGATGATCAGGCCGTTGAAGCCCATCTCCCCCCGCAGAAGATCCTGCAGCAGCTCCGGGGCCAGGGTGGCGGGCATGATTTCCGCGTCGGTCATCCCCGGGTGGAAGCTCCGGCTCATCCGCGGCAGGGAAATCTGCCCCGTCATGATCGTCTCCAGCCCGTCCTCGATCAGTGCCCGGTATACCTTTCCGTAGGTCGCCCGCCAGGCCTCCGGCTCGCATTCGTTGACCGCCGGAGAATTGTGGGGATCCAGCTCGTCCCATCCGTCCCCGGGAAAATGCTTGCAGGTACAGGCCATATGGGGATTGGCGTCCTTGATGCCCCGGATATAGGCCCGGACGTTTTCGGTGACCTTCTCCGCGTTCCCGCCGAAGGAGCGGGTGTTGACGATGGTGTTGCGCCAGTTGAGATACAGATCCGCCACGGGGTTGAACATCCAGTTGACGCCGATGGCCGAGGCCTCCTTCCCGGCGGCGTAGCCCATGTGGTAGGCGGTCTCCGTTCCCTCCGAGGCGCCCGCCTCCGCGGCGGTGGCGACGAAGGTGCCTTCCTTGGGCAGCACGCCGTTTCCGCCCTCGTCGCAGTTCCCGGCGATCAGCACCGGAATTTTGCTGTATCGCTGGAATAGGGTGTTCTGGCGGAAAACCGTTTCCGCGTCCCCGCCCTGCCAGCGCATGCCGCCGGGACGGGCGGAGGTCATCAGCGCCTGAATTTGCTTCTCATCGGCCCCCGGCACGGGCTTGAGCAGCACAAAGAGCTGGCTCAGCTTCTCCTCCAGCGTCATCCCCGCCAGGGTCTCCTCCACCCATTTTTCCTCTTCCTCCGACAGGAAGAAAGGCTTCGCCTTCAGATCCACCATGCTCCCCCGCTCCTCTCGTTGTTTTGTCCGCCCTCCGGCTTCCGGAAGGCTCCGGCCTCCGGTGGGCCCGCTTCCGGCTCTGCTGAGGTCCCCGTCCCGCTCTTCTGGGCCGCCCTCCCGCTCTCCGGGCCCTCGGCAGGCTCCCACCCGCGGGCCGGCCGCGTATCCCGGAATCCGGCCCGCCGCTCCCCTTCCGCTTTCTCAGGCCTGCTCCGCCACGGCCAGCAGCTCGCCGAAAGATTTCAGGTTCCAGTCCCCGGCGCCCTTTTCCGACGCGTCTCCCAGGCAGGCGACCCGCATGCCCGCCGCGTGCCCCGCCTGCGCTCCGGACACCGCGTCCTCGACGACGATGCAGCTTTCCGCCGGCAGCCCCAGAAACTCCGCCGCCTTGAGGAACACCTCGGGGTCGGGCTTGGAGCGGGTAATGTTGTTCCCGTCGGACACCGCGTCGAAATAGCCCTTCAGGCCGATCCGCTCGAGGATGAAGGGGGTGTTTTTCGAGGAGGAGCCGATGGCCAGCTTCAGGCCCTTGGCCCGCAGCGCGTCCAGGGTCTCGCGGACCTCGTCGGACAGATCCTTTTCCGACATCAGCCCCAGGGATTCCCGATAAATCCCGTTCTTCCGCTCCGCCAGCTCCCGCTTCTTCTCATCCGTCAGGGCCGGGCCCGGATTCTTTTCCAGGATGATCTCCAGGCTTTCCATCCGGCTCACCCCCCGCAGCCGGTTGTTGACCGTCCGGTCAAAGGGAATGCCCATCTCGTCGGCGATCGTCTTCCACGCCAGATAGTGATATTCGTCCGTAAAGCAGATGACCCCGTCCAGGTCGAAAATAATTCCTTTCAGCATTTCGTACCCTCCCCTTTTCCGCGGCCCGGCCGCTCAATCTTTTTTGTTTCCTGGAAGAGCGCGTCCGGTCCGTCCCGGAAAACAGCCTTCCCGGCTTTTCCTCTAAACCTGCGTCCAATCCTGCCATCCCCCCGGAAGGACGCGCCGGGCGCCTCCGGCTTTCCCGGAGGCGCGGAGGGCGCTTAGTAGCTCATATATTCCTTCCCGCAGAAGGGATCCACCGGGCTCTTCCCCTCAAAGGGCGTCCTCCCCAGGATCTTTTCGACCACCGTGTCGATCATCGCGTCATGGTTGCTGTAGGCGTTGATGAAGGTTTTGACCATGGGCACGTCCCGCAGGTGATAGGGGTTCTGGAGGCTGATGAACAGGGTCGGCACCACCTCCACAAACCACGGGATGTTGTTCCCCGCCCCGTAGGGCGCGTGCCAGTTCAGGCGGGCGGTGGTTTTGTTGCTGGCGTTTTCCACGTTGCCCAGATAGATGACCAGGTCATACTTCCCCCGGAATTCCGTGACGGTTTCCATGTGCATGGGCTTGGTGAAATCGAACACTTCCTTCTCATACCGGATGACCTCGAAGCCCTCCGCCTCCAGATCCGCCGTAAACCGGGCCGCCACCCGCTCCTGGGAGGGGCAGTCCCCCAGCACCTCCAGCAGCACCCGCCGGTGCTTCTTCGGATCGATGGGCAGGAGCCCCTGGGTATCCTTGACCAGGGTCACGGCCTTCTCCGCGCATTCCTTCGCCCAGGCCCGGTGCCGCTCGCATCCGATGATCCCCAGGTTTTCCCGCCGGGGGGCCAGGGTGCCCTCCCGCTGCTTTTTATGCAGCCCCAGGGCAGCCTTGACCGCCAGAATCCGGGTTACCGCCTCGTTCAGCCGCTTTTCGGACAGCAGGCCCTCGGCGTAGCCCTTCTTCATGAAGCCCAGGTCTTCCTCATAGTCCTTGTTGAACAGCAGCATGTCGCAGCCCGCCTCGATCGCCAGGGGCACGCTCTTTTCCCGGTCCATGGCGCAGAGGAAGCCCACCATGGGGGAGGCGTCGGTGATGATCATGCCGTTGAAGCCCAGCTTCCCCCGCAGCAGGTTCTGCAGAAGTTCCGGGCTCAGGGTGGCGGGCATCAGCTTCTTCGGGTGGTTCGGATTGAAATAGTGCTGATAGGCGGGCATGGCGATATGACCCGCCATGACCGTCAGGGCACCCGCGTCGATGAGGCTCTGGTAGATCATGCCGTAGGTTTTGTCCCATTCCTCCCGGGAGAGGCTGTTGACGCTGGTCAGCACGTGCTGATCCGTCTCGTCCACCCCGTCCCCGGGGAAATGCTTGATGGAAACAGCGGAGCCCTCCTCCTTCGCGCCCCGCATATAGGCCAGGCCGCATTTCCGGACCATTTCGGGATCGGCGCCGTAGGTGCGTACGTTGGTAATGGGGTTATGGTCGTTCATGTCGATATCCACCACCGGCGCGAAGGCGTAATTGCATCCGACCGCCTGCCCCTCGGCGCAGGAGATCTTCCCCAGCCGGTAGGCCTGCTCCGGATCCCCGGTGGCCGCGGCCTGCATCTGCTTGCCGAAGGCGGTGCCCTCCTCGACGATGCCGTCTCCCCCCGCTTCCAGGTTCGCCGCCAGCAGCAGGGGAATCTTCGTATGCTCCTGCAGGAAGGTGTAGGCGGAGAACAGCTCCTCCGTCTTCCCCATCCGGAACATGATGCCGCCGGGCCGGCGGCTGAGCACCTCATGGCGCAGGTAGCCCTCGTTGGCGGAATAGCCCAGGGGGAAGAACAGCTGCTCGAGCTTTTCCTCCTCCGTCATGCCCGCCCGGGTTTCCTCCACCCAGCGGATATCCTCCTCTTCGAGGAAAAAGGGATTGGCCTTCAGATCGATCATGGGGTTCCTCCTTCCCGTTTCCAAAAAACGGGAGTGTGCCTTTTTGCACCATCTCCCGTTTTGATTCCCTTGAAAACCGATTTCCGCTTACGCTTCCTTCGGCCTGTGCCGGGCAAACAGCATGCCGCCCAGCTTCTTGAGATTTTTGCCCTGCCCGGCCACCAGGTTGACCAGGAACACGAACACGCCCATCATCGCCGTGTTGACCGCGCTGCCCAGCTCCGCCTTCAGCACCGCGCTGAGGCCGAACTTCATCAGACAGATGGCCACCGAGCCCATGATGATGCCGATGGTGTCGCCGCAGAAAACCCCGATGTAGAGCCCGACGAAAACCGGCAGGATGTTGGAGAACAGCTCGCCCACCGTGCTCAGGGAGGAGTAGGAGGCGTCATGCTTGCCGGTGGAGGCGTAAATCATCGTGGCGAAGCCGAAGATGATCCCGCTGAACACATAGCTGAGGATGACGTTCTTGTTCTCGTTGACGCCGATATTGACCGCCGCCTGCTGGTTCTTCGCCAGCAGCAGGCTCTGCTTCCCGGTGGTGGTCAGATAGTTGTAGATGGCGTAGGTAGCCACCGCCCCGGCGAAGGGGAACAGCACCAGCGGGTAGGCGGAGAACTGCTTCAGCTGGGTCACGGACACCAGATTGATGCCGCCGCCGCCGAAAACCAGGGGCGTAATCGCCTCATAGACCAGCGCCATGCCGATGGTGGCGATCATGATGGGCAGCCGGCCGTAGACGTAGACCAGGGAGACCACCACGCTCAGCCCCACGCAGCACACCAGGCACAGCGCCACAAACAGGAACTGGTCGGCGTTGGCCGCCCGGGCCGCGCTGCCGGCGATGATGGCGCTCAGCAGCATGATGGAGCCGCCGGAAAAGTCAAACCGCCCGTTTTTAAACTGGAGGCCGATGCCCATGGCGCAGGAGACGGAGACCGCGATATCCACGATCAGCGACCTCCACATCATCACCGAGCCGAAATAGTGCTTGCCATTGGCTTCGCAGATGATCTTCATAATCACATACATGATCACGGGCAGCATCACCGTTCCGCCGATGCGCTTGAGAATATCCAGTGCCTTCTTCATGGCGTTTCAGCCTCCTCATCCCGGGCCCGGAAAAGACCCGGGACCTTCGGTCCTCGTCGTATCAAAGCGTCCGTTTTCCGGCGGCGGGAGGGCGGGCCCCCCGCCGCCGGCCGGTCTTCCCTCGGGAAGGATTACTTCATGTAGTCTTCCACCTTGAAGCTCTGGTTGAATTCGCACAGTCCCTTATAGGTGGCGTCGGGATTCTGGGTGATGAAGTAGTCCTTCATGCCGTCCCAGTCCACGATGGCCTTGGTGATGTCCACGGGGTTGCCCAGGGGAGAGTTGTTGATCATGGCGTCGAACTTGGCGCTGCTGTTGATGGACAGCACGGAGGAGTCGATCCGCTCGGGGCCGGGATAGTCGGGATACATCTTGCCGGAGATGGCGGCGTCCAGCATGGCTACGGGCCAGATGATGCTTTCCACGCCGGCAACAGTCAGCCGGACGATGTTCTTGTCGTCGCCGCAGTCAGCCAGCAGGTCGGGGTCGTTGTCGAAGCCGCCGGTGATGATCTGGAGGTTGGGGTTGCACATGCCCATGGCCTTGGCTTCCCGAACCTTGGGATAGACGAAGGTGGTGCCGGCGCAGAAGCCGACGATGCACTGCAGCTCCGGATCCGCTTCCATGAAGTAGCTGTCGTCCAGGGGGCTGAAGTTCAGCACGGTGGCTTCGCCCTGAATCTCGATGGGGGTGGCGGCCGTCTCGTTATACTTGGCGATGTAGTCCCGGAAGGCCTGATCCGCCACGGTGTGCTTCGGGTAGGCGTAGAAGGGGAAGATGCAGGTGGCCACCTTGGTGTAGCCCCGGTCGATGACCTCCTGCGCGTAGGCTTCGCCCACGGAGACGCCGGAGATATAGTTGTCGCCCATCAGGCCCAGGAAATGATCCTTTTCCAGAACCCCGTGGCTGGAGCCGTTCTCTTCATAGACGTTGTCCATGTCGCTGAAGAAGCCGACCACCCACATGTCCGGATATTCGTTCATGATGTCGATCAGGCCGCCGTCCTGGTTGGCGATCAGGCCGACCACGTCGGAGGTATAGGCGTTCTTGACCGCCGTCAGGTTGCCCTGGGGATCGTTGTAGCCGTCAGCGTAAACGACCTCCAGCTTGTAGCCCAGATGATCGCAGATCATCTTCAGGTATCCGACATAGAATTCATACTGCGCGCCGCTGGACAGGGTGGACAGATAGATGATCTTGCCGCCCTCCGCGGAAGCGAAGCTGACCAGGGACAGCGCCATCATCAGCGCCAGAGCCAGGGAAAGGATTTTCTTCATGGGGTTTTCCTCCTTTTCTATATGCAGGCTTTCGCCTGAATAACGGGTTTTACCGGGGCAGCACGCCGTCCTTCTGACGGCAGGTAATGAGCACCACGCCCATAAAGATGACGGCCTTGATCAGGAAGGTCAGCCGGGTGGGCACGCCGATGATCGGCAGGCCGACCGCCAGCAGCGAGAAGGTGAAGGCGCCGACGATCGCGCAGGATACTTTGGATTTCATGCCGCCCTTCAGGGGCATGCCGCCCAGGATCAGGGCCACCATGACGTTCATTTCGAAGCCCACGCCCGTCGCGTCGGAGGCGGAGGCGGTGTAGCCCATCTGGAACAGGCTGGCCGTCACCAGGCAGAAGGCCAGGAACACGTAGGGAATCACCCGGTATTTGATGACGTTGACGCCGCTCTGGGCCGTGGCCTTCTGGTTGGCTCCCAGGGCCCGGGCGTATTTGCCGAAGCGGGTGTAGTAGAAGAAGTAGCTGATGACCGCCGTTTCCAGGATCAGGGCCCCCGCCATGAGCCACGGGCTCTTGAAGATGCTCAGATCCATCCCCTGCATGGTGATGTTCCGGGTGCCCAGGTTGGAATAGATGATCGTGCTGACGCCGGAGAGCACCATGGAGATGACGACGGAGGAGATGACGCTGTACATATGCAGCACCTCGCCCGCCGCGCCGTTGATGATGCCAATGATGATCGCGATGGCCAGGCAAACCAGGACGGCGATCAGCAGGCTGCCCGTGGCGTTGCCCACCAGGATCAGCAGCGTGGAATACAGGCCGATCTGCTTGCCGATGGAAACGTCCATGTTCCCCAGGGAGTAGATGAACACCGCGCCCACCGCCATCAGCGCCGTCACGATCACGTTGCTCATCAGGTTGGCCAGCTTGTCCGGGCTCCAGATGCTCTCGCCCCGGATCTGGGTGGCGATGGTGAAGAACACCACGCAGAAGATCAGGCCGCCCACGGAGGCCAGGGAGGAACCGTTCTTTTTCAGCCACTCCTTCGGGGTGGTTTTCGCCTTGACTGCCGCTTCCATGAATCGTTCCCCCTCTCCTTAAATCATGTATTCGATGATGTCGGTCTGCTTCAGATCCGGGGACCGCATCACCTCGTGGGTCACCTGGAAATCCTTCATGATGATCAGCTTGTCCGCCATGCCGATCAGCTCGCTCAGCTCCTCGGAGATCATCAGGATGGCCCGTCCCTCCGCCTTCATCTCCTCGATCAGGCCGTACATGGCCTGCTTGACGCCGATGTCGACGCCCCGGGTCGGGCAGTCCATGATGATGACCTCGGAGCCCTTGGCGGTCCATTTGCCGAAGGAGACCTTCTGCTTGTTGCCGCCGGACAGGGTGTTGACGTACTGTTTGCCGCTGTGGCACTTGATGCGGTAGCTGCCGATTTCCTTGTCGGAAACCCGCTTCTCATCCCTGGGATTGATGAACATATTCTTTTCCAGCGCCGGGATGGAGGGCAGCACGATGTTGTCCTGAATGGGCCCGTTGAGGATCAGGGCCTCGGTGTCCCGGTTCTTGGAGATGTAGCCGATGCCGGAATTGATGGCCTCCAGCGGGGTTTTGATTTCCTTCCCCTTCCGGAGCACCCGGCCCCCGTCCAGCTTTTCCAGCCCGTAGGCGATGCGGCCGATATCGTGCATCCCGCATCCGGACAGGCCGCCGAAGCCGACGATCTCCCCCTTGTGCAGTTGCAGGCTGAAATGCCTGATCGGCCCCAGGCTCACATCCTCCAGCTCCAGGGCGACCTCGTCCCCGTGGGAGGTATCGTAATCCTCGCGATAGTATTTGTCGCCGATTTCCCGGCCCACCATCAGATACCGGATGGTCTTCACCGCGTCGGGGGAATCCATGTCCTCCCGGGTCAGGTTGCCCTTGATCTCCCCGTCCCGCAGCACCGTCAGATCCGTGCACTGCTCGAGGATCTCGTCCATGTCGTGGCTGATGAAAACCACCGCCTTATTTTCCTCCGCCAGGCGGTGAATCAGTTCGTACAGAATGGTCCGCCCCTCCAGGGACAGGGCCGTCGTGGTTTCGTCGACGACGAGAATCTCCGTCTTCTCCGTCACGCAGCGGACCAGCTCCACCAGCTTCCGGTCCTCAAAGGTGTAGCGGTCAATCAGGTCGGAGGCCTTGATATGGCCGACGCCGAACTCGTTGAGCACCTTCTGGGCCGCCTTGTACATGGCCCGCATGTTGATGATGCCGCATTTGGAGAACTCCGCCTCGTGGCCGCTGAAGATGTTCTGCGCCACCGTGACCCCGGGAATGGTGTTCGCCTCCTGCAGGATCATGGAAATGCCCGCGTCCTGGGCGTGCACCATGCTGGTCGGATGCCAGGGCTGACCCTTGAAGAACATCTCCCCCGCCGTCGCCGGCTGCATGCCGGAGGCAATGGACATGATGGTGGATTTTCCTGACCCGTTTTCCCCGATCAGCCCGCGGATTTCGCCGCGGCGCAGCTCAAAATCCACGTCCTTCAGGGCGATGGTGGGGCCGAATTCCTTGCGCATGTGCCTCGCTTCGAAAATGATTTCCTTTTCCATCTTCATCGTCTCGCTTTTTTGGTCGTTGGGAAACGTCCTGCCTCCGCAAGTGTGTTTTACGGTAAAAAGAATACCATTTTTTCCCTCCCGAAAAAACGGCTGCATTTCAGATGTTTTAGCACAATTTTCATTTATACTTGATTTCGAGGGATCTGTATGTTACTTTTAGCATGAAATTCACTGTTTTGGGGTGTTGTCCGTGATTATGATGAATCTCCGGGACGTGTTCCGGGATCTGGTGGGCTCCTGGCGGGTCCAGTTTCTCTTTCTCAGCCCGGACTGCGGGCGGGACGAAGCCTCCTCCCTGGATTTCCAGTTCCGGGACCAGCTCTATGAAGACTTTGACTATATTTCCTATGTCCGGAATATCATGAATCTGGTGCCGAAGGACAACGTCATTTCCTTTCAGGACGACTTCGGCCTGCATTATCTGGTTTTCCCCGGCGCCGCGGAGGACGCGGGAAATTACGGCTTTTTCGGCCCCTACGTTCATCATACCGTTACGCCCGGGGATTTCGACGTCCTGCTGAGGCGGCAGGGCCTCTCCGAATCCTCGCGGGAGGCCCTGCAGTGGTTTTTCAAGCGCATTCCCGTCATTCAGGATCCCCTCCCCTGGAGACAGATGTTCAACAGCCTGCTGAGCCGCTACCTGGCCAACCCGGACGTGGCCATCCGGACTGTCCGCTACGACCGGATGGGCGAAGCCCGGGAAAAGCCCGCCATTTCCCTGTCCTCCATCCCCTATACCTCGCTGGAGGCCCGGTATGAGGTGGAAGCCGCCATGCTGGACGCCATCCGCCGGGCGAATATCTCCGAGGCCATCTACCAGCAGAATCTCTTCATGGGGTTTACCCTGGACAAGCGGGTCGCCGACGACCTGCGGGACGCCAAGGACATGGTCATCGCCGCCAACACCCTTTTCCGCAAGGCGGCGGAGCAGGCCGCCGTCCATCCCCTGTATATCGACGGGCTCTCCGGCCAGTATGTCCGGGAAATCGAGGCGGCGGAGGGCATGACCGATCTGCAGGCGCTGACGCCCAAGATGGTCCGGGGCTACTGCCGCCTGGTGCAGATCTATTCCCGGGAGCAGTATTCCGATCCCGTCCGGAAGGCCCTGAACTACATCGATTTCCACTATATGGAGCCCCTGACCCTCGACAGCGTCGCCCGCCAGTTCTCCGTCAACAAGAATTACCTCTCCACCCGTTTTCATAAGGAAGTGGGGGTCACCGTCACCGAATACATCAACCGAATCCGGGTGCAGCGGTCCCTGAAGCTCCTCAGCGCCTCCTCCGCCAGCATGCAGGATATCGCCGAGCAGTGCGGATTCTCCGACGCCAACTATTTCTCCCGGACTTTCCGGAAGATCCACGGCCAGACCCCCATGGAATACCGGAAGGCCACCCGGACTTCCCCGTAGGGAGGCTGCCGTGTGCCCCCGCCTCGCTTTTTTCCGGCGGGGCCGGCGGCCCTTTGCGTCCCTGAACATGGATCGCTGATTCACTTTCGCGGCGTCGCCCGCGGTTATCGAAGGAGGGATTTCCATGACGAAAGCTTATCCCCTGATGGAGGGCTGGCTCTTTCACCGCCTTCCCGGCCGTCTTCTGGAAGAGATCACGGCCGACGACGCCTTTGACCCTTCCCTGGCCGAGGAGGTTTCCCTGCCCCATTCCTGGTTCCGGGAGGAGGATCCCGGCCGCGGGCTGGCGGTCTATCGGAAAACCCTTTCCCTTCCCAAGGGCGGGAAGGTCTTCTATCTTTCCTTCGACGGGGCGGATCAGTTCTGCCGGGTGTTCGCGGACGGAATCTTCCTGGGAAGCCACGCCGGTGGCTATTCCCGCTTCCGCTTCCGTCTTCCGGAGGCGGCGGCCGCCGCGGGTTCTCTTTGCGTCTCGGTTTATCTGGACAACCGGCTGAACGAAAAGGTCTCCCCCCATTTCGGGGATTTCACGGTCTTCGGCGGCCTGTATCGGAAGGTGGAGCTGCTCTGCTGCGATTCCCTGCATTTCCGGCGCGATGATTTCGGAACCGACGGCGTGCGGGTTTCCGCCGGTCTCCGGGAGGATGGCGCCGGCCTGGTCCGGGCGGCATGCCGCCTGCCGGAGGGCGCCGCGGGCCGGGTTCGGTATACCCTGCTGGATCCGGAGGGAAACGAGACGGTCTCCCTCTGGAGCGCCGGGGAAGCGCCGGCGGAGCTGATCCTTCCCTCCCCGCGCCTGTGGCAGGGAGAGAAGGGCGCGCCGCTCTATACCCTCCGCGCCCGGCTCTATCCGGAAGATATGGATGCCTTCCCGGAGACGGGACGCGAGGTTTCTCCTTCGGGAGCCGGAATTCCGGAATCGTCCCCGGAAACAGGGACCCCGGACGCTCCCTCGGACGAGGTATGTCTGCGAATCGGCTTCCGCTCCCTGGCCATGACGCCGGACCGGGGGCTGCTGCTTAACGGGAAGCCCGTCCGCCTGCGGGGCGTCGCCCGGCATCAGGACCGGGCGGGCGTCCTCGCCGCCGCCACCGAGGATCAGATCCGGGAGGATTTCGACCTGATCCGGGACATCGGCGCCAACGCCGTGCGCCTCTCCCATTATCAGCATCCGGCCTTCACCTATGACCTGTGCGATGAAAGAGGCCTGCTGGCCTGGGCGGAAATCCCCATGCTGAAGATGACCGAGGATCCGGATCTGCTGGAAAACGCCCGGGATCAGCTGACGGAGCTGATCCTCCAGAACATGCATCATCCCTCGATCTTCTGCTGGGGCCTCCAAAACGAAATCGCCATGTTCCAGGACGCCCCCTTCATGAGCGCGGAATGCGAAAAGCTGCGGGAGACGGCCCATGCCCTGGATCCCTCCCGGCCCACGGCCTGCGCCAACCTCTATCCCATGCGGGCCTCCAGCCGCCTCAACGGCGTTACGGAGATGGTGGGCTACAACCTCTATTTCGGCTGGTATTACGGCCGTCCCGAGGATTACGGCCCCTGGCTGGACCGCTTCCACGCCCGCCGCGGCGAGGTGCCCCTGGGGATCAGCGAATACGGCGTGGACGGCAACCCCGCCCTCCATTCCGAATCCCCCCATCTCAAGGATTATTCCGAGGAATACCAGACTCTCTGGCACGAGACGGTCTATCCCCAGATCGCCTCCCGGCCCTGGCTCTGGGGCAGTTTCGTCTGGAACATGTTCGATTTCCATTCTTCCCGGCGAAACGAGGGGGGCGTCCGGGCCCGGAACCTGAGGGGACTGGTCTCCTGGGACCGCGCGGTGAAAAAGGATGCCTTCTATTACTATAAGTCCCGCTGGTCCGCCGATCCCTTCGTCCATCTGTGCGGCCGCCGCTTCGCCCGCCGGGATCGGGATACAATCGCCGTGAAAGTCTATACCAATCTGCCCTCCGTCTCCCTGTACCTGGAGGACCGCCTTTTCGGAACGGCCGAAGCCGAAAACGGAACGGCCGTCTTCGAAAACGTTCCCCTGCGGATGGGCGAAAACCGGCTCACCGCTCTCTCCGGCGAATGCAGGGACGATTGCGTCCTGGAGCGGGTCGTCTCGCCGGATCCCTCCTACGCCCTGCCGGAGGCGGAGGGCGCCGTCACCAACTGGTTCCTCCAGGGCGACGCCTATACCCGCCAGGGCTATCTTTCCATCCAGACCCGGACGGATCAGCTGCTGGACACCCCCGCCGCCCGGGAGGTCCTGCGGGAGAAGATTCCCGCGCTCTTCCAGACACTGACGGAAACGAAGGTGATTCCCCTGGGCCTGAGCCTCAAGGGGATCCTGGAGCACGAAAACACCCCGAAGGAAATGCTCGAGGACATTAACGCAGCCCTCAACCAGATCCCGGACGAGGATTGATCAAATCCCGCAAACAGAAAGGAGCCCGAACCATGCTTCCATCCGCTTTTCTCATTGGCGTCGATTCCGACGGAACCGCCTTTGACTCCATGAACATCAAGCATCTGGACGCCTTCATTCCCGCCGCCCTGGAAATCTGGCCCCTGCCGGAGGATCTGGCCGGGCGCTTTGCCGAAATCGAAAAGCAGGTCAACCTCTTTTCCGCCACCCGGGGCATCAACCGCTTCCCCGGCACCCTCGCGGTCTTTGAGCAGCTGGAGAAGGAGTTTCCCGGCCGGAGAGAGCTGCCGGATCTTTCGGACTTCCGGGCCTACGTCGCGGGGGAAAAAAAATACAGCCCCGTCACTCTTCGTGCGTGGCTGAAAAAGCACCCCTCCGCAGAGCTGGAGAAGGTGCTGGCCTGGTCCGACCGGGCGGACGAACTCTTCTCCGCCGCTTGCGAGGGGCTCGGGCCCTATCCCGGCGTCCGGGAGGCCCTGGAGGAGGCCTGGGGAAAGGCCGCCACGGCGGTGGTCTCCTCCGCGGGTCGGGCCGGGCTGGAAAAGGACTGGGGCGTCAACGGGCTGACGCCCTATGTGGATTTTCTCATGAGCCAGGACGACGGCAGCAAAACCGTCCAGCTGCAAAAGGCCATGTCCCAGTGCGCCCCGGGGGTCAAAGCGCTGCTCCTGGGGGACACGGACAGCGACGGGATTTCCGCCCACGCGGCCGGCGCCCTCTTCTACCCGATCATACCCGGGGAGGAGGTCGCCTCCTGGGAAACCTTCCGCAAGGAGGTGCTTCCCCAGTTCCTGTCGGGAAAGTATACCGAGGCGGAAGAAGCGAAATACTATAACCGCCTGAAGGCCCTCCTGGGCTGAGGATTCTCCTCCGCCCGGGTTCGTCCGGCTTTGACGCCCGCGTCCCGGGTCCCGCCCCAGGGCCGTGCGCGATTCCGGGCGCGGGCGTTTTGCCGCGCCGTTTCCGCCCTCCGTATTCCCGTTGCCTGTGCGCAATGCCGCGCACAGGCTTTTTGCCGCGCCGTTTCCGCCCTCGGTATTCCCGTTGCCTGCGCACGATTCCGGGCGCGGGCTTTTCAGCCCTCCGTTTTCCTGCGGCCCAGGATAAAGTAAGCCGCGTCAAGCAGGGCCAGCGCGATCATGGCGATGCCGGTCACGATCCAGACGACGTTTTCCGCAAAAACGCCGCCGAACAGCAACGCGGCCAGCACCCCGGTGGCGACAAAGCTGATCGCCATCAGATACCAGTAGGCATACTTATACCGGAGCGCGTCCACCGCGATCTGCAATTTCATAAAGGCCGCGATCATCAGGATCAGGCCATACAGGGTGGTCTGCGTTCCCACCATCTCCTGCATCCATGACTGATTGCCCAGGATGGAGATGCCGATCGCCAGCAGCCCCACGCCGGTGGCCAGATTCCAGGTTTTCGCCGCTTCTTCCAGGGGCAGACGGATATACTGGAACAGATGGATCACGCCCAGGATCATCAGGAGCACGCCCAGCGCCATGATTACAAAGCCCGTCAGCCCCACGGGGTTGACCAGCAGCAGGATGCCCAGCAGCAGTTCACAGGCCGCCAGCACCAGGATTACACTGATTTTCTGTACCCATTCCTTCATCCTTCATTTCCTCCTGTCTTCTCAGGGCTTTCCTGAGTTGTTTGGACTATCTTATCATGATTCATTCCGTTTGTCCATCAATCGATCATACCTGGATATATCATATAAAGAGTATCTGGGGGAGCATAACGGGGCTGGAAAGAAAAAAACGTGTCGCTTCGCGCGGCACGCCGTCATCTTCAGAGATTCTGAAAGGAACAGATTTGGACCTTCAGGATCGAGTGTACATTGCCCTTTTTTATGTTCACTTCTTGATTCACTACGCTGAGTATCCGCCCCCGGTTACAAAAATGGATTTGCTCATTCTTTCCTCCCCCTCAGCCAATCATGGATTTCTTTTGCGGCGGAGCGCCCGTCCGCCAGGGCCCTGACCACCAGGGATTGACCATTTCGCATATCCCCAGCCGAAAACAGCTTGCCCTCCAGGTGATGGGAGCCATCCTTGGGCAGCAGCCGTCCCCGCGCATCCGCGGAAAGGGAAAAGCGGGACAGTGTTTCTTCTTCACAGCCGATGAAGCCCGCCGCAATCAGCAACAGATCGCAGGGCAGCGTTTGTTCCGTGCCCGGAACGGGCGTCAGCTTGCCATCGGATTGTTTTTGCAGCCGCACCGTTTCCAGGGCGGTGATCCGGTTTTCAGCATTCACCCGAATGCTTTTGACGGTGGTTTCATAAACGCGGGGATCGCTGCCCTGCAAGGAGATGGCCTCCACCTGGCCGTAATCGATGCGCAGGATGCGGGGCCATGTCGGCCACGGGTTTCCGGCCGGTCTGTTTTCCGGGGCTTTGGGCATCATTTCCAGCTGCACAACGCTTTGGCAGCCCTGGCGCAGGGCGGTGCCCACGCAATCGTTGCCCGTATCTCCGCCGCCCACCACGACCACATGCTTCCCCTGGGCGGTGACCGCAGGCGCAGTTCCTGACAATACGCTCTTGGTAGCAGCGGTGAGATAATCCACGGCAAAATATTTGCCATCGGCATCCATGCGCTCCACTTGCAGAGAACGGGGCTTCCGGGAACCGCAGCACAAGAGCACCGCGTCGTAAGCATGCAGCAAATCGGGCGTCGCGGAGGTGTTCAGCAGGAAGGAAATTCCTTCCGCCTCCATCAGGTGAATGCGCCGTGCAATGATTTCCTTGGGCAGCTTCATGTTGGGGATGCCGTACATGAGCAGCCCACCGGGGCGGTCTGCCCGCTCCATCACCGTAACTGTATGTCCCAGCTGATTCAGTGAATCCGCTGCTGCCAATCCAGCGGGGCCGCTGCCCACCACAGCGATTTTTTTCCCGGTATGCACAGCGGGAATCCGGGGCTGTATCCAGCTATTGGCAAAGCCCGTTTCTATGAGATAAAGCTCGTTGTCCCGGTTGGTCACGCCGTTATCCGCCAGGTTGCAGGCTTTCTCGCACAGCGCCGGGCATACCCGCCCTGTGAATTCCGGGAAAGGGGCGGTCAGCAGCAGCCGCTCCAGCGCTTCCTTTTCCTGGCCCTGATACAATAAATCGTTCCATTCGGGGATCAGGTTGTGCAAGGGACACCCGAAATCCGACTGGCAGAAGGGCACGCCGCAGTCCATGCAGCGTCCCGCCTGGCAGCGCCGCACGTCTGCGGGTTGGGCGGTATGCAGATCGTCAAAATCCAGGAGCCGCTCCTGCGCATCCCGATACGGGTTTTCCATCCGGGAATACTCTATAAAACCTGTGGCCTTGCCCATACCGTCACGCCCCCTTCAGGAAGGATAAGTATTCGTCGGAAATCACCGCTTTGAATTTGGACAGATACGCATCGAAGTGCGCAAGGAGCTCCTTGGCTTTTTTTGAGCCCGTGGCCCGCTCGTGCATCTGCAACAGCCACTGCAATTCACCCGCCTGTTCAGATGAGACGGCGTAAATTTCCACGTGCCCCGGGTTCAAGTGGTCCTTTAAGTTGTCCATTTCATCCAGCACCCAGGCGATGCCGCCGCTCATGCCCGCAGCAAAGTTGTCGCCCACGGGACCCAGCACCGCCACCCGGCCCCCGGTCATGTATTCGCAGCCGTGATCGCCCACGCCCTCCACCACGGCCCAGGCCCCGGAATTGCGCACGGCGAAGCGTTCACCCGCCATCCCTGCAATGAATGCCTGACCCGAGGTGGCCCCGTACAGCGCCACGTTGCCGATCAGGGTATCTTCCTGCTTCCACACGCTGTCCACCGGCGGGCAGACAGCAATCGTGCCGCCGGACAAGCCCTTGCCCAGGTAATCGTTGGCCACGCCGTACAGGGTGATCTGCTGGCCCTGTGGCAAAAACGCCCCGAAGGATTGCCCGCCGCAGCCCTGGGCCTGGATGTGTCGATCGCCCTTCAACATCGTGCCAAAGGCCCGGTCGGTGGTCATGAGCTGTACATGATCCTGGAAAAGACGGGCATCGGTGCGTTCGCTCAAATGGAAATCGTGCTTCGCATCCGGCTGAAAGTGCGTGTTCCGGGCAAAGCCGATGAGATCAGTCAAATCCGTCTTCGCCTCCGGCTTCATTTTCAGCAGGTCGCTGCGTCCCACCAATTCGTTTACTGTGCGCGCGCCGAGCTTTGCCATGATGCACCGCAGCTGCTCCGCGATGAACAGCATGAACCGCTCGACGTATTCCGGCTTGCCGATAAAGCGTTTTCTCAGTTCCGGGTTCTGTGTGGCAATGCCAAAGGGGCAGGTACCCAGATGGCAGACCCGCATCATCCGGCATCCCATGGTGATCAGCGGCGCAGTGGCAAAGCCAAATTCCTCCGCCCCCAGCAGCAGCGCTACCATCACATCGTGGCCGGTCATCAGCTTGCCGTCCGTTTCCAGCGTCACCTTCTGGCGAAGGCGGTTTCGGCACAGCACCTGATGGGCTTCGGCCAGGCCGATTTCCCAGGGCAAGCCAGCGTGATGCACGCTGCTCATCGGCGCGGCTCCCGTGCCGCCCTCGCCGCCGGAAATCAGGATGCCGCCCGCTCCGGCTTTCGCAACCCCGCTGGCGATGGTACCAACGCCGGTGGAGGAAACCAATTTGACGGTGATTTTGGCCTGCTCGTTTGCGCATTGCAGATCATAGATCAGCTCGGCCAGATCCTCGATGGAGTAAATATCATGGTGCGGCGGCGGAGAAATCAGGGAAATGCCCGGGGTGGAGCAGCGGGTTTTCGCCACGCTGTCAGTCACCTTGGCCCCCGGCAGGTGGCCGCCCTCGCCAGGTTTCGCACCTTGGGCCATTTTGATCTGGATCTCCTGGGCGGAAAGCAGGTATTCCCTTGTAACACCAAAGCGGCCGGAGGCCACCTGCTTGATCGCGGAATTGAGGCTTGTTCCGTAGCGCTCGGACAATTCGCCGCCTTCGCCGCTATTGGATTTTCCTCCCAGGCGATTCATGGCCTGGGCTATGCATTCGTGGGCCTCCTGGGAGATGGAGCCGTAGCTCATGGCCCCGGTGCGGAAGCGCCGAACGATTTCAGCGGCGCTTTCCACTTCCTCCAGGGGGATATCCCGGCAGGCGTCAAAATCAAAGGTCAGCATGGAGCGGATGGTTCGGGGCCCTTCGTTTTCCACGCGCTGAGCGTATTGTTCGAACAGTGTTTCATCATTCGTCCACACCGCCTGCTGCAAAAGATGAATGGTTTCCGGAGAATAAAGATGCTCCTCCGCACCTTCTCCCGTGCGCAGCTTGTGTACGCCAATGCTGGGAAGGCCCCTTTCCATTCCGGCAAAGGCGGCGGCATGATGAAAGCGGCTATCCGTTTCGATGGTATGCAAGTCTGCTCCACCCAACGCATAGGGCGTGTTGGTGAAGCAGGTTTCCACGAATTTTTCGTCCAGACCCACCGTTTCAAACAGCTGGGCGCTCTGATAGGCCTGCAGGGTGGAAACGCCCATCTTGGAGGCGATTTTCAGCACTCCGGTGGTCAGCGCCCGGTCGTAATTCCGGATGGCTGCCTCCGGTTCCTTTTGCACCTGGCCTTTGGCGCAAAGAGTTCTGATGCAGTCATGGGCCAGATAGGGGTTCACCGCCCTGGCCCCGTAGGCGATCAGCAAGGCAAGCTGGTGCGCGTCCCGGGGTTCGCCGCTCTCTAAGATCACCGATACCGCCGTGCGTTTTTTGATGTGGATCAGGTGCTGCTCCAGGGCGGACACCGCCAGCAGAGAAGGAATGGCAAGGTGGTTTTCGTCCACGCTCCGGTCGGACAGGATCATGATATTGACGCCTTCCGTGCACGCCTGATCGCAGGCGGCAAAGAAAGCGTCCAGCGCGGCGCGCAGGCTTGTCTCTTTGGCGTATAAAAGGGAAATCGTGCGCACCGAAAAGGCGGGATGACTCAAAGCCCGGATGCGGCCCAATTCCTCCTCCGTCAGCACCGGCGAGGACAATTCCAGCACGGTGCAGTTGTCCGGGCCGACGGTCAGCAGATTGCCGTCGTCCCCGATATAGATGGAGCAGTCGGTCTTGATTTCCTCCCGCAGGGCATCGATGGGTGGGTTGGTCACCTGAGCGAAGCGCTGCCTGAAATAATCGAATAAGGAAGGATGGGTTTTACTCAGCGCGGCGATAGGCTCGTCTGCCCCCATGGACACAATGGGCTCCACAGCGTTCTTCGCCATGGGCAGGAGGATGTTTTGCATATCCTCCTGGGTATAGTGGAAAGCCTTGCACAGCTTGACCCGCTGGGCTTCATCCGTGATTTCTTCCGTATGCTGCGCCGTGGGCAGATCATGCAAATGAATCAAATGCCGCATCCAATCGGCATAGGGCTCGGCCTGGGCATAGCGGTTTTTCAATGCTTCGCTTTCCAGCAGTTCCCCGGTGCTTAAGTTTACTTCCAGCACGTCGCCGGATTTCAATTTCCAGCGGCGCAGGATGTGGGCATTTTCTTCAAACAGTACCCCCGCTTCGGAGGAGAGGATCAGCCGGTGATCGTCGGTCAGGGCGCAGCGCAGGGGGCGCAGACCGTTGCGGTCCAGAGAGGCACACACCGTGTCCCCATCGGAATAGAGGATGGCTGCCGGGCCGTCCCAGGGCTCCATCATTGTGGCATAGTAGCGGTACAGGTCCCGCCAGGGAGAAAAGTGCTTTTGCCCCTGCCAGGGCTCCGGCAGCAGGATCATCCCCGCCAAAGGCAGCGGGAAGCCATTCATGTGCAGAAATTCCAGGGTATTGTCCAGCATCTGGCTGTCGCTGCCACCGTCCATGACAACCGGCAGCACCCGGCGCATTTCATCACCCATGACAGAAGAGCGCATGGTTTCTTCCCTGGCCTTCATCCGGTCATGATTGCCCCGGATGGTGTTGATCTCCCCATTGTGCAGCAGCATCCTTTGAGGATGGGCTTTGCTCCAGGAAGGGAAGGTGTTGGTGGAAAAACGGGAATGCACCAGGGCCATTTGAGAGGTATAGCGCACGTCCTGGAGATCGTCGTAGAAGGAGCGCAATTGACTGACCAGCATCATGCCCTTATACACGATTGTTTTACTGGACAGGGAGCAGATGTAGGTATCCGTATCCTGCTTTTCAAATACCCGGCGCAATACATAAAGCCGCCGGTCAAAATCCGCGCCGGCGGCGATAGAAACAGGACGACTCAAAAAGCACTGCCGGATTCGGGGCATGGTGCGGCGGGCTCCTGCGCCCAATTGAGCCGGATGGCAGGGCACGTTCCGCCAGCCAAGAACCGTCAACCCTTCGGATGAAGCAAGCTTCTCAAAAATGCGGCAGATGTTCTCCGTGCCCACCTCATCCTCTGGCAGGAAAAACATCCCCACGCCGTAATCTCCGGGCTGACCTAAAGCGATTCCCTCCTCCTGGGCCCAGACGGAAAACAGGGCATGAGGCAGATTGGTCATGATGCCCACGCCGTCGCCGGTGGTGCCCAGAGCGTCGCTGCCCGCCCGATGAGCCAGGCGCTCCACGATGGACAGCGCCTGGTCCACGGTGCGGTGCGTGCTTTTGCCGCTCAGATCCACGATGGCCCCCACTCCGCAGCTTTCGTGCTCCAATTCTTCCTGATACAGCGGATACTGTTTGTCCTTCATTGGTCCGTCTCCCTTGACGCGCGTAATATTTGCGCTGCGTAATCGGCCATTTTGATGCCATGGTTCATGGCGTACTGCTGCAGAGCCCGATGGGCTTCCGGCTCGGTGATGCCGTGCTGCTTCATGAGAAGCTGCTTGGCCTGGTCTACAGTTTCTTTTTCCGTTCCTGCCCGCTTGGGCAAGCGCATCTGGTGCAGTTGGCTCAGCATCTGCACCGCCCCGATCAGCGCCTGGGAGGACAGCGGCAGCGGCAGCCGGAAAATCTCCGGCGTTTCGCAGCTTTCCAGCACCATGGGCTTGGCGACCAACAGGATTTGGATTCTGTCCCCATAATCCCAATGCAGCTCATCCGGCTTACAACCCGGCAGCGCACCCATCAGCACCACGATGCCGTCCTCGCATTCGTTGATGGTGCGCCTCAATTCGCTGCCCGAGGCGCAGCAGCGGAATACGGTAAGCCCGGAGGAAGCCAGCAGCTGATTCAGCTTTTCTCTGCTTTCTTCCGCAGCGCTGGCGATCACGATCCTGGCCACTTCTGGTTCCCTCCTTCCGCACTCTTTCGGTTTAAGGACTCAGTACATCACGATATACCGCTCGATTTCCCACTTGCTCACGTGGGTGCGATAGGCGTCCCATTCCTTTTCCTTGCCTTCCACGTACTGGGAAAGCACGTGATCGCCCAGGCAGGAGCAAATCACATCGTCCTCTTTCAGGCAGTCGATGGCTTCCCGCAGCGTGCCGGGAAGGGACTTGATGCCCTTTGCCTCCCGGGTGGCTCCATCCATAGCAAAGATGTTTTCGGTGATTTCGTCCGGGGGCGTCAGGCTCTTTTCAATACCATCCAGGCCCGCGGCCAGGCACACAGCCATGTTCAGGTAGGGGTTACAGCTGGGATCGGGGCAGCGCAGCTCGACCCTCGTTCCCATGCCACGGCTGGCAGGAATGCGGATCAGGGCGCTGCGATTGCTGGCGCTCCAGGCCAGGTAGCAGGGGGCCTCATAGCCCGGCACCAGGCGCTTATAGCTGTTCACCAGCGGATTGGTCACCGCCGCCATGCCACGCACGTGGGCCAGAATCCCAGCGATGAAGGCGTAGGCTTCCTTGGAAAGGCCCCGCCTGTCGCTGAGGTCGGCGAAAACGTTCTTGCCATCCTTGAACAGGCTCATGTTGGTGTGCATGCCGCTGCCGTTGATGCCGAACACCGGCTTGGGCATGAAGGTGGCGTGCAGGCCGTTCTTCTGGGCCAGGGTCTTGACGGCCAGCTTGAAGGTCATGATGTTATCGGCGGCGGTGAGGGCATCGGTATATTTGAAGTCGATTTCATGCTGGCCCGCGGCAACCTCGTGATGGCTGGCTTCGATTTCAAAGCCCATCTGCTCCAGCGTCATGCAGATTTCACGGCGTGTGCTTTCCCCGTGATCCAGGGGGCCCAGGTCGAAATACCCTGCTTCGTCGCCGGTGGTGGTAGTGGGGCGGCCCTGATCGTCGGTCTGGAAAAGGAAAAACTCCATTTCCGGCCCCACGTTGAAGGAATACCCCATGTCTGCGGCCTTTTTCAGCATCTTCTTGAGCACGCCCCGGGGATCGCCGGCAAAGGGCGTGCCGTCCGGGTTGTACACATCGCAGATGAGCCGGGCCACCTTCCCGTGCTGAGGCCGCCAGGGCAGGATGGCAAAGGTATCCAGATCGGGCCGCAGGTACTGGTCGCTTTCGTTGATGCGCACAAAGCCCTCGATACTACTGCCGTCGATCATGATCTGGTCGTTCACGGCCTTTTCAATCTGGCTTGCGGTGATGGCCACGTTTTTCAGCTGGCCGAAAATATCGGTGAACTGCATCCGGATGAATTCCACATCATCTTCCCGCACCATGCGGATGATGTCTTCCTTGCTGTACTTGCTCATGAAAAGACCTCCTTCACAAAATAAAAAGGGCAAGGGAACCGTACCAACACGGCTCCCTTGCCTTGTTGCGCGCATTTTACAGCCTGTTTTTCCCAAAGTCAAGAGGGCGGATTGTTTTCCTGCTGTATTTCGCGCGCCGCTGTTTGTGCTTGACGCCCTGCCCTACGATCTCATTGCCACCGTCTTCCATCCAGGACACATTCCAGGATATGCTTTTTATTCTTCGTCCTCTCAACATCCTTCTTGTGCAGACCTGCTAAATGATGAAACGCTTCTGCAGGAAAAGAAACAACCATGGTTTCTGCTTTTCCTTTATGCCCCAGCAGGAATCTGTACTGATACTTCATCAGTTCCTGATAAGCGGAAGCAACATCATTCAGCGTCATGCCTTCATCTCCTCAAACAGCGAAAGCGCGGATATACCGCGCTCTCAAATGCGTGTTTTCGTTCAGCCCTTCAGCCTATCCAGCTTGTGGTTCCCACGCAACCCCCGTCGGGCTCTGCTAAGACACCGCATACTGGAACGACGTCCGCTTCTCAGCCCAAGATGAGCTCAAGTCCCATCTGCTACTTGAATTATATTGAAAATCTGACCTCTTGTCAACATTCTATAATCCGCATTTCTGTGCTTTACTACGGACACAAAAACGAACGATTCTACCACAGCGGCGCTTCCTCCAAAGATGCGGCGGTCAGATTAACTACCGCAATCACCGAGTTGACATCCGCTGATATGAAAAAGCATCTGCACACCATGATTGATCAGATGCTGAACAATCCACCCCTGAATCTGAAATGATGTGCCATTTAAAAAGACTCCCCGCAGCGGAATTCTTTCCAAAAAGCGGGGAGTTCTTCATCTTCAAACCTTCTTCTGCCATGCCTGATGGTTAGTCAAATTTGATGGGACTTTCACAAACAGTATCGTCGCAATCACCAGGAACGGCAGCCCCGCCAGAAGCCCCATCGGGGCAGGCCCAAGGAGCATGGCGGAACCTGTATTGGGCAGGCAGACCGCAAGGGGCAGCGTACCCGCCGCGTTGATGGCACCGTGGAAAAGGCGCGGGTACCCAGATGCTGCCGCTTCGTTCATACAACTGATCATGCAGGATACCCCATCCCACCGTGATCACGCAGAAAAGCAGCATACCGACCACCGGGAAACCAGGATACTCCGTGCCGTACTCATATCCGATCAGCCCGATAAGCGGCCAGTGCCACACGCCCCATACGATGCCGCCGAGGATCCACCCTTTCCGCTTCCCGAGCTTCGCTTTCAGTTGCGGATACAGGAAACCCCGCCATCCGATTTCCTCTCCCAGCGCGAGGAACATATTCATCAGCGGCGCAAAGCTCACGCTGCTGATCACATTGATCCCTACGGGATAGGTCATCCCCTGCACCTGCATCTGCTCAAGCGCCTCTGTTACGGCGCTGGCCGTCATATACTCTCCGCTCAGGTCAAAATGTCCGGGGTAGATCAGGAAATGCAGGGCAGCGCCTGCCGCGGTCAGCACAATGGGCGTGAGCCATGCGATCAAAATGGTTTTGATGTTTTTTCGGATCTGTGGCTTCCATCCCATTTCGCTGAACGTTGCGCCGGAGAGTAAAACGCCCAGCGCTGGCGCAAACATGCATACAGCAATCACCAGCCGTCCGACTGCCGCGTTGTCGTTGTTGATCAGAATCGCCGCAACGATCTGGAGGAACCAAGACACGGCGAAGGTCCACACCAGATATTTCATCACCTGAGCCCGGTTGTATTCCGTGTTACGCATGGACCGGCGCCCCCTCTCCGGCCGCGACTTCCACACAGAAGCCATGGTGGCGGCAGGCAGGACAGGTCAGTTTGCGCGTCGCCGGCGTATGGCTGGCAAAGAACGCTTCCTTAAAAGTGGGCTTGAACACCGTATGGCATTGAGGGCAGATGTAAGCCACCTTCCGGAAATACCAGCGGGACATCCAGACACCGTACGGAATGGCGATCACTGCCCACAGGGCAAAGGGCCACCAGATCCCTTTCGTCGCCCACAGGAAGATGGACGCCCATTGAAAAACGGCCAATGGAACTCCTGTTGCCAGCATGACAGTATGGATCTTTCGCATGCTTCTTTGTTTATTCATGGTTTTCCCAGATACCCCAGCAGCGGATACACTTTCCTGTATTTCTTCAGATACGATTCTGAATAGCTCTTTTCAGCTGTAGCAATCATCAGGGACTTGTGATCGCCTGCTTCCGCGAAGGTAATCCACCTCGCCACATTTTCTCGAATCATGTCATTGGCTTCTGACGCGGTGACAGCAAGCACCAGTTTTTCAACCATCTCCGGATGCCGGATTGCAAGGCTCTGCGCAATCATTCCACCCTCGGATACGCCCATGACGAAAGTGGAGCCGATTCCGAGCACCTTCATGGCTATTGCCTGATCATCTGCCATATCGTGGATGGAATACCCCTCCGGCAGATCATCCTTCCGGCTGAACATCCAGATGGTGAACCGATCAAGAAAGCGCCTGTAAGGTCCGGCCAGCAGCAGTGCTTTTCCCTTTACAGTTGTGAGCCCGTCGGAAAGGCCAGGCAGAATCACCAGCTTCTTGTTGCCACGTCCAAAGGAAACATAGCTCATGGATGTACCATCAATAGAAACCGTTCCGTTTTTTGCATTCCAAATCATTCTACAGCCTCATCAATGTTCATCGTCGTCTCTTGTTTCGAATTTGACACGAAATCGGTTGCTTTTTCTTCAGGAAGGATAAACGCAAGCAGGAGATAGATCACAATACCGGTTCCCCAGCCAAGGCAGAGCAGAGCCCAGGCGAGCCGAACCACCACTGGATCCGCATTCAGATATTCAGCGATACCGCCGCAGACCCCCGCCACCTTCTTTTCGGTGGCACTCCTGTGAAGCCTGCCGGATATCTTGATGGTCCCGCCGTTTTTCACGATCATCTTCCTCCATTCCAGCCGCCGTACCGGCACCTTTTATAATCAGGTTGATCGTTAGGTTATTCCGCTTTGTTCAGCTGAATATTCCCCGATGTTGATCCGATATCCACCTTTGCGCTGCTGTCTCCGCAAACATACCGGTCGCCGCTCCGGGGAAGGGACAGATCGGAATCAATCCTGCCGCTGACGGTGGTGATCTCCGCGGTGAAGCCCGGTTGCTCCGGAAGCCCAGCGGTAATGCTGCCGGAGGTGGAACTGATTTCCAACTCTGAGAACTTTGCCAGATGGACTGTAACATTCCCACTGGTTGTGCCGATCTCCACCCGGTCCGCCTCATCTAGACTAACGGAGACAGCCCCGGAAGTGGCACCGGCTTCGAACTTTCCAGTGTAATCCGCGGCAACCGTAACGCTGCCAGAGGTGCTTGTCGCCTTGATGTTTTCCGCGCGGTCCGCCTCCACCCAGATAGCACCGGAGGTCGTGCCGGCATCAATTTCCTCGGTCTCGCCTGCGATCCGTAGCGTCATGTTGCCGGAAGTGGCGTTGGCGGAAACCTTCCTTGCCTTCGCTTCCGCCTGAACATCTCCGGAGGTCACATCGAGTTCCAATGTGTCCGCCTTCAGACCAGGTAGATTCAAATCACCGGATGTCGCGCTGATTTTGACCGTGTCAAAGGCAATCCCTTCCGGGAGGGTGACGATCAGCTCCTTTTCCTGATTCCAGCCGAGCCGGAAGCCGCTCTTCGCGTACTGCACCCGCAGCGTGTCCCCATCCAGCCACCAGCGCAGCTTCATGTCCTCAGCGATGGTTTTGTTGGACGTCTCCCGCAGTTCAATCGTCTGTCCGCTGTGATATGCCAGATTTACCTTTCCATTGATCCATTCAATTTCCAGATTGCGGACGGTTCCGCTGATCTCCGATTCGCCGGCGATGTATTTCTCCGCGTTGGAGTATCCGAAAGGGCTTCCTCCAAAAAGTCCGCCCACATTCACTATTACCGCGATCACGACGATCACCGCGCATACAGTCATAGCAATTTTCATCCATTGATTTCCGCTCATTTGTCTTCACTCCTGTTCTTCATCACATACAGCACCGCCAGGGTAATCCCCGCTACGACACCGACCGTCGTCCAGAAACGGTTGCCGTTCCCTCCGTTAAGCATGATCATGGTCATCATGATCAGGAAGAGAATCGTGTCCACGGCCAGGACGATCAACGTCTTGTTCCGGTTTCCGACCCATTTCCGCAGCGGTTTGGCCTTGATCGCCCAGGGCAGGAAACAGACCGCCATGCCGAAAAGAAACGCGCTTCCGGCCACCCAGAACCAGTCTCCCCGGGTTACCATGCAGGTGACTGCCAGCAGCAGCTCGGTGCTGGTCGTAAATGCGCACAGGGTCCAGAACAGCTTGCTTTCCGGTACCAGAACCGGCACGGCGATCACGCTGGCAGCAACGGCCATCGCTGCCAGCACGATCAGGAACCACCCCATCTGAGATCCGGCGATCAGGTTGATCACCAGCAGCGCCAGCAGGGGAATCATGAACATCCCGGAGGCGGTGATGCCCATTCTGGCCGTCAGCTGTTTGAATTTCCGGACGCCATATCCGATGACGTCCCGCTTTTCCTCCTTCAGCCCGGTTTCAATCTCCGTTTTCCGGAGTCTGTTCAGCAAATCGGTGCATTCCGTGCACTCTGCCAGATGCTCATCCACCAGGAGGCGGCTTTTTTCGCTGCAGATATCATCCACATAGAGCGGAAGCAGATCCCGAATGATCTCACAATCTGTTTTCATGCTTCACCCATCCTTTCCTGCAATTTGATTCTGGCCCGGTGATACGTGACCCGCGCCCAGTTTTCCGTCTTTCCGAAAATCGTTCCGATTTCCCGAAAGCTCAGTTCGCCGAACACCCGAAGCTCGAAGACCTCCCGGTGAGGCTCCTCCAGCCCGTGGAGTGCCAGGTGAATGCGGAAAGACGAATCCCTGTCCTCAACCGCTTTCGCGACGCTCTTTCCCTGATCTGGCAAATCCTCCGGGATCTCACCGTCGCAGCGGCTCTGCCTCCGCTTCTCATCGGTAAAAAGATTCTTCGCGATGGCGCACAGCCAGGTGACTTCGTCCGACTCTCCCCGGAATTCCCGTTGCCGTGCAAAGGCGCGATAGAAGGTTTCCTGCGTGAGCTCTTCCGCAAGAGAGCGATCTCCGGCCAGCGTCATCACATAGGAGAACACCCGCATGTAGCAGGTTTCATAGAGCCTGGCGTATTGCTCCTGGGTCACTTCCTCACCTCCCTCCGATCAGAATCATTGGTTAGACGGGGAACATTCAGTTTCGTTACAACAAAAAAGAGATTTCTTAAATTTTTCTGCGAAGCATTGTGTTCTTCCATGCATCTCATTCGATTGTTTTCAGAGAGTTTTATACAGCTCTGCTTCTGCCAATTGCTCTGTTACAGTGCCCCTTTCGGACAGTTTTTTACACACTCCATGCATAGAATACATTCCGTCCCGTTCTCCCGTTCCTCTCTGTACAACCAGCGGTTGAGGAGATAGTGATCAGCTTAACAGATGGTTCGGGGCTGTTTTCAGCTTGCTGAGATGTACGCAATACACAATGGCTATGACAATCCATACGCTCTCGTCCCCCAGTTCACCGCGGATCGGGATACTGATCGCGCAGTAAACAACGATCCACAGGATTGCGAACAGGTTTTCTTTGGTATCATACAGTTTCTTCAGAGCTTTCATTTTCTACCATCCTCCGCATGGTTTCCAGTTCCTCGATGCATTCATCGCACCAGTCATGCAGCATTTTTTCATACATCTGCGCGAAACGGATCGTCATCCGCCAGTAGATGGCCTGCTCCGGATGTTCCAGATCCTGCCCGTATTCCTCACTGTGTCGCAGCGCTTTCTTCCCGCCGTCCGGAAATACGTTATCCTGACGCAATCGCCGGAAAAAGGTCAGGTTCTCCTCCGGCGTGCATTCGCCAAGGAAAAAGGTCTTCATCAGCATGGGGCTGCGCTCGCCGGTGGGAAGGTTGTCATCTCTCAGCCAGCGGCGCAGTTCCTCCCGCCCAGCATCGGTGATGGAGAAGACGTTCTTGTCCGGCTTTCCAGTCTGCGCCACGTGGGTCTGATGAATCCATCCGAGCTTTTCCATGGTCTGCAGTTCCCGGTAGATTTGACTGGTCTGTGCCGTCCAGAAATGGTTGAGGGAATGCCGGAATGCCGTCATGAGCTCATAACCGGTGGTGTCATTGTAGTTGATGAGTCCCAGGATTCCGTGCTTGAGCATGAAACAACCCCCCCCTTCATATTCAACATATGGAACATTATAATTCCACAAGTGGAGTATGTCAAGAGGGCTTGTGGGATTTGCGCGCCTGCTGAGGAGCAAATGAATCATACCTGTCCGTATCGGCAAATTTCAATCGATTTGTGTGAAAGACTTTTTCGCCGCCTTTAACTCCATAAAAACTCAAGGCGGCCAGTAATTAGCCGCCCTGAGCAAAGCAATTACCGGAGATCGCTCAACTGTTGATAGCTGAAACGGATTTCAGATACTCTTGAAACGGATTTCAGATACTCTCTCGGATGTTTTTCCATCGCCAGTTCCACATATCCCGCCGGGTCGTTGAAGATCAGATAATCCAATTCAGATCTTTCGTACATGTCCTCCGCATAAGCCCGTTTATAAGCAGTGCAGTCGATGAGAACAATGTCCCCATGCTCAAACTGCCCGTATACGTATCCAGTGTCTATATCGTACTTCGCAAAAACAATCTTCATGTTCATGACGCCTCCTTCATTCCTGCCATGATCCGCAGGATCATGTTCAGCGTTTCAATCATTTCCTCGCTCAATTGCACCTGAGCACCCATGCATCGCAGTTCCGCAGTGAGTGCTATCATTTCCGTCCGCAGAGCGGAGAACACTCTTGGATTGCCCTGCACCACAACATCCTGTTCTGTCAGTCTCCGTATGATATAATCCTGCTTCGTCAGACCGCTTAGCCTGACAAGGCGCTCAATCTGTTCGTCTTCTTCAGGCGATACCCGGAATGCTACAGTGATGTTTCTCCAGCGCTCGTGCGCGTCCAGTGATTTTGCTGACATTGCTTTTCCCTCCTTGCGATCATCATTCAGTAGTGGTTCCCGGTGGTTTCGAGGTGAGACTTCCGGCTGTAGCCACTGGCTACAAAATGGCTACAAAAGTTTCAAAGACGTACTGGAAGTCGTGTAATAAACGGATAAATCGCTCGTTTTCCGTACTTAAAATGCATTTAATCACGGAATGTTGCTTCCTGAGACTTGAGTGGGAATGACATCGACGACCGCCAGTGGCGGGAGTTTCGTCGATGTCATTCTCAACCGAAAAGGAGCGAGCTCCACGGTGTGGAGTCGCGTGAGTTATGCTGTAAAGGGTGGATTGATTAACCTCCACCTGAATACAGCATAGCTGACGGCTCGTCTGTGGCAAGATGGATTCGCAGCTATGCGAGAACCATCAAATGCCTTGATAGGCAGATAATACCACAGGAGGGACGAAAATGAAATCACTATTTGAGAAGCACGGCGGAAAGTACATTCAGTGCGGTGACTACCTGATTCCAGATCTGGGCCTGACAGAGCAAGAACAAAAGCCTCTCGGTAAGTATGGGAGAATGCGCCGGGAGTATCTGGAAAATACCCGGTCCGGCCTCTACACGAGAATGATCCTGGACGGAACCCTGATGGAACACCTTCATGAGATTGATGAAACCTGTCAGCAACGTCTGGATCAGATGATCCCGCAGATGGCAAAGGCAGAAGGCATCACCGAAAACCTGAAAGCCACAGATCCGATGGCATGGGTTGGTCGGATGAATTCAATCCATGCATCCGCAGAGGAAGCAGTACTGCAGGAATTGGTTTATAACTGATCGTTTATCTCCCGCCCTCGTTGCATATAGCGCGATGAGGGCTTTATTTTTTGTTCGCCTTGCAATATGGCTCTTGCCCGGATACACTGTTTTCAGGATAAATCCCATTACGGCATAAACCGCTTTGGCCCTTAAGATCAGGAGGAACCGGAAGATGGAAGAAAAGAAAAACAGGAATGACGAGATTGAGGAAGAACAGGACGACATTGAGGAAATCGATGAAGTCTATAGTCATATGCTGGAAAAAAGCAACAGGGATAAAAAGGATGACGATGAAGAAGAAATACCCGGCAGCAATGATGAAATTCAGGAAGAAATCAGTGACAGGGATTTCTATGACGATGCTTCCTATTCACCGTCAAAAGTGACTTACTGGCAGGGCCCAACCCATACGCAGCATGACTTTTTCGTATTTTTGCCACACAGAGTGCTTTGCATTGCCCAGGACGAGTATTTTTCATGGCTGACGCTGTTTTATGCGCTTCCAAAGGAAATTGTTCAGAAACTTCCCAAGTATCTGGACATTCCGCGTAATGTTTATAAACTGCTGAACAGCAAAGAATATATGGAACTGATCCTGAGCGATGTTTTTGAGGAACTGGTATGGGATTCTTATGCCTGGGGTATCTGGCAGGCGTTCAATGTTCCCATGGGAAAAGACGGGAAAAAGGAATACAAACCGATCCCCGGGAACTGGCAGAACTATTCCGGCAATTTCCCTCTCTGGCGTCTGAGTTACGAACTCATTCGCTATTTCCGTCAATCTTTTGAAGGAGAAATGGAACTCAGTTTCCAGCGCCTTTTCTGTATGCCGCCGGATTTCGAATTGCCCTGGTTTACTTACAGGCATTGGAGCAATCTGATTTTCAATCTTACAGACCGGATTATTGAACAGAGGAATCTCCAGCCTTTCATTGATGAAGTATGGATGAACCGTCAGCCGGAAGACTACGCGGATGGCGAAAACATCCGGAAAAGGGATTTCATGAGAGCCTGGAACCATTCCCGGAATCACCCACATTTCACAATCGAACAGATGGAAAAGGACGGAATTCAGATTGCCTCCGGAGATGCTGTCGAGCAAGAAGTCACAGGCGAACTGGATGTAGAGCAGTTCAAAACCAAACTGTCGGACACAGACAAGAAAATATTGGAGATGCGCGTGGAGGGATATGGTCTGGAAGAAATCGCCAAGGCAACCGGATACAAAACAGCCAGCGCTGTGTATAAGCATATTTTAAAGATTACGAGAGCCTATGAGGATTTCAGTAATCCTATGCCGGACGAAGATGGAACCAGGGTATCTGAAACAGATTAAATTTTTTTCGCTTGTCTGGAAAAAAACGGCCTTTCTCATGCCCTTGTATAGTGAAGGGGCAAAAAACAGACGGATTGGACCCGACCCTGCCGATCATTCTGACACAGCCATGAAAGCCATGGCTGCTTTTTTGTGCGCCTTCAAATACATTGGGATCTCAGACCCAGGAAAGGAGGAACCATGCCCAGGGAGCTTTTGGAAGCACTGCCAGATATACTGGATGCCGGTCAGCTGGCGGAAGTGCTGCATCTTTCCCGCAGTGGAGCGTATAATCTGCTGAACAAGCCGGATTTCCCTACGCTTCACGTCGGCGGGAAAAAGATGGTTGTGAAACAGGCTTTGATTGAGTGGATGCATCGGAATACGAATGCACCGAAGAACTGAAAGGGGATGTCGTAAATGCTATATCTGAATCTACCCCTCAGGGAACCAACTGAAAACGAAAGGAGGCGAAGAGCCGTATGCCGAAGGCATATAAGAGCGCCGGTACGTTTACCCGACGGATCGGCAGTACCACCTACAGGGTAGTCGTCCACTATTGTCCGGACGAAAAAGAAAACTTCGAAAGCAAGGTAAGCCGAATGATTCGGAACGACCTTGCTTTTTTTGATGCTGAAACTAAAAACGGCTTTCAAAACGGCGGTATCTGTGATATGATGACCATGCCACAGATGAGCCGTTCAGCCTGAAAGGAGCGCCTATGAAAAACAGGCAGACGGATCATATGATTACGGCGCTGTATGAGCGCCTCTCCCGGGATGACGATGTATCAGGAGAAAGCAATTCCATCGTCAATCAGAAACGGTATCTTGAAAGCTATGCTTCCGAGCACGGTTTTGATCATTGCGTCCACTATACCGATGACGGGTACAGCGGAGCGAACTTTGATCGCCCTGCATGGAAGCAGCTTATTATAGATATCGAAAACGGTAAGGTCGGAACCGTGATCGCCAAGGATATGAGCCGTATCGGACGTGAATATCTGTATACGGGTTATTATACGGAGATCTTCTTCCGGCAGAACAATGTCCGCTTTATTGCCGTTGCGAACGGAGTTGACAGCATTGACCAGAGCACCAGCGAGTTTGCGCCGATGCTCAATCTGATCAATGAGTTTGTCCTCCGTGATTTGAGCAAGAAGCAGAAAGCCTCTTATAAGGCACGGATCAAGGCCGGCATTCCCACTACCAATATGGTGATCTACGGGTATAAGAAAGACCCCGAGAAGAAACACCATTGGCTGATCGATGAGGAAGCGGCTTCTGTTGTACGGCTGATTTATCAGATGTCTGTCAATGGATACGGTCCCGCGGTCATAGCCGCAAAGCTCAGGGACATGAAGATCGAGTGCCCGTCAGTGTATCAGGCAAAACACGGAATCAATGTCAACCGTGCTGATATGACCAGGCCGTATGACTGGGCCAGTTCCTCCGTTGCCGAACTGATTCCTAAGCAGGAGTACCTCGGCCATTCTGTCAATCTGAGGCACCGGAAGGAATCGTATAAGGATAAGAAGATCACTTATCTTCCTCCTAAAGAATGGATTATCATGGAGAATACCCATGAAGCCATTATTGATCAGGAGACATGGGATCTGGCCCAGCGCACGAAGGATGTAAAGCACCGGACGGATACGATTGGCTTTTCCAATCCTCTGACCGGACTGGTGTATTGTGCGGACTGCGGAGCGCGGATGTACAATCACCGGAAAAGATGGTCACCGGAGAAGGAAGAAGAATCCAACCAGGCCACCCTGAAGGTGTATAAGGAAGATCATTATGAATGCGCAACGTATAACCGGACGGATCGGCATACGGATGTTCAGTGCAGCCGACACTATGTTAATACGCTGGCGCTTCACGAGCTGATCCTGGAAACAATCCGGTATGTAGCGAGTTATGCTCTTGAAAACCGGGAGGAATTCATCCAGCGGGTCCGCGCGGAAGCTGCAATCAAGCAGAAAGAAGCCGCGAAAGAACTGTGGAAAAAGATCGGAAGATCTGAGAAACGGATCGCCGAACTGAATACCCTGATCAAAAAGCTGTATGAATCCTTTGCGACAGGGCGGATTTCCGATGAACTGTTTGATTCCCTGCTCAGTGAATATGATAAAGAGCAGAAGGACCTGAAAGCAGTCGTGGAAACCGATACAAAGCAGCTGGATGAATATGAGCAGGATACGGAAAACGTCAATCGTTTTCTGGAACTGGTGGATCGGTATACGGATTTTCCGGAGCTGACGCCACAGATGATCTATGAGTTTGTGGATAGAATCCTCGTTCACGCACCGGAAAGGATTGACGGCTGCCGTGCCCAGGAGATTGAAATCTTCCTGAAATACGTTGGCAAGTTTGATCTTCCGATTCCTGAGCCTACGGCTGAAGAGCTGGCTTTGGAGGAAAAACGGAGAAAGACCCGCGAGAAGAACCGCCGGAAATACGAAAGGCGGAAAGCAAGACAGCAGGCTGAATCCCGGCCGGCTGAAACGAAAGAGCCTGCGTAAAAAAGCTATTATATGACGACACGTAGGTGTTTGCGTGTCGTTTTTAAGGCTTTTTCTACAAAACTATGATTCATAATTCAAATCAAAGAGCAATCTGAGGTGGAGTATTTGAATAGTTGAACTGAATTTGACTTTTCAACAAAACTCAGAGATGTTGTTTGTTGGTACTTGTTTCCTAACAAGTCGCAATACTCGAAAACCAATTCAGCAGATATTTCACCATTACTCTTGTCATCAAGCACTCCTGTAAACTCACAATACACTTCACTTGTTTGACCAGCCATTACGGCCCCAAGACATACTGCTTCTTGGTGCCATATTTGGATAACATTTTTAAGTACAACTTGAATGTTTCTTGCCACACCACGTCCAGCGTTTGATAGATATAGTAGATAATAAGTATCATCTGTTTTATGACTTGAATCTTTGCTTTGTGGAATAAAGCATAATAGCTGGTTTTGATAGCGCATACAACCACAATTTTCCTCTTCCCTTTCTCTAAATTCAACGCTCAAATACGGCATAACATCAAGGCGTTTCATTTCTTGGAATTGCTGTTTAGACACATGTAATTGTTCTCTAGTGGCTTTTTCTGATTTGATATTTGCATATGAAATTATGATTGTTGCAATAACATAGACAGCGGTAATTCCCACCATAATCCAATCTGTAATCATTGGAACGATGAATCTCCTTTCATATATTTTATAAAGCAATAATAACAGATGTTTCGAATAAAAGGAATAGGCACAAGCACATATTCCAGAAGATTAGCACATCCGAGGCAAACTGTTTGATCGTGAACAGGCGTTCTGTCCTTCCGAAATATGCAGCCATAGAACAAACTCATAGATTTAGTTCGTAAAAAAGTTGAATAAAACATACGGATAAAAATGTGTCCAAATCCCGGAAGAAACCGATCTGGATTTCAGCGGCAGCAATATGGACTTTGGTTTTATATGCTCATGACGCGGGCTCTGCATCAGACTGCATCAGGGTAATGCGGCCTGATGCAGAAAAACAGTATTCTGCATCAAACTGATGCAGGCAGGAAAGGAGGAAAGACCCATAAGTATCAAAATTATCCCATCGCCTCATCCGGAAAAGGAACGTATCCAGGCGCAGCGTCGTCTGGAGGAAGTCCAAAACAGGAATCGGTACCAAGAACGGAGAGCACGGACGAGACGGCTGATCCAGGAGGGCGCGATCCTTGAGAAAGCGTTCCCTGAAGCCAAGGAAATGGAAATGGAGGCGTTACAGCATGTTCTGGAAACCAAACTTGGGGCTTGACGTGAAACGGGAAACAAGCCACAGGGCATCCGGCGAAAGTCGGGTGCCTCTTTTAAAAATCCCGTAAGGGCGCACTTACTCGCCACCCGTAAACGGGCGGCGGTAGTCCCTTCGGGACACGTGCGCTCTCCGAGGGGGAGTTGCAATCTCTGCGGAGATCGCCAACCAATGTCGCCCTGCCTGCGGACACGGCGAGCATCGGCTGCGCGGTTGACGCACATTTCCCACGCTGATTCCGATCAGCACGGGAAATATGCAATCGGCATGATTCTCATGCTCGTCAACCGCGTTTGCAAACCTGCCACCGGCAGCTTTGCCGGGGAGGATGCCTGCGGGCATCCATCACTTCTCTTTTGAAAGAGAAGCAGAAACAGGCTCTGCGGAGCCGGAAAGGAGGAACGAATCATCCATGGCAATCTACCACAACGAAGTGAAGATCATCACCCGGGGCGAAGGCCGGTCTGCCTGTGCCGCGTCCGCTAATATCAGCTGTTCAACCATCTACAATGATTACGATGGCATCCAGCATGATTATACCCACAAGGGTGGCCTTGTCTGGGAACAGGTATTTCTGCCGCCCATGGCGCCGGAAGCCTGGCAGGACAAGGAGCAGCTTTGGAACGCGGTGGAAGCCGCGGAACAGAGCAAGGAAAGCCGCCTTGCCCGAGAGCATATCGTCGCGCTGCCGGTTGAACTGAACAAGGATCAGTGGGTTTCCGTCCTGACGGAATACATTCAGACGCAGTTTGTCGATGAAGGCATGTGCGTACACTCTGCCATTCATGATACGGACGGACACAATCCCCACGCTCACATTATGACAACAGTCAGGCCACTAAACCTGGATGGCACCTGGCAGAACAAAACAGAGAAGGAATACCTGTGCATTCGGAACGGTGAAGAGCGCGGTTTCACTGCCGCCGAGTTCAAAGAAGCCCGGAATGACGGATGGGAAAAGCAATATCCCTATCTGGTCGGCAAGAAAAAGGTATACATGCCGATGTCAGAGGGCGAAGTGCACGGCTATGAAAGAACCAGCAAGCATCCGAAGAACACACGATACGGCAGACAGAATCCTATCGCGGCCAGATGGAACAGTGAAGAACAGTTGCAGCAATGGCGGATTGCCTGGGAAGATGTTGTCAATCACTATCTGGAACATGCCGGGAGTGAAGAACGGATTGATTACCGCAGCCATGCGGAACGGGGCCTGGACGAGCATCCAACTATTCATGAGGGTACTGCTGCCCGGATCAAGGAAAAGAAAGGCGGTATTTCTGAACGCTGCGAACTGAACCGGCAGATCAGGAAGGATAATCAGGAGATCCGGTACTGGAAGGCTGTAATAGAGAAGCTGAAGCAGGCCGCTGTTTCAGTCACAGATACTGTTGTGGATACGATCAAGGATATAGCACGGAAGATTGAACTCAGCCGTCAGGAAATCATTATAGGGGAATATCTTCTGGCGCACTATGATACCAAGAAGGATAACGCCGAACGGTATATCGCCAGAGTAGAGCCGATACTGGTCGATTACATGAAACTTCATAAACAGCGCAGGACGGCAATCAAGGTCAGGAACGATCTAGCAAATAAATATAATTCCCTTTCCCCTGTGCATATTCTGAAGCGCCGGAGTCTGTTACAGGACATGGAAGCCCAGGACAAGAAGATTACGAAAATGGAAAAGAAAGAAACTGATATCCGTAGAAAGTGTGGAAAAACGACCCATGCGGAAATGAAAGATCTGCAAAACCAGGTTGTTGAAATCAAATCCAACCTACAGAATTATCTGGAAGTCAGGAATAAGCGGCAGACAGTTATTGATAAAGCGCTATTGACTCTGAAGGATCTTTTTATCCGGGCGAAAGCCTTTGATCCCTTCGCACTAATGAGGGAAAGGAAAGCAGTCCGGGCTGAAATTGAAGCAAAAGGAACCGAGAGAATCGAAAAGATAATTGGTGGAAGACACAGTTCCCTGGCTTATTGGGAAAAAGCTGTACAGACCGATGAAATCATTGAAGATATTATGTATGAACGCGAGCCTCACAGCATTGACAAACAATCCCATACGAAGGATTCAGAAAAATCGAGATAACAAAGCTATCAGGCTTTGGTTTGTTCAGCTTGTCACTTGTGAAAAAGTAGGTAAAAGCTGGAGACGACGGCTTTTTACATAAATGCATCAAATGACTCTTTTGTGGCTTTAACAATAGCTGTAATAATCCTTGCTTCTTTTGATGTACAGCTTTCAAGAATAGCTGTTATCTCTTTAGAGGCATTACCGATGTTTTCTTGAGGTTCGTCGTATAATAGCATATCTGTTGGCACTTCTAATTCTTCTGCAATAGCGACAAAAACAGGCAGACTAAGCTTTGTGTTTGCGGTTTCAATATGGCTCATATGTGTTGTAGATATACCCACGCTCTCAGCAAGTACCTCTTGAGATATTCCTTTTGCCTTCCTTATTCTGCGGATGCGCTGTCCGATCTCATAATAATCCATTTCTACACCGCCCATAAGAGATAAATCACTTGAATTGTATGGGCGATTGATGTAGAATTACATAAATTGTATAGGCTATTTAATGCCTGTGTAATTAAACAATGGAAGGGAAGTCGAAAAAAATGACAGGATATCCCAGCATCGACAAACCATGGCTAAAGTATTTTAGCGAAGACGCTGTGAACGCTCCCGTTCCAGAGTGTACTATGTATGATTTCCTCTACGAATCAAACAAGGATCAACTTGACGATACTGCATTGATTTATTATGGAAAAAGAATCTCGTACCGAACCTTGTTCAATGAGATTGAAAAAACCGCATGTGCTTTCGTACAAAAAGGGATCAAGAATGGCGATGTTGTTGCTGTCATCTCGGTGACATTCCCAGAAGTAATATACGCAATATATGCGCTCAACAAAATTGGTGCAGTTTCAAATTTGATTGATCCTCGTACGCCAGTTGAACGATTGAAGATATATATGGAAAGATCAAACACAAAGATGATAGTTGCCGTTGATAAGTTCATGCCTCGTGTAGCTCAATTACAAAAAGAGGGATTTAACGGTGAAGTAGTCAGTGTCTCAGCAAAGGATTCTTTGCCGTTGGGGATTAAACTCCTATACTCTTTAAAGAATCGTGAAAAGCCCGTGATTAGGATACCATGGAAATCTTTTGTAAGAGGATTCCAACCGACGAATAACACATCTGTTCCCTACAGAAAAAACAAAGCAGCTGCCATAGTATATACAGGTGGAACAACTGGAATTCCAAAGGGTGCCGAGCTGACAGATGACACAATGAATATCATCGCCCTACAGTATAAACTATTGGGTGCCGAATATAACAGAAAACAGAACTTCCTGAATATAATGCCACCATTTATCGCTTATGGAATTACATGCGGTATTCATATGCCATTGGTCTTAGGATTAAACGATGTTTTGATCCCAGTTTTCAATCCAGACAAATTTGACGACATGATAAAAAAGTATAAACCTGCTCATCTACTTGGTGTGCCAACTTTTTTTGAAAAACTGTCCCGATCCCCAAAAATGAAGGGATTCGACTTATCTTTCCTTGAAAGTGCTGGTGTAGGGGGTGACACTATAGCAATAGAATCAGAAAAGAATTTAAACAGATTCCTACATGATCATAACTGCAAATATGATATTGCAAAAGGGTATGGAATGACAGAGGTGGGTTCGGCTGCCGTAGCGTGCCATGGAAAAGTGAACAAATTGGGTAGTATAGGCATCCCTCATTGCAAAACAATCGTATCTGTTTTTGAGCCAGGAACAGAAAAAGAATTAACATACAATCAAGAAGGAGAAATCTATATTTCGACCCCTGCGATAATGCTTAAATACATCGGAGATGAAGAAGAAACAAAGAAAGTTCTCGTAAAGCATTCTGACGGACAAGTCTGGGTCCATTCAAGTGATATAGGCTATATGGATGAAGATGGATTCATATTCCTGAAAGGGCGCATGAAACGAATGATAGTACGTCCTGATGGGCATAATGTTTGGCCTTCTCAGATTGAAGCAGTTATTTTGCAACATCCCGCTGTTGATTTATGTGCTGTCGTTGGTCTTCCCGTCCCTGATACTTTAAACGGAAAAATACCAACCGCATTTATTGTGCCTAAGAAAGGTTATTGCCCAACAGATGAACTACTAAAAGAAATCGAAGCGCATTGCAAAAAGTATATGCCCGAAAGAGATACTGCTTCAGTCTTCAAGTTTATTGATCAATTGCCCATGACAAACATAGGCAAAGTAGATTTCAGAGCACTAGAAGAACAAGCATCTCAGAGCAAAACCATATAACATCACACATTTTAAAATAGCTTGACAGTGTATACGTTCATCGTGTACGCTGTTTTAAGTTGCTAATGCTTTTGATGATATTCGTAAAAACGTGAATTCTTCCGTTTTCTATTACATGGAATTCATTGGATTTCAATTGAAAGAGCCGAGTTTTATATAGTATGCGAACACACAACACTATTGATTAGTAACTAAGGGAGAGGGAGATTAAATGGATACTGAAAAGTATACATATAGTTATGACGTAGCCATTTCCTTCGCAGGTGAACAAAGAGATTATGCTTTGAAACTTGCACAGGGCTTGGCAAAAGTTGGTTTGCGTGTTTTCTATGATCAGTGGAGTACAGGAGAATTGTGGGGACCAGACGCTACAAAAGTTCTACCTATTAAATACAAAGAACTTAGTATGTATGTCATTCCGATCTTTTCTAAACAATACAATAGCAAGTTTTGGACACGCTTTGAGTTTGAACACCTTCAATCACGCCAATACAAAGAAGATGAGTATATATTACCAATTATCACAGACGGCGCTTTCCCTGAAGGATGGCCTTTGACGAGACTGTACATTAAATCTTCAGATTATTCTATTGATGAAATAGCTCTGTTGGTAAGGGACAAAGTTGCAAAAAAGAAAAGCGAACAACCGAAAGAGCACAACAAGAATCTCATGTATACGACTTTACCTAATGGTCAATGTGAAGAGGTTGAGGTCATTTTTGCATATAAGGATAATAATACCGGTTATGAATACGTTATTTATACAAAAAATGAAATCGATGTCCATGGTAGGGAAACAATCTATATCTCTAAAGTGATTCGTGATCACGAGAATAAAAAAGTTACACTAATTGGTGTTCCAGATGAAGAATGGCCTCGTGTTCGTGGAATAATTCGTGAAAATGGAGAAGACCCGGGTGCAGGTATTATTCATGGAGCACTATACGATAGCGAAGGCTATGAAATCTTATAACTCTGAAATGGTCTCTTAAAAGTATTACAATAGTAAAACTACCCTTGACAACTTTAGTCGCGCAGATTGAGGCTGCGTTTCGAATTCCGCCGGGCTCACTGAAAAGGAGACTTCGAAAGAGGCCTCCTTTTCCTTATGTTTCAATGGCTCCGGCTTTTTGCCACAGCACGCTGTGTGACAGACGAATTTACCAGATTAAACATGTTCTAAACATAGCCCAGAAGCTCGAAGACCTCATCATCCGTGAGCAACTCCGGTTCCAGAAGGAGCTTTTCCAGATAGCCGCCACGGGTGCAGAGACGATGGGTGCGCTCCTTATCCTTCAGGTCGGAAATCTGCTTTCTGATCCGCTTCTCCTGCTGCTCGGCTTCGTGCTTCTTCTGTGTTGCCTTTTCCTGAGCTGCAAGCAGTTTATCCAATTGTGTAGTCATCGTCTTACTCTCCTTGTCATACTGTTGGGTACAAGAAAACGGCCAGCTCTTCTGCCGGTCTGTGCGGAAATGGAAAAGCCCAACGGGTGTGAGCCGCTGGGCGATATGGGATTACGGTCATTGTGAACTTGCGTGTTCACAATCCCCCAAATAACAGGGAAAGCTCCGGTTGATCAGCGCAGCGTGAGCGCCGGATTCGCCATCAGCTTTTTGACCAGTCCCCTGAATCCGATCAGCAGCTGCTTGTCCGTCAGCTCGCTGATTACAGTCGTCAGCCTGATGCCGGCATCTTTATCTTTGGAGGATGCCCCGCAGTGGTAAACCTTCTCGTCGCCGGTGCCGTAATCCAGAACGATGAAGCGGTCATGCGTGGTACGGCAGGCCTGCCGGAAGCTGACCGGGAAAGAGGGGAATTCTGTCTGGAAATCCGCATAATCATGGGTGTGAAGCTGTTTGCCGAGATTGTCGCTGAATACGGTAACTGTCACACCATTCTGCACGCCGTGGAGCAGCCGCAAAGTCTTGATGCTCAAATAGTTATCGATGATGAAGATACTGTGCTTCGCTTGGCTGTAGATGCTGATGTAGGTCTCGTCTGCCTTGGCTGGCTGTCCGTTCAGAATCAGGAATTCCTTCGGGTGATCCTCGTCCGCTTTCTTCGC
>JAZQCB010000057.1:0-97033 GCA_045546035.1 Clostridia bacterium
AGTTCCCCGATGCCTACGCTGATTTCGTCAGCGTCTGTGACAAACTCGAGAAGCACTATGGTGACATGCAGGATATGGAGTTTACCGTTGAGAACGGAAAGCTCTATATGCTGCAGTGCCGCAGCGGCAAGCGGACCGCCCAGGCGGCCCTGAAGATTGCCTGCGATCTGGTTGATGAAGGCATGAGGACGGAAGAAGAGGCCGTTGCCATGATTGAACCGCGTAACCTGGATACCCTTCTGCATCCCCAGTTCGATGCCGCGGCTCTGAAAAAGGCTGAGCCCGTCGGCAAGGGCCTGGGCGCTTCTCCCGGCGCGGCCTGCGGTAAGATCGTCTTTACCGCGGAAGACGCGGAAGCCTGGGCCGGCAGGGGTGAAAAGGTTGTGCTGGTCCGGCTGGAGACTTCTCCCGAGGATATTACCGGCATGAAGAGCGCCCAGGGCATTCTGACGGTTCGCGGCGGCATGACCTCCCACGCGGCCGTGGTGGCCCGGGGCATGGGCAAGTGCTGCGTTTCCGGCTGCGGCGAAATCGCCATGGATGAGGAGAAAAAGCAGTTCACGCTTGCCGGAAAGACCTATCATGAAGGTGACTTCATCTCCATCGATGGATCCACCGGCAAGATCTATGACGGCATCATTCCCACGGTCGATGCCACCATCGCGGGCGAATTCGGCCGCATCATGGCCTGGGCGGATAAATACCGCCGGCTGAAGGTCCGGACGAACGCGGATACCCCCGCCGACGCGAAGAAGGCCCGGGAGCTGGGCGCGGAAGGTATCGGCCTGTGCCGGACGGAGCATATGTTCTTCGAGCCGGAGCGCATCGCCGCTTTCCGTGAGATGATCTGCTCCGATACGGCTGAGGAGCGTGAAATCGCTCTGAATAAGATTCTGCCCTATCAGCAGAGCGACTTCGAGAAGCTCTATGAGGCGCTGGAAGGCTGCCCCGTCTGCATTCGCTTCCTGGATCCGCCGCTGCATGAATTCGTGCCCACCACGGAAGAAGAAATCGCTCAGCTGGCCAAGGCCCAGAACAAGTCCGTGGAAACCATCAAGAACATTATTGCGTCCCTCCACGAATTTAACCCCATGATGGGCCATCGCGGATGCCGCCTTGCGGTCACCTATCCCGAAATCGCCCGGATGCAGACCAAGGCCGTGATTCGCGCCGCCATCAACACCAAGAAGGCTCATCCCGAATGGAATGTCCGGCCCGAGATCATGATTCCGCTCGTTTGCGAAATCAAAGAGCTGAAGTTCGTGAAAAAGATCGTCGTGGAAACCGCCGATGCCGAGATTGCAGCTTCCGATGTGAAGCTGGAATATGAGGTCGGAACGATGATCGAAATCCCGCGGGCCGCTCTGACGGCTGATGAAATCGCAAGCGAAGCCGATTTCTTCTGCTTCGGCACCAATGACCTGACCCAGATGACCTTCGGCTTCAGCCGCGATGACGCCGGCAAGTTCCTGAACGCCTACTATGACGCAAAGATCTTCGAGAACGATCCCTTTGCGAAGCTGGATCAGACCGGTGTCGGCAAGCTGATGGAAATGGCCATCAAACTGGGCCGTCCCGTGAACAAGCATCTGCATGTGGGAATTTGCGGCGAGCATGGCGGCGATCCCACCTCCGTGGCCTTCTGCCATAAGATTGGCCTGGATTATGTCAGCTGCTCTCCCTTCCGCGTTCCGATTGCCCGGCTGGCCGCCGCGCAGGCCGCGATCGCGGACAAAAAGTAATTCCTTTTGGAAAGACCCGCGTCCCATCAGGACGCGGGTCTTTCTGTTTCCTTGTTCCGGAAAGGGGAGTCCTTCTTCCTCCTGTTCCCCCTTCTTTCCGCTATTCTTCTTCCTCCGGCAGATGAGCCGCTGCACACGCTTGCCGTGCTGTTTCCCAGTCATATCCCCTTCGAACCAGGGCGGATAGAACACGCTGACGGGTTTTTCGGACGTCTTCGCCGGCTTTTGAGCGGGCGAAGCCTTTCTTGGCCAGGATGATGGCCCTTTCCAGGTTTTCGGTTTCGTCGACCTCCTCCATGGCTGCTTCCGCATCTTCGCTGGAAACCCCCTTCATACGCAGCTCCCGGGCAATGCGACGGGGACCGTACTTCTGGGAGGATCGATGGCTGACCCACTGGGAAGCAAAATCCCTGTCGTTCAGTAAACCTTCTTTTTCCAGCTTATAAATGACCATTTCCGCAGTGTCGGCCGTGTAACCCGCCCGGATGAGCCTTTGCTGGATTTCCCCTCTGCTGCAGGCGCGAAGAGCCAGCATGGCGACCGCCCGCTCCAGGGCCGTGCGGTACTGGCGGAGCAGAACCCAATGGGAAAACTCTTCGGGATCAACGCTGTCCCCGGGGCGCAAAGGTCTTTCCCTGTAGAGTGCCCCGGAGAGCATATATTTTTCACCACTTTCAAGAATGATTCGCCAACGGGAACGCTTTTTTTCGACTTCTGTTACTTCGACCATGAAGGCATCTCCTTTCGAAACGCCCAACGCAGCAGATCACGATTACAAAGCCCCAGCCGGCCGGAACGAGCCTCGCTGCATCCTCCGTTGAGAAAAATCACCATGCGCCCCGTTTCCTCCTCCCAGAAAGCGCCGTTGGCACAGCCGTAGGCGAAGCCCTGGTGCCCCAGAATACGGGAGGAAGAAAGCCCCGGATCCTGAATCAGCAGGAGCCCAAGGCCATACGACAGAGTTGGGGAAAGGGAACCGTAGGAGGCCTGCACGGTTTTCATTTCTTTGCCAAGGGACGGAGACAGAAGCGGAGCGCCGTCCCGCATCAGGCAGCGGAGCAGCTTTTCCAGCGATGGAGCAGTGATGTACATGCTTCCCGCGGTATGCCCGAAATGCCGAAGGGGATCCGGCTCAGACAGCGGTCTTTCCCCCAGGGGAGTTACTTGGAGATCCTGTCCGAGGCGGTAGGGCAGGATCCTGGAGATGGGCATGATTCGATCCCGGTCCAGGGGCGACGGATCCATATACGCCTCCAGGGAAAGAGGATCAAAGACGATTTCCTTCATCGCTGCGGAGATGCTTTTTTGCAGTACCGACTCCAGAATGCATCCGATCAGGCCGAAACCGAGATTGGAATACCGAAAGGATTGGCCGGGGGAACCATTGGCAGCGACCTGCAGCACCTCCGGTACGCTTTCGGCCCGTATCAGCCGGGCTTCCAGATCCGGCGGATCCTGCAGCCCGGACGTATGGGACAGCAAGTGCCTCAGGGTGACGCCTTCGAGAGCGGGGGAAGCGCAGGCCGGGGGAAGGCAGCTTTGTACAGGATCATCCAGCCCAAGTCGTTTTTCTTCCACGCAGCGCAGGGCGGCCAGAGCCGTCGCCATCTTGGTAATGGAAGCAACCCGGAAGAGTGTGTCCTCCCGGGCAATATGGCGGGGCTGATCAGTAGAGGAAAGGAGGAGCGTTCTTCGGCCAGGAGCGGACAGGATCGCGGCGGCTCCCAATACGTGATGCCGACGGAGAAGGTTCAGGTACCCGCGCTTGTCGACCAGAGGAGAACCGGAAACAATCAGGGATGGATGCCGGCCGGGGCCGGGGGAAAGGAAGGGAAGGGCGGCACGATAAAGCGCGTTTTTAAGTGGCGTGGTAGGCATAGAGTACCTCCGAAGGCTGGCTTTTCCCGTATACAGAGAAGAGCGCCAGCGTAATCAGCAGAGAGTAAAGACCCAGGAACAGCGCCTGCCCCCCGACAGAGGGAAGCCAGGAGGAAAAACCAAGGCAAAAGAGCAATGCCGGGATACTGTCCAGAAAGGCCAGACAGGCAAGGAGCCTGGCAATGGGGGAAAGCGAACGCTCTTCAAGTAAAGACCGGTGCAAATAGAAGATCAGCAGGGCTATGCAGCAAAGGAGACTCAGCAGCTGACTGATCCGGACGGAGCGACCGGCATACAGGGAATCCATTCGGAAATTCTCCACCACAAGCCTTGCGGCGCCATAGAGAAACAGATAAAAGAAAAGGACATCCCCCCGACTCCGAAACCATCTTCTTCTGGCGCGAAGCAGGAAAAGAAAAATGACCAGATCCAGGAGGGACTCATAGAAAAAGGTGGCCATGTGCCAGACGAGCGTTCCGCCTTCATTGATCTGAACCGCCAGAGGGAAAAAGCACAGGGCGGGATTCCGCAGGGGAAGTCCATAGGCTTCCTGATTGAAATAGTTTCCCCAGCGCCCGATTGACTGCGCCAGGGCAACACCAGGGGCGACCGCGTCGCAGACCGCCCTGACGCTGAGCTTTCGAAGGCGACAGAACACGACAATCACCAGCAGGCCAGCGATCAAACCGCCATAGATCGCAAGCCCGCCTTCCCAGATATACAGGATGCGGATGGGATCCCTGCGAAAGGTTTCCCAGGAGAAGGCCACATAATACAGGCGTGCACCGAGAATTCCAATGGGAAGAACATAGAGAGCCAGATCAATGATTGTGTCCTTCGGCAGAGGAATGATTTTCTCCTCCCGGGAGGCCAGCCAGACCGCCAGCGCGGCACCGACGACAATCAGCACGCTGTACCAGGGGACAAGCCCGAAAAGCAAACGGGAAGGTGGGACGGACATCGGAACTCCTCCTTTATCAAAGCCATACAGGAGTTTATTCCTGTATTATAGTAACGGGCGGTGAGGCTTGTCAAATGACCGGGAAGAAGTATTGAAAACAGATCACGGAAAACAGCGTGAAAAAGGGTTTGCACAAACCGGACAATGATGATACAATTTGCGAAGTGGACTTGGGATAAACCACGGAAAGGAAGGAGTCTGAATCATGAGCAAAGTTGTCGTTTTTGATCACCCGTTAATTCAGCATAAGCTCAGTATTATGAGAGATAAGAATACAGGGACCAAGGAGTTCAGGGAAGTTCTTTCTGAAATTGCCATGCTGATGGTTTTTGAGGTGACCCGTGATCTTGAAACCGAGGAAATCGAGGTTGAGACTCCAATCTGCACCTGCAAATGCAGGACCCTGAGCGGTAAAAAACTGGGTATCGTTCCGATTCTGCGGGCCGGGCTCGGGATGGTGGAAGGCGTGACCAAGCTGATTCCGGCCGCTCGCGTGGGTCATATCGGCCTGTACCGCGATCCTGAAACGCTGGAACCTGTGGAATACTACTGCAAGCTCCCGGCCGACAGCGAGAACCGCGAGCTGCTGGTGCTCGATCCCATGCTGGCCACCGGAGGCAGCGCCAGCGCAGCGATTAATTTCATCAAAAAACGCGGATGTACCCATATCCGACTGGTCAATCTGATTGCAGCGCCCGAAGGAATTGCCCGGATCCAGCGGGATCATCCGGATGTGGACATTTATGTGGCCGCGCTGGATGACCATCTGAATGAGCACGGATATATTGTTCCCGGCCTGGGCGACGCGGGTGACCGTTTGTTCGGGACGAAGTAACTGGCTGAAGCAAACGATGACAGCTCCTGCAATTTATGCCGGGGCTGTTTTTTGAATTCCTTGCAGGAAGCCTGGTTTTGATTTATAATACACGGGTAAAAGGCGCCGGCGGGCGGGATGGAGAGAAGCCATGATTCACGCCAGACTTGCGCCGCTTTGCGGCGTGACGGATTATATTTTCCGGGAAATCTGCTTTGAACAGGGCTGCGAGCAGGCCTGTACCGAAATGATAAGCGCCATGGGCTATTTGATGGCCCCGGAACACCGCGCCGTTCAGGAACTGATGATCCGGGGGAAGAGGGAAACCCGGCTGCTGGTTCAGCTGTTCGGCCGGGATCCGGAGGTTGTTGCCGAGGCAGCCCGCCGGATGGAGGCCCTTGACCGGTTCGACGGGATCGATCTGAACATGGGCTGTCCCGCGAAAAAGATAGCTCCTTCCGGGGAAGGCTGTGGACTTATGCGTACTCCGGAAACCGCGGCCCGTATGATGAGGGAGACGGTAAAGGCCGTTCGTCTTCCGGTTTCGGTCAAAATGAGACTCGGATGGGATCAGGAGCACCTGAACGCCGTTGAACTGGCCCAAATGGCGGAAGACGCCGGCGTTCGGGAAATTACTGTTCATGGCCGGACCAGAATGCAGCAATACAGCGGACGGGCCGATTGGGACGCCATTGCCCTGATTGCCGGGAGCGTATCCATCCCGGTGATCGGGAACGGGGATCTCTTTTCCGCGGAGGAAGCGGTTACCAGAGGACAAAACACAGGCGTGGCTGGCGTCATGATCGGGCGCGGCGCCATGGGAAATCCCTGGATTTTTCGGGAGATCCGCGCGCTTTCCGAGGGCCGGGAGCCGGCAAAGGTTACCCCGGAGGAACGCCTGGCCATGATCCGGACACATTATGCCCGCATGCTGGCCGCCCGGGAAGAGCATATCGCCGTCCGGGAGATGCGAAAGCATATTGGATGGTATCTGCGGGGTATGCCGGGGGCCGCGAAAGCCCGGGACAGCATCAATCGCGCGGAAACGCCGGAACAGGTATTCGCGCTTCTGGATCGGCTTTTCGAGGAGGAAAGATCCTCTTGAGAAGTTCTTCACGTGCTCCCGCGGAAGCGGGAGGAAGGGAAAGGCGGATCCTGCGGAAAACCGTGCCATACGAGGAGGAATGAAAGTATGAAAAAGATCATCTGCGCGCTGCTGTGCCTGATTATGACGTTTGTTGCAACCGTTGGGTTGGCGGCCGTTACCTATACTCTTCCGGAAAAAATGAGCAAGCAGCTGGAAATCGGGAGCGGCCTGAAGGGAAGCTTCACGATTCACGGAGAAGGCAACGCACCCTGGATTCTGGCGATTTCTCCGCTGCAGGATGTTGAATTCCAGTTTCGGGCTATTCGGAATGGTGACGAGTTCCACGCCTATCTTTATCAGGCAGGGGAGGATGAGGTTCAGCACGGGCTGACGGAGTATTATGAAAAGGGTGATACCGCCTACTTCCGCAGTGATTTGCTGCCTGGACAGGTGCTTCTCCTTCCGGGTGTCGCCGGGCTGATCGACCATTATTCCGCACCCAAAGGCGGCAATCCCTCCATCCTTTCCGCTCTTTGGCGTTATTTTCAGATGGATCCCGAGGAACGTTCCGCAATAATGGAACCGGTGGTTCAGATGCTGACGGCGGATCTGGAAATCTGGATTTCCGCGTACGCGGAAGCCTCCCCCGTCCGTATTCAAAGCAATGGAACATCCGTTGTGGATTTGAGCTATACGATTCCCATGCGGGAAGTCCGGAACGAAATCCTTCATCTGATTACCGTACTGACCGGATCTGAAAGCGGCCGTCGGTTCCTGGATGCTTTGCTGACTGATGAACAGAAAGGCGTCTACGCCCGGGAGGATTTGATCTGGTATTACGGCGAAGCCCTTCAGGCCCTGAACAATGATTATGATATCGTCTATACCAACACCATCTCCACCATGGGTCAGACCGTTTCGTCCACGCTGGAACTGCCCCTGGATGGCCGAACGATGAGATATGATGCCTTGACCATTGAGAATAACGGCGGACTGACCTCCTATACGCTTCGCAGTGAGGATGAAATTCTGACGATTCGCTGCGCCAGCGATCTTTCCCTGGATCGGTTTGACAGCCTCAGCTTCTGGGTTATCCGCCGCCCTGCGGATGGCGCGGCGGAAGAAGAGACGCCCCGACAGGCGGTGCGCGTAGATCTTTCCCGTGAGCGTGTGACATCGACAGATGAGGAATCCAGAGATCACCTGACCGAGCACTGGAACATGACTGCAGAGCGGGATGTGAGCCGCCTGCCGGAAGGAGAAAAGGAAGAGGATTATCCGGAAATTCCCCCGGTTCAGATGGCGCTTTCCCTGCATTATTACAGCCGTTACTCACAGTCCAGCCCGACGACCCTTGAAGTAGACGGGAAACTGACGGGGCCTGACTATTCCCTCAGCCTGGCCGGGACGGTCAAGACTGCCTCTCCATGGGTTTTTTCTCCTTTCAGCACGGAAGGGGCAAAGGATATTCGCTCCATGACACCGATGGAGACCGGTATCATGCTGGCGGAATGGCTGGCGGCTGCCGGTGAACAGATGGTTCCCGGTGCACCCCAGGAAACGGGCGGAGTTGAATCCACGGAAATGCAAGAGAAAAACGGATCCCCGGAAGCTGTGACAGACGGCTCAGAAGAGGAACCAGTTACTCCGGACGGGGACAATGTGAAGGAAGATATGTCCACGGAATCAGAGAACGGAGCGGCCGCGGGTGTATCTGATTCATCCCTCCCAGAGAAAAGAACGGACGAGAACATGGATGGAGGCAACGCGGAAAATCCAGCCCGGGAGATGCCCGGGACGACCATCAAGAACGATGAACTGGAAGCGCCGGAAACAACGGATGTTTCGGCCGTGGGCGAAAAGACGGATGGCATAACGATGCCAGATACAAAGGATGACCTGCCGGAGACAGAGGCAGCGACCAGGCCAGTGACCACGGATACGGACGACTTGGATTCCGCCGCAGCATCCGCTCCAGAGAGCCTGGATGCTTCCGGCGAGACCGTTCCCGGGGACATGGGAGGAGAACACGAATGAAAAAATGGTATGCCTGGCTGATGATCCTGTGCTTTTCTTTCGGCGCGGCCCGGGCTGAGGAAAAAATCCGCTGCAGCTATGGAGAAATAACGCTGGGAGAGGCGCAATACAGTGTCTGGATAGAAGAAAACAATCAGGAATCCACCCTGATCTTCAGCGCGATGCCGGAATGGAGAATAAAAACTCACCACACGGTCAGCACACCGGAGGAAAACGCGCTCTCTTTGGAGTGGATTGCGAAGACGCCCTGGGAATCCCTGATTTCGGATTGGATGCAGGTTTTGAACGCGAAGGAGGAAGCAGGGATTTTTACAGGAGATCTGGTGGACAGCGCAAAAAATCGAAAACGCGCTTCCTTTGGATGGACCGACCTGATTTATCTTTCGGATCGGATCGAAGAAAAGGCAGGTCAGGAGGGAAAGGCCTTTCCATTCCCGCTTTTTCGGGAGCTGCTCGGCACGGCCGCTCGAACCGCGCCGGAAATCCGTTTTTCCTTATGCCAGTATGAGGATGAACGCGTATGGACCGTAACCGCGGATCGGGAAGGGAAAACCATCGCCACGCTTTCCGTCCGACAGGAGGATAACCATGTTCATTTTGTTCTGGGATATGCGGAGAATGGAAAAACCTATTACCGCGAGAGGTATCTTTCCGGAAACCTTGAAGCCGGTTTCGCGCTCAACGGAACGGACTATGCCGATGACAGGGGCAGCGGGTTTCGAACCATGGGAAAAAACCAGGTCATTGCCCGGTCGGAATCCAGGTTGAGCCCAAAGGACAAAGAAGAAGCCTCTTTCACATCAGAAACCTTTTTCGGCTCGGAAGGCGAATTAAAAACCCGCGCGGAATTGAGCTTCCGGCGGGAATCGCTAAAGGCGGAGTTCTTCTTAAACGAGGGAAAGGAACCGTTTTTATCCTTCCGCCTGGAAACGGGTCTGACCGGCTTTTCCAGCCGGCCGGAGGCGGAGAAAGCAATCGATCTGGATCAAGCGGATGATCCGTCCGCTACAGAGTTTAATGCGGATCTGGAGCGAGCACTCACAGAGGAAATACCCCATTTGATTCAGGCGATTCCCTCGGAATTGATGACCTACCTGCTCCCGCTCCTTCTCTAGATTTACGCGGGTTGTCAAATGGCGGAAACATCGGCCAAAGTCGGGCGGAAGGATTGAGAACTGCGGAAAAGTTGTCAGGAAAGTGATTCGGAGGGGATCTCCTGAATCAGGCAAATCGCCTGAGCGGAGATTCCCTCTTTTCTGCCCTCAAAGCCCAGATGTTCCGTTGTTGTCGCTTTTACATTGACCCGGCCTTGAGGCAGAGCCAGGGCTGAGGCGATCACACGGTTCATCTCGGAAATGTATGGCGCCAGCTTTGGCTCCTGGGCTACGATGGTAATATCTGCGTTAGTGGGACAGAAACCATTGCTTCGCAGGAGAGAAAGGACGGACTCCAGCAGTTTCATGGAGGAAATTCCCTTGTAGACGGGATCAGAATCGGGAAAATGACGCCCGATATCACCCAACCCCGCCGCTCCCAGAAGTGCGTCCATGAGGGCGTGAACCGCAACATCGGCATCGCTGTGGCCCAGCAAGCCCCGGGAATAGGGTATTTCCACGCCGCAGAGGATCAGCTTCCGCTCATCAGCAAAAGCGTGTACATCATATCCCATCCCCACCCGCAGCGGGGAAAAGGATGTTTCTTCCAGCATCGCCCTGGCCATCGCAAGATCCTCCTTTGTTGTAAGCTTCAGGTTTTGGCGACTTCCCTCGGTCAGGAACACATGGAAACCGGCAAAGGCCATGACCGCTGCGTCATCCGTTCCCTGGAAACCTTTTTCCCGAGCGGCCAGGTGCGCGCGCCACAGCTCACCTGCCCGAAACCCCTGTGGCGTCTGCATAGCGCGAAGTGCCTCACGGGGGATGACTTTTCCGGCCAGCTCATCTGCCTCGATCGGACGGATCGTATCGGTAACTGGGACAGAAGCCACACCGGAACCTCGTTTCAAAACGCTGTCCAGCACGCGGGCTATCACATCGCCGTTCACCAGACAGCGCGCCCCATCATGAACCAGTACCGGATCCATCGGGCAGTCCGTCAGCAGGGAGAGGCCCTGGAAAACCGAATCCTGACGGGTTGCTCCTCCGGAGACATAACGAACCGGAAAAGGGAGGAGTCGCGATTCAAATTCCGCACGAATCAGGGCCTCATCCTCGGGACGGCAAACGATGACCATGTCGTCCGCCCACCCGATAAAGGCTTCCGCACTACGGAGAATACAGGTTTTTCCCGCCACCGGGAGAAGCACCTTGTTAACCGGGGATCCCATACGCGTTCCGCTGCCTCCGGCGAGCAGCAGCACATGCACCCGGCTCATGAACGTTCCTCGGCCGCAGCCGTATCTTCCTGCAGGACGCGATACATGGCTGTCGCCTGATCCTTTCGAACCGTTTCCGCCACGGAGAGAACTTCATATTCTCCGACATGCTCGCCGAACCGAATGGAAAGCCGGTCACCCGGCTTGATCTCCGCTCCGGGCTTGGCCGTCTTCCCGTTAACGGAAACCCGGCCGCCCGCGCAGGCTTCGTTAGCAACGGTTCGCCGCTTAATGATCCTTGATACTTTCAGGTATTTATCCAAACGCATGGCTGTAACCTTCTTTCTTTGATCGTTCCATCCTTTGTTGGCGCGCTGCCAATCCGTCCTTTTCCGCCGGGCTGGCTACTGGCGGTGCGAAGGGCGGATCCTCTTATCGGCACGGTTCAGATATTCCCGCAGTTCACAGTAAGACAGGTCTTCGGGGCGTTTCCCTTCCTGAAAGATCGTTTTTTCAGCGAACTCATAGTTTTTTTTCAGCTGATCCACGGCCTCGTGAAGGAGTATTTCCGCGTCCGTTTCCGCGGCGAAACACCATTGGGCGCACTTCAGCAGCAGTGCGCCCATCCGCTGCTCCTGGTTATTGCTTTCCGATCGGAGAGAGCGTGCCATGTCGTCGATCTCCGAAGCCAAATCCTCCCGCGATCGGCGGAGAGCAGGAAGCTGGGCCAGTTTCTTATGAACCTTGATCCCGTATTTCAGGGAGGGCAGAGCGGGCGAAACATCTTCCAGGGACTCACCGACCGTTCTGCTGCCGGTTTCCTGCCGCTTGACAGTTTCCCAGCCAGCGGCTACATCCTCGGCGGAATCGGCTTTCATGGATCCGAAAACATGAGGATGACGCTGAATCATCTTCCGGCAAATATGGGACAATACATCCGTCATGGTAAATTCATCATAGGATTCGGCGATATCTGTATGAATCATAACCTGGAATAGAACATCACCCAATTCATCGGCCAGATGATCCGGGTCTCCCTCATCGATGGCGCTGACAGCTTCCCAGGCTTCCTCAACCATATAAGGGCGAAGGGAAACGTGGGTCTGGGCCCGATCCCAGGGACAGCCGTTTTGAGAGCGAAGGCGGGAAACGATTTGCTGAAGATCTTCGAAGGAATAACGGTTGCGAAAGAGAAAACCGCTGGCGGGAATAAACAGGGCGGTTGTCTGATCATAGCGTTTCTGGCGATCCAGTTCAAAAAGGGGGATCATTTGATAAGAACGTTCAGCCGTATCGGAGGGAGGAAGGAAGCACACCTGCGTCTCTCCATCGATCAGAGAGAGCAGGCGCAGCTTGACTTCTCCGGCCAGAAGCTGACTGTCCAACTCGGTCAGCAGCGTTGGACGGGATGGATCGAAAAGATGAGCTGAAAAAGAGGCGGCAGGCGAGATGGTCATCGGAATCCCCTGATAGTTCTGCTGACAGGCTGTCAGACAGGAAGAAGCCAGGGATACGCCGGGAAGCACTTGATAAGGAATGGCATGCTCCTGGGCTACGGAAGAGAGAACCGGAAGGGATTCGTCGGAAAAAGGGTCAGAAACAGCGTAGAGAATTTTATCGGAACGGGCAGATTCCACCAGCGTGTCCGCGACGCGTGTATACAGCTGATGAAAATCATCCGCAGACTCATAGAGATCATCGAAGGATGAAAAGGCTACTCCCTGAGCTTTCAGCCAGGAAGCAACGGGATGCCGTTCAGTTCGCAGAAAGAGTGGCATTCCGCATCGCAGAAGATCCGCCGCCTGTAATGTAAGCAGAGTTGGATCTCCTGGCCCCAGAGGAACGACAATAATCCTTCCACTCACAGTTTTTACCTCCTTTTCAAAAATGCGGCCATATCCTTTCGGGATAAAGCGCCGTCCGCCAGAGCAACGCCCAGATAGACGGCCCCTCCCACCGCAATTTCCGCTATGGTCCATATCCGGCTCAGGGGAAGCAGGGATTTCATCCCCCAGACAACCAGCCCCATGGCGCAGGCAGCCAGTCCGGGACGAAGAATCCAGCTCTTCCAGTCGAAGGGAAGGTCGGCATATTTGCAGCAGCAGACGAGGTTCGGAATCAGGGCCACGGAGTAGCAGACAATGGAGGCGATGGGCCCCCCGTGAATATGAATCCCGGGGATTCCGATCAGGATATAATTCAAAAGCACCTTGCAAGCCACACCCGCGATCATCGTATACATGGGTATGGTCTGCCGATGCAGACCCTGCAGGATGCTGCTGGTCGCCTGAACGGCGGTAAACAGAACAATGGTCAGAGCGGAAAACGTCAGAAGCTCGGAGGCAAGCTGCAGCCGTTCGGGGGAAAGCGTTTCCTGATAGAAGAAAGCCAGGATCGGCTTTGCGAGAACGCTCATGCCTATGGCGCAGGGAAATCCGATCAGAAAGGAATAGCGGATTCCTACATGGCTTTGCGACCGGATGCCGGCCTGATCCCCAACGGCTTTGACGGCGGAGATGGCCGGTACCAGGCTCATGGAGATGGCCAGGGCGAGGGCAGTGGGAATATTGATCAGCCGGATGACCATTCCGGAAAAAATCCCGTACATGGCGGTGGCGGAGGTTTGATCAAAGCCGGCGTGCATGATTCGTTTCACCATCAGGGCAGAATCAACGAACTGGGCCAGGGGGATGATACAGGCGCTGACCGTAATGGGGATGGAAATGGCAATCAGACGGCTGGCAAGGGTTTTCCGGGAAAGAATCGGAGCGCTCTCCGCCTGGGGATAATGATTCAGGTCTGAACGACGTACATAGAAACGGATCAGCATATAGGCCAGGGCCAGGGCTTCCACCAGGGTGATCCCCAGCAACGCGCCAGCTGCTCCCTCGGCTATGCTGCGACGCATCCCCATGGCAGCGAGGGGAAGGGAAACAACAACCTTTCCGACTTGTTCGATCAGCTGAGAAACGGCTGTCGGAAGCATATTCTGCTGCCCCTGAATAAACCCGCGGAAAGCGGACAGCGCACAGACGATCGCTACGCAGGGAGCGATCACCCGGAAGCCGCGGGCGGCTTCCTGAACGCCTACAAGACGTACCAGCAGACCGCTGGAAAAGAACATGAGCAGAGAAAAACAAACCCCGATCCCCACCAGAAGGATGATTGCCGTCTGGAAAACCCGTTTCGCGCCGCGAGGATCATCTTTCGCCAGACAATGGGAAACCATGCGGGAAACAGCCACCGGGAGTCCCGCGCTGGAGAGCGTCAGCAGCAGATTATAGGTCGGAAAAACCGTCTGGAAGAGGCCGAGACCTGTATCCCCAAGAATACGGGCGAGAGGAATGGAGTACAGAACCCCGACGAATTTGCAGATAATGCCGGTAATGCTGAGCACGGATACGCCCCTGGCGATGGATTTCGCTTTTTGCGATGACATTATTGTCTCCTTTCCCGTTCCCAATTACCGCCGCCAGGCGGAACGGCTAAACAGCAGCAGCATGGGAAGAATCTCCAGCCGGCCGGCGAGCATCAGAAACGAGCACAGAATCTTTGCCCATAAACCATAACCGGCGAAAGAAGAGGCAAAAGCTCCGTAGGCAGGCCCCACGTTGCTCACACAGGTCAGCGCCGCGGACAGATGGCTGATCAGATCAAAATGACCGTCAAGGGAAAGCAGGAATCCGCCAAAGACAACCAGCAGGAAATAGAGAACGCCGAAAACCGCTATCTGTGAAAGCATGTTCTCGTCGACCGCTTTTCCGTCCAGACGGACGACTTCCATCTTCTTCGGCCGGCTGGTGGCCCGAATGGATCTTCCGGCCATTTTTCCAAGGAGGAGGACCCGGATTACCTTGATGCCACCGGCTGTGGAACCCGCGCAGGCGCCAATAAACATTCCAAAGAAAATCAGCGCCTGCGAAGCAACCGGCCAAAGGTTAAAATCGGAGGTACAGAAACCGGTGGTTGAGAAAACGGTACAGGTGCCGAAAGCACTGTAGCGGAAAGAGGTCAGCAAGTCTCCATGATAATATCCCAGGTTGGAAAATGTAAGAAACAGGATGAAAGACATGGTAAAACCCAGATACCACCGAAACTCCTCATCCCGAAAAAAGGTCAGGGGCTTTTCCCGGGGCGGCGAGATCAGAAAACGGTAATACAAGGCAAAATTAACGCCGAAGAGGAACATAAAGGCTGTGATCACGGCCTCCGCCCAGACATTTTGGAAAGCACCCACGCTGGCGCCGTAGTTGCTGAAGCCGCCGGTTCCGGCAGTGGACAGGGAATGGATGGCCGCGTCATAAGGGCTCAGGCCACAAAGCAGAAGCGACAGAAACTCTGCCAGCGTCAGCAGGATATAGATCATGTAAAGGATTTTCGCGGTACTCCCAGTATGAGGAACGAGTTTGCTGAGCGATGGGCCGGGACTCTCCGCCCGAACCAGATGGGAAGTCCTCCCTGTCAGTTTGGGCAGAAGCGCCAGCGTCAGAACCAGCACACCCATGCCCCCAATCCAATGCGTACTGGCCCGCCAGAACATAATGCCCCGGGGAAAGCCTTCAAAGCGGGTCAATACGGTCGCTCCGGTGGTCGTAAACCCGGATACGGATTCAAAAAAAGCATCCTCAAAACGGGGATAGAACCCGGAAAAGAAGAATGGCATAGCGCCGCCAAGGCTGAGAAGCAGCCAGCCCAGGGCAACGATGAGAAAACCTTCTTTCAATTTCAGCTGGGAGCCCTGGCGGGGACGAACCAGAAACCACAGGCCCGCGCCGGGAATCAGCAGTCCCAGCATACACCCGCCCAAAACCAACGCGTCACCGTCCCCGAAGTACAGGGCCAGGCCCAGGGATGGGAGCATGGCGATGGCCTCTATCCCGAGAATCGCGCCCAGCAGACGAAAAATCAGCTTCTTGTTCATCTGTAAATGACCTCGTTCAGATCGCCAACTCCGGATTCACGGGAAAGGATCACCACATGATCCCTGGCTTCGATATGATCATTTCCGAAGGGAACGATGACCTTTCCCTGATGCACAATGACCGCCACCAGAGAACCTGGCCGCATCGTCAGATCTTTGAGCGGGATGCCGATATATGCGTCCCCCTCCCGGGCGATAAACTCGATGGCTTCCGCCTTTCCGTCCAGCAGGCGGTACAGCCGCTCGATCTCTGTCCCCTGGCTGTGTTCCCGGGCCCGGACATAGCGCAGAATGGTAGAACAGGTGATGGATTGGGGGCTGAGGATGGAATCCAGGCCGAGATTATTCAGTATTTCAGCATAGGCGGTCCGTGTATTCTTGGCAATGACTTTGGGGACGTTCCGCCGGGAGGCGTACATGCCGGTCATCAGGTTTTCCTCGTCGCGGCTGCTCAGGGAAATATAGGCGTCCATCTGGTCAAGACCCTGTTCCTCCAGCAGATCCTGGTTGGTTCCGTCGCCAAGAATAATATCAGCCTTCGGAAACTGCTCGCTCAGGGAGCGGGCTTTCGCAGGATTGATTTCAAAAATCGTCATATGAATACCGATGGGAATGATCATCCGCGCGAGATAATAGGTGATTCTTCCGCCGCCCAGCACCATAACAGAGCGTATTTTCAGGGAATTGCGCCCAAGCATGCTGAAAAACCGCGTGATGGCAATGATGTTGCCGGTAATAAAAACTTTGTCGCCCGGTTGAATGGAAAAGTCGCCGCCGGGAATAATGACGTCATTGTCACGCTCAACAATCGAGTATAGCACGTGAGGAAGGTTCGAAATGCGCCCGGACAGATCCTTCAGGGGTATACCCACGATGGCGTCATCCTTCTGGGCCCGGAATTCAACCATTTCCACCTGGCCTTTGGCAAAAGACTCGATGCTTCCCGCAAAGGGATAACGCAACAGCTTGCTGATTTCAAGCGCGGTGGCCCGCTCGGGATTGATGGCCACGTCGATGCCCATTTCATTTTGCAGGAGCATCTGGCTTTCATTGTATTCCGGATCACGGATGCGGGCGATCGTATATTTGGCTCCGAGCCGCTTGGCCAACAGGCAGCAGAGCATGTTGGTTTCATCCCCGGTGGTGGTCGCGATCACGATGTCCGCCCGATCCACCCCGGCTTCCACCAGGGTCTTCGCGTTGGCCCCGTTGCCGCGGATACACATGACATCCAGCGCGTCCTGGCAATGGTCAATGACCTCGTCGCTCCTGTCAATGACGGTGACATCATGTTCTTCGGCCGTGAGCCGGTCAGCCAGATTATAGCCGACCTTTCCGGCCCCAATAATGAGTACGCGCATAGCTCCTCCCAACGATAAGGAATACGTCATTTTATCATGCTTTCCCCTGAAAGAAAAGCGAGTTCTTTGGGGCTGGCAGCTTTAGAGCTTCTCTGTGAATGGAAGCTCTATACAAAAGAGATTTATTTCATTTTCCGAAGCCTTCCCAGAGCGCTTTTGCTGCCAGAAATCAGGAGTACATCGTCGGCGGTGATAACATCCTTGGGGCGGGGAGAAGGGTTAACATTTCCGCCGTTTTTGATGGCAATAATATTGACCTCAAATTGGTTGCGGACGTGCATTTCACCGATGCTTTTCCCGATCCAGGAGGAAGGTGCCTCCATTTCCTCGATTCCAAAGGCGTCGGACAGTTGAATTGAATCCCTCATCCGGGGGTTGATGAGCTGGGGCGCCAGCTTGACGGCCATTTCCTTCTCGGGAATCAGTACCTGATCCGCACCCAGCTTTAGAAGCACTTCCCGATGGAGCTCGTCATAAGCCTTGCAAACCAGATGACGAACACCAAGAGATTTCAGATTCATCACCGTCAGCACGCTGACGGCGAGATTGCCGCCGACGGAGAGAATGACGACATCGCAGTCGGCCACGCCGAGATCCTGCAGCGCTTCCTTATCCTGAATATCCGCTGAAGCCGCGCGGGTTACTTCATCCGCGATTTCATTGACCAACTCCTGATTTTTATCGACGGCCAGCACCTCCGCGCCGCTTCGGGCCAGCTGAAGTGCAAGTTCCTTTCCGAAACGGCCGAGCCCCAGGATCGCAAAACTCTTCATCCTTTTTTCCTCCTGATTGCAAACGGATTCTTCACCCGATGAGCAGGGAAGCGTCCGCGAAACGAACGGCAGGATCGGGCTTTTCGCCTTTTAAAAAGCCCATGCTGATTGTCAGCACACCAATCCGGCCGAAATACATATATACGATTATCAACAGCTTACTGAAAGGGGAGAGCCTGGAAGTGGCATTGCAGGAAAGCCCTACCGTGGCTATGGCGGATACGGTTTCATAGAGGGCTTCGGGATAGGAAACCGGAGACGTGAAAACGACCAGAAAGGAACCCGTAAAAACCAGTCCAACCATGACGCCGAGGATGGTCAGCGCGTCCAGAACGGACTGGAAGGGAATCGTCCGATGGAAAACCGCCACATGCTTTTTCCCCCGGAGCCTGCTCCAGAGAAAGAGAAAGATGACAATCAGGGTTACTGTTTTTAACCCGCCGGCGGTGGAACCGCTGGATCCGCCAATCAGCATTAAAAACATGGAAACCGCTTTTCCCGGGCCGGTCAGATGAGCCTGGCTCATCGCGGCGAACCCGGCCGTACGCAATGTTACAGACTGAAAGAAACAGGCAAGCAGTTTTTGAGGGATGCTCAGAGATCCGATGGTTGCGGGATTATACCATTCGCAGGCGGCGATCAGGGCCGCCCCGCCAAGCAGCAATACTGCGGTCGACAGCAGAACCAGCCTGCTGTATACGGAAAGTTTTCTTCTTTTCCAGTATCCCGCCACCTCGTCCCAGACGATAAAGCCAAGACCGCCGAGAATAATAAGTATGGACAAAATGCCAAGCACCCAGGGATCCTGTGCATAAGGAGCAAGGCTTTCGCCGGGCGCCAAAAAGCCAAACAGATCAAATCCGGCATTGCAAAAAGCGCTGACGGAATGAAAAACGCCAAGTTTCAGAGCAAAAGCAAATTCATAATCCCTGCAGAAGCGGAGGGTCAGCAGAATCGCTCCGGAACCTTCGACCAGGAAACAGCATCGAATCAGCCACAGCTGAAGGGAAAGAATGCCATGTGTGTTCTCGCTTCCAAGGGACTGAGCCATGACCATCTGGCTCATAAGACTGGGCTGCTGGCGAATAAGATAAAAAAGGATGCTGGCAAAGGACATGAACCCGAGACCGCCGATCTGGATCAGAAAGAGAATCACGGCCTGTCCGAAGGAGCTCCACTGCGTCCATGTGTCAAAAGGAGTCAGCCCCGTAACGCAGGTGGCCGAAGCAGCCGTAAAGAGGGCGGAGAGAAAACCGGGGGCCGAATTGCGGGAGGATACCGGCAGAGAAAGCAGAAAAGCGCCCAGCAGAATCAGCCCAAGAAAGGAAAGGGCGATCAATTTGCTCGGAGAGAGACGAAAATCCCGGAAAAATCCGCGCTTCACTCCTTTGCTACCCCCTTTCATCCGGCCTGACTATTGCGTTACCCCCGCTGCAGAGTTACCCCTCCGCGTCCTGGGACGAGGAGAGGTGTTTCTCTCTTCAGGACACAACGGTCATTATAGGCTTTTTTCCCCCGGAACGCAAGAAAACGAGGAAAGGAAAGCGATAAGAGCGAAAAAAAGATGCAGCCGAAACTGCATCCTCAGCGGAGAGTTAGGGATTTGAACCCTAGGTGAGGTATCACCCCACACACGATTTCCAGTCGTGCGCCTTAGACCACTCAGCCAACTCTCCATAGAGCGGTGTGTGCTCACTCGAATAAGTATATCGAAAAAAAGCAATTTGTCAAGCAAAAAATCAGCAGCTCTTTAATTTCTGAATTTCGGAGGCCGTCAGCTTCCGCCATTGCCCCAGAGGGAGATCCTTCAACGCGACAGGGCCGAATTCCACTCGCTTCAGATGAACCACCTGATGGCCGACCGCTTCGATCATCCGGCGAACCTGGCGATTCCGGCCTTCATGAATGGAAATCAGCAAGACCGAATCAAAGGTTTCCCGTCGGATTAGCCGAACCTCGGCGGGGGAAGTAAGTTTCCCATCCAGAAGGACGCCTGCGCGGAGCAGACGGATTTCCGCATCCGAAATCTGATTGGAGGCCTTGACAAGATACACTTTTTTCACTTCGCGGCTGGGATGGAGCAGGCGGTTCATCAGTTCTCCGTCGTTTGTCAGCAGCAGCAGGCCTTCACTGTCGAAATCCAGCCGGCCAACCGGGAACAGGCGAACGGGATAATCCCTGAACTTGTCCATGACAGTCGGTCTTCCCTCTGGATCAGAGGCGGTGGTTACTTCGCCGATTGGCTTGTTATATGCCAGATAATGTTTCTCGGCCTCGGGGAAAACCCGCTTACCGTCCACAAAGATCTGATCGTTTTCCTCATCCACCTGAATCCCCATTTCCCTGACCTCTGCACCGTTGACGCAGACTCTTCCTTCCAAAATCATCTGTTCCGCGTGCCTGCGGGAGGCGACGCCGCATTGGGCAAGATATTTCTGTAAACGCATCACGGTGGTTCATTCTCCTTTTCGAGCACGTTCTCGTCCACTTCTACTTTATAGACGTTCCATGGCAACGCCGGCAGGATATCATCCGCCTGTACGCCTGTCTGCTCAAGATAAAAAAACTACAGGGGACAGCGCTCGTTCAGCACCCGGTGGGTATAATGCCTTGCTCCGCTCTTCATTTCGGCCATGGTCTGCCCGGTGCCCAGCAGTTTATACTTATAGGTGGTCAGCCCGTCGAGCCCCATGGGACCCCGGGAATGGAGCTTTCCGGTGGCAATGCCGACTTCGGCGCCGAAACCATAGACAAACCCATCGGCGAAACGTGTGGATACATTCCGATATACGCCTGCGCTGTCCACCCGGTTCAGAAACTCGGCGGCGGCGGCGTCATCCTCAGTCACGATGCAGTCCGTATGGTGGGATCCGTAGAAATTGATATGGTCGATGGCTTCCTGAAGGGAAGAAACCACACGAATGGACAGAACGGCGTCCAGGTATTCCGTACGCCAGTCTTCCTCGGAAGCGGGCTCGCATCCGGTTAATGCGGTTGAACGTTCATCCCCCACGATGCGGACGCCGTTTTGCCGCAAAAGAGCCGCGAATCCGGGAAGAAAAGAAGGAGCGATCTCCTCATGCACCAGCAGGGTTTCCTCCGCGTTGCAGACGGAGAGGTTCTGTATTTTGCTGTCCAGGGCGACTTTAACGGCAATAGCAGGATCCGCGGCCCGATCCACATAGACATGGCAGATTCCATCGGAATGGCCGAGGACCGGGATTCGGCTGTTATCCATAATGTAGCGGACAAAGGCGTTGCTTCCACGGGGGATAATCAGGTCAATCCATTGATCCTGCCGAAGCATATCGGCCACGTCCTCCCGGGTTTCCAGCAGCTGTACGCTATCCTCGGGAAGTCCAGCGGCTTTCAGCGCCCTTCGGAGAGAGGCGGCCAGCGCCTGATTGGTTCTGAGTGCCTCACGGCCGCCCTTCAGAAGAACGGCGTTTCCGCTCTTGACCGTCAGCGAAGCGATCTGAACCAGGGCGTCCGGGCGGCTTTCGAAGATGACGCCGATGACCCCAATAGGGCAGGTAACTCGATAAAGTTTCAGCCCTTCGGTTATTTCATGGCAAAAAACCGTTTCTCCGATAGGATCGGGAAGGGAAGAGAGGGAGCGGAGCCCTGACTGAACCTGATCGAGCTTGGACCGATCAAAGCGAAGGCGCTGGAGCAGGGGTGCGGAAAGCTCGCTTTTTTCAGCCAAAGCCAGATCTTCCTGATTGGCGGCAAAGATGCTTTCCCGATCTTCCTCCAAAGCATCCGCCATCAGAAGAAGCGATCGGTTTCTGCTTTGGGGAGATGAAACGGATAAATCATAATAGGCCCTTCGGGCAGCCTGAGCCATCTCGGGAAGATTCATGGTCGGATACTCCTTTCGGGGGATGAAAAGTACATTCAGCCCATATGGAAGTATACCAGATAAATAAAGGATTGAAAAGGGGAGTATCATCTGGTATAATACACGAGCGGATTAGCCGGCAAATGTGAGGGAAGGAGGGAACGCCGTGCCGCATCAGCAGGGCATCAAAATGATTGCCAATAACAAAAAGGCATTTCACGATTATTTCGTGGAAGAAAAGTATGAATGCGGCGTCGCGTTATACGGGACGGAAGTCAAAAGCATCCGTCAGGGCCGGATCAACCTGAAAGAAAGTTGGGCTCAAATTCGGAAGGGCGAGGTCTGGGTGGAAGGGATGCACATCAGCCCTTATGACCAGGGCAATCTTTTCAACAGGGATCCGCTTCGCCCGAAAAAGTTGCTTTTGCACAAAAAAGAGATCCGCAAACTGGACGGGCTGGTCATGCGTCAGGGGTATACCTTGGTTCCGCTGGAAGCGTATCTGAAGGATGGGCGCGTCAAGATTCAGCTGGGATTATGCAAGGGCAAGCAAGCCCACGACAAAAGGGATGCCATGGCCAAACGGGATTCAGATCGGGAAATCCAGCGCGCTTTGCGCACCAGGCAAAAATAAACCAAAGCCTGTTTTGCGAAGCTATATGGGGATGATCCGGTTTCGACGGGGATATCGAGGGCAGAATAAGCGAGCCGCGGCCCCTGAACCGCGTAACAACGGGGAAAAACAAGAACTGACAATAGCGATTTCGCTTTCGCGGCGTAAGCCGCGCGTCGGCCCTGAGCGCCTGCGGCTCAGCCAGCCGGCGTCATTGACGCAGGGAACGAGTTCCGTTTAAGCTTTGCGGCGGAGCCCGTAATGATGAAGCTACTTCCCTGGCAGTTTGTCCGCTGACGGCCGGAGGGAGGAAAAGAAAGAACGGAATGCGCTCGGAGAAGGTTTTGCTGACGGATCTTCGGACAGGGGTTCAACTCCCCTCATCTCCACTTTTTTATCGGCTGATGAGATTTTTGCTCATCGGCTGATTTTTTTCGTGGCATCGCTGCGCCTGCGCGCTGCTCACGCTTACAGCTCATGAGCGTCCGCTGATACGAATATCTCTTCGGGAACAAACGGAACACCGACCGCTGCAGCCGGCATTTGCTTATGGCCAGGGACAAAAAGCTCATCCTTTCGGATGAGCTTTTCGTGCGGTCGACGGGACTTGAACCCGTACCCATTGCTGGACACGCCCCTCAAACGTGCGCGTATGCCGATTCCGCCACGGCCGCAAGCAACGCTTGTAATTATACCGATCGGAATAGCCTTTGTCAAGATTTTTGTTGACGAAACAAAAAAATACTGTTAGTCTTTCGCGGGTAAAGGGCCAGAGAGCGGAAGGAGGATTCGGATGCGGAAGATCATCGGATGGCTTGGCCTGATCGCACTGCTTGCTGCGGTAACCGTCTTTGCCAGCTCGGAAGGTTTCACTGTATCTATTCCGTCCGCGGTCTATGGATTTCAGGATAATCACATCCTTGTTACTGCTCCGGAACCAGGTCGGCTGAAAATCACGATCAGGGATAAGTATTCAGTTTATCGGGTCCTGGAGGAAGACGTACCCGCGGGAGAATCAACGGTTTCCTGGGATGGACTTGGATGGAACGAGGAAAGGATTCTTCGGAAAAACTATACGATTCAGGGTGCTCTGACAGGTGCGTCCCAAAGAGAATGGATAGCGGAAAGCGAATTCCGGATTGAAAACGGTACGCAGGCGCTTCTCTACGCGCTTCCCAGTGACGCGACTGTTTATCTGGAAGAAACAGGAGAATGGTTTCTGGAATTCAAAGCCCTGCATACGGATTATCTTGTCGCTGCCTTTTTTGCGGAAGGGTCGACAGACCCAGCCTATACAGTCAGAAAACAGGTGAAGGGCGGACGGATCAATCAGCTGACCTTTCGCGCTCTGACCGGGAAACAAGTGATTCCGGCCGGTTCCTATCATATCTGCGTATTCTGCGAACAAAACCCTTCTTACCCCAAATACTTCGACTTGACTGTTCGGGAAGGGAAAAGACCAACCGCGAAGGTCACAGTAACGGGAAGAATCATGCCCGAACGCGGCGAAAGCGATGAGGAAATCTGGCATAAAATGCAGCTGCCTGCTACCGTAGTCGATATTCAGCCCACTTCTCATCAGCGGGTGTACGCCCGCCCGGATTCCGGGAGCGAGACACTTGGAACCCTTCATGGACAGACACAGAGCCTGGAGGTTCTGGATATTCAGGGGGAGTGGGCGAAAATCCATGCCTGGCGGCATGAGGATGCCGCGCCGGTAGAAGGCTGGGTTCCTCTGAACAGGCTGAAGGTTGTACAGCCCCAGGCGGAATATGGACTGCTTGTGGACAAGAAAACCCAGACGATGACGGTTTATCAATGGGGGAAACCGATCGAAACCCTGCTGGTTTCCACCGGCCGAATGGAAAAAGGTGAATTATATCAGGAAACTACGGCCGGCAGCTTTGTGACGGAAAAACACATGGCTGATTTTTCCATGGAAGGGAAGAAATATGATTCCGTCATCCGCTACGATGGCGGCAACCTGCTGCACCAAACCCCCTATGCCTGGAGCGAATCAGGCAAAAAAGATTTGCTGGCGGGAGAAGTGTTTCTGGGCACGAAAGCTTCTCACGCCTGTATTCGGGTACAGGCTCAACCGGGAGAAAAAAACGGCATCAATATTTATTGGCTCTGGACCCATCTTCCTTATCATACCCGAATTATCGTGCTGGACGACCCGGAGGAGCGGGAGAAAGAGACCATACTGGTTACCGGCAATACGCCCAATCTGGAGGCCGCGCTCTCAAACGACTGGAAGGTTCGATCTGAGGAAAGCGCTGTCGATGCCGCCATCACGGTGACCTTTGGAGGCGATGCTGTTCTGGGCGGAAGGGAGGCCTATTACGGCGATCCGGAAGGACTGCCGGCCTTTCTGGATCAATACGGGATGTCCTATCCATTTCGTGAGCTGCAGTCCTATTTCGCAAAGGATGATTTGACGGTTCTGAATCTGGAATGCGTTCTGAAGGAAACGAAGGAAGGGGAGGATAAGACCAAGCTCTGGCGATTCCGGGGCCTTCCCGCCTACGCTCAGGCGCTCTTGGAAGGCTCAGTCGAAGGGGTCAACCTGGCCAATAACCATACGATTGATTACGGAACGGCAGGATTTCTTTCCACGGTCGATGCTCTCGAGGGAAAGGCTTTTTTCTGCGGAAACGGCAATAATCCGGTGGTGGATGTCAGAGGAACCCGTCTGGGATTTGGCGGCTGCAGGGAAACCACTTATCTGGCGGATCCGGGAATCATCGGAAGAGACATTGCGGAAATGAAGGCAAAGGGAGCCGACTTTATTATTTATCAATGCCATTGGGGATCGGAATATGACGCTTGCCATAACGCTCTGCAGGAAGCGATGGCCAGAACCTGCCAGCGGGAAGGGGCGGATCTCGTGATCGGCCATCATCCCCATGTCGTTCAGGGCGTGGATTGGATTGGTGATATGCCGGTGGTCTACAGCCTGGGGAATCTGATGTTTGGGGGCACAATCAAGCTGTCCACCTATGACGGGCTTCTTGTTCAGGCGAGCTTTTATCCGGATCGAAAGGAAAACCGGGTGCAGCTACGGCTTATCCCTGTTTTAACAAGCTCCCGGGCCGGGGAAAGAATCAATGATTATCAACCGATCCCCGCAAAGGGAACCGATGCCCTCCGGATTTTAAACAGAATACAGGAGGATACGCCTTTCCTGCTGACGGACAGGGTCACACTGGGCGAATATTGAGTGCTGACGCCTCTTTGCGGACACAAATCGAGACGCAATTCTTATTTTGAGGAGATAATACTCCATGGGGTCAGCTCTTCAGAACCAGCGGCCTGAAGCGCGGACGAAAGCCATGTCCCAGGCGGGAAACGTCAGCGGGAAAGCGGATGATAGATAAAAAACTGGCATTCCAGCCGGCCGTTGTATAGACGCCTTTTTTTGTCGGCGTGACGACCGAATGCTTTTTCAAAACCGGGATCGGAAGAAATGGCACAGAGGCTCCATCCCGGATGCCGAAGCTGCAGCCGGGAAAGATCACGGTACAGCTTCCTGCAGGATTCCCTGTCGCTCAGCCGCTCCCCATAAGGCGGATTACAGAGAAAAACGCCCTCTTTTTCCGGCCTTTGCACTTCCTGCAGCGGCTGAAGCGACAGGTTTATTTTTCCGGAAAGACGCGCCTGAGTAAGATGACGGCCTGCCAGGTCCAGCGCGGCTGGATCCAGATCAGAGCCCGCAATGGAGTGGATTCGATCCGGATCGCAGGCAGAGAATAACTCTTCCCTGATGGCGGGAGCATCCTGAACCGGGAAAAAACGGAACGCCTCCATCGCAAAGGCGCGGTGGAGCCCGGGCGCGATATGTCCCAGACGAAGCGCCGCCTCGATCAGAATTGTTCCCGTTCCGCAGCAGGGATCATAGAGTGGTTGGCCTGGCCGCCAGGGGCTGAATTCCACCAGGGAGGCTGCCATCGTCTCCCGAAGCGGCGCTTCGCCGTTCCATGTTCGATATCCCCGCCGTGACAAGGAAGAACCCGATGTGTCCAGCAGAACCCGGGCACGGTCAGAATGAATGGCGACATGAACAGGGAAAGCACTTCCGCTTTCAGGGAAAAGGGTTCGCCCGGTTCTTTTTTTCAATCGCTCGAGGATGGCTTTTTTGGTGATGGATTGACAGTCCCGGGGGCTCATAAGGCGGCTCCGGGCGCACTGAGCGGATACATTGAAGGCCTCATCACCTTCCGCGAGGGATTCCCACGGAACGGCGGAAACCATTTGAAAAAGCGACTCGAAAGAATTACATTCCTCTTCCGCGAGAATAAGATAGACCCGATCGCTGGAACGAAGAGACAGATTGCAACGGTAAACATCCGGCAAAGACGCTCGAAAACGGACAAAACCGTTTTCTGCGTGAACGTCCTTCATTCCAAGACGCTTCAGTTCTCCGGAAATTGCGCCCTCCAGTCCGAAGGCGGAAGCTGCTTCACAGGAAAAAACCGCTTGCATATCTGTTTCCCTCCTCTTCGAGAAACAAGTGTGCTTCTCTCCTGGCAGTTTATCCACTTAATCGACGCCTGTAAAGACCTAACTTGATTTTCGGCGACAGGTCAGATATAATATTTTTCAGTACAGAGACAGGAGGTCATGCGCGATGAAGCTGATTATCGCGATTGTACAGGATGAGGATTCATCCCGTCTGCTGACCGGGCTGATGGAGAAAGGGATCGGCGCGACCAAGCTGGCGACAACCGGCGGTTTTCTGAAAGCCGGAAATACGACGCTGATTATCGGCGTGGAAGAAGACCGGCTGGAGGACGCGATTCATATCATTGAAAGGGTCTGCAAGAGCAGAAAACAACTGACGACAGCGCACACTGGCTCCGCCGGTGCTGCCGCAGGCGGGTTCGTGCCCTTCCCGTTGGAGGTTACGGTCGGCGGGGCCACGCTGTTCGTTCTGTCTGTAGATCGGTTTTTAAAGGTATGAGCGATGATGGAAAATGAGCCCTACATCATGGCCGCCCAGGGAGAGACTGTATCGCTCCTGATGGATCAGGCAGCATCCGGATCCCTCGCTCATGCAACGTTGATTTCCGGCCTTAAAGGAACGGGAAAAAGGACGCTGGCCAGAATGATCGCCGCGGCCTTACTGTGTCAGGCAAGCTCCGGCAAACCATGCGGTCGCTGTCAGGCCTGTTTGCAGGTGGAAAAAGAAGAACATCCGGATTTGATCTTAATCCGGAAAGGACTGCCTATTGCTCCAGATGTCAAAAAAGACAGGGCTACCATCCCTGTGGATGATATCCGGGAGATGATCCGCCGGATCAGCGTCCATGCGTATGAGGGCAATATTCGGATTGTGATCATCGAGAACGGGGAAGATATGACGCCCCAGGCACAGAACAGTCTTCTGAAAACCCTGGAGGAACCGCCGGCGGGGACTTTTCTACTGATTACCAGCAATCAGCCCGAAGTCCTGCTCCCTACAATTATCAGCCGCTGCCGGCCGGTGAAAATACGCCCATGGGGCGATGAAATCATCCTTCGCGTTCTGCTGGATCGCGGAATAGCGCCAGAAGAGGCACAACAGGCCGCCAGGGCTGCCGACGGTTCCCCGGGAGAGGCAATCCGGCTCGCCGAAGATGAGGCTTCCCGGCTTTTCCGCTCGGAAGTCATTCGGGATTTTTTCGAAACAAGCCTCCGGAGCGATGTTATGAACGTCGTTGGCAGGTGGAAGGATCGGAAAGCGGAAGTCGAGCCGCTTCTCGCGATGCTGGATCGGATGATCGAGGGTATGATGCGAAGAAACCTTTGTCTGTCCGGCGCTGAGGGCGAGGTCAGCGATCTTCCAGACTCCTGGCTTCGCTTTGCAGACGGCGCATCGCCGGAAGACATAAGTCATTTGATGGAAGGCGTGTCTTCAGCCCGGCGAAGAATTCTATCTTCAATTCATTTTCAGACTGTGCTGGAGCAATTGCTATTTTTGTTGATGGAGGCAGTACATCCATGGTCAATGTGATCGGTATCCGTTTTCAGCAAAATGGAAAAATGTATTCATATGATGCCGGCGAGCTGCAGGCATCTGTCGGAGAGTATGTTGTCGTGGAAACGTCTCGGGGGCTCGATTTGGGCGAGGTCATGGTGAATAACAGACCTCTGGAGGATGACGAAACAAATCCGGAGCTGCCCAGGGTCATTCGGGTCGCAACGGACCAGGACATCCAGCATGCCACGGACAATCGAGCCCGGGAGCGGGAAGCTTTCCAGATCTGTCAGAAAAAGATAGCAGAGCACAGACTGGAGATGAAACTGGTTTCCGTTGAAAGTATGTTTGACAACAGTAAGCTTCTGTTCTATTTTACCGCCAACGGACGCGTAGATTTCCGCGGGTTGGTCAAGGACCTTGCTTCCGTTTTTAAAACAAGAATTGAACTGCGGCAGATCGGCGTCCGGGATGAAGCAAGGATGCTTGGCGGTCTGGGCCCCTGCGGCAGGCCCATCTGCTGCGGAGCTTTTCTGAAAGATTTTCAGCCTGTTTCCATTAAAATGGCCAAAGAGCAGAACTTATCCTTGAATCCGACAAAGATCAGCGGTGTGTGCGGCAGGCTTATGTGCTGCCTGAAATATGAACAGGATCAGTATGAATGCATCCGAAAGAAGATGCCTCGGGTTGGGAAGGAAGTCGCAACGCCCGACGGTATCGGCATTGTGACAGAAATTAACGTTATCCGGGAGACGGTTTCTGTCCGTATCTCCAGCGGAGACGCCAGCGAGATAAAGCAATATGCAATCGATCAGGTTTCCCGCCCTGGCCCGGCCGCGATCCAGCCGACTGTTCAGAAGGACGCGGAGGAAACGGAAGAAAACCTGGAAGCGGCAGGCGCTGCCGAGAAGGATTATACAGACGCGCTGTCATCAGCGCAGCAGATGGAGGAAGAGAAGCTCCCCTCCCGCACCGAAAAAAGCATGGTGCGTTCAGGATCGGAAAGCGGCTTGATTCGCCCGGAGCGGAAGAACCGGGCCAAAAACAACGAGCGGAACAAAAAAGGCGGAGAGAAGGATCGGCCGGACAAGGCAAGGCCAGGAAAAGACAAAGGCGAAAAAACGCGGGACGGACGGGATAATAATAAGGACTCGCGCTTGGGCCAGCCGGTGCGCCGGGAGAACCCTGACAAGGACAAGCAGAGCGCGGCTAAATCCAACCTGGACCAGTCCAAGCAGGCGCCCGTACCCGCCGCTTTCCCAAAGGCGAAAAAGTCAGGTGGATGGGCGGATGCGGTTGCAAAAGCGCTGGAAGCGGCGGAACCGAGAGCACAGAGCGGAGAGGAGCAGTCCTCGTGAAAACGCGGAGGGTGAATGGATAAGGAGAAACAGTCTTTTTCAGAGGCCTGTGATTTTTAAAAAACGTCGGCTTTTGTATTGATTTTTTGATTTGCTTTTGTTAGAATGATTGAGGTTGGTTCCAACAAGAACAGAAAGTGGAGGTATTATTTATGGCTTATCAGATTTCTGACGAATGCATCGCCTGCGGCGCTTGCGCTGCGGAGTGCCCGGTGAGTGCGATTTCTGAGGGTGACGGCAAGTTCGAAATCGACGCGGATACCTGCATCGAATGCGGCGCTTGCGCGAGCACCTGCCCCGTCGGCGCGCCGGCTCAGGCGTAAGACCCAAGGACAGTAAAAACCCCGGTGCTTTTCCGCGCCGGGGTTTTTACTGTCTTTTTTGGTTTTCGGACGCTTCAGAGAAAAGGAGACTGACACCATGAAAAACCCGGAGCCATAGAAGCTCCGGGGCTTTGTTCCGTACACCATTAGGGACTCGAACCCTAGACACCCTGATTAAGAGTCAGGTGCTCTACCAACTGAGCTAATGGTGCTCAAGCGAACATTTACAATTATACTCGGTTTGCAGCAGTTGTCAACCCCTTTTTTTAAAAAAAGAAAAAATAATACTTGGACTGTATGAGAAAATGAAAATATGCTATAATGTTCTTAGCAAAACGAGGGGAGTGTTTGCTTGCTGTTTTTTCCTGAAAAGGTGTTGTCTGAAAAAGACGCGGCCCTGCTGAACCCGCTTCAGCTGGCTTATGCCGGGGACGCAGCGTGGGAGTTGATGATTCGAAGCCATCTGGCGCTTCGCAAACTGAGCGTGCATCATATGCACACAGAATGCGTTCGGGCTGTCAATGCGGCGGCTCAGGCCCGGCATTTGGAAAGAATCTGGGACACGCTTTCGGAAAAAGAAACGGAAATCGTCCTTCGGGGGCGAAATGCCCACGCCCGGCATCCGGCCCCCAAACATCAGGATCCGGGTGATTATGCGGGTGCAACCGGTTTTGAAGCATTGATCGGGTATCTGTATCTGACCGGAAACATCAGGCGAATGGAAGAAATCGAAAAGCAATTTTTTGAAGGGAACGGTTCTCATGGCTGAAGCAAGGTTCATGCGGGTGGAACTCATTCGGCATACGATTTCGCCGGAGGAATCTGTCGCTCTAGGCGCAAAGCTCTGCTATTCCAAGGCCTCCATCTGTGATTTAAAGGAGAAGATCGAGCGGAAGGATCAGGCGGAATTCGTCCAAAAGCTATTGGATATGGGTCACGAGTCCGTTCTGGAGCATGCATCGTTTACGTTTGGTATCGAAGGGGTCAGCCGGGTTTTGCTGGCTCAGCTTACCAGACACAGGCTGGCCAGTTTTTCCGTTCAGAGCCAACGATACGTTTCCTACGAGAAGGGGTTCGGTTACATCATTCCTCCCCAAATAGCAGCGTTGGGCCCAGAGGCGACATCCGAATACCATCGTCAGATGGAAACCCTGCAAGAATGGTATCACGAATGGCAGAAAAAGCTCGGCGAAGGCGAAAAAGGGAATGAAGATGCCCGCTTTGTATTGCCTAACGCCTGCGAAACTCGTATTCTGATGACGATGAATGTACGTGAACTTCGGCACTTTTTCTCCCTTCGCATGTGCAGCAGAGCCCAGTGGGAAATACGCGAAATGGCCCGTCAAATGCATCGCTTGTGCCTGGAAGTAGCGCCTGCGCTCTTTCGGGACGCCGGGCCTGGATGTCTGCGGGGAAAATGTCCGGAAGGAGAAAAGAGCTGCGGCCGGATGGCTGAGATCCGTGAAGAACGAAAACAACTTATGGCCTCCATGACAGGAAGAAAGGAATAAAGATGGCATTTTATCAGAACGCTCCCGGAAGAAATAAAGCGAAAAAGAATTATGCTGAAAACGGTGCCTGGGAGGAAGAAGGCAGCCGGTATCACAAGGAAGAAAAAAACAGCGAGGGCGGCAGACAAAGAAGCTCCGGTTCTCACATAAAGCCCTCCCGCCCCGGAAAGAGTCCTGGACGCGGGAAAACAGACAGAAATGCAAGCACTTTCTTCCGCGGGAAAGAATCGGATCGCAGGCTTTCCAAAGAATATAGGGAGAAAGGAACGGCTGAAAGGAAAAACTTTTCGGAAGTATGGGAACAAAAGAACCCGATTACCCGATCGCCAGAGGAAAAACAGGATTATCGGGATTATCAGTATCGCCCTGCTTTCAGGGAAGAAAATGCCAGCGGCGAGGAATTGATCCTTTGCGGACGGAATCCCATCAGGGAAGCCCTGAAGGCCGGCAGAGACATTGAAAAAATATACGTTCAAAAGGGAGAGCTGTCCGGTTCCGCCAGGGAGATCATTCAATCCGCCCGGGAAAGAAAGATCATGATCCAGGAAACGGATAAACGCAGGATGGACGAACTTGCAACGCATCATCAGGGTCTGATCGCCATTGCTTCCGCCTACGCCTATTCTTCTGTAGAGGAAATGCTGGATTCAGCCATACAAAAGAGAGAGGATCCTTTCCTGATTATTCTGGACGGGGTTACGGATCCACATAATCTTGGCGCCATTATCCGCACCGCTGAATGTGTCGGAGCACATGGGGTGATTCTTCCACAGCATCGCAGCGTCGGACTGGTGCCCGCCGCGGTTAAGGCTTCCGCCGGTGCCATTGAGCACATGAAGGTTGCCCGAGTCACGAATCTGAACAGGCTTCTGGATGAGCTGAAAAACCGGGGAATCTGGACATACGCAGTTACGATGGATGGAAAAGACTACGAAAAGGTGGACTTCCGGGGTGGAACCGCACTTGTCATCGGAGCGGAGGGCGAAGGGATCAGCCGCCTTACAGCAGAAAAGTGCGACGTGGCGGTTTCCCTGCCTATGAAGGGAGCCCTGGACAGTCTGAATGCCTCTGTGGCTGCAGGCATCATGATGTACCGGGTTTTTTCCTGCAGACGGTAATCCATTTCGGCCCTTGCCACTGCGCCCCTGCCTATAGGGCCATGCTCAGGCGGGCCAAGAAGCATGAGGAATGAATTGATGGAACAGGATTGGCTGGATGAGGAGAGGCGCTCCGGGCGGGAGGCAGAAACTCCGGCAGAGGGGGACCAAAACGAATTTCCGGACGGAACACTGGATGCCCGGTTCGGCGGAATGACGGATGAAGAAATTGTTGTCCTCTGTCATCAGGGCGACGATCTGGCGGAAGAGTATTTGTTGAATAAATACAAGAATTTTGTCCGATCTAAAGCAAGAAGCTATTTCCTTATTGGTGCGGATCATGAGGACATCGTTCAAGAGGGTATGATTGGCCTGTATAAAGCCATTCGGGATTATCGTCCGGAGAAGCTCAGCTCTTTTCGGGCTTTTGCCGAACTGTGTATTACCCGGCAGATCATCACAGCCATCAAAACAGCCACCCGGCAGAAGCACATTCCCCTGAACAGCTATATCAGTCTGAATAAGCCTCTCTATGACGAGGAAAGCGATCGTACGCTGCTTGATGTGCTGATGGAAGGGAAGGTTTCGAATCCCGAGGAGATTATCATCAATCGGGAGGATCTGGTTCATATTCATGAAAAAATCAATGATGTCCTCTCCGGGCTTGAGCAGGATGTTCTGAATGCCTATCTCGATGGGAAAAGCTATCAGGAAATTGCGGATACGCTGGGAAGGCATGTCAAGTCCATCGACAACGCGCTGCAGCGCGTCAAGAGAAAGCTGGAAAAATACCTGGATGAAAATGCCGGCAGGGATTGAAAGAGTCCTATTTCGCCCAGGAACCCGCTTGAATTTCTTCTTCGGAAACATAGTTAGTCAGCATATAATCGACGGAATCGATCAGCGCTGTCAGTGATGCCCGAATAATGTTTTCATGAACGCCGACGGTGTTCCAAAGATGGACGCCGTCGGTGCTTTCTATGGAGACCCGGACGCGGGAGGCGGTTCCATCGGAATTGATTACGCGAACCTTAAAGTCCTTCAGACGCATGGAAAGCAGCGCTGGATAAAACAGGGAGAGGGTTTTGCGAAGGGCGATATCCAGCGCGTTCACCGGACCGTCTCCTTCCGCTGCATTGATTTCTTCACGGCCGTTGACCTGAACCTTCAGATAAGCCTGCGCGTCCAATCCGCTGTCACTCTGATGACACAACACATGATAATCCATGACCCGGAAGAAAACCGGCCGCCGTCCCAAGGTGTCCAGGGCAAGAAGCTCAAAAGAACCGTCCGCATTTTCATAAGTATATCCCTGGGCCTCGCGCTCTTTCAGTTTTCGAACAACGGAGGCAATTTCCTCGCTGTCCCGGTTCAGATCAGGCAGCAGCCGCCCAAGTCGGGCATAGATCCCGGCCCGACCCGATTGGTCAGAGAGCAGAAAGCGGCGCTGATTTCCTACGGCTTCCGGATCCACCTGTTCATAGGAACCGGAATCTTTCAGAATTGCATCGATATGCATGCCGCCCTTGTGAGCGAAAGCGTCATGCCCCACAAAGGGAGCGTTATCGTTGGGAACGATATTCAGAATTTCAGAGACAACCCTGGAAACATGGGTGATTTTGGCCAGATTTCCTGCCGGCAGACAGGGCAGGCCCATCTTCAGGCTGATCAGGGGGACCAGCGTACAAAGATCTGTATTTCCGCATCTTTCGCCGACTCCTCCCATTGTTCCCTGGGCGAGATCACATCCTGCGCGAATTGCGGCAATGCTGTTAGCGACGGCCAGACCGCAGTCGTTATGACAATGAATCCCCAGAGGAAGGGAAACGACGCTTTTTGCTACTCTAACAGCATCGGCAATCTGTTCGGGGAAGGAACCTCCATTGGTATCGCAGAGCAGAATTCTTTTCGCTCCGGCATCGCGGGCTGCTCGAAGCGTTTCCAAAGCGTAATCGGCGTCTTCCCGATAGCCGTCAAAAAAATGCTCGGCGTCAAACCATACCTCGTTTCCAAGTCCCGAAAGAAACTGGATGGAATCTTTTATGATCCGAAGGTTTTCTTCCGCCGGGCAGCGAAGCACATGACGCACATGGCGCAGAGAGCTTTTTCCGAAGATGGTTTTCACATCGGCTTGGCATTGGCCAAGGGAACAGAGGGCCGGATCCTTCTCCGCGGCTGTATGGGGCCTGCAGGTGGAGCCAAAGGCGGCCATGCGGGCATGTCGAAGGGAAAGCCGGTGGGGCGCCTGCTCAAAAAAAGCGGCATCCAGGGGATTGGCCCCGGGATTGCCAGCCTCGATCCATTGGACGCCTAGATCATCCAGTTCCCGAACCATCTGAAACTTGTCATCCAGGGAAAAGGATATGCCCACGGCCTGTGCGCCGTCCCGAAGGGTAGTATCGGAAATCTGAATCATGCACGCCTCCTGAGAAAAAGCCTTAACGCGCCAGTATTATACTCCATCCGATTCCCCGGACACAACCTTTCCTGAAAGGAAAAAAAGGAAATGCAATAGGACACGACAAAAAAGAATTCACTCTTGACGGGAAGCATAGATTGCAGGTACAATATACGTAGATGAACGGGCAGGCTCTTATCCCGTCTGAAACGGCAGGCCCGTGACCTCATTGGGAAAGCTATTATATATTAAGGAGCGTGTGGTTCTGTGTTAAGGAAAAAAACATGTGTCGCAATGCTTTTGGCCGGTGGGCAGGGAAGTAGGCTTGGGATCCTGACCAAAGACGTGGCCAAGCCCGCGGTGCCCTATGGAGGGAAATACCGGATTATTGATTTTCCCCTGAGTAACTGCACAAACAGCGGAATTGATACGGTCGGCGTGCTGACACAGTATCAGCCCCTGGAACTGAACGCATATATCGGCAGCGGCGCACCTTGGGATCTGGATATTTCAAATGGCGGCGTTTTTGTCCTTCCGCCCTATCAAAAGGGGAAAAGCGGCGAATGGTACCGGGGTACAGCCAACGCGATCTATCAGAATATGGCGTTCATCGAACAGTACCATCCCGACTATGTTCTGATTCTTAGTGGCGATCATATCTACAAAATGGATTACAACGCAATGCTGGACTTCCATATCCGACATGGGGCGGACGCGACCATCGCTGTCCGCGAGGTTCCGTGGGAGGAAGCTCCTCGCTTCGGCATTATGAATACCGGAGCGGATGACCGGATTGTTGAGTTCGAGGAGAAGCCTAAAAATCCCAAAAGCAACAAGGCCTCCATGGGCGTTTACATCTTTACGTGGGAAAAACTGAGAAAATATCTGATCGAAGATGAAGCAAACAAGAAAAGCTCCAACGACTTCGGGAAGAATATCATCCCCGCCATGCTGGCGGAGAAGCAGGTGCTCTGCGCTTATAGTTTCGATGGGTACTGGAAGGATGTCGGAACCATTGAGAGCCTTTGGGAGGCGAACATGGACCTGCTCCAGAATCCAATGCCAATTGACATGCATGACAAAAAATGGCGTATTTACGCAAGAAATCCCGGACTGCTGCCTCACTTTATTGCCAAGGGAGCAGTTGTCAAGGATTCCCTGATTACCGAAGGATGCGAAATCTATGGCAATGTTAGTCACAGCGTTATTTTTGCCGGCGTCAGGATTGAGGAAGGCGCCAATGTGCAAGACAGCGTGATCATGCCCGGCAGTATCATACATCGCGGTGCTGTGGTTCGCCGGACGATCGTTTCCGAAAATGCGGCTATCGGGGCCGGTGCAATTGTCGGCGAGGAAACTGGGAATATTGCCGTGATTGGCCATGACGTTTCGCTTCCCGCGGGCGTCACTGTTTCCGCCGGTCAGCAGGTCGATGAAACTACGACGTTTTGATCCGGGCGAAAAACACATTGAAAGGAAGGCTTAGAACATGAAAGATATCATGGGAATGATCTTTACCGGCGACAATGACGCCCGGCTCCGGGAACTGACAACTACACGCGCGATTGCGGCGCTGCCTGTTGCGGCGCGCTACCGCGTGATTGACTTTCTGGCCTCCAGCATGGTCAACGCTGGCATTAAGAACGTTGGCGTTATCATGCAGAAGAATTACCACAGCCTGATGGATCACCTTGGTTCTGGCAAAGAATGGGATTTGCATGGAAAACATGAGGGCTTGCATATTCTGCCGCCCTTCCTGACCAGGGAGAATGTCGGCGTATACACGGGATTGCTGGACGCGATCCGCTCCAACACAAATTACCTTGTGCGGAGCAAGCAGGAAATTCTGGTGCTCAGCGGCAGCGATATCATCTATAACGCTCATCTGGATGAGCTGATCCAGCATTATCAGGATACCGGAGCGGAAATAACGCTGCTCTATACAAAGGATCCATCGATGAAGCGTGACGAATTCGGCACCTACCTGGCCCTGGATGAGGTCGGAAACGTGACGGATATGGAAGTTGAGCCTACCCATTCTTCCTATGATAATACCTTCATGAATGTTTGCGTGATACGTAGGGAACTGCTGCGCACCCTGGTTGACAAAGCAGTGGCTCACGGACTGCATGACCTGAACAGGGATCTGCTTATGAACCTTGTCCGGGAAGGACAAGCGAAAATCAATGCAGTGGAGTACAAAGGTCTTTGCTGGAGAATCGATTCCGTCCAAAGCTATTTCGCCTTCAACATGGACATCCTGGATCCTGAAAAACGAAAGGGAATTTTCCGGGAGGATCTTCCGGTTTCCACCAAGGTGCGCGATGAAATGCCCACCTATTATGGGGACAACGCCAATGTTGTCAATTCCCTGATGGCGGATGGCTGTCAGATCGAAGGCACAGTGGAAAACAGCGTGCTGTTCCGAGGCGTTCGGATTGCGCCGGATGCCCATGTGAAAAACTGCATCATCATGCAGGACGGGCAGGTTCATTCCGGTGCCTACATTGAGAACTGCATTCTGGACAAGCAGGCGATTATCAAACGCAACGCCAGGTTGATTGGGCCTGAAGCCTATCCGATTGTCATTGGGAAAAATGTTGTGATTTGATCTTCTCCCAGACGGCTGCCCGGCCTCGGGCAGCCGCTCCTGAAAAAGCATGAAGGAGGAACATAATGAAAATCCTTTTTGCTGCCAGCGAATCCGTTCCATTTGTTAAAACCGGAGGGCTGGCAGATGTTGTAGGTGCACTGGCCCCCGTGCTTGCGCAGGAGGGGCACGATGTAAGGGTCATTGTTCCCTTGTTCAGCGCCATTCCTCAGGAATGGACCAGCCAGATGAGCCATGTATGTGATTTTGAGATCCAACTTGGATGGCGAAGGCAGTACTGCGGCATCGAAAAGCTGGAAAAGGATCATGTTACCTGGTATTTCATGGATAACAAGTATTATTTTGGACGGCCGTATATTTACGGCATGGGTGGGGACGAATATGAACGGTTTGGTTTCTTCTGTCGCGGTGTGCTGAACATGCTGCCACTGATTGATTTCCAGCCAGAGGTTATCCACGCTCACGACTGGCAAAGCGGAATGGTGCCCGCTTTGTTAAAAATACAATATTCACATCTTCCCTTCTATCAGAATATCAAAACCGTATTTACGATTCATAATCTCCAGTATCAGGGTATTTTTGGCATTCGTGAGGTTCAGGATGTTCTGGGACTGGGAGACAGTCTCTGGACGGAAGACAAACTGGAATGCTACGGATGCGCCAATTATATGAAAGCGGCTTTGGTTTACAGCGATCTGATCACGACCGTCAGTCCCTCCTACGCCGAAGAGATTCAAACGGCCTATTACGGGGAACGGTTGGATGGGTTACTTAGAGCCAGAAGAGACAGCCTGTTTGGAGTGCTGAACGGCATCGATATGGCGGATTACAACCCAGAAACGGATACCCGCATTGCTTCGGTTTATTCCTTTGAAAACCTGACCGGCAAAAAAATCTGCAAGCGGGAGCTTCAGGAAAAGCTGGGGCTGAAGACAGAACCTGACGTTCCGATCATCGGAATGGTGGGGCGCCTCAGCAATCAGAAAGGGCTGGATCTTATCGACTATGTGATTGCAGATATTATGCGGCAGGATGTACAACTGGTTGTGCTCGGCATGGGAGAGGGCCGGTATTTCAACCTATTCAGCTGGGCGGAAGGTGAGTACAGGGGAAGGGTGGCCGCACGGTTTACCATGGATCATGTGCTTGCACATCAGATTTATGCCGGCGCCGATATGTTCCTGATGCCCAGTCAGTTCGAGCCATGCGGGCTGAGCCAGATGATCGCCATGCGGTACGGGACGGTTCCGATTGTTCGGGAGACGGGCGGACTTCGGGATACCGTATTGAGCTATAATGAAAGCAACGGCGAAGGAAACGGGTTTTCTTTCTTTAATTACAACGCTCACGACATGCTTCATACCATCGAACGCGCCATCGATTATTACCACAATCACCCGGATATTTGGAAAATACTGCAGAACCGCGGAATGGCGGGGGATTACAGCTGGGCCCATTCCGCCGGAGAGTATCTGAAGCTTTATCGGTCTCTCTTTGCTGAAAGGGAAACCCCCTTGCAAAATGACCCTGTAGAAGATAACCCCGTTGTCGTGAAAGAGTTTGAAGATAATCAGGAAGAATAAACAGATTGCGGCCTGCGGGACCAGGGATGTGCGGGGGGATGACCGTACATCCCTTTTCACAAAGGATGAAAAGTCATGGATATCCGAGAAGATGAAACGCTGGAGGAACTGCAGCTTTGTGGTTTCAGGCTGATCCAAAAGAAAAACAGCTTCCGATTTGGGGTGGACGCGGTGCTTCTGGCGGATTTTGCACGGATCCGGCAGACGGATTCCGTTGCGGATTTTGGAACCGGAAACGGAATTTTGCCCTTGCTATTGTTGGGAAGAAACAAGGGTCAGATGATCCAGGCCCTGGAAATTAACGGCGAAATGGCGGAACTGGCTGAAAGAAATATGCTTTTGAATGGAGTGGAAAAAAAGGTACAGGTTCTCCACGCTGATGCCAGGAGAGCTTCCGCGGTTATCCATCCGGGCAGTATTGATGCGATTGTCTGTAATCCTCCTTACGGCGTTCCGGGGAGGCACCCTGCCAGTGAAAACGCCCGCCTTGCGGAAGCCAGACATCAGCAGAAGAACGCGCTTTCGGATCTGCTGAAGGCCGCCTATTGCATATTAAGAGGCCGCGGAAGGATTTCCATCATTTATCCGGCAGATCAGATGCTGGATCTAATGGTGGCTCTTCGAGCTCATGATCTGGAGCCTAAACGCTTTCGGCTTGTATATCCATATGCTTCCTCCGCGGCTCGGCTTGTGCTGGTTGAGGGCGTGAAGAGCGCCAGACCGACGCTACAGCCTCAGCCGCCGCTTATCCTTTATGAGCCCGATGGTCGGTACACTGACGAACTGAAGTCTATTTATCATATGAGGGAATAAACCAAAGTTTATTTCCCGAAAGGATCTTTGTGCGTGAATGAAACGGATGTTTTAATTATCGGTGGCGGCGCTTCCGGTCTGGCTGCCGCTGTTGCGGCAGCCAGACTCGGCGAACGTGCAACAGTTTTAGAAAAACTGGATCGACCAGGGAAAAAGCTTCTGGCCAGCGGGAACGGACGATGCAATCTTCTGAACCGAAATGCTCTGCGGTATTATGGAGATTCTGAATTTGCCTACCGTGTTATGGGAACGGATCCGGTACATCAACTGGAACAATTCTGGGAGATGCTTGGCCTGAGAATCCGCTGGGATGCAGAAGGTCGTGGATATCCCTGCACTTTTCAGGCCAGCACGGTTCTGGATGTGTTGAAGGCGGAGATGAACAGGCGCGGGGTTGTTCTGCGTTGCGGCGAGCGAGCCGCCGAGCTTATTCCTCAACCCCGGGGTTTTCTGGTTCGATCGGATACCGGTCATTGCTATACGGGAAAGAGGCTCATTCTCGCGTGCGGCGGAATGACGCAGCCGAAGCTGGGGGGTGGAAACGACGCGTGGGAATGGCTTCGTGCGTTGGGACATACCATGATTCCCGCTTTTCCAGCACTGACCCCATTGATTACTGACGCGAGATCCATCTCCGGCCTTGCCGGTATCCGGGCTCGCTGCTCGGTCTCTGTGGAGACCGGGGGCAAGGAAATTCATCGGGAAAGGGGAGAAATCCTGTTTACGGATCGGGGAATCAGTGGGATCTGCGCGATGCAGTGTGCCCGGTTCTCGAACCCCGGCAAGAGCTTGTTACGGTTGGATCTTACAGATGGCCTGTTTTTGAATGACCATAATCTGACTGAGGATCTGATGCGCCTTCGGATGATTTGCGCCGATGAGCCGCCGACCGCTCTCCTGAAGGGATTCTGTGTTCCGAAACTTGCATTTGCAGTGTGCAAGCAGTCTGGGCTGTCCCTCCGCGGTGAAACCTGTAACAGCTTGACGGAAAAACAGGTTCATGCTATCGTGAAGGCGCTCCGGAGCTATACTTTGGCCGTTATAGGCCGCAGCGGTTTCGACTCCGCGCAGGTGACCGCGGGTGGCGCAAATTGTGAGGAATTCGACCCAGTCCGGATGGCCTCACGCATTTGTCCCGGTCTTCATGTTACCGGAGAGCTGCTGAATGTGGATGGGGACTGTGGCGGCTACAATCTGATGTTCGCGTTTATGAGCGGACTAAGAGCGGGCCTGAACGGGAGGAATGCGATTTGCTGAAAGGCGACCTGAGAAAAAAACAGATTCTGGAAACTGCGGAGCGCCTTTTTACGGCACAGGGGTATGAAAAAACGGGCGTTCAGGACATTCTTGATGAACTTCAATTGAGCAAAGGCAGCTTTTATCATCATTTTGAAAGCAAGGATCAGGTGCTGCAAACGATTTGCGGTGTTCATGCGGATGCCTCCGCAGCCGCTGCCGGTCTTTTCGATGAAACCGACGGTATGAATCGGCTCAACAGAGTCCTGGGCGCTCTGGTTCCCTTCAGCGAGGAAGGGCTTTCTTTCTTGCTGATGCTTCTGCCGGTCTTTTCACTCCCGGAGGGGAAAACGATCCGCCTGGGCTTTCAGGAAGCGCTGAAAAAAAGCTGGCTTCCGATCGTGATGGAGGCTCTGGAACAGGCGTCAGCGGAACAAAAGGTATTTACGCTTTATCCTGCGGAAACCGCGTCGATCTGTATTGATCTGGTTAATCAGATGTGGGCACGGATCAGTGACCGCATGATTGAAGCGGAGCATGATGGGGCAGGGCTCGCAACTCCCGATCTGCTTTTAGCAGAAATAGAGCCATACAGGGTTGCCATGGAAAACATGCTTGTTGCTCCCTGCGGCAGCATTGAACTGATTTCACTGGATACTCTTCAGCAGGTTACGGAAAAGATCCATGACCGCTGGAAATCAATATAACAAGGAGGCTTTGCATCATGAATGCTAACATCCCGACTCCCCATATCAATGCTCCGGAAGGTGCTTTCGCCGAAACGGTACTCATGCCCGGAGATCCGTTGCGCTCCAGATTTATCGCCGAAAACTTTCTCGATGGTGCTGAATTGGTTAACAATGTTCGTGGCGTTCAGGGCTATACGGGAACTTATCATGGAAAACGTGTTTCTGTCATGGCCAGTGGCATGGGCATGCCGTCCATTAATATCTACTCCTACGAGCTTTATCATTTCTATGGCGTCCAGAACATCATCCGGATTGGTTCTGCCGGCGCAATGAGCGAAAAGCTGAAACTGCGCGACATCGTCGCCGCGATGAGTGCCTATACTGATTCCAATTACGCCACCCAATATGGGTTTTCTGGCATCCCAGCTCCCTGCGCCAGCTTTGAGCTGCTTTCCAAGGCGGTTGAGGCCGGAAGACAAATGGGGAAAGAAATTGTATGCGGGCCGGTCTATTCCACCGATCTGTTTTACAGCGAAAGCGGAAACAATATCGCTCTGAGGAAGCTTGGCGTCCTGGCCGCGGAAATGGAATGTGCCTCACTCTACATGAATGCGGCCAGGGAAGGGAAGAACGCCCTTTGCATCTGCACCATCTCGGACAGTCTGGTGACCGGGGAAAGCCTTCCTGCTGAAGATCGGCAGAGCTCCTTCCGGGAAATGATGCAAATCGCGTTGGAAATCGCCTGAAGCGGCAGCGGCGCCGCCTGCTTTCAAAGCTGAACGAGAAAAGGACGCCTGGGATGGTCAGACATCCCAGGCGTCATATTTTTCTTCATCCTTCATGCAAAGCAGCTGCCGACTGGAAGCCTGCTCCAGCTGGGCAAGAATCTGCTCGTGATCCTTTTGCCGGGTTTTCAGGATAAAGGATATTGCGGACCCATACTCGACCTTGTCTATTTTTGCCGGAAGCTGTTCCAGCACATAACGAACCTTGTCCCAGACAGAGTAGGGGATTTCACAAAGATCCAGGCATGTCAATTCCATCCGGACGATGTGGGCTGCATCCAGAGCAATTCGGCACCCCTGTGTATAAGCGCGCACAAGACCACCGGTTCCCAGCAGGACGCCTCCGAAATATCGGGTAACGACTACACAGCAGTCTACCAGCCTTTCCGCGCGAATCAGCGACACGATGGGGAGACCGGCCGTGCCGCCCGGCTCCCCATCATCGCTGTAACGAATAATCCCTTCATTCTGCCCGACTACATAGGCCCAGCAATGATGCGAAGCGTCTCTTGTTTTCTCTTTTGCTTCCCGGATGTGAAGCAATGCTTCCGCTTCGGATACACAAGGCCATGCCTGCCCGATAAACCGGCTTCGCTGAATGGTGATTTCCGCTCGTCCCGGCCCCGCCAGGGTCAGATAAGATGCTTTCATTTCAGCAGCAGGCGGCAGAAGGATTTTTTTCCTTTTTTCAGAAGCGCTCCTTCTTCACCGATATTATCGGGAAGAAGAACCGTCTGAATATCGGAAACCCTTTCCCCGTTTACCGAAACAGCGTTCTGCTCGATTTGCTTGCGGGCATCGCCCTGGCTTTTACAGAATCCGGCCCGAATAAGCAGCGTGGTGACCCGCCCGTCGCTCAGCAGCTCTTCGCGGGTCAGCTTCAGCGTCGGAACGTTTTCCGAGGAGGCTCCTCCCGCGAACAATGAGCTGGCCGCTTCAGCGGCTTTTTTCGCTTCCTCTTCACCGTGAACCAGTCTGGTGACCTCGAAGGCAAGCACTTTTTTCGCTTCGTTGATTTCAGCGCCCTGGAGGGCACCCAGACGGCGAACTTCATCCATCGGCAGGAAGGTCAGAAGAGACAGGCATTTCTGCACATCCTGATCATCTACGTTCCGCCAGTACTGATAAAAGTCATAAGGCGATGTTTTCGCCGGATCCAGCCAGAGCGCACCGGCCTCGGTTTTGCCCATCTTGCGGCCATCGTGGGTCAACAGAAGCTGGAACGTGCACGCATATGCCTTCTCTTCCATCTTTTTGCGGATCAGATCAGCGCCACCAAGCATGTTGCTCCATTGATCGTTTCCGCCCATTTCCAACCGGCAGCCATAGCGCTTGAAAAGCTCCAGAAAATCATAGCTCTGCATCAGCATATAGGTAAATTCCAGGAAGCTGAGCCCGTTTTCCGTCGCCATCCGGGCTTTGTAGCACTCTGCCGTCAGCATGCGGTTTACATTAAACATGGAACCAATATCGCGCATGAATTCGATAAAATTCAGATGACGGAGCCAATCCCCATTGTTTACAATCAACGCTTTTCCATCACTGAAATCAAGAAAACGGGACATTTGTGCTTTAATGCATTCCACATTCTGGTCGATGGTTTCCACCGTCATCATCTTTCTCATGTCCGTTTTTCCGGAGGGATCGCCAATCATGGCGGTTCCTCCGCCCATCAGCGCGATCGGATGATGCCCGGCACGCTGCATATGCGCCATGGCCATAATCGGAATATAATGCCCGATATGGAGGCTGTTGGCTGTGGGATCAAATCCAACATAAAATGTGGTCGGATTTTTGAGAAGCTCGTAGAGCTCATCCTCAAATGTCACCTGTGCGATGAAACCCCGCTCTTTTAAAATGTCCAGAACATGTTCCATGAATCAAACCCTCCATTTGAAATAATCAGAAAACATGGCACAAACCGGTCGCGCTGTTTAGCGGTTCAGCCATCGGTCGCCTGCTGATCTTCCTGTTTTTCAGAGCCGCGCAGGAGCTTTCGATGCAGAGATTCCTGCGCTCTGCGCAAAAAAGGTTATCTGCAGGCATCCGCAACAAGACTGCGCAGGATCGTCATTCCCTGACGGATCTGCTCTTCTGAGCTGTTGGAAAAATTCAGGCGAAGTGTGTTTTCGTGCCCTCCGTTGGGATAAAAATGTGTTCCCGGTACAAAGGCGACCTTCTGGCTGATGGCGAGATTCAGAAGCGCCTGCGCGTTGACCTGATCAGGCAGCTCGACCCAGATGAACAGACCTCCTTCCGGCCGGGTGGCCCGGACACCTGCGGGAAAGTCATCCAGAAAGGACTGCATCAGCTCGCATTGACGGCTGTAGCCCTGGCAGATGGAGCGGATATGATCTGGGAGAAGATTTCGGCGGAGAAACTGATCCACAATGGCCTGGTTCAGGTTTGCCGTATGAACGTCTGTCGACTGCTTCCCGATGGTGCATTTTCTGACGATCCCCGCGTCCCCGGCCAGGTAACCGACCCGAAGACCGGGGGATATGACCTTGCTGAAACTGCCCAAGTAAACCACCCAGCCGTTTTGGTCAAAGGTTTTAATGGCTGGCAGGGGCTCGCCCCGATATCTCAGATCGCGGTAGGGATCATCTTCCGCGACTACAACGCCATACGTATTGGCAAGTTCCGCTATCCTTTTGCGCCGCTCCAGGGGCAGCGTCTTCCCGGTCGGGTTCTGAAAGGTTGGAATCGTGTAGAGCAGCTTCGGATGATGCTCCCGCATCAGGGACTCAAGATGATCCGTTCGAAGGCCTTCTTCATCGCTGCCCACAGGTATCAACTCCGCCTCATACAGCCGCATACACTGAAGATTTCCCAGAAAGGAAGGGTTCTCTACCAGAACCTTATCCCCGGGATTAATGAGAGCCTTGCACAGGAGATCCATGGCCTGGGTCGACCCGGTTACCGGCAGAACGGCGGCGGGCGAAAACCCAAGATGATCCCGGATATACGCGTTCAGGCTTTCCAGCAGGGGAGGGTATCCCTCCGTTGCGCCATACTGAAGCAGCACTTTGCCTTTTTCCCCCATGACCTGGTCGGCCATTTCGCGGATCAGGGTATCCGGCAGGGCGCTGGGAGACGGATTTCCTCCGGCGAAGGAGATCACGCCTGGCTGAGCGATAACCTTGAAGATCTCGCGAATCGCGCTTCCGGAGACATGATCAAACCTGCGTGCAAAGGAAAGGGATTGAAGATCCATAGTCGAACCCTCCTTCATTTGATAAAAAAACAGCCATCCCACCGGAAGGCGGGGATGACCGCGGTACCACTTCCATTCAGCCAGGAGGCTCTTTGGGCGCTGTAACCGGCGCGCCGGGATATCCCTAAAGGGTCGTCCATTCGGGATAACAGCTCCGGGGTGTATTTCGCGCGGCGCCCGGGGCCCCTTTCACCGGCCGGAGCCTCTCTGCACCGGAACAGACGCGCTACTCGTCCCTTCATCACAAGCAGAATTATAGGGAAAACAACGCTTTTGTCAAGGCCATTTTTGCAAAACGCTTGATAATCGGGTGGAATTCCTGTATAATCTTTCCGTCCTTTGTGAGGTGCCCGGCTGGATTTCCAGCCGGCAGAAACGGGAGGGATATGTATGGAGTGCAAGATTAAGAACGATACCGGTACGATTTATATTTCTGAAGATGTCATGATGAAGGTCGTCGGATACGCGGCCTTGGAATGCTATGGGATCGTAGCCATGTGCGGAAAGCGGGCGACGGATGGGATCGTGGAATGGCTCGGCCGTGAGAATCTTTCCAAAGGCGTCCAGATTCGCAATGCCGGCGATATGTTGGATGTGGATCTGTATATCATTGTTGAATATGGCGTTTCCATTGCGGAGGTTTGCAAGACCATCGTTGACACGGTTCGCTATAAGCTCGAAAGCATGACCGGAGTCAAGGTCCGGAAGGTCGGAATTACGGTAGAAGGAATCCGGATTTGATCCGGCGTCGCATGGAAAAGTATTGAACGGAGGGACTTTCCTTTGATACAGTTTAAATCGATTGACGGCCTGCTGCTGCGGGATATGGTTATGGCTGGAACAGCCTTGCTGGAGAAAAACCGGGAAGCGGTCGACGCGCTGAACGTCTTTCCCGTGCCTGACGGGGACACCGGGACCAACATGACCCTGACCATGCAGTCCGCCATTCGTGAAATCAACAGCCAGGAGTTTCTTCGGGCGGACGAGGCGGCAAAAGCCCTTTCCAAAGGCGCATTGAAAGGGGCCCGGGGAAACAGCGGCGTGATTACCAGTCAGCTCTACCGCGGCTTTGCCAAAGCGCTGAAAGGTGTCGAAAAGATTACGCCCATCCAGTTCGCGGAAGCGCTGACCATGGGAGCCGAAGTCGCTTATAAGGCGGTCATGAAGCCTAAAGAGGGAACGATTCTGACCGTGGCCCGTGTTGTTGCGGAGGATGCGCTGAAACAGGCCAAGAAGGATCCAGAGGATTTTGACGCTCTGATCACGGTTATGCTCCGCAGTGGCGAAGCCATTCTGAAGAAAACACCGGACATGCTTCCCGCCCTGAAACAGGCAGGAGTTGTTGATTCCGGCGGACGGGGCCTTCTCCTGATTTATCAGGGTTATGCAGCCGTTCTGCGTGGCGAGGATGTCAATGCCGCGCAGGACAGCCTTGATGATAACACCTCTGACCAGACGGATGATTGGCATGATCTGACCAAAGAACTGACACATGCCTACTGTGTTCAGTTTAAGATTACACGATTTCGGGAAGACAGCGATGAACACGATCTGGATTCCTTCCGCCGCAGGCTGAACAGAATTGGAGACTGTGTTAAGGTTACGGGCGATCTGAATGAAACCCAGGTTCATGTCCATACCGATAATCCCGGGCTCTCGCTCGAGTACGGCATCGAGTTGGGAGAAATCAGCGATATCCAGGTCGATAATCTTGCGGCCATGAAGCGTTCCCTGGAACAGTCTGGTTCCGCCCCGGCGGAAGAGGAAGCGGAGAATGACAATACTCCGGAAAAGGATTACGGGATGGTCGCCGTTTCCCTGGGCGATGGGTTTACCACCTTCTTCCGTGATCTGAGTGTGGATCAGATCGTCGAAGGCGGGCAGACCATGAACCCGTCGGTTGATGATCTGCTTCATGCTTTGAACAAGGTTCACGCCAGCCACGTTTTTATTCTCCCCAATAACGGAAATGTGGTTTTTGCGGCCAATCAGGCCGCTAAAATGAGCGATAAGGATGTAAAGGTTGTTCCTACGAAAAATGTCGCCATGGGCATCGCCGCCGCCATTGCCTTCCAGGGAGATCAGACCCCGGAGGAGAATTACGAGAAGATGTGCGACGCGGCTGAACATGTTAAAACCGCTACAGTTACTTATGCCATCCGGGACAGCGAGTACAATGGGATTGCCATTAAGCAGGGGGATATCATTGGCCTGCATAATGGAAAGATCGAGTTCTCAGGCGATTCCATCCGGGATGTGGTCATGGAAACCATGAAGCAGGTGGTCTGCGAAGAAGATGAGTTAATCACCGTATATTACGGCGCAGACATTAAAGAAGAGGACGCGGAAGCGCTGACGGAGGAACTTCAGAAAGCGTATGCCGGCTGCGACGTGGAATGTCATAACGGCGGGCAGCCTCTGTATTATTATCTGATTTCCGTGGAGTAAGCTGATGGAATTATCTGATCTGAAGGGCGTCGGGCCGGTCCGGCTGACAAAACTGCGCGCAATGGGCATCCGCTCATTGCGCGATTTATTGTATCATTTACCGGTTCGATATGAGGATCATGAGACGGAAATCCCCTGTGCCAATATCTCCCAGGGAGCAGGGATGGTTCGCGGAGTGATCGTCGAAAAACCAAAGATTGCGTACTTTCATGGTATCAGCCGCGTAACGGCCATTATTCGAGATGAGAGCGGTTCCTTATCCCTGTGCTGGTTTAATGAGCCATGGATGGTACAGCAGCTTCCGGTTGGAAAAGTTATCCGCCTTTATGGCCGAACCGCATTGCGAAACGGAAAAGCTTTGATGTATAACCCTTCTCTCGTCGATCGGACGGGATGGATGCCTGTGTATAAAAGACCCGCAGGTTTTCCTGAGCGATCATATCAGGCCATGATCAAGGAAGCGCTGAGCGTCAGAGGTGAAATACTGGCGGAAACCCTGCCCGAGGCATTTCTCCGGAGAAACCGGCTGTGCGGTTTGTCCGAGGCGATTCTTCAGGCGCATTTTCCCGACAGCCTGGATGCTCTGAAGGCTGCCAGGAGGCGTCTTTCTTTCGAAAACATGCTCATGTATCTGGTTTGGGTCGCCATGATCGGGCGGCAGAGGGATGCGACTTCGCCGATTTCCGGAGCTTCTTTACATGCTGGCGATTTTTGGAATACGACGCCTTTTCCGCCGACCTCCGCTCAGCGCCGGGTATTGCAGGAAATTGCCGCAGATCTGGAAAAATCATCCGCTATGGCCAGGCTTGTTCAGGGAGATGTGGGATGCGGAAAGACGATACTGGCCTTTGGAGCCATCTTTCTCGCCTGGCAGGGAGGATTTCAGGCGGCCATGATGGCGCCGACGGAAATCCTCGCAGAACAGCATTATGAAAATGCGATTCTTCAGCTCGGCCGGATGGGGATCAGATGCCGCCTGCTTACGGGAAGCACCCGCGCGAAGGAACGGCGGCAGGTTTTGGAAGAGCTGCGGAATGGTTCGTGTGATGCTGTCTTTGGAACCCATGCGTTGATCAGCGAAGGAGTGGAATATGCCCGTCTCGGCCTTGCGATTACGGACGAGCAGCATCGCTTCGGCGTTCGGCAGCGAAGCCGGCTGCAGGAAAAAGGTTCCGGGCGATCCAAAGAAGGTATGACAAAGCTGCCTCATGTTCTGGTCATGTCCGCCACGCCTATTCCTCGAACCATGGCACTGCTCCTGTATGGGGATCTTGATCTATCCATTGTAGATGAGCTCCCGCCTGGCCGCCAGGCGGTTAAAACCAGAATTGTCCCGGAAAACAAGAGGGAAGACATGTATCATTTCCTTCGCCGCGCTGTTTCTCAGGGACACCAGGCTTATTTGGTCTGCCCTCTGGTGGAGGACAGTGAAGCACTGGACGAGGTGGCCAGCGCAAAAAGCATGTTCGAGACGCTGCGGAGCGGATCGCTCAGGGAGCTTCGTCTGGGGCTGCTATGGGGAAATCAGAAGAGCGAAGAAAAATCAGAAACGCTCCGCGCCTTCGCCGATGGGAATCTGGATGTGCTGGTTTCCACAACGGTCATCGAGGTTGGCGTCAACGTTCCCAACGCGACCATTATGATCATTGAAAACGCGGAGCGCTTTGGTCTCAGCCAGCTTCACCAGCTAAGGGGCCGAGTCGGTCGGGGAAAGGAAGAAAGCTGGTGCTTTTTACTGTCTTCCGCACCGGATAAATTGCGGATTCTGTGCGAAACCGCGGACGGATTTGAGGTCGCCCGGAAGGATCTGGAAATGCGAGGACCTGGTGACCTGATGGGAACCCGGCAAAGCGGGGAGACCATTAATGGGTTCCTGCCAGACGGGGATGTTCGCCTGCTGGACGAGGTTGCAGAAAGCGTGCGGCGGCTGTATGCCGAAGAAGCCGATCCGGAGGAGAAGATAAAAATCGAAGAAACAGCGTCCTCGCTTTTTGCTGAAAGAGAGATAAAGATTGCGCGCAACTGACCGCTTCAGTCTTCTTCCATCAGTTCCACGAGGATCGCATTTTGAATATCCATCCCTCTTTCTGTCAGAAACCAGCGGCCATGCTGGTGCTTCAAAAGCCCCTGCTCCTGGAGATTTTGAAGCTTTTTCCCCCAGCATGCTTCCATCGGTACTCCATGAAGTGCTGAAAAATCCGATTCCCGGATGCCTTCAGTCATACGCAAGCCAAGCATAACGGTCTCGAATCTGGCTTCCTTCGCCCGGATTTCGACCGCTTCCGCCACGGCGGATTTCCCGCGAAGTGTTCTGGCCAGGTAATCGGACAGGTTCGAGGTATTGGTCTCCCGAAGGTAGGCAATTCCCACGCCGTCCTTTCGGAAAAGTGTCATTGACGCGGCGGATACCCCCAATCCCAGATAGGGGAGCTGTCGCCAATATCCGATATTATGACGGCAGGAATACCCTGGAAGCGCCCAATTCGAGATTTCATACTGCTCGTAACCGGCAGATGAGAGCTTTTCCCGGGCATATTCATACATTTCCCGCTCCGCTTCGACATCCGGCAGCTCAAGCCGGCCAGAAAGGAGATCGGTGTACAGGGGCGTTCCTTTCTCCGGTATCAAACCATATACGGAAAGATGCTCCGGCGAGAGGGTCAGGGCGATTTCCAGGGTTTCTTGCCAATCCTGAAGCGTTTGCGCCGGAAGCCCGAACATCAGATCAAGGTTCAGGTTGCGGATGCCGACGCTCCGCGCCAGATGAACGCTTTGCCTGACCTCCTCCATGCGGTGAATCCTTCCCAGCATTCGTAAAAGCCGGTTCTGAGCGGCCTGCATGCCTAAAGATAGCCGATTGACTCCTCCGCTTACGGCGGTCTTCAGCCAGGTGGCGGAAAGCGTTCCCGGATTGGCCTCGGTTGTCCATTCTGCGTCCTGCCGAATTTGAAAAAGCTCATGAATCCCAGTCAATAGCCGTTGCAGTTCTTCTACTGGCAGCAAAGAAGGTGTCCCGCCGCCAATGTAAATGCTTTCCAGGGGCTCTGGGACACGCTGAAGACGGACTCCGGCTTCAGCCAGGAGCCCGTCCAGATAGACACTCATATACTGCTCAGAACCGTCCAACGATACAAAATCACAATACCTGCATTTTTGCCGGCAGAAAGGGATATGCAGATACAGTTCCACTCGCGTTTTCCCTCCTCCTCCGGTGTCCAGCTGTGGGCTGGAGAAAAGCTCCCGCATGAAGGCATTTCCAGCATACCTTTTTGCAGGAAAACCAGACCTCCGTCAAGAAAGATCGGAGCCTTACGAACCTGCCTTTCCTTCCCTTAGCAGGTTCAGAATCCGAACCTGCTGATCATATGCGTAGGAAACGGTGTACCAGGTTCCTCCTCTGCAGTTCTTCAGATAACAGACGCATAGCGAAGCGTTGTCCACCAGATAACGGTTCCTTTTCTGCATGCAGCCCTCATAATAGGCGTCAGAGATATAAAGCACAACGTCCGCGCTGCGCAAAAGATCCCAATAGATCCGCTGATCCTGGGAAGACCATCGGTTTGGCTGGGAAGGGCAGGGAAGCGCCATCTTCAGCCGAACATCCGCATGGCGTTTTTTCAGACGGAGAACCTCCAACGCGGCAACTGTATCAAATCCAAGGGCCCCGCCGCACAGAAAAAAACGGTAACCTGTTTCGTAGAGCTTCTCCAGCGCTTCCGGAAGCGAAGTAGCCAGATTTGCGTGATCCGCGGAAGTAAGGCATCGATGACCTGTAAAACAGACGGTTTTTTCACGCGCGTCGTCCGCTTCATAGGTTACGAATCCATCTTCAAAACAGCGATAAACGCTTCGCTGGGGATTTGCACCGTGCCAAACTGGCGCATGCGTTTTTTGCCCTCTTTCTGCTTTTCCAGCAGTTTTTTCTTTCTGGTGATATCGCCTCCGTAGCATTTGGCCAGAACATCCTTTCGCATTGCTTTGACTGTTTCCCGGGCGATGACCTTTCCTCCGATCGCTGCCTGAATGGGAATCTCAAACATCTGGCGGGGAATAACCTCTTTCAGTTTTTCCGCGATGCTCCTGCCCCGGCCATACGCTTTCTCCCGATGGACGATGATGGAAAAAGCGTCACAAAGCTCCCCGTTCAGCAGGATGTCCAGCTTGACAAGATCGCTTTCCCTGTAATCCTTCATTTCATAATCGAAGGAAGCGTAACCTCGGCTTCGACTTTTCACCTGGTCAAAGAAATCAAAAATGATCTCATTCAGAGGAAGCTCATAATTCAGCTTCACCCGGTTTCCTTCGTATTGCATATCCACGAAGACCCCCCGCTTGTCCTGACAGAGGTCCATCAGGGTGCCTACCGCGTCCTGTGGGGTATAGATCGTCGCGTGGACAAAGGGTTCCTCCATATAATCAATCTCTGCAACCGGCGGAAGGTTTGCCGGATTATCGATCATCCGGACTTCGCCGTTCGTTTTGATCACCCTGTAGATAACGCTGGGGGCTGTCGTTACAAGGTTCAGGTCAAATTCCCGCTCGAGGCGGGAGGATATAATATCCATGTGGAGCAATCCAAGAAACCCGCAGCGAAATCCGTAACCAAGCGCAACGGATGTTTCCGGCTCAAAGGACAGGGAAGCATCATTCATGCGGAGTTTCTCCAGTGCGTCCTTCAGCGCGGGATAATCCGCCCCATCTGCCGGGTAAATGCCGCAGTAGACCATGGGAGTTACGTGTCGATAGCCGGGAAGAGGATTCTGAGCAGGGCGGGCAGCATCAGTAATGGTATCGCCAACCCGTGTGTCGCTGACATCCTTGATGGATGCGGAAACGTATCCCACATCGCCAGCTTTTAATTCATCCCGCGGTTCATACCCTGGGGAAAAAATGCCTACTTCCACGACGTCAAACTCTCCGCCAGTGGCCATCATACGCATCCGCATGCCGGGGCGGAGCCGGCCTTCCTTGACGCGCACGAAGCAAATCGCGCCGCGATAATTATCATAGAAGGCGTCAAAAACCAGTGCCCGAAGCGGAGCATCCGCATTGCCTTCCGGAGCAGGAACATGGGTAACGATCGCTTCCAGAACATCCTCCACGTTCAGCCCGGTTTTTGCGGAGACACAGGGAGCGAAACTGGCGTCCAAACCGATCACATCCTCAATCTCCGCCCGGACTTCTTCCGGACGCGCGGAGGGAAGATCAATCTTATTAATCACGGGGATGATCTCCAGATCGTGTTCCATGGCGAGATAAACATTGGCCAGCGTTTGCGCTTCTATTCCCTGTGTCGCGTCCACAACAAGAACTGCCCCTTCGCAAGCGGCCAGCGCCCGGGAAACTTCATAGGTGAAATCCACATGACCGGGGGTGTCGATCAGATTCAGCGTATACTCTTTTCCGTCTCGGGCCAGGTATCTCATATGGACGGCCTTGCTTTTAATCGTGATGCCCCGCTCCCGTTCCAATTCCATGCTGTCCAGAATCTGATCAACCATCTCCCGTTTCTCAAACACGCCTGTTTTTTCCAGAATCCTGTCCGCCAGGGTGCTTTTTCCGTGGTCAATATGAGCGATGATACAGAAATTGCGAATCATATTGGCATCCGCCAAAGGGAACCCCTCCTTACAGCCTTTGACCGAATTTGTTCTCCGTGCCATTGATGAGGCGTTGAATATTTGCCCTGTGACGCAGGATACAAAGAATCGCCAACGTACAGGCCCAGATAATCACAAACGGATCGCCGCCGCTCCAGAATAGAGAGACAAGAATGGCGTAGACCGTCAGCATGGACATGCTGCCGAGAGAAATGTATTTGGTCAGGGCGATGATCAAAATGGCGACCGCGTACCCGATCAGCGCGGGGATCGGGAAGCAGATCAGCATAACTCCACAGCTGCTTGCGACCCCCTTCCCGCCTTTTAGCTGGAAAAAGATGGGCCAGTTATGTCCAATGATTACCAACAAACCGCAAATCAGCATGCATTGTCGGCTACCTGTAATCAAAAGACCCAGCCAACAAGCCAACATCGCTTTAAGGAAGTCACCGAAGAATGTAATGAGACCCCATTTCCAACCCATGGTCCGAAGCACGTTGCTGGCCCCGGTGTTTTTACTTCCGACAGTTCGAAGATCCGGTCCGTGAGCGGCGCGCGAAACAAGAATGCCAACGGAAATGGAGCCAAGACAATATGCGATAATACCCGCAAGTATAAATTTCACCCATTCAGCCATTTACTGACCCTCCTTTTTCCGTTCTCTGAGTAAAAAGCGAATCGGAGTTCCTGTGAAGTCGAATGTTTTACGAAAGTAATTCTCCAGATACCGTTCATACGCAAAGAACATGAGACTTTCATCATTGACGAAAAACAGAAATGTGGGCGGACAGACGGATTGCTGTACTGTATAATAGATTTTAAGCCGGCGGCCTCCCTGGAGCGGAGGTTGCAAAGCACCTGTCGCCTCATTGACCACATCGTTCAGGACGCCCGTTGTGATTTTTCGATTCGCACAGCTCCAAACATTCTGCGCTTGAGCCAGTATGGTCTGAACCCTTTGCCCGGTCAATGCGGAGATAAACATCACCGGGCAAAAGTCCATGAATTTCAGATCCGCAAGTATTTTTTTTCGGACTTTTTCAAAGGTTCCTGTCTCTTTTTCCACCTGGTCCCACTTGTTGACCAGCAGAATGCAGGCTTTTCCCTCCTCCCTGATCAGGCCGGCAATCTTCGTATCCTGTTCGGTTACACCGTCGTTGGCATCCAGCATCAAGAGAGCGACATCGCATCGGCGGATCGCGGCGATGGAACGAAGCACGCTGTAGCGTTCCAGGCTTTCAGCTTCTACGGCACGTTTTCTGCGAATACCGGCTGTATCGATAATATTGTATCGGGTACCGTCCGGAGCGGTATAGAGGGTGTCGATGGCGTCCCGGGTCGTCCCCGCCAGATCCGAAACCATGGTTCGATTTTGGCCCAGCAGACGATTCGTAAGGGAGCTTTTTCCAACGTTTGGCCTTCCGACGATAGCCAGCTGCAGGGGGTGTTCTTTTTCTTCCTCTGTGAATGCGATACCCGGCAGACGCGAAAGGATCACATCCAGCAGATCGCCAAAGCCCAGCATATTTACGCTGCTGATTCCGATTGGATCCCCCAGACCCAGTTCATAGAATTCATACATATGGTCGGAGATGCCCTGATAATCAACCTTATTGACCACCAGAATGACAGGCTTTCTTGTGCGTCTGAGCAGGTTGGCAACTTCCCGGTCATCCTCTGTCAGCCCTTCCCGGGCATCGGTAAAAAAGCAGATCACATCCGCCGTATCCATGGCGATCTCCGCCTGCTCCCTCATCTGGGACAAAAGAGCGTCATCGCTTCGGGGATCAATGCCGCCGGTATCGATCAGGGTAAAGGCACGGCCAAGCCATTCCACATCCGCATAAATGCGATCCCGCGTTACACCGGGCGTATCCTCGACGATGCTGATGCGCCGGCCGGCCATCTTATTGAAAAAAGTTGATTTTCCAACATTGGGGCGTCCAATGATCGCCACCAGGGGTTTTGCCATGTTTTTCCTCCTATTCCAGCCCATAAAGGGCGTCTAAAAACGCTTTTCCGCTGTTTTTTACTACGCGGATGGGGAGACCCACGGCCTCCTGTACCTGGGAAAGCGTCATATCGTCGAGAAAACAGTCGCCGTTCTCCCGGAGCATGCTGCACGAAATCAGCACCTGATCGGCGTGCCGCCCTTTCAATGCTTCCGTAAGATCCCTGCCTACAATCAAACCGGTTACCGTGACAGAGGGGCCGAAGAAGCGGTTTACAACGGGGAATACATCTATCTGTACTTCAGGGGGCGCGTATTTTGCTGTTAGTTCCCGGATGTAGGGCTCGGCGGAGACCCCCGTTGGGATCAGCAAATGACGGGGGGACGCGGGCGCAACGGACTGGTTTTGCATCGCCGGCCACGCTTCCTCACATTCCTGCGCGAGCAGACGCAGCATTCCAATGCCGTTTTCAATTTGCGGATAACCTTCATACGTTTCCTCAGGCGGAACAGGTAAACCGGCAATGCTATAAAGCTCATCCGCGGGATATACAAAGCGTGTCCCTATCGTTCGAAGATAATAGGCCTGAATCAACTCAAGATCACGAAGCAGGGCTCTGGCTTCCCCTTTTGTGAGAAGACGCAGCGTGTCCAAACCCTCCCGATGCCCTGTCAGACCGATAGGGACGATGGCCAGGGACTGAGCATAGGGATGAAGATCGGCCAGATCCACGATCGTTTTGTGCAGGATGCTGCCATCATTGATCTCTGGACACAGAACGACCTGGCAATGGAACTTGATGCCCGCATCGGCCATCTGCTTCAGCCGGGGAAGAAGATTACCGGCGGAAGGATTCCGCAGCATCCGGCACCGGACAAACGGATCCGTCGCATGAACGGATATATAGAGAGGGGATGCTTTCCTTCGCAATATCCGCTCAAATTCGGCATCATCCACGTTCGTGAGCGTCACAAAATTGCCCATCATCAGGCTCAGACGCCAGTCGTCATCCCGAACATAGAGCGTTGGCCGCAGGCCTTTGGGAAGCTGATCCACAAAGCAAAAAATACAATGATTCCGACAGACCCGAGGCGATAATACGGCTCGCTCATCCAGATGAACGCCAAGACCGCGCCCGGGTTTTTTTGCGAGCCGGATGGTCTTCTCTTTTCCATCCGGTTCCGCAAGATCAACCGTCACGCTTCTTTTGATCGAGAGAGCCTGGTAATCGATCTCATCGATAATTTCTTCGCCGTTAATGCGAAGAATCGTGTCTCCAGCATGGAATCCGGCGCCTTCCGCCAGAGACCCACTGTCCACCGACAGAATCCGGATCGCCATGCCGCACCTCCTCTGCCAGCAAAAGGGCACAAAAATATCATCTTTCATTATGCCGATTCCGGGGCTGATTGTCAAGGCGGCGAAGTGGCACGGAGTGCTTGAATTTCATTCAGGTTCATGATATGATCCTTTCTGTTTTCGATTGCAGGAAGGGGAGACGCGTTTCATGCCGCAGATCAGCGATATCGGAATTGACCTGGGAACATCCAATGTGGTGATCTATATGAAAGGGCAGGGCGTGGTTCTTCGCGAGCCTTCCGTTGTTTCCATCGATCAGGAATCCCGCAGTATTCTGGCGATGGGTATGGAAGCATATCGCATGATCGGGAGGACCCCGGCCAATATTCAGGTGATCCGTCCTCTTGCACAAAACGAAATCGTCGATTTTGACCTCGCGGGGGCTATGCTTCGCTATTTTGTGACAAAAGTAACGGGGCGGCACCGTCTGGCTCGACCACGGGCCATTCTGGCCACGCCTGCCGGTGTAAAGGATATCGAAAAAAAAGCCCTGGTCACAACGCTGTTTGACGCGGGTGTCCGTCGAACCCAACTGCTTGACAAAAGCATTGCTGCCGCCCTGGGCGCTCAGCTGAGCTTTATGACAGAATACGGCTGTATGGTGGTGGACATGAGTGCTGGTGGGACCGATCTCGCCGTGCTCTATAACGGGGCGCCTACGGTCGTCAGCAGCCTCCGGACGGGCGGGGACCAGTTTGACGATGCCATCATCCGCTACCTTCGCAGGAAGTATAATCTGCTGGTAGGGGAGAGAACAGCGGAGCAGATCAAGATCACGCTGGGCAGCGCGGTCCGGCGCGACAGTGCCATCTCCATGGACATAACGGGCCGCAACCTGATTTCAGGTCTGCCAAAAACGATGAACATAGAATCCGATGAAGTATACGAAGCGCTGATCGACAGTGTTAACGAACTGATCGAGGGGATCCAGATGCTCATCGAAAAAACGCCGCCACAGTTGGCTTCGGATATTTTTGAGGGAGGCGTTACGCTGACCGGTGGCGCTGCCCAGCTTTATGGTTTGTCCGAGGCAATTTCTGCGGTGCTGAAAGTTTCCTGCCGGGTAGCGGATGAGCCTCGGGACTGTGTGGTGCTGGGGTGTGCCCGAGTGCTGGAAGAGCCGGCCAGATTCAGATATCTTCTGAACATATAAAAACCGCCCATTGTGGACGGGCGGAGAACATACTTCTTTCCTGGTGGAAGCATGGCGTTGTATGAGATAATCAGCCGATTACCTGGTTTGCGCTGCCGGCGGTGTCGATGCCTCCGGCGTTTTTCAATCCAAGCCTTTCAATAGCTTCTTCCCTCATTTTGTATTTCAGTACCTTTCCCGCGGCATTCATGGGAAAACCCTCCACAAACTCGATGTATTGTGGTACCTTGTGGCGGGCCATATGACTGCGGATATAATCTGCCATCTGCTCTCTGGATACAGACTGTCCTTCCTTCAGGACGATGCATGCCATCACAGCCTCACCGTAGCGGGCATCTGGAACGCCGATAACCTGAACATCGGATACGGCGGGGTGAGTATAGATGAATTCCTCGATTTCTTTCGGATAGATGTTCTCGCCCCCGCGAATAATCATGTCTTTCAGCCGGCCAGTGATAATGAATGTACCATCCGGATTCCTTCTTGCCAGATCTCCGGAATGGAGCCAGCCGTCCCGATCCACCGCGGCAGCTGTCGCTTCCGGCATTTTGTAGTATCCTTTCATGGTATTATATCCTCTGGAACAGAATTCTCCATCTGTTCCGTCCGGTACCTCCAGGCCAGTATCAGGATCAATCACTTTGCATTCCACATTCGGGAATGCATACCCGACCGTTTCCGTCCGGAGCGTCAGATCATCCTCCCAGGCCGACATTGTGCTTCCAGGCGCAGATTCAGTCTGCCCATAGACGCTGACGATTCCGCGCATATTCATTTCATCCGGTTGGGCAGCGCGGCGCATCAGTTCAGGCGGACAGCCGGCTCCAGCCATAATACCGGTTCTCATATGAGAAAAATCGGTTTTACGGTAGTCTTCATGATTGAACATGGCAATAAACATGGTCGGAACCCCGTTGAAACAGGTGATTCTTTCCTGCTGAATGCAGGCGAGGGAATTCTTTGCCGAAAAATAGGGCATCGGACACACGGTTGCGCCGTGGGTCATGGAGGCGGTCATGGAGAGTACCATCCCAAAGCAGTGGAACATAGGCACCTGGATCATCATCCGGTCCGCTGTGGAAAGCCCCATCCGATCACCGATGCATTTTCCATTGTTGACCACATTGTAATGGGTCAGCATTACACCTTTCGGGAAGCCGGTGGTTCCCGATGTGTACTGCATATTGCAGACGTCATCCGTTCGGACGTGGGATGCATATTCCGCAAGTTTGTCCGCAGAAACAGCATCCGCTCTCTCCATGGCCTCCTCAAAGGTCAGGCATCCCGCCTGAGAAAAGCCAACGGTAATCACATTTCGCAGGAATGGAAGCCGCTCGCAGTGCAACGGCTGCCCTGCAGCTGTTTTTCTGATCTCCGGGCATATTTCATTGATGATCGAACGATAATCGCTGTCCAGGCAGGATTCTATCATGACCAGTGTATGCGTATCGCTTTGGCGAAGCAAATATTCCGCCTCATGAATTTTATAGGCCGTATTTACTGTAACCAAAATCGCGCCCATTTTGACCGTGGCCCAAAAAGTAAGATACCATGCGGGTACGTTCGTTGCCCAGACCGCAACTTTCATTCCCGGCCGGACTCCCAAAGCGATCAGGGATCGGGCCAGGCGGTCCACGTCTTCCCTGAATTCCGAATAGGTTCTGGTATAGTCCAGGGTTGTATATTTGAACGCGTACTGATCCGGGAATTCCTCCACCATCCTGTCAAGCACCTGAGAGAACGTCAAATCGATCAGCTCATCCTTTTTCCAGACATAACGTCCTGTACCGTCATGATTAGGGTAGAGCATTTTTCTTTTCCCACGGGGATTCTGAAAACGGCGCATGTAGTTGACAAAATATGGAAACAGCACCTCTCTGCTTTGGAGGTCCTCCATCCACTCAGGTTTCCATTCCATGGACAGAAAACCCTTGTAATCGATGGATCCCAGCGCAAGCATCATCTCCTGGACGGGCAGGGTTCCCTCTCCGATCAGATTATACTCCCGCGAATTATCCGAGTCGCGCAGATGGACATGACGAACATAGGCGCCCAGATTCCTGATCGTAGTATCCGGTGTTTCGTTGAAATCACGGTAGGGGTGGTGCATATCCCACAGGGCACCCAACTGGTCGCTGGCAAAATGATCCAGCATTTTACGAAATCTCGCAGTGTCCGCATAGATACCGGTCGTTTTAACCAGAAGACAGATTTCCTGTCCTTCGACAGAGCCCAGCAACTCAGAAATGTTTTTCCGGATATTCTCCTCCTGATCAGTCAATGCGGAGAACGCGAGCAGCGGGATCTTTAGCGCCTGGGCAGTTTCAAGCAGGAAGGCAATTTCTTCCCGGTCCAGATCCGGAAGACTCAGGTCTATCGAAGTATCAAGGCAGGGAATCCGCAGCTTTGCGGCCTTGAGTGAGCGGAGCGTTTCATTCCGGCTGTAGCGGTGAAACGCTCCGCCTCTTCCCGTCAGCGTCGGACAACGATACAGATTGTATATCTCGATGCCCTGAAAACGGTATTCCTCCGCATCCTGGACCAGTTCCTCCCAGGAGAGAGCAGACCAGCCGCGCGTAGAAAAGCAAAGGTTCATGCCTCTTCCTCCTCGTAAACGATTTTGTTCAGCGCGTTCATATAGGCCATGATACTGGCGCCAACGATGTCCGTGGAAATGCCCCGGCCAGAATAGAGCTTACCTTCCGAGCGGAGACGAACGATGGTTTCGCCCATGGCTTCCTGCCCCTCCGTAACCGCCTTGATCTGAAAATCATCCAGCTCAAAATGCCGGCCAACCGCCTGCTCCAATGCGAGAAAGGCTGCGTCAATCACACCGTCACCGGCGGAAACGCCCTCCGTCTCCTGGCCATGATACAGGAGCTTCATATGAGCCATGGCTCCCATACCGCTGCCGGTATTGATCAGATAACCTGTCATCTGGTATACAGGAGGAACCTGCATCGCTTCGGCGGCAATAATGGCGTCCAGCTCCCGGAGGGAAAGAGTTCCTTTTTTTTCAGCCGCGGCCAGGAAGGATGCGTATACTTTCTCCTGATCCTCCGGGCTGAGAATATAACCCAACTGTTCTATGGCGCGCAGGACGCTTTCCCTGGCGTCATGAACGCCGAGAACCGCCTCATCGTTTTCCAGACCTCTTACACCGCTTTCAAAGGGGCTCAACGGATTGGCCGGTGCCCCGCAGACCGCGGCGATTTGTCCGGTAATGCGGCGAAGCTCCTCCTGGCGAACCGCCGTTTGAACGCCCAGCTTCTCGCCCTTGCCATGCAGAATGCGGACGAGACTGGAAAGAGACACGCAGTCTACAGGAAAGGAGGCTGTTTTGATTTCCCGAATACCGCAGCGGACTGCTTCCACAGCGCATGCGTCAGCCAGATTCATGGTGTTTGAACAGTCGATTCCGAAACGAACTTTTCCGGTCAGATCCGCCATCTGGGGTAGGAGAGCGTTCAAAAAGGATCGAAGCTCCTCCGGCATCATCTCTCCTGAAGCGTCGCATAGAGTGACGATTGTCGCTCCGGCTTCCACGGCTGCGTGAATAATGCTGATCAGGAAACTGCTGTCCCCCCGGGTCGCATCCCCGGCAATCAATTCCACCTCATCCGCCTTTTCAGCGCAAAGGCGAACAGTTTCGGCGGTTCGGCTCAGCAGGGAAGCGGGTTTGAGGTGGTAGAGGTATTCCATTTGAACAGAGCTGACCGGAACGCTGACCTGCATACGGGCGCTGGGAGCCTCCCGCAGCGCGTTCCAAGTCAGAGCAACGCTCTCCGGACTCAGCCCGACCGGAACCGCGATCCTCGTCCTGGAAACCGCGGCAGCAACTGATTTAATCATCAGACTGTCCACCTTGACACGCTCAATGGGCGGAAGTTCCAACAAATCCACACCAAGACGGTCGATCATCCGGGCCAGCTCAATTTTCTCCCGGAAGCTGAGAGAAAGCTGGCGGCTGTTCTGTTTCAGTGTTTTATCGGCGATATAAATCCTGTCCATTGTTACCTCCTCATCGTGGCTTTTTTTCATTTGATTTTCGTCTGATCTCCGCAATGCCGGGAAGTGTATGCCCCCAGGCGCCGCGGCAGGGTTTCGCTGGTCGTTTCCAGCATGCGCTTTCGGTAATCGGGATACAATCCTGTTTTTTCGCTATAAAGAAAAAACCCGAAGCATTATACGCTTCAGGGACGAAAACTCCGCGGTACCACCCATCTTGCCCTCCTTAGCAGCAGAGAGCCACTTCAGACTCTGATAAGTCCTGAGCCGATTACGGGGCGCCCGTGTCCCATTACTTACTTGATTGCTTTCACAGGGCAGGCTCAGGAACCAGATTTCCCTTCTTTCCGTATCGGCTCGCAGCGCCCGCCGACTCTCTGAAACCTCCGGAAGGGGATGCTTTCCATCATCGCCAAATATGAAATTGGTGGGATTCTATCATAGCTGTTTCTGTTATGTCAACCATTTTGTTGACAAAAAACAGAAAATTGATATGATAGGCATATCACATTCAGGAAGTTGTTGGAATTCTTTCAGCAAATCCTGATGAAACAGGAAGGGAAGGACAATCATTGACCCATGCCCTGACGCTTTCTTCCGAATCGATGGAGGCGTATGTCTCGCTTTTCGGGATGAATGACCGAAATATGGCTTTTCTGGAACAGGAATGCGGGATTTCTGCCGCGCTGCGCGGGGACTGCATCCAGCTGACGGGGGAGGAAAGCGGCGTTCAGCTGGCTGAACAGGTGATTCCGATTCTCCTTCATTTGATTTCTCGCAATGAACCGGTCGACAGGGTCCGTATTCGCTATGTCATCGCTATGGTTCGGGAAGGAAAGGCCGATCAGCTTCAGGATGAATTGCTAGGCGTGATCGCCGTAACTCACCGAGGCAAACAGATTCGTTGCAAAACGCTGGGGCAGATGGCCTATGTGGATGCAATTCGGAAACATGTCCTGACATTCGCCACCGGCCCCGCCGGGACCGGAAAGACCTATCTTGCAATGGCTTTGGCAGTGGTTGCGCTGAAAAACAAAGAGGTGGAGCGGATTATCCTGACCCGTCCCGCTGTCGAAGCCGGCGAAAAGCTTGGGTTTCTTCCTGGCGATCTGAGCCAGAAGGTCGATCCTTATCTTCGCCCGCTTTATGACGCGCTGTATGATTTCATGGGACCGGATGCCTTTTCTCGCCTGACTGAGCGGGGAACGGTGGAAGTCGCTCCGCTGGCATATATGCGGGGCAGAACGCTTTCAGATGCCTTCATTATTTTGGACGAAGCTCAAAACACAACCAGCGAGCAGATGAAGATGTTTCTTACACGTATGGGGTTCCGATCCCGGGTTGTGGTAACCGGCGACATCACACAGACGGATCTTCCTCCGGGACGTCGATCAGGTCTGGAAGAGGCTGTTCGTATTCTGCGGGGTATCCAGGATATCGGTATCGTGGAGCTGACACCGAAGGATATCGTCCGGCATGAACTTGTTCAGCAGATCATCGAAGCTTACGATTGCGCTCAGGCAGCGGAGCGGAAAGGAGGCGGTTAATTCGTGGCACAGTCTTCTCCCCCAAAAAAGCATTTTACCCAGGCCGGGACTTTCTCCGGCATGAAGCAATGGTTTCGCAGTTCCACTTTTCGGTCCGTGCCGGTTCTTCTGCTGGCTGCGATGCTGATTTTCGCACTCTATTATACGGTCTGCTCTCCAAAGCAATACGATCTTGTGGTTGGCTCCATTTCACGAGAAACCATCAACGCAACGAAGGATGTTGTAGACGAGGTTACAACAGAGGAAAAAAGGAGCGCCGCCGCAGCGGCCGTTGAGCCCACCTATCGTTTTCAGGAAGGTGTCAAGGAAGAAGTTCTCGGCCGCCTCCAGTCCGTGTTTGGCGAACTTCGGACGGTTCATCAGTATGCAATGACACTTCGGGGGCCAGACGGAAAGGTCAAATCATCCTTCACTGATGAAGAAATACAATACGCCATGGGGCTGGTGACCGAGATTACGCTGACACGTTATCAGGTTGGTACGCTACTTCGTTCCAGCCCGGAAGCCTTTGAAGAAATGGTCACTACAGTAACAACGGCGGTAGAGAATTCTTTGAACACGACCATCCGGGAGGGCCAGGTCAATCAGGCCATTCAGACGATCCTTCAAATCGTCGGGTTTAAGCTGGATCTGTCTTTGACCCAGAACATTGTCCCCACGGTGCTCCGCTCCTGCGTGAAACCAAACATGATTATCGAGCAGGAAACAACGGAAATCGCGCGTCAGGCCGCCAGGGATGCGGTAGAACCTATTGTCTATCTCCAGGGGCAGAACATTGTCCGGGAAGGGGATCGGGTCACCCGCAGTCAGTTGCAGATGCTCCGCGCGCTGGGATTGCTGAAAGATAATCATTATGATTACTCCGTATATGGAGGCGCGGCGCTGATTATTCTCCTTTCCATGCTCAGCCTGCTGCTTGGACTCCGTCTGACCGCAAAACGGATTCTTCAGGATCTTGTCAAGATTTCAGTGGTTATGATTTCAGTAACCCTCTGCGTTGCTTTTTCTGTGCTTGCGCATCTTTTTTTCAGCGCCTATTTTGTACCCATGACCTTTGCGCCTATGCTGCTGACCGTTTTGTTGGGACCGGAGGCCGGCTATGCTTCCATTGTCCCGACCTCTATCCTGATTTCCGGTCTGGCGGCAGGAAACGGATCTTCCTACCTTTATGAAATGATCCTCCTTCTGATCATGGGACTGGTTGGCGGAACCTGCGCTGTACGGTTCCTGAAAGGGCATTCTCAAAGAATCCGTATTCTACTTGGGGGATTCATTTCTTCTGTTCTGAACGCCCTGACGATTCTTGCCATCAAATGGATGACTTCCACGGAGTCCGTTCAGCTCGTAACCTCTGAACCGTGGGCCATGGGTGGAGGATTGCTCAGCGGTGTTCTGGCCCTGGCGCTTCAGCCTGTTTTTGAATCCCTTTTTCGCCTGGCAACGCCCAGCAGGCTTCAGGAGCTTTGCAACCCAAACCAGCCCCTGCTTCGCAGGCTTCAGCTGGAAGCCCCCGGAACGTATCATCATGCGTTAATTGTCGCGAACCTTGCGGAAGCGGCGGCGGAGAAAATAGGCGCCAACCCATACCTCGCCCGGGCGGCTGGCTATTATCATGATATCGGGAAGCTGAAGCGTCCGCAATATTTTAAGGAAAACCAAATGGGGGATAATCCTCACGATTCTATTGATCCGTATGTGTCTGCCGCAATTCTGACAAGCCATACCCGCGATGGATACCAGATGGCTGCCAAAGAACGTATGCCGAAGGAAATGATGGATATTATCCTTCAGCACCACGGAGACACTCCGGTCATGTATTTTTACCATAAAGCGCTTCAGCTCTCCGATGGTACGCCTGTAGACATTCGGGAATTCCGTTACGAGGGTCCTCGGCCCAATACCCGGGAATCAGCCATCGTTATGCTTGCGGATACCATCGAGGCCGCGGTTCGCTCCATGCCTGATCCGACGCCAAAGGCCATTAATCAGTTTATTGAGCAGTTGGTTCGCGGCAAGCTCGAAGACGGTCAGCTCAGCGATTCCCCCCTTACCTTACGGGATATCGATGAAATATGTGAGGCCTTCTCAGGCGTTCTAATGGGCGTATTTCATGAAAGAATTGAATATCCTGAAGTGCGCCATCACGTTCCAAATCGTCCGGTTTTTAGCGAACACGCTTCCCAGCCGTCTCAGGCTGTTTCCAAGACCGAAAAAGCAGATCCGGTTTCTTCGGAACAGCCTGTACAAAACGTGGCTGAACACAGGGCTCCCATTCAACCGTCCGAGCCTTCTGAGAGTACAATAGAATCGACGAACGCAAAGAACAATAACCGGGAGCTGTTTGACGGGACGCGGGCTGAGCAACCAGTCTCGGCTGTTTCTGGGGAAACGGATACGAGTAATCCGTCTGCTCCATCGGAAGGGAATGCCTCCGTTTTGCCCGTGCCCTCCGGCCCCGACTCACAGAAAGAGGCACTGTCTCAGATCTCGGAAGAGGTGAAATAAACATGAAGCTCGAATGGACGCTTGATTTTCCTGTTCAGCCGGAGCTGCTCTCCCTGATGCAGACAGCCGCAGATCGTGCGGTTGAAACGGAACGGATTCGGGTACCCTGCAGTGCTTCCATTCGCCTCTGCGACGATGAGGCCATCCGGACGCTGAATCGGTCCTTTCGCCGGAAGGATACCTCCACGGATGTTTTATCCTTTCCCGCCGTTTCCTGGCCGGAAGGGAAAACGGCCGGACAGGCTGAAAAATTGCTGAAGCAATCCTATGATGATGAGTCTGGCTGCTGTTTTCTGGGTGATGTAGTCATTTCTGTTCCCCATTTGGTGGCGCAGGCGAAGGAATATGGCCATTCTATCCAGCGTGAAGCAGCTTATCTGTTGGTGCACGCGATTTGCCATCTCATGGGGTACGATCATATCAAAGAGGAGGAAAAACGAATCATGAGAGCGCAGGAAGAAAAAATACTTGGCTCCATGGCGATCGGGCAGCAGGAGAATGCGATGATTTCCGATGAGGATTTGCTCGAGCTGGCCCGGGACGCTATGCGCAGAAGTTACTCTCCCTATTCCCATTATCCGGTTGGCGCCGCGCTGCATTCCATAGATGGCCGCGTGTTTCAGGGCTGCAATATCGAAAACGCGTCCTTCGGCGGAACCATCTGCGCCGAACGGACTGCGATGGTTAAAGCGGTCAGCGAAGGAGCCCGGGAGTTCGACGTGATCGCCATAGCTACCGGAGATACACCCGGCTGGCCCTGCGGCATTTGCCGCCAGTTTATGAGCGAATTCGCTCCGAACATTCGTGTTCTTGTTACGTGGGGGAGCGGTCATGTGGAAGAATCCACGCTGCAGTCTCTTCTCCCTCACCAATTTGAACTGAAGGGATGATGAATTTGGACAAGGAAAAGAGCTTCCGCTCTGGCTTCATTCCCATTATTGGGCGGCCCAATGTCGGGAAATCAACGCTGATGAACGCGATGATCGGCGAAAAAATCGCCATCGTCTCCAACCGCCCCCAAACGACGCGAAACAGAATCATGGGAGTGATTACCCGGGAACACTGTCAGTTTGTGTTTCTGGATACTCCTGGAATCCATTCGCCGCGAACAAAGCTGGGAGAATATATGATGCATTCTGTCCGTGACGCCATGGAGGGAATGGACTGTATTCTGATGGTAGCGGATGTTTCCGATATCCGGGAAAAGGATATTGAAATCGCCGGCGAAGCAGTGTCAAAAAACGTCCCCGTTTTGCTGGCACTCAATAAAATCGACCTGGTGAAACCGGAAGAAATTCTGAAAGCGACGGCCCGTTTTGCCGGTATGGCCTTTGAAGACATACTCCCGGTCAGCGCCGCAAACGGACAGGGAATGGATGAGCTGGCCGACTGCCTGGAGAAGCGTCTGCCGGAGGGCCCTCGCTATTTCCCCGAGGAAATGATGACTGATCAGCCTGAACGGTTGCTCTGCGCAGAGATCATCCGGGAAAAAGCACTTCGGCACCTGCGGGATGAAATCCCTCATGGCATCGGTGTTGAAATGATGGCTATCGAAAACCGAAGCGATACATTGACAGAAATCAACGCCACAATCTATTGCGAGCGTGAATCTCATAAGCGAATTGTCATCGGAAAGCAAGGCGCAATGCTGAAAACCATCGGCACAGAGGCGAGGCGGGATATAGAGGCGCTGCTTGGGACGCAGGTGAACCTGAAGCTCTGGGTGAAGATCAGGCCGGACTGGCGAAATAATCTGTCGGATCTGAAAACCCTGGGCTATGACTGATCATCAGGTTCGTTTTCAGAAAGACGAATCCCGTCCAGGAGGATAGAGCGGAAAGCTTTGTCTCCCTTCACGCATCGCATACAGTTATCACATATTTTTTTCGGATCCAGATCGCAACGGTCACACTCGCCGCAACCGATACAGTCACGGTCATACAGCACACAGGAACGATGAATCGCCACAACGAAACAGCCCCTTTCCTTTTCGCCCATTATACGCTCCCGGGAAGAATCCGGTCAAGGAAAGTTTCCTTTCTCAGATGGGGCAGAATGCTTTTTCCTGCACCTTGAGGAAAAAGCAGCCGCGAACGGCTTAGAAATACCTCAGGCAACACATCGTTGATAGTACTTGGAGGAATGGTTATTATGAACAGGGTTGTCCTGAATCCGGGAAAGGAAAAAAGGGTTTTCTCCCGTCATCCCTGGATCTTCCGAAGCGATATCGCAAGAACGGAAGGAATGTGCAATCCGGGCGAAATTGTAGATATCGTCTCGGCGAAAGGCAGATTTCTGGCGAGAGGATTCTATAATCCGGCCAGCCAGATCGCCCTACGCGTTCTGACATGGAAAGACGAACCCATCGACCGGGACTTTATCTTCCGAAAAGTACATGACGCCATTGCTTATCGGCGGCTATTTGCGGATCTTCGTTCATGCCGGCTTGTTTTCGCGGAGAGCGATGGTCTTCCGGCGCTGATCGTGGATGCCTTCGGAGACGTTCTGGTGATTCAGTGTCTGGCCCTGGGCATGGAGCCGTTCCTGAAGGATGTGATTGACGCACTGGTATCGGAGCTTCATCCCGCCGGCATCTGGGAGCGGAACGATGTCCCTGTGCGCAAGCTTGAAGGGCTTGAAATGAAAACGGGACTTCTTTATGGTTCAGTGCCTGATCGGGTGGAAATTGCCGAAAACGGCATACGTTTTCTCGTGGACGTAAAGCTTGGACAGAAAACGGGGTATTTCCTGGATCAGAAGGAAAACCGGGCCGCCATTGCTCCTTTTGTGCGGGAAAGGACGGTGCTGGATTGTTTTACCCATACGGGCTCCTTCGCGATCCATGCGGGCTTTTTCGGCGCGGCAGATGTCACGGGGGTGGATATCAGCGATTATGCGTGCGAATTCGCCTCGGAAAACGCGAGCCTGAACCGCCTGGAAGATCGGGTTCACTTTACGGTTGCCAACGCTTTTGACCTTCTGTCCGGGGAAAGCCGCGGCGGGAAGAAATACGATACCATCATTCTGGACCCTCCCGCTTTTACAAAGTCCCGTTCCACGCTGGAAAGCGCAAAAAGAGGATACAAGGAAATCAATTTGCGGGCCATGAAGATGCTTTCGCCTGGCGGCTATTTGATTACCTGCTCCTGCAGCCAGCATATGCTGCCGCCCCTTTTCAGACAAACCATCCAGGAAGCCGCCCGAGACGCCAGGGTCATCCTTCGGCAGATTGAGTTCAGAACGCAGGGGAGGGATCATCCGATCCTGCCGGCCGCACCGGAAACGGAGTATCTGAAATGCGGCATCTATCAGGTTCTCCCTCTCTGAAACAGCCCGGCGAAGCCGGGTTTTTGTTATATAAGACGACCAGGCTTTGAGAGGCGGGGCGCTTGTACAATTGTAAGACTTTTGTCATAATTTCCAATGAAAAACATAGGGAATCTGGTTGACAACAGTCCATATTACCGGTATAATGCGTCTAAAGGCATCAGACGTCTGATGTCATATGTCCTCGGGAAACGGGGGCGTGAGGGGAGGACACGGTGAGACAGGAGCGTTTGGCGCAGTTGGTAGCGGAGCAGATTCGTGATATGATTCTGCAGCGCGAAATGACTGCGGGGGATCAGCTGCCCACGGAGTCGGAACTGATGGTCCGCTTTGATGTGGGCCGTTCAACCATCCGTGAAGCAATGAAACAGCTTCAGGCGGAGAACATCGTCGTCATTCGGCGCGGGAAGGGGAGCTTTGTGGCCGATCGAACTGGTCTGGCCAAGGATCCCCTTGGACTGGAGTTTGAAGAACAATCCCGCGTGCTGTGTGAATTGATGGAGGTTCGCCTGTTGCTGGAGCCCGGCATTGCCGGGGAAGCTTCCCTGCGCCGAACGGAGGAAGATCTGGAGGCCATGCGAAAATCCATCCAGAGCATGACGGAAGCTTACCGGGAGGGCGGCGACTATCAGCGTTTTGATTACGATTTTCATCTGGCCATGGCGGAAAGCGTCCACAATAGCGTGCTCCGCCGGATGTATCCGGTCATCTTTGAAGCCATTGCCCAGGGGTATCAGCGGACAGCCCATGTTCATGGCAGCTTTGAGGTGGCCCTCAATTATCACCGGGAAATTCTGAACGCCATCCAAAAGAAAGACGCCTCCGCAGCGTCCGACTGTACCCGCCGGCATATTCTTCAGGCGCTGGCCGATATTCACAGGAACGGGAAAGGAGATCATCTACAATGAAGAAACTGTTTGCTTTGCTTCTGGCGTTGGCTATGATGCTGTCCATGGTATCTTTTGCCGCCGCTGAGGACGTGACCATTAAATTCTGGTTCTGGGCGGACAACGATGATTATGCCCGCACCATGCAGGAAATGATTGCCGACTTTAACGCCACCAATGGTAAAGGCATCACCGTTGTCGGTGAACAGCAGCCCTGGGATGGCGGCGCTTACAGCCAGAACCTGCTTCAGGCGGCGCTGGGTGGCGGAGCGCCGGATGTGGCGACCTTTAAGCTGACGGCGACCCCGTCTTTCGTTGCCAATGGCAAGCTGGCTGTGCTGGATGATTTTATCGCAAACTGGGCTGACAAGGATCAGATTAATGACAGCCTCTATGAGACCATGAAAGATGCCAGCAAGGCCGTGACCGACAACGATGGTCATATCTACGTGATGCCCTGGAACACCCAGGTGCTTTATGTGTACTATCGTCCTTCCATGTTCAAGGAAGCTGGCGTTGAAGTGCCCAAGACCTACGAGGAGTTCCTTGAGGTTTGCAAAAAGCTGACCCGGGATACTGACGGCGATGGCAAGACCGATGTTTATGGCTTCGGCATGCGCGGATCCAACGGCGGCCAGGAGCCCTGGGGATGCTTCATCTATGCCGGCGGCGGTGACTTCGAGCATCTGGATTCTGAAGGCGCCATCAAGGGCATGCAGGATTACATCGATCTGTACAAGAACGGCTATGCCCCTGAATCCGCTCCCAACGATGGTTTCGCTCAGGTGATCGATAATTTCAAGTCTGGCCTGACGGCCATGACCATTCATCACATCGGTTCTTCCGCCCAGATGATCGAGCTCTTCGGCGATGATGTTGACGCTTTCATCTTCCCCAAGGGCGAAGGCCAGTGGACCTCTATGGGCGATACCGAAACGGTTATGTTCGAAAGCTGCGCGAACAAGGAAGCTGCCTTTGAGTGGATGGCTTACCTGGCCACCGGCAAGGGACAGGAGACCTGGTGCACAGTTACCGGCAACGTTCCTGTGGCCAAGCGCGTGCAGGAGCTGCCCGTTTTCCAGGACAACCGTTTCATGAAGGTTTCCATCGAAGGCGCGCCGGTCGCCGGCATCCTGCCTGTTCTGGACACCACCACCGAATGGATTACCAACTGGCCCAGCACCATTCAGCAGGCGCTGCTTGGAGACATTACGGCGGAAGAATGCATGAAGACCCTGCAGTCCACGCTGTGGGAGAACTAATTCCTTTCAATGAAAATCCCCGGCCCTGCGGAATCTCATTCCGCAGGGCCCCGGCTTTGCCGGTTCCTGAAAGGAAAAAAGGCCTTGCCCTTTTTCCTTTCAGGAATAACACCAGAAGGAGGAGCTTTCATGGAACTGCACCGGAAACGCAAAGGAGTCAGCGCCTATCCCTACCTGCTGCTGGCGCCTGCGCTGATCATCATGCTTTCTGTCGTGATTGTCCCCATTATCAACGCGGTCAGCATGAGCTTTCAGAATTACAATCTGACCAGACCCAACAGAATCGGATTCAATAACTTCCAGAATTATGTGAAGCTGTTTCAGGATAGCATCTTCTGGGGTTCTCTCTGGCGGACGGTGCTTTGGGTGCTGTTCGGCGTGGGGGGGCAGTTTGTTTTCGGGTTTATGCTGGCCATGATCCTGAACAAGTACTTCCGGGGGCGTGGCGTCGCACGGGCGGTCAGCCTGATTCCATGGGTCACTCCGGGTGTACTGATCGCGTTGATGTGGACCTGGATGTATGACGGAAACTATGGCGTCATCAACGACATCCTGATGAAACTGGGTATTATTCATGATAAGATCGCTTATCTTGCCCGGAAGGATACATCCATGCCCGCCGTCATTATTACGATTATCTGGCAGGGTATCCCTTTCTTTGCCCTGATGATCCTGGCCGGACTGCAAGGCATATCCGCTGATTTGTACGAGGCGGCTGCCATCGATGGAGCCACTGGGATTCAGCGCCTGTTCTATGTTACGATTCCGAGCCTGAAGAATACCATTTTTGTCACAACGATGCTCCGGATTATCTGGGTTGCCAACTCCGTGGACGTTATATTTAACATGACCAACGGAGGTCCGGCCTACGCCACGCAAACCCTGAGCGTTTATGTTTATAAGAAGGCGAGCGCACTGGACATGGGATATGCGTCGGCGATGGCCATTATGCTGATGCTTGTGCTGCTGCTGGCAGCAATCCCTTATCTGAAGAACACCTTCAGCGAGAAGGGGGCATAAGGAATGAAGAAGAACGAGCATTCCCGCGTGTTGGGTGAAAGTACACTCTCCCGGATTTTCCTTTTATGGATTCCTTTGATTCTGTTTCTGGTTTTTCTGCTGTTTCCATTTTACTGGACTTTCGTGACCAGTATCAAAAGCGAGGCTGAACTTCATTCCCTGAACGTCGTGTACTGGCCGCAGCAGCCGACTTTCCAGGCTTATGAGCATCTTTTCGGTCAGTTTAATTTTCTCCATCCCATGAAGAACAGTCTGATCGTAGCGCTGATCACCACACTGGTTTCTCTGACCGTGTCCACCCTGGCCGCCTATTCCTTCTCCCGGTTCCGATTTCCGGGCAGGAAGCCGCTGATGGTGCTGTTTCTGACAAACAATATGTTTCCGACCGTGCTGCTGCTGGTCCCGCTGTTTACAATCATGCGGCAGATCAGCCTGCTTTATACACCCTGGGCCCTGGTGCTCAGCTATACGACTTTTACCATTCCCTTCTCCGTCTGGCTCATGAATGGGTATCTGAATGATTTGCCCCTGTCCATGGAGGAGGCTGCCATGATCGACGGGGCAAACCGGGCCACCGCTTTTGTCCGGATTATTCTTCCGATTCTGTTGCCTTGCCTTCTGGCGACCGGTGTTTATATCTTCATGCAGAGCTGGAACGAGTACACCTTTGCGGTCCTGTTTACCAACGAAAACAATCGAACCATCCCCGTCGCGCTGAAAATGCTCGTTGGTCAGCTGGGCGTACAGTGGGATTTGATTACAGCAGGCGGCATTATAACCGTCATCCCCGTATGCATTATGTTCTTTTTTGCTCAGAAGCGGCTGGTTGCCGGTCTGACTGCGGGTGCCGTTAAGGGTTAACCCGACGAAAGGCTACCTCCGTTTTTGATAGATTCTCAGGCGAAATAATGAGGAAAGAGGCGGAACCATGGAACAAAACTTGGAACAAAAGGCACGGCAGTATCGTCTGGACATTCTGGATATGCTGTATCAAGCCCAGTCCGGCCATCCGGGCGGATCCCTGTCCTGCGTGGAAATTCTGCAGGCGCTGTATGAAAACGTTATGAAATACGACTCGAAGAATCCCCATTGGGCGGATCGGGATCGGTTTGTGCTCAGCAAGGGCCATGCCTGCCCCACGCTGTACGCGGTTCTGGCCGACAAAGGTTTCTTCCCGAAAGAAGAGTTGAAGAGCCTGCGGCAGCTCGGCAGCATATTGCAGGGCCATCCGGATATGAAGAAGTGTCCCGGCGTGGATGCCAGCACAGGATCCCTCGGGCAGGGAGCCAGCTGGGCGTTGGGCTATGCGCTCGCCGGCAAGCGCGCAGAGCATTCATTCAATGTTTACTGCCTTACCGGCGATGGTGAGTGCCAGGAAGGCATGATCTGGGAGTCCGCCATGGCGGCCGCTCATTACCATCTGGATAATTTGACGGTTTTGCTGGATCATAACGGTCTTCAGATCGACGGCTCCAATGAACAGGTGATGAACATCGGGGACATCTGCGCCAAGTACGAGGCCTTTGGCTGGGAAGTGCTCAAGGTTGACGGCCACAATGTGGCCGCGATTACGGAAGCGGTTCAGAAACCCCGCTGCGGGAAGCCCCGTTTCATCTGCTGCCAGACCGTCAAGGGCAAGGGTGTTTCTTTCATGGAAAACCAGGTCGGATGGCACGGTAAGCCCCTGAATCAGGAACAGTATGAGAGCGCGCGGCGCGAGTTGGAGGTGTAATCATGGCTGAGAAGAAATCAACCCGTATCGCCTATGGCGAGGCGCTCGCAAAACTGGGCGCTGTGGATGAGAAGGTGCTGGTCTGCGACGCGGACCTTGCGCACGCGACCATGACCGCATTTTTTGCGGATCAGTTTCCGGATCGATTCTATAACTTTGGCATCGCGGAAAGTAATATGATGACTTCCTCCGCCGCGCTTGCGCATTGCGGATATACCGTTTTTGCCAGCACGTTTGCCGTTTTCGGCGCAGGCCGCGCTTTTGAACAGGTTCGGAACGCGGTTTGCTATACCAGGGCCAATGTCAAAATCGGTTGCTCTCATGCCGGCCCCAGCTGCGGGGAAGACGGCGGAAGCCATCAGGCCGTCGAGGATATTTCCCTGATGCGGACGCTGCCGAACATGACGGTTCTGGTTCCTGCCGACGCCATCGAAATGGAAAAGGCGGTTTTTGCTGCCGCGAAATACCAGGGGCCTGTCTATATTCGAACCGGCCGTCTGCCTACTGATATCTGCACGTCCGACGAAACGCCGTTTGAAATTGGCAAGGCAAATACGCTGCGGGACGGAAACGATATTGCCATCATTGCCTGCGGCATTATGGTGCCCCAGGCTCTCCTTGCGGCAGAGACCCTCGCGAAGAAGGGTATCCATGCCCGAGTGATCGACATGCATACCATCAAGCCTCTGGATGTTGACGCGGTGATGGCGGCGGCGAAAGACTGCGGCGCCATTGTGACCGCGGAAGAGCATTCTATCTACGGCGGATTGGGTTCTGCTGTGGCTGAAGTCATCGCGGATGGTCAGAAGGTTGCCTTTGAGCGGGTGGGTATTCAGGATCAGTTCGGGACCAGCGGAAAGCCTCAGGCGTTGTTTGAGCATTTCGGTTTGACCGATCACCACATCGTGGAAGCCTGTGAACGGGTGCTTGCCCGCAAATAACGTGGTCCATCCGACTGGAAAGAAAAGAGGAAAGATATCGATGCAAAAGATTCTGGAATATCGTTTTGATGGGGAAGGAATGACAAGGGTTTACGAGAATCCCAAATGGATGATCGGAATCAAGAACTGGAAGCCCATGAATGATATTGCTAATATCAACTGTCTGGAACGTCATAATGAAACCGATGAGCTTTTCATCCTGCTTCATGGCAACTGTACTCTGCTGTATGCCAATGAAACGGAGAAGGGGCTAGAAATCAGCTCATTAAAGATGGAACCCTTGAAAGTATATAATATTCCTCGCTCCCTATGGCATAACACGGTCACTGAGCATGATACCAAGCTGGCCCTGATCGAGGATGTCAGCACCGGTCCCTCCAATTCCGATAATCTGGATCTGACGCCTGAACAGATCGCAGAGGTTCACAGGCTGCTGGGCAAATAAGCTTTGGGTTTTACCTCCCCTTTGCACAAGCAAAGGGGAGGTTCTTTTTGCGGGGTGGTTGAAATTCACCATCAATTTGCATATAATAAAATGGCTTATGTTGGAGGTGACTTATGTTTGCAGGTTTTACGGATGATACGGTCCGTTTCCTGATGGATCTTCGGTTCCATAATTATACGGATTTTTTTCACGATCAGCACGACAGATATGTCCGGGATGTACAGACACCCTTTTATGAGCTGATCGAGGATCTGGCCCCGACCATGCTGTCAATTGATCCGATGATGGAAATTCGCCCGTGGAAATGCCTTTCCAGAATTCATCGGGACACCCGTTTTTCCAAAGATAAAAGTCCTTACCGGGATCATCACTGGTTTCTCTTTCGGAGGGCCGGGGAACCCCGGGAAAAATCCCTGTTTTATTTCGTCGAGTTTGGTCCGGAACGGCTGGACTGGGGCATGGGCCTGTGGGGAGAGAATCGGGAGGTTATGGATGGGTTCAGGAAACGGATCGTCGCCAATCCTGACGGCATTTCCGCAATGATTGAAAACATGAATCTGCCCGGCCGGAAGCTCGGTCTGGGGGGAACCATTTTTCGCAGGATCGATATTCCGGCCGGTATCCCTCCGAAACTGGAAAGATGGTATCGCAGCAAGGAAATGTATGTCGGCAAGGTCTCGCCGGATTACAGGCTGGCATTCTCTGAGAGACTGACGCAGGAAATCCGGAAGGATTTTACAGCGCTGTCGCCGCTTTATCAACTGCTGCGTGGGATCTGCGATGATCAGGAATCATTCATCGTTCACCAGAACGATCGGGAAAGAGAGGGCTAAACATGGATTGGTTAAAACTGAAAAGCGGTTCAGATGTACGGGGAACCGCCGTGGGAGAAGATGCGGAGCTGACGTCTGATATCGCCAAAGCCCTGGGCATGGCCTTCGCCGAATGGATAGCGCGCAGAAAGAATAAACCGGTATCCGAGGTTCTCATCTCTCTCGGAAGGGACAGTCGGGTGTCCGGCCCCATGCTGCTTCAGGCAGCGGCGGAGGGCGTATGCCGCGCGGGGGCCTCCGCGATGGATTTCGGCATGTGTACGACCCCTGCCATGTATATGAGTATCATTACGCCCGGTTTCCAGCCGGACGGCGCCATCATGATAACCGCAAGCCATCACCCCTGGATGCGGAACGGCTTGAAATTCTTTACGGAGTCAGGTGGCATTGAAAGCAGGGATGTTGAGGATCTGCTGACGGCCGCATCAAAGCTGAAGCCTGATGATTTGCCCATTTCGGGTCGCCTCTCCAGGCGGGAGTTTCTGCCGGTTTATATGGAACAGCTTGCTACCAGAATCCGATCCGGACTTGGGACAAGCATGCCCAAGCCTTTGCTCGGGTTGCATGTGGTGGTGGACGCAGGAAACGGCGCAGGCGGCTTTTATGCCACCCTTCTGGAGAACCTGGGCGCCTGGATTGAAGGCAGCCAGTTCCTTGAGCCGGACGGAAGGTTCACCAACCATATTCCCAACCCGGAAAACGCTGAAGCGATGGCATCCCTTCGACACGCCGTCCTGAATGTTGGCGCAGATCTCGGGGTCATTTTTGACGCGGATTGCGACAGGGCGGCTATCGTTGATTCCGACGGGAAAGAGATCAACCGGAACCGTCTGATTGCCCTGATCAGTGCTATTCTTCTGGATGATCAGCCAGGGCAGACCATCGTAACGGATTCCGTCACCTCTTCCGGATTGAAAAAGTTTATTAATGACTGGGGCGGCGAGCATTATCGATATAAACGAGGGTACCGCAATGTCATTGATGAAGCCATTCGCCTGAATCGAGAGGGCATTTCCTGCCCGTTGGCTATTGAAACCAGCGGCCACGCTGCTTTGAAGGAAAACCATTTTCTGGACGACGGTATGTATCTTGTGACCGTTCTGATCGTAAAAGCGATGCAGATGAAGCAGCAAGGAAAAACGCTGGGCAGTCTGATCGCCGATTTACGGGAGCCTGCGGAAAGCGCCGAGATCAGGCTGACCATTCTTGACTCCGATTTTCGTTCCAGGGGAAAGGAAGCCATTCAGCGGGTTCTTGATTATGCCAACACGGCCGACAGATGGCATGTTGCGCCAGACAACCGGGAGGGCGTCCGCATCAGCTTTGATTTGCAGGGAGTACAGGATTCCGCCTGGTTCTTGCTTCGGCTGAGCGTCCATGATCCGGTCCTTCCTCTGAATGCTGAAAGCGATGTTCCGGGTGGCGTGAAGGAAATGCTGGAAGAGCTTTATCAGGTTTTGAAGCCATTGGAAGGCATTGATTTTGAGCCGCTCAGAAACGCCATCGGTACGGGGAGGAAGGAATGACCATCAACTGGTATCCCGGGCATATGGCGAAGTCCAGAAGGCTTTTGGAGGATCAGCTTTCCAGAGTCGATCTGGTCATTGAACTCTGTGATGCCCGGCTTCCCTTTTCCAGCAGAAATCCGGTTCTGGATCAGATGATCAATGGAAAAAAAAGGCTTCTTTATCTTAATAAGGCAGACCTTGCTGATCCCGCCGAAAGCAGGGAGTGGGTGCGCTTCTTCCGTGCGCAGGGGCTTGAAGCGACAACGCTTACAGCCCGATCCATGAAAGCAAAGGAAGCCACCGCCGCTATAGGAAAGGCCACGGCGGAGGCGATGGCTCGCGCAGCTGACCGAGGGATCCGGAAGACGGTACGGGCCATGGTGATCGGCGTTCCCAATGTCGGAAAGAGCACATTTATTAATCATCTGCGTGGTGCTCCTGTCTCGAAAACAGGAGATCAGCCCGGTGTTACCCGCAGCAATCAGTGGGTTCGGATCAATGACTATCTGGAAGTGATGGATTCACCGGGTTTGCTCTGGCCACGCCTGGATGACCAGGAAGCCGCCGTTCGTCTTTGCTGGCTGGGAACGGTCCGGGATGATATCCTTCCGCTGGATGAGCTCACAGTTAAATTGCTGGATCAAATTGCCGAACTCCGTCCGGATGTGCTTCAGGAACGTTTTCATATTCAGGATCCTTCTGTCCGTGGTCCGGAACTGATGCTTGATGTTTGTCGGGGGAGGGGATTCCTGCTTCGGGGAGGGCAGCCCGATGAAGACCGCTGCTGCCGGATCGTGCTGGATGAGTTTCGGGCGGGAAAATTGGGAAGGATTACGCTGGAGCATCCAAAGAAATGAAAGGGAGTTGCGAGCCTGTGGTCAACAGAAAGGAAAAAGTCCGATGCCTGAATGAAGCAGACGCATCCTGGCGGTCCTTTGGAGTTGTCGCCGGTATGGATGAAGCCGGGCGGGGTCCGCTTGCCGGGAATGTGGTCGCCGCCTGTGTGGTCATGCCCCCGGAACCATTGATTGACTGGGTGGATGACAGTAAAAAGCTCTCCGAAACAAGAAGAGAGAAGGTTTATGAGGAGATCATGAAGAGCGCCCTTTATATCGGAATTGGGCAATCATCTCCGGAGGAGATCGATCGGGTCAATATTTTGCAGGCTACCAAAAACGCCATGCGCCAGGCGGCAGAACAGATTCCGGCCGACGTGTTTCTGATCGACGCGGTCACCGGACTGGGGCTGAAAGGGCGGGAAGTACCTATCATCAAAGGTGATGCATCATCCTATGCCATCGCTGCCGCCAGTATTGTCGCCAAGGTTACACGGGATCGCGAAATGCGCCAGTGGGATCTGCGCTATCCGGAGTACGGATTTGCACGCAACAAGGGTTATGGTACAGCGGAGCATATCGCCGCGCTGAAAAAATGGGGGCCATGTCCCATTCACCGGGCGACCTTTATTACACACTTTCTATGAAGACGACGTATGAAACCGGCCTTCGCGGGGAAGAAATGGCCGAACGGTATCTGGAAGAAAAAGGCATGCGGTGCCTGGAGCGACGCCACAGGGAAAAAACAGGTGAAATCGATCTGATTATGGAAGATGGCCTTACACTTGTTTTCGTCGAAGTCAAGGCCCGTTTCTCTATTTCGAAGGCAGGCGACGGATTGCGGGCCGTCAGCGCCGGAAAACAGCGCCGGATCGCGAGAACGGCCATGTTGTATCTGATGAGGCACGGATGGACACAACGCATGATTCGTTTCGACGTGATAGAGATCAACCAGGATGAAATCCTACACGTACCCAACGCATTCCAGCCGGGAGGCATGATGTTTTAATGAATCAAACATTTCTTTTATGGCTCCAGGAAAAGTTCCGTCATTTGTGTGCATGGACGATGCTTTTCATGTTGCTCTTTTCGGTGGCCACGGCAGAGAATCTGCTTGAAAACGGCAGTTTTGAATCTGTGAACGGGGATGGAATGCCCCTGGCCTGGGAAACGGACGCCTATGTGCTGGATGAGGGTTACTCCGTTTTTTCTGTTTCGGAGGATTCCCCGAAAGACGGCCTCCGCTGCGCGCGCATTCGGAATAACGGCATGAATGACGCGCGTCTGGCTCAAACAGTGCGCGTTGAGCCTGAAACGCTGTATCGCTTCAGCGGATACATCCGTGCGAAGGGAATCAAGGAAGGGAGGGGTGCCAATCTTTCGCTGGAGGGACTTTATGTATTCAGTGAAAGCGTCTATGATTCCAACAATGAATGGGTTTATATAGAATGGTATGGCGAAACCGGGGAAGACCAGGAAACAGTTACCCTTTTTGCCCGGCTGGGAGGTTACAGCGGCGAAAGCACCGGCGAAGCCTGGTTTGACCAGCTGTCCCTGGAGCCGGTCGCCGAAACGCCGGGAAGCGTCATTGCCGACCGCTGGTATTCCGAAAAAAACATCAGCCGATATGATGACGGTACGGAGGACGAGGAAGATGTTGCTTCCGCTTCACCGGCCTGGCCGCGGCTGATCATGATCGCTGTGTCTTATGCTGTTCTGGCGGTTTTGATTCTGCAGCAGCTTCGCCGTAAGCATCCCGCCTTGCGGCCGGAAGCAGTCATATCGTCTCCTGTCTGGTTTTCTGCTGGGCTCGTGTTGGCTTTCCTTCTTCGCCTGGCCCTCAGCTGGTTTATCCCCGGTTACATGGTAGATGTCAACTGCTTCCGCAGTTGGGGCGAAACCATGGCGAATCATGGACCCGCGGGTTTTTATCCGGAAACCAATTTTTGTGATTACCCTCCCGCTTACACCTGGGTTCTTGGACTGAATGCGCTGATCTGCCGCATCATTCCCAATGCGCCTTCGGGATGGCCGCGTTTGGTTTTCCGTTTTGTTCCTGCGCTGTGTGATCTTCTTTCCTGCGTCCTGCTGGATCGGTTTGCCCGTCGCCGGTTTCCATCGCTCTCCGAAACAAAAATACGGGTTGCTCTTTTGGTTCTCGCTTTCAACCCGTTGACCATTATGAACAGTGCCGCCTGGGGACAGATGGACAGCGTACTGGCACTTTTCCTGCTGATGGTCGCGATCTGGGCGATCGAAGGGAAATGGATTATCGCTTTGCCCTGTTATATGCTTTCTGTGCTCATCAAACCTCAGGCACTGATGCTCGGATTTCTTGGATTGGCGGCTCTTCTCGTCGCCTGGTTCCGGGATCAGGGCTGCAGAAAGAAGATCCTGACCGGTCTTGCAGCCGCAGCGATTGTTTTTCTGATTATCGTTGTTCCATTTAGCCTCAGACAGGATCCTTTCTGGATTATTTCCCAATACAGTGGGACGCTTGCTTCCTATCCATATGCCACGGTCAACACGGCCAATTTCTATTATTTATTTAATGGGAACTGGGACAGTATCAGCCACACTGCGAATCTGTGGGCCCCCATTTCCCTCGCGGTTCTGTGCGGAATCTATGGCCTTTACTGGACAATGAAGGCCCGTCGAAATCAGCAAAACATCTGGATCGAGCAGGTACTGACAGCCCTCTTTATCTGCTGGTTTGTTTATTGCGCTCTTTCTTCCGCGACATGGAACGCTGTCGGTATCGGCGCCATGGCCTTTGCTTTTGTGATTGTGCTAAGCCTCTTTCTCAGAAAAGGAGACATCAGCTTTCTGCCGTACCTTGGCGGGCTGCTGTTTTTGATCCTTTATGTCTTCGGCATCAAGATGCATGAGCGATATGTTTTCCCGGCCGTTTTACTGTTTTCCCTGGCTTTCCTGCTACACCGGGATCGGCGTATTGCTACAATACTGCTCTGTCTGACTCTGACAGCTTTTATAAATGAGGGTATAGTTCTTGACAACAGTATCCGTCTCGGTTCCGCCAGGGGGCATCTGAACGAAGATACCGTTTTTCTGGCGGACCTTCTTTCCGTCCTGAATATCCTGAATACGCTTTACGCTGTTCATGTTGGTACTCTCCTCTGTCTATCGGAAGGCTCCGAGGAAAAAGATAAAAAATGGATCAGAGAATCTTCCATGGATGGTCGGCTTCACTGGCAAAAAAAGGACAGCGCCGCTCTTGCCGTGATTCTCTCTCTTTATTCAGTCCTTTGCTTTTCCACGTTGGGAAGCACCCGTGCGCCTCAAACCGCCTGGACTTCCTCTGAATACCCCGAGTCTGTGACTCTGGATCTTGGTTCCTATCAGGAAGGTTTCGATATGCTCTATTTTGCCCGGGTAAGCCGATACAATTTCAGCGTTGCCGTCAGCGACGACGGAGTTTCATGGAGGGATGAAACCTGGGCGGAAATGGATCAGGGGCAATGCTGGAAATGGAAGTATGTTACCAACAGCACGCAAAACGCTGATGGAACAAGATCTTTTGATTCTTCCAGACACTGGTTCTCCGGCCGTTACGTTCGGATCACCGCCCACCAGGTTGGCCTTTCCCTGTGTGAAGTCATTTTCCGGGATAATCAGGGAAAAATACTGCCGGTTTTTGCGGTCGATCATCAGGGAGGGGATCCGGAGTCCGTTCTGTATTCCGCTCATGCTGCAGCACTCCTCGTGGACGAACAGAACAGTATGGAAGGGCTTCCGGTCTGGTTCCCTGTCAGCGAGGACGAACTCGGAGATGAAACGGACCCCAGGACGCCTCAGCCGAGCTGGTGGAACTCCACCTATTTTGACGAAATCTATCATGCCCGAACCGGATGGGAATTTCTTCAGGGCGCTTCTCCCTATGAAACCAGCCACCCGCCTTTGGGAAAGATTTTTATCAGCGGAGGAATCGCGCTCTTCGGTATGACCCCCTTTGGATGGCGCTTCGCAGGAGCTTTTGCCGGCGTTTGCATGCTGGCTGGCGTCTATCTTCTGGTTCGCCAGTTAACAGGCCGCACCGTCCTGAGCGTTCTTGGCGCTGGCCTGATGGCTTTGGACTGCATGCACTTTACGCAGACGCAGATTGCAACCATTGACTCCTATCCGGTTTTGTTTATTCTGTTCTCTTATTTCTTCATGCTTCGCTTTCTTCAGACGGACTGGCGTTTCGCGCCTAAGCGAAAAGTACTTGCTGACCTTGGATGCAGCGGGCTGTTTATGGGCTTGGCCATAGCCAGTAAATGGATCGGCATCTATGCCGGGGCAGGACTGGCTATCCTGTTCTTCTGGCATGGTGCGCGGCTGCTTCTCCTTGAGCGGCATGAACGGCTGCTCGGAACTACCCTGGAGCGGAAAAACACAGCATCCTCCGCCCTTCAGTCTTTTCTCGGCCTCTGTATCTGGTGTGTGCTGTTCTTTGTACTGATTCCATCGCTGATTTATTTGCTCAGCTATGTACCCTATTTTGCGCACCGCCATTTTACTTCCCTGAAGGATTATCTGAATGCGGTGTGGCAAAGCCAGATCGGCATGTTAAACTATCACAGCACTCCCGGTCTTGGAATGGATCATCCGTTTTATTCACCCTGGTATGAATGGCCCGTGATGGCGAAGCCCATGTTCTATTCCACCAAGCAATACATTTTTTCGGATCGGTTCAGCTTCAGCATTTTCTGCTTCGGAAACCCCGCCATTTGGTTCCCGGCCATTGGAACCATGCTTCTGTGCGGGTGGGGATGGCTGAAGGCCAGGGAACAGCGCCTGCAGGATCCCTCGCTCACACGTCCCGAAACAGGAGGCACAGTGGAAACCAATCTGTTTTTCCTGCTGGTTGGTTTTCTCGCCCAGTATCTTCCCTGGACATTGGTTCCCAGGGGAACCTACATCTATCATTATTTTGCCAGCATACCATTTTTGGTTGCTTCCCTGACACTGGTCTGGCAGCAATTCCTGATCCGTCGTTATCGATGGGTGAAAGCGGGAATGGGCGTTTATCTGATGATGGCAGCGCTTGCCTTCTGTCTCTTCTTTCCTTATGTCAGCGGCATCATGTCACCGGTCGGTTGGTTGAACATTGGCCGTGGACTGCTGAAAATCTGGTATTAAGGACATAACAATGAATGAAATGATGGCCATGACGCTGAGCTTTGGAATCAGCGGCGTTAACGGATTTCCGGTTCAGGTTGAGGTGTTCTCTGCCGGCGGCCTGCCGGGGATCGAAATTATCGGTCTGCCCGATGCATCCGTACGGGAAAGCAGGGAGAGGGTAAATGCCGCTGTTTTGAACAGCGGAAAGCAAATGCCGCCCCGGAGGATGACCGTGAATCTCGCCCCCGCGGATATGCGAAAGGAAGGACCTTCTTTTGACTTGCCTATTGCAGTGGGGATTCTCGCCTCTAACCGGGAAATCGTTCCCCGGGACAACCTTGACCTCAGTCGAACCGTATTGTTTGGCGAGCTTGGACTGGATGGACGCATTCAACCGGTGAACGGCGCTCTGTCCATGGTGATTTCTGCCAGCGAACAAGGCCTTACGGACGTTATTCTTCCCTTCGACAACGCCCGTGAAGTTGCCTGCATTCAGGGAATGAAGATTTTCCCTGCGCGCCACCTGAGGGAAGTCATCGATCATCTGGAGGGAAGAAAGCTGATTTCTGCTCAGCCTCAAATATCGTATGAGGACTGTGTTCACACGCGAAAGCTCCTGATGGATTTGAGCCAGGTAAAAGGACAGCACGGCGCGAGGCGAGCGTTGGAGGTCGCCGCCGCAGGTGGGCACAACATGCTGATGATCGGCTCTCCCGGCAGCGGTAAAACCATGTTGGCCCGTTGTCTACCTGGCATTCTTCCTCCGCTGAGCTTTTCAGAGTCTCTTGAAACCACCCGTATCCATTCCATAGCAGGCAAGCTGCCTTCCGGAAGCGGTTTGATGATTCAACGGCCGTTTTGCGCCCCACACCATAGTGCATCCGTGGCCTCCCTGGTCGGCGGTGGTGTGCACGCCAGGCCCGGTGAAGTTTCTCTGGCTCATAACGGCGTTCTCTTTCTGGACGAACTTCCTGAGTTCAGCCGAGCTGCTCTGGAAGCGCTCCGGCAGCCGTTGGAAGATGGATTCGTTACGGTCTCCCGTGTTCATCATCAGGCTCTGTATCAGTCTTCTTTTATGCTCATTGCCGGAATGAATCCCTGCCCTTGCGGTTATTTCGGAAGCCGTCTTCGGGAATGCCGCTGTACACCGACGGAGATTCGCCGTTATCTGGATCGAATCTCAGGGCCGCTCCTGGATCGGATCGATCTCCAGGTGGAAGTTGACGCCGTACCTGTCAGCGAGATTCGCGGATCTGCTCCCGCGGAAAGCTCCGCACAGGTGGCCGAACGCGTTCGGAAGGCCCGTAATATCCAGATGGAAAGATATCGGGGAACCTTTATTTTCTGCAATGCCCGCCTGGATAATATGGGAATCCGGCAATACTGTCCGATGGACGCTTCGGCTGAACAGCTTCTTCATTTAGCCGCGGATAAAATGCATTTGAGCATGCGGGCCTACCATCGGGTGATCAAGGTTGCAAGAACGCTGGCGGACATGGCCGGAGAGAAAATAATATTTTCCGAAGCCATTGCCGAGGCGATTCAATACAGGGAACTGGATCAGAAATATTGGAAAAACTGACGGGAGGAATCCGCATGGGTGCATATTCCCGGGAAACCTATCTGGCCTGGCTTGCTGCCGCGGGGCTGACTCCAAACACAATTTCCTCTCTGCTGGAAGGGAACAATCAACCTGAAGCGGTGTTTCAGGCACTGATTCAGGGGAATGAGTTTGATCGCCTGGAAATGCCCCGCTCAGCTCTCGCTTTCATGCGGAAAAACGCATCCGATCAAGTCCTTTCTCATTGGGAAACGCTGATCCAAACCCATGGGATCCGTGGAGTAACCAGATGGGATCAGGCCTATCCCAAAAGGCTGAGAAACCTTCAGGACCCTCCGGGCATTCTGTTTTATCAGGGGCGTATGGAAGCATTGGCAGGTCGAACCGTTGCCATGGTTGGCAGCCGAAACGCTTCATGGAAAGGACAGGAAGCTGCTCGAAAAACCGCGCAGCGTCTTAGTGAAAACGGAATCGCTGTAGTCAGCGGATTGGCTTATGGCATTGATACGGCTGCTCATCAAGGGTGCTTAAAGGGATTCAGCCCAACGATCGCTGTTCTTGGCTGCGGCCTGGATCAACAATATCCCTCCGAAAACGCTCCGCTTCGAAACCAGATTATTCAGCAGGGCGGGCTGATTCTCAGCGAATTCGCGCCGGGAGAAAAACCGCTCGGATGGCATTTCCCTTTTCGGAATCGTATTATCAGCGGGCTCGGAGATTGTCTGGCGCTGATGGAAGCGCGGATCAAGAGCGGAAGCATGACCTCCGTCCAGCACGCCCTTGACCAGGGAAAGGATGTATTTGTCTATCCAGGAGAGCCTGGCAACCCGCGAAACGAAGGAAACCATCAATTGCTGCGGGAGGGCGCTATTTACTTTACAACCGCGGAAGATCTGATGGAAGATATGCGCTGGCTTGACAAGAATGATGATGTGATGCAAAATAGCGGATGCGCCGCGTCTCCTCAGGGATTAACGCAACCGGAGAAGCTGATTTACGAACGACTTTCCTCCGGTGAATTAAGCTTTGATCAGCTGTGCGAGACACTGGAAATGTCCGCAGCGCATCTGAACGCGACTCTCTCCCTGATGCAGATCAAAGGCGTTGTTGAAGCGATGCCCGGTAAGCTATATCGAATCAATCAGGGAAACTGATTCGGAGGATAATGACGACATGCCTACTGAAACCAAAAAAAAGCTGATCATCGTGGAATCTCCCGCAAAGGCCAGAACCATCAGCCGATACCTTGGAAAGGGATATAAAGTGGAAGCCTCCCAGGGGCACATCTGCGATCTTCCCAAGAGCCAGCTGGGCGTGGATCCAGACCATGATTTTGAAATGAAGTACATCACGATCCGGGGCCGGGGTGATATTCTTGCCCGGATTCGAAAGGAAGCCAAGGGTGCAAAAGAGATCTTTTTTGCAACTGACCCGGATCGGGAAGGCGAAGCCATCAGCTGGCATCTTTTCCATGCCTTGGGTGTGCCGGAAGACAAACCCTGTCGAATCGAATTTCACGAGGTTACCAAAAAAGCTGTACAGTTCGCGATCCGCCATCCGAGACAACTTGACCTCGGGCGGGTGGATGCCCAGCAGGCCCGCAGAGCGCTGGATCGTTTGGTTGGGTACAAGATCAGCCCTCTTCTGTGGGCTAAAATCAAAAAAGGGCTTTCTGCCGGTCGTGTTCAAAGCGCAGCCACTAAAATGGTGGTTGATCGGGAGAGGGAAATCGAAGCCTTTATTCCGGAAGAATTCTGGGATATCAATGTTCTTTGCAAACTGGAGCAGGATCAAAAGACGGTTTCATTTCATGCCCGTCTTGTCAGCCTTGACGGTAAGAAAACGAAGCTGCTTTGTGAAAAGGACGCCCGGGAAGCAGTTGATCGGATCAAGGCCGCCCGCCTCTCTGTCCTCGAAGTTCGGGCAAAAGAACGAAAGCGCATGCCAGCCCCTCCTTTTACAACTTCGAGTCTTCAGCAGGAAGCCAGCCGTAAACTGAACTTCTCCACAGCGAAAACCATGCAGGTTGTCCAACAACTGTATGAGGGCGTGGATCTGGCGGGAGAGGGAACCCAGGGCCTTGTAACCTATATCCGTACAGACAGCGTCCGGATCAGCGAAGACGCGCTTCAGGACTTGCGAGCCTTTATTCCTGGACATTTTGGCGCCGAGAACCTGCCCGACAAACCGAACGAGTATAAAGGCCGGAAAAATGCTCAGGATGCCCACGAAGCGATTCGGCCAACAGATGTCCAAAGGTCGCCGGAGTCTGTAAAGGCCTCCCTGAGCAGGGATCAATATATGCTTTATCGGCTGATTTATAACCGTTATGTTGCCAGCCAGATGGCTCCGGCCGTTTACAGTACCCTGTCCGCCGAGATCGGCGACGCTTCCGTACGCCTTCATTTCTATGGTGAACATAAAGTTTTCCCTGGATTTACAAGCGTCTATGAAGAGGGAACGGATGAGGAAACATTTCATCCGGACAGTGTTTTGCCTTCCATGAAGGAAGGCGCCTTGATTCGCGCGGAGGAGATCGAACCCTCCCAGCATTTCACACAGCCGCCAAGCCGTTTTACTGAAGCCAGTTTGGTGAAAACGCTGGAAGAAAACGGCATCGGACGCCCATCCACCTACGCGCCAACAATCAGCACAATCATTTCACGGGGCTATGTTTCCAGAGAGAAGAAACGGCTGTTTCCCACTGAGCTGGGCGTGATGGTTACCAGCCTGATGCAGGACTATTTCAGCGACATCGTCGATACGGAGTTTACCGCCGGCATGGAATCACGGCTTGATCAGGTTGAAGAAGGCACGCTCGACTGGAAACAGGTGCTGAGAGATTTTTATCCTTCTTTCCTTCATTCTCTTGAAATCGCGGAGAAAGAAATCGATAAAATAGAAATACAGGATGAGGTCAGCGATGTCGTCTGTGAAAACTGCGGCGCATTGATGGTATATAAGATGGGCCGATTCGGCCGTTTTCTCGCCTGCCCTCATTTTCCGGCCTGCAGGAATACCAAGCCGGTATTGACTTATCTGGATGCTCCGTGTCCCAAATGCGGGAAAAGGCTTTTGGAAAAGGTTAGCCGGAAAAATCGGAAATTTTACGGCTGCGAAGGCTACCCGGAATGCGACTTTGTCAGTTGGGATAAGCCTGTTTCCGAAAAATGCCCCCGCTGTGGCAGCTATATGGTCGAAAAGCGGAACCGACAAAAGGGGCTTGTCCATCTGTGCGCAAATGAAAACTGCCGCTATCAGGAAGCCGTTCCATCCCAGGAGGAAAAAGATGACTGAAGAATTGCAGGTCCTTGTTGTCGGAGCAGGGCTGGCGGGTTCTGAAGCGGCCTGGCAGCTGGCGGAGCGGGGTATTCGGGTGCGACTGGCGGAAATGAAGCCGGATAAAATGTCTCCCGCCCACCATTCGGTCGATTTTGCGGAGCTGGTCTGTTCCAACAGCTTCCGAAGTGACCGACTCACCAACGCAGTAGGCCTTCTGAAAGAAGAAATGCGGCGCTTTCATTCCCTCATTATGGGCGCTGCGGATCGAAACAGAGTTCCTGCCGGAGGGGCGCTGGCCGTGGATCGAAATGGCTTTTCACAGGATGTTACAGAGCACCTTCGCAGCCATCCTATGATTCAGGTTGTTCAGGAGGAAGTGACAGAGATTCCGGATGGCCCCGCTGTGATTGCGACCGGGCCGCTGACCAGTCTGAAACTTTCTGAGGCCATCGCGGGTCTCCCCGGATTGGAGACGCTTCATTTTTACGATGCTGCAGCTCCTATTGTTGTAAAGGACTCCCTGGATATGGAGCATATTTTCCGCATGAGCCGGTACGGAAGAGGGGACGATTATCTCAACTGTCCCATGACGGAAGAGGAGTACAATCGCTTTATTGACGCGCTTCTTTCCGCTGAAACGGCCGATGTCCATGGATTTGAGGAAGCACGGATTTTTGAGGGCTGCATGCCCATTGAAAGCATGGCCAGGCGGGGACGTATGGCTCCCTCGTTTGGACCTATGAAGCCTGTGGGGCTGGCCGTGCCCGGAAGCGGAAAGCCTCCTTTTGCTGTTCTTCAGCTACGGCAGGACGATGCGGCAGACACCCTTTACAACCTGGTTGGATTCCAGACAAGATTGAAGTTTTCCGAGCAGCGCCGGGTCTTCGGAATGATTCCCGGACTGGCTCACGCTGAATTTGCGCGATATGGTGTCATGCACAGGAATACTTTTCTGGCCAGCCCCGGCTTTCTGAATGAGCGATTTGAAATGACCACCCGAAAACGGTGCTATTTTGCGGGACAGATGACCGGTGTAGAAGGATATGTGGAAAGCGCTGCCAGCGGGCTGATTGCTGGCGTTTCTCTGTCCAGAGATTTGCTTGGACTTCCGGAGCTGCGCTTCCCCGGCGAAACAGCTTTAGGTGCCATGGGCCGTTTTGTCTCCACACCGAACCGCCATTTTCAGCCGATGAATTGCGCCTTCGGCCTCATCGATCCTTTGCCCGTTGCTCCCGGACAAAAAAAGATCCGGAATAAGGCGGAACGATATGAAGCCATCTCCGCAAGGGCGCTCCAATACTGGGAAAAACAAAAAAGCCTTATCAAGGAGGGAATACGATTTTGAGTAGTGCTTTCAGAGGAACAACCATCTGCGCCGTCCGTCGGAACGGCCATATCGCCATCGCTGGAGACGGCCAGGTAACCATGGGAGAGCATACCGTTTTTAAGACAACCGCACGGAAGGTGCGCCGGCTCTACCACGGCGAAGTAGCGGTCGGCTTTGCCGGGAGTGTGGCCGATGCCTTCACCCTTTGCGAGAAATTTGAAGAAAAGCTCCAGCAGTGCGGCGGTAACCTCGAAAAGGCCGCAGTTTCCCTGGCTCAGAGTTGGCGGGGAGATCAGGCCATGCGTCAGCTGGAATCGATGATGATCGTTGCCAATCGGGACAGCCTGTTGGTGCTCAGCGGAACAGGGGAGGTCATCGACCCTGATGAAGGAATTGCGGCCATTGGCTCCGGGGGAAATTATGCCCTTGCGGCCGCCCGGGCGCTCGTTCAGAACACCGAGCTTTCCGCCCATGAAATCGCGGAAAAAGCCCTTCATATTGCTGCCAGCATTTGCGTTTACACAAATGATAACGTTGTTGTGGAAGATCTTTAAGCAGAAAGGAGAGTTCTCCGATGGAACTGACACCCAGACAAATTGTTCATGAGCTCGATCGATACATCGTTGGCCAGGAAGAAGCAAAGAAAGCCGTGGCCATCGCTCTGCGCAACCGTTACCGTCGCAGCCGTGTCAGCGAAGGGCTCCGGGAGGAAATCAGCCCGAAAAACATTCTGATGATTGGCCCCACCGGTGTTGGTAAAACAGAAATTGCCCGCCGGCTTGCGAAACTGGTGAACGCGCCCTTCATCAAGGTAGAAGCCACCAAATTTACAGAAGTCGGGTATGTAGGCCGTGACGTAGAAAGCATGATCCGGGATCTGACCGAAAACGCCGTTCGCATGGTGCGAAAAGAGCATGAGGAAAAGGTTCTGCCCAGAGCCCGGGTACTGGCGGAAGAACGGCTTTCCGAGCTGCTCGTACATCCGCCGAAAAAAAACAACGTCTCCAATCCATTGGATTATCTTCTGGGACGGCAGAAGGAACAAAGCCCCTCCGCAGAGGAGGCCTCTGCTCTGTCCCGGAAAAAGGAAGATATCCGGCAGCAGCTTGTACGAGGGGAAATAGAAGATGTGGAACTGGAAATCGAAGTAGAGGAGGATGCTCCTACTCTGGAAGTAGGCGGAAGCAGCATATCGCTGGGTGATATGATGGGCAATATGATGCCCAAACGCACCAGAATCCGCCATGTTAAGGTAAAGGAAGCAAGAAAGATCTTAACGGAGCAGGAAGCCGCCAAGCTCATCGACAACGATGCTGTTCAGGAAGAGGCTGTTCGTCGAACGGAGGAAAACGGCATTGTTTTTATCGATGAAATCGATAAAATCGCCGGAGGCCGCGGCGGCCATGGCCCGGACGTCAGCCGGGAAGGCGTACAGCGGGATATTCTTCCCATTGTGGAAGGCTCCACGGTGAACACGAAATACGGGGCGGTCAAAACGGATTACATGCTTTTTATCGCCGCCGGTGCGTTTCATATCAGTAAAGTGTCCGATCTGATCCCGGAACTTCAGGGCCGCTTTCCTGTGCACGTTCAGCTGAGCAGTCTGACCCGTCAGGATTTTGAACGCATCCTGACGGAGCCCGAAAACGCGCTGACCAGACAGTATAAAGCACTGCTGGAGGTTGACCGTGTTCTTCTCACCTTTGAGGATTCAGCCATCACCGCAATTGCCCAGGCGGCCTGTAACGCAAACGATAATCAGGAAGATATCGGTGCGAGAAGGCTTCACGCGGTTTTTGAGCAGCTTTTGGAAGATATTAGCTTCAACGCGGGAGACGAGAATATGCCTCCCTTTACCCTGAAAATCGACGGTGCCTATGTGGAGGAACATCTTTCCGGTGAAAACAAGGCGGTCGATCTGAAAAAATTCATTCTGTAATCATGCAGGGGGGATACCTTATGATCAGAACCATCGGGATGATCGGAACCGGCAACATGGGTTCAGCGATTCTTCGCGGAATCGTGGACGCAGGCTATGTCAAAGCCTCTCAGATCACAGCGTTCGATGTCAGCAAACGAAGGACAAATGAGCTTTTGGAGGACATTCCCGGCATCCTGATCGCAAGAGATTGCAAGGAAGTCGCCGAGCGTGCCGACTTGGTGATTCTGGCGGTAAAACCGCTGTATGTGCAGGAAGTCATTGATGAAATACATCCGTTTCTTTCCGGTAAGGCTGTACTCAGTATAGCAGCCGGCTGGACGGTTTCCATGCTGGAGAACGCGTTAAGAGGCACTGGGGCAGCATGGCTTCGTGTTATGCCGAATACGCCGGCCCTTGTAGGTGAGGGGATGACCGCTATCTGCGACAATACCACCTTCAGCCAGGAAGACTTTGATTATGCAAAAGGGATCTTTGATGCTGTCGGAAAAACACGCGTCCTGCCTGAGAGACTGTTTGATGGAGCCGTCGCCATCAGTGGCAGCAGCCCGGCTTATGTCTATATGATGATAGAAGCCATGGCGGATGCCGGTGTTCGGGAAGGGATTCCAAGAACCTATGCCTATGAAATGGCCGCCCAGAGTGTATTGGGCAGCGCCCTCATGGTACTTTCCTCCGGAACGCATCCGGCGGCTTTGAAAGACGCTGTTTGTTCACCCGGTGGGACAACCATCGAAGCCGTGGCCGTGTTGGAAAAAACAGGCTTTCGAAGCGCTGTCATGGATGCGATGAAAGCCTGCGCGGATAAAAGCCGGAAGATGTCGAGGGAATAGGCGATGGATGATCAAAGAAAAACAGTCAATATCTATACCGACGGAGCCTGCAGCGGCAACCCCGGGCCCGGAGGGTGGGCGGCGATTCTGGAATTCGGCCCTCATACCAAAGAGATCAGCGGATACATGGCCGGAACCACGAATAATCGGATGGAGCTTTTTGCCGCTATCAGCGGACTTGGCGCCCTGAAGGAGCCCTGCAATGTCTTTCTTTACTCCGACAGCAATTATCTTGTTCAAGCATTCAATGATCACTGGATTGAAGGCTGGAAAAAGAAGGGTTGGAAGAACAGCGCGGGCCAGCCTGTGGAAAACCAGGACCTCTGGTTTATTCTGCTGGCTCAGACCCGGAAGCACCATGTTACTTTTCTAAAGGTCAAAGGGCACGCGGATCATCCTCAAAACAATCGCTGTGACGAGCTGGCCAGGGCGGCGATCCAGGAGTATCGGAGGCTGAATGCCCTGCCCGAGGAGGTAGCGCCCGTCTCGCAGGAAAAGCAGGCGCAAAAGGACACATAATAAGCTCTGCCTGCGCTTTATTGTTTGTTTCCGTTCTCAAACGCAGGGTCTCCCGGAAGATGTACATGTTCCGCAGCCATACGCCTCCGGGCATCTGTCATATCTGCATAATGCTTTCTGGTTGTATCCACGGAAGTATGCCCAAGTACATCCGCGACCAGATAAATGTCGCCAGTTTCGTGGTAGAGGTTTGTCGCATAGGTGCTTCTCAGCTTGTGAGGGCTGATTCTCGGTTTGAGAGGCGCTGCAATGGTTGCGTATTTTTTCACAAGGTTCTGTACCGCGCGCTGAGAGATTCGCTTGCGCTGCAGGCTCAGAAAAAGAGCATCCTCATGTCCGGGAAGAGCCTCTATTTCTTTCCGTTGCTCCAGATAGTCTGCCAGAGCATCCGCGACCTCTGGTGGAAAATACAGAACGACCTGGTTTCCGCCTTTTCTTGTGACCAGGAATGCGTTATTCTCCATGTCAACATCGTGAATATTGATTCCCACACATTCGCTGACCCGGATCCCGGTTCCAAGAAATAGAATCAGCATCGCATAATCCCGAACAGCGGTAATCTTCTGAAAGCGTTGCTGCCCTTTGCTCATATCTTCACCAGAGCGGGCGGTGGACAGCATTTTTTCCATCTCACTCCGGCTCAGCCGCAGGATGGGCTTTTCGTGGATCTTTGGAAGGGGAACCAATTCTGTCACGTTGGATGATATCCGCTGATTTTTGAACAAATAATCATAAAAGGATCGAATCGAGCAAAGCTTCCGCTTGATGGCCAGATCATGATTGATATAAACTTTTTCCTTTGCGGAAGGATCTTCGTTGTTTTTCAGATAATAGGTCAGATACTCCGTATATCCGGTCAGATCCGATTGGGAGAGTCGGTTCAGGTCGTCGTCATTGAGAAGAGCGATCGGCTTCTGGGCAAACAGGATCCTTTCCTGATGAAGGTACTCAAAAAAAGTACGAAGGTCCAAGGCATAGGCCAGCCGGGTAAAAGTTCCCGTGGTGACAGCGATCGCCCGAAGGAAATCTCCGCAGGCCTGGGGGAGCTCACGGCAGATCGACCGAATCTGTAAAATCCGTTTCGCGTCTATACTTTCCCGGTAACTGTTTGCATTGCCTGCCATAAAAGAACGCCTCCACCTGAGCTCCGCACCTGAAGCCTCTCTTTTTGATTTCTGATGCGGATGTATAACGGTTATTATACACCAAAGGAAAGAGATTGACTATCTTTTTGCAAGGTTTTCTGGTCTTTTTCCGCGGATTTATGTATAATAGGAGAGGAGGAGAATCAGATGAGCCCACTTAGCGAAACGGGCATGCTTTCAGGACTCTCATCAAGCCATGCTTTACTTCCGGATCATTGAGCAATCATGAGGTGAAATGAAAAAATGAAACTCACATTTCTTGGCGCGACCCATGAGGTAACAGGAAGCTGTACGCTGCTGGAATGGCTTCCGGGACGTTTCTGCTTGATCGACTATGGAATGACACAGGGGGAGGACGAGATTGTAAATGAAGATTTGCCCATAGCCCCTTCGAGAATCGAATACGTTCTTCTGACACATGCCCATATTGATCATTCAGGCAACTTGCCGCTGCTCTACAAAAAAGGCTTTCGCGGGGCCATATATACCACTGCGGAAACCCAGAACCTCTGTACCATCATGCTGGCGGACAGCGCGCATATTCAGGAATCAGAGGCAAAATCCCAGAACAAGAAGAATCTTCGCGCTGGCTTGCCGGAAATTGAACCCCTCTACACGGCGGAAGATGCAGAGGAAACAATGAAACTGTTCCGGCCTTGTGAATACGGCCGGATCTATCCAATCGATGAGGGGCTCTCCATCCGCTTTACGGATATTGGCCACCTGCTGGGCTCCGCAGCCATAGAGTGCTTTCTCGAACAGGATGGTCAGCGCAGAACGATGGTTTTCAGCGGGGATATCGGCAACCTGAACCAGCCCATTTTGAATGATCCCAGTCCCATCGCTTCCGCAGACTATCTGATGATTGAATCCACCTATGGCGACCGGCTGCACGACGTCACTTTGAATCCGATTCCCAAACTGTCTGAAGTGTTGAAACGAACCTTCGACAGAGGCGGTTCTGTCATCATACCTTCTTTTGCTGTCGGGCGTACGCAGGAGTTGCTGTATTTCTTCCGGGAGCTCAAGCAATTGAAGCTTCCTGCCGGGCATGAGCATTTCCAGGTATATGTCGACAGTCCGATGGCCAATGAAGCGACAGCCGTTTTTCTACAGTGTGATACCGCCTGTCTGGATGATGAGACACGGGCCGTAATGGCAAGCGGAGAGAATCCAATCTGGTTTGATGGGCTTGAAACAACAACCAGCGTGGAGGAATCCCAGGCTCTGAACACCAATCCGGAGCCCAAAGTCATTATCGCTTCCGGCGGCATGTGCGAAGGCGGTCGGATTCGGCACCACTTGAAGCACAACCTCTGGAATTCCAGAAACACCATCCTGTTTGCGGGGTATCAGGCGAATGGAACGCTGGGCCGGATCATTTATGACGGCGCGTCCGAGGTCAAAATCTATGGTGAAACCATTGAGGTTCACGCGGAGATCGATCTTCTGGAGGGGGTTTCCGGTCACGCGGATCAGGCGGGACTGATCGACTGGCTGGGGAAATTTGAGGATAAGCCCAAGTTCGTCTTTGTTAATCACGGCGAGCATGCGTCCAGCGAGACATTGGTAGCAAAAATCAAGGAAACTTTTTCCTTGCAGGCTGCTGCTCCATATTCAGGATCGTCCTTCGACCTGTTGAGTGGGGAATGGATTCGTCTGACTGAGCCCGTTTTTGCAGTAAAAGCAAAGGATAAACACAAAGAGGAAAAAAGAAAAAGCTCCAATGCAGGGGCAACGGAATTCCTTGAGCTGGAAAAAACAGGCCATGAATTCCTTCAATATATTCAGAGCCTGCGCGGTCATGCCAACAGCGAGCTGAGAACGCTGAGGGATGAGATTCAGAAACTGATGAAACGAGATTAATTGAAACATATCGTAAACGCAAAAACGCTTTGCGTTTTGGTGCGTTTACGCCGCGCCGGGCGCGTGCCGCAAAGCGGCAAAATTACATTTCGCGCCCGGACGCATCCGCCGGAGGCTTATCGGAAACGAAAATTTATTTTTCGTTTCCGATA
>JAZQCB010000058.1:0-14412 GCA_045546035.1 Clostridia bacterium
GATGAGGAACTATTACGGAAGCTATACTGTCTTGGCTAGTTATCCCGAAAGTTTCTCGGGAAATCATTGTAAATATTCAATTGTCAAGGTTCAGTCGGAATAATTAGAAAGTCGGAATAAGTGCAACGGGAGGGGCGAGGGCTAACGCCCTCCCTCTACCCTATTTTTTGGGGCCGCTTTTAAAATGTTTGGTGCACGGCAAAATAAACCCAGGAGATGTGGAGTATCAAGTGATAAAATATGGTCATCCGGTGCTATACGATTTAGTGTGTTTCTGAGAAAGGCGATGAGAAGGATTTTCAAACGTTCTGTGGTAATAATAATAAGGTGCATCGGTTCCTGCGATGCTGAAAATCTCCGCAATTATCTACTTCCTTATGCAGCTATTAGCAGCATGTGAAATGTGCTTTAAGAAAAGGGGACATAAATATGATACAAAAAATGGTCATTGAAAACTTCCGCGGTTTACAATCATTCAAAATGGATGATATGTGCAGAATCAATCTGATTTCAGGCAGAAACAACGTTGGGAAAAGTACTTTGCTCGAAGCCCTGTTTCTGTTTATGGATCATGCGGCAGCGGAATCATTTATGAAAATCAATGGATTCAGGGGACCTGTTGTTAACGGCAACACCTCGTTATGGGAGCCGCTCTTCTATCAGATGGATAATGAAAGATGCATCAGGATTTGTGTATCTGAAAATGATCACGAATCCTGCTTGACCTACAAAAAAGACGAAAACTACCTGCCGTTTAATATGAATGGTTTATCAGAAGAAATTCTTGCGCAATTCAGGTCGGTAACAAAAACAGCGTATTCACTTTCTTTTACATTTAGTGAAGAAGAATACCATGAAGAAGGACATTTTTCATTAAATGGCGTCAGCGTATTGCGTGATATAAAAACGAGTCTCCCAGGCAATGAGATCAAGTTGATGAAATCCACACAGTTTACTAACTCTGCCTTGGCGCGTAATGCTGATAGTGTTTTAACCGGCATAGCAAAACTTGAGCTGAGCGGTACGAAAGAAACGATTGTTCAAGTTCTTAAAGAATTGGATCCTACAATAGAGGATATTCTGACTCTTTCTATGCAGGGTGTGGCGCAGCTTTACATCCGTTCAAATGGACGCCTTATTCCATTACAATACGCTGGTGATGGAGTTATGAAACTTCTGAATATCTGCTTAGCTATAATGGAAAGGAAAAACGGTTTACTACTGATTGATGAGATAGAGACAGGATTCCATTATTCCATGTACAGTAAGCTGTGGAAGATTATTGATCGTATCAGTAAAGAGGTAAATTGCCAGATCATTGCCACTACACATTGTTATGAGCTAATATCTGCCGCATTTGATAGCATCAATAATCCTGAAAGCTTTGCCTATTATCGTATGGGTCGTGTTAATGACAAGATAACCATTCATAGATTTAGCCATTCTATGCTTGGTGATGCACTAAAGGCAGAGATGGAGGTTCGCTGATGAATTACGAACACAGCAAAATAAAAAAGCAATACCTGATAGTCTGCGAAGGTATTGATACAGAAAGGTTTATCATAAGCTACCTAAATAATCCCAGTCTTGAAAGAGATCCTCGTTTTGGCAATGATATACAAACTTTCGATATGGGAGGGATAAGTGATCTTGGACGTTTTCTGTCAACGCTAAAAAACTTGGAAGGATTTGATAGCATTAAGCAGCTGCTGATTCTGCGAGATGCTGAAACAAGCGTCCAGAGTGCAGTCCAATCAATAAAAAATGCGTTACAAGCAAATGATCTTCCAGTCCCTGACGAATGTAATCAATGGAAAAGTGATGATGGTTGTAGTATAAAAATAGCTTTTTCTTTACTCCCCAATTGTAGCAAAAGTCCTGAGTCAGGTGCATTGGAGGATTTGTGTTGGGCTATTCTCAAAGATAAAGATGCGGAAAAGCAGAAGGCAGATGTTCAAAGCTTTATTTCTAACATCATTGAGAAATATGACAGTATAGGCTCACGTGAGCACAAGAGCCGAATTCACACATTCTTTTCAATCAATAAAAACTATATTTCTTTGAAGATTGGAGAAGCAGCAAAAGCGGGGGCATTTGACTGGAATAGCGAACACCTTATGCCTTTAAAAGAAGTTATCCTCAACGGGTTTTGATGCATGCCTTTGACATGCTCCGTCCCCAGGATGCTGTGAGCCGGGAAGCAATTCAAAACTTTGAACGGCATTTTGAGCAGGCCTTGCATATGAAACCTTGAATCAATTGGAAACCCGTGCGCGTGAAATGATCTGCTGACACTATCGGCTGGATGAACAATATATCGGGATTTGTGAGGAACAGATATGAAAACAATATATCTGATCGGCGGTACAATGGGCGTCGGTAAAACGACGGTGAGTCAGCAACTGAAAAAGAAGTTGCCGAACAGTGTTTTTCTTGACGGCGATTGGTGTTGGGATGCCGATCCGTTTCAGGCAACAGAAGAAACAAAAGCCATGGTCATGCGCAACATCTGCTTCCTGCTGAATAGTTTTCTCCACTGTACGGCCTATGAAAATATTATTTTCTGCTGGGTGATGCATGAACAATCCATTATTGACGAAATAATCGATAGACTGGACACAGGAGATGCGAGAGCCATAAAGATTTCGCTTATGATCGATGAAACCAATTTGCGCAAAAGACTCTCTGCTGACATCGCCAGGGGGATCCGCAGTAACGATGGAATCGACAGAAGCGTTGCAAGGATCGACATGTATCAAACGCTTGACACCATAAAAGTGGATACAGTCAATAAGAACGTTTATGAAATCGTGAGCGAAATACTGACGCTTTGATATCAACAAATTCCAGCTTTGTGAGGAAAACAAAATGAATCAAGAGATTTTTGCAGGCAAAACAGCGGTGATCACCGGCGGGGCCCACGGCATTGGCCGGGCCATTGCCGACGCTTTTCTCCGGGAAGGGGCTGCGGTGCACATCATTGATATTCAGCCCGGCGATTGGTTTGTGGGCGACGTGTCCAGGAAGGAAGACCTGGAGCGGTTCGCGGCGTCTGTCATCGAGAAAAGCAGGCAGGTGGATTGTCTGATCAACAACGCCTTGCCGCTGATGAAAGGCATCGACGACTGCGCCTGGGAGGAGTTTTCCTACGCCCTGGCGGTGGGCGTCACCGCGCCATTCTATCTCACCAAGCTGCTCATGCCGCACTTTGCTCCCCGTGCATCGGTGATCAACATTTCCTCCTCCCGTGACCGCATGAGCCAGCCCCAGACCGAGAGCTACACCGCCGCCAAGGGCGGGATCGCCGCGCTGACCCACGTCTTGGCCGTGAGCCTTTCCGGCAAGGCCCGGGTGAACAGCATCTCCCCCGGCTGGATCGACACAACGGGCAGCGATATCACCGGCCCGGACGCCGCCCAGCAGCCCGTGGGCCGGGTAGGCAAGCCCGTGGACATTGCGGAAATGGCGCTGTTCCTCTGCTCCGACAAGGCCGGCTTCATTACCGGCGAAAACATTTGCATCGACGGCGGCATGACCAGGCTCATGATCTACCACGGGGAACATGGGTGGAACTATGCTGAATGATTGCTAATCATAATTTATGACCGGAAAGGAGGCCTGCTTATGATGGATATTCGTCAACAGATTTCTCGCTCCTGGAAGCAATATTCCATCATGCACCTGGATCGCCGGGTGGCCTCCATTCATAGCAACGGCACCTGTACCATTTATGCATCTTCATTCCTGCCCTACAATCTTTTTTTGAAAAAGGCAGAGGGCGTTGATGCGTGCGTAGACAATCTGAACAATTTCTATTATTGGTGCTCTTCCCGAATCCTATCCCCGGATCGCGTATACGCCGCAGAAATCGACGAGCAGGATACCCACACGATCATCGTGATCGGTATTGCCGCTATCGTTCCCCATCACGCCATGGCGGACAGCCTGATGGACGAGATTTCAGCTTTCATTGAAGAAAATTGTGAAGCGGAAATCCTGGAGGAAACGCGGGAAATCCGATAGATAATCGCTGGGTGGCTCTGAGAGCCGTTTTCATCCTGACGGATGGAAGATTGGCCTATGATTATCAGCTCCTTTCATTCTTATTATATCGCTGTGGCGATATAGTATCAAGCAGAAATGAAGAATTCTCCGGTATCTTTTACGATACCAGGTATCCTGAAAAATCGTACTTGTGCATTTCCATAAACGGTCATATAATAAAACCGGTTCAAGAAAATGACCAAGGAGGAAGATCATCATGAGTAACGCTGCAAAGGTGCATGAATTCCTGAACAAAGCGCAGGTGTTCTATTTCCTGACGACGGATGGCGACCAGCCCAAGGGGCGGCCCTTTGGGCTTCAAATGCTGCTGGATGATGCGATTTACTTTGGGTGCGGCACCTTCAAGAATGTTTTCAAGCAGCTGACTGCGAACCCAAAGGTGGAAGTGCTGGCCCTGTGCGGCAACGAATTCATGCGCTATGACGGCACCGCGAAGATGACCAGCGACGCCGCCGTGCTGGGCAAGGTGCGGGAAACGTTCCCGCAGATCATGGCGCTGTACGATCAAAAGGGCTGGGAGATGGGCGTATTCAGTTTGGAGAACGGCCATGTGGAGATCCGCGATATGGGCAGCCTGAAAGAGGAGTTTGATCTCTGATGACCAGGCAAACGACCCTGGAAGAGCGCTTCGGCAAGTGCCCGTATGCCACGGCCCAAAGCCTGATCTCCGGCAAATGGGCGGTGTTGATCCTGCTGTATCTGGAGGACGGGCCCATCCGATTCAACGAACTGCTGCGGAAGATGCCGAAAATGACCCACGCCACGCTGTCCGTCCAGCTGAAAGCGCTGGAGGAAAACGGCCTGGTCAAGCGGGTGCAGTACGAAGCCATCCCGCCCAGGGTGGAATATTCCCTGACGGAGATTGGCCGCAAGTTTCAACCCGTCATTGCCGCCATGCAAACCTGGGGAAACGAATACATTGCGCAGGTGCAGGGAGAAACAAACGCATGAATTTGACGGGAATCGTTTACAGACCGCCTTATGAGGCCGATTCGCTGCTCCTGCAGGTGACGCAGGGACGCAGCCACAACAAAGGAGGAAAAAACCATGGCCGAAACCCTGACCACCCTGAAAACGCGCCGCAGCTGCCGTGCCTACAAGCCTGAACACATCGAGGAAGAAAAGCTCAACGCCATCCTGGAAGCGGGCACCTACGCCGCCACCGGCATGGGCAAGCAGTCGCCCATCATCCTGGTGATCAAAGACCCCGAAGTCCGGGCCAAGCTGACCAAGCTCAATGCCGCGGCGATGGGCATGGACATCGATCCCTTCTACGGCGCGCCGGAGCTGGTGGTGGTGCTGGCCAACAAGGCAATGCCCACCTACATCTACGACGGCAGCCTGGTGCTGGGCAACATGATGAACGCCGCCGCCGATCTGGGCGTGGCCAGCTGCTGGATCCACCGCGCCAAGGAAGAATTCGAGAGCGAGGAAGGCCAGGCCATTCTCAAGCAGCTCGGCATCGAGGGCGATTACGAGGGTATCGGCAACCTGATCCTGGGCTATGCCGACAAGCCCGCCAATCCCGCCGCGCCGCGCAAAGCGAATTATATCTATACCATTTGACCCAAATAACAAGGAACCGGCTGTCTGACAAAGGCAGTCGGTTTTTTGCGTTCACGCAGCTTTGTTGAAACATGACTATAGATTTCGCTTGAATTTCGCGAAATGCTTGCTTCATTTCGCGAAATGGTGTATAATGATTTCGCGAAATCCTGCGTGAGGTGACCACAATGAAGTATTTAACCATATCGGAAGCTGCTGCCCGCTGGGGAATCTCCGGCAGGAGAATCCAGCAATTATGCAAAAGCGGAGCCATCGATGGAGCGAAGAAGGAAGGCCGCTCCTGGCTCGTGCCGGAGAATACACAAATTGAGCTTCATCCAAAGGCGGAAAAGCACCCGCAGCTTCTTCCGCTGCCGGTGGGCATTTCCGGCTATGTGGAAGCGGTCACCAAGTATTACTATATCGACAAAACGCTGCTGATCCGCGATTTTATCGATGCACTGCCCAAGGTATCGCTGTTTACACGGCCCCGGCGGTTTGGCAAAACCCTGAACATGGATATGCTGCGGGTTTTCTTTGAGCGCACCGCGGCGGACACCTCCGTTTATTTCAAGGATAAAGCCATCTGGGCCTGCGGCGAGTACTACCGCAGCTTCCAGGGCAAGTATCCCGTGATCTATCTCTCCTTCAAGGACGTAAAATACGCATCCTGGGATAACGCGTTGAAGGACATTGCCGCCAACATCCGCGGCGAATACGCCCGCCACGAAGAGCTGGCGGATAGCAGTGCCTGCAATGCTGTGGAAAAGCAGCTTTACGCCGACATTATTGCCGGCACCGCGGACGAGGTCACCCTCTCCCGCTCCCTGGCCGTACTGGCCGCCATGCTTCACAAGCATTACGGCATGGAGGCCGTGATCATCATTGACGAATACGATACGCCCATTCAACAGGGCTATGCCAATGGCTATTACGATCAGGTGATCGGCTTCATCCGCAATCTGTTTTCTGGCGCGTTCAAGGATAACCCCGATCTGGCCTACGGCTTCATGACCGGCATTCTCCGCGTAGCCAAAGAGAGCATTTTCAGCGGCATGAACAACCTGAAAGTCAATACCATCCTGGACGACCGGTACAGCAGCTATTTCGGCTTTTCCAAGGACGAAGTGGCGCAGATGCTGGATTATTACGGTCAGAAAGACAAGCTGGCCGAGGTTTGCGACTGGTATGACGGTTACCAGTTCGGCCAGACGGAGATCTTCAATCCCTGGTCGGTCATCAACTACGTGGATGAAAAGTGCGTGCCGAAGGCCTTCTGGCTATCCACCGGCAGCAACGACATCATCGGGGAGATCATTGCCGCCGCCACGCCGGAGATCACCGAAAACCTGCGCCGCCTGATGCAGGGCGAAACCCTTTCCACCTATGTGGACAGCGGCGTGATTTATCCGGAGGTCAAAAAGAATCCGTCCAGTATTTACAGCTTTTTGCTGGTGGCGGGCTATCTGCGCTGCACAAAGATTCTGCCCCAGGACGACGGCAATTTCATGTGCCAGGTTTCCATCCCCAACAAAGAAATCGCCTTTGTGTACGCGAAAGAGATCATTTCCCGGCTGAACCCTGCCGGCGGAGAATCCATCGCCGCCGCCATTCAGCAGGCAGTGTTTGAACGGGATGCGGACGCCCTGCAAAAGAGCATCGAAAAATACTTGCTGGAAACCATCAGCGTGTACGATACTGGCTCCGAAGCCTTTTATCAGGGCTTGATGATCGGCCTGTGCGCCATTCTCAACAACCGCTACGCTGTCCGCTCCAATCGGGAATCCGGGCTGGGGCGCTTCGATATTCAGCTGCAGCCCATGGATCAGAAGCTGCCGGGCTTTCTCTTCGAGCTGAAAGCCTCCCGGGATCAGAAGGAAGACCTGGAACAGCTGGCCCAGACTGCGCTTAATCAAATCCGGGAAAAGAAATATGAAACGGAGATGCGCAGCGCGGGTGTGAACGCCGTGATCCGGATGGGGATTGCGTTCAGAGGGAAAAAAGTCGTTGTGAAACACGCGGAGATTCGCGGGAATACGAATACATTCTCCAGCCAACGCTTTGCGGCCGGGGCTGAAACGGACGCGAAAAAACAACCCCGCGCCGTATGGGAGGAACCATGAGCACACATCAGGACATGAACCGGGAGATCAGGGACATCGGCATTCCTTCTTTTTTTGAAACGCTGTTCAACACCTTCGCGACGATCATCGATTCCAAGATGGTAGCAGCGATGGGCGTATCCGCGATCTCCGCGGTCTCCGTAACCAACCAGCCGCGGCTGTTTGTGTTCAGCATCTTTTTTGCCCTGAACACGGTAACGACGAGCCTGATCGCGAAGCATCAGGGAAAGGGAGATCGGGCCGCGGCCAACCGGGTGTTTGACCACGTGATGAAGATGGTGCTGATCCTGAGCCTGATCCTGAGCGCGTTCTCGGTCGCCCTGGCGCAGCCCATTATGGAACTGTTCTCCGGCCAGGCGGATACCCTGCAGGACTCCGTGCTGTATTTCCGCGTCGTGATGGGAGGCATGATTTTCAACCTGCTGTTTATGGAAATCAATTCCGCCCTCCGCGGCGTGGGGCTGACCAAGCTGACCTTTGCGGACAACGTGCTTTCCTGCGCGGTCAATATCCTGGGCAATTATCTTCTGATCGAGGGCCGGTGGGGCTTTCCGGCGATGGGCATCCTCGGCGCGGCGCTCGCGACGGTGCTGGGGAACGTGGCCGCCTGCATCCTCAGCTTCTCCTTTGCCTTTAACCGGAAGCTTTTCATCAGCATTCCCTACGCCCTCCATCAGCGGTATCGCATGACGCGGGACAGCCTGGGGGAGATTTTCACCATGGCCAAAAGCTGCCTGACGGACAATCTGACGATGAGAGCGACGCTGCTGGTGATCTCCGGGATCACGGCCCGGATCGGATCGTTCCAGATGGCCATCTACTCCGTCGGAAACTACCTCCTGAACATCAACTATGCCCTGGGAACCGGACTGCAGACCGCCGCGGTCACCCTGATCGGCCGCTCCTGGGGCGAGGGGAACCTGGCGCGCCTGGCGGAATACCGGAAAAGAATCGAGAAGCTCGGCCTGATCAGCGCGGCGGTGCTGGCGGTGATCATCATGGCGGGCGGCTATTTCTTCTTTGCCTTCTTCAGCAGCGATGAGTCCTTTATCCGGATCGGCACCATTTCCAGTCTGCTGATCGGGGTCATTACGATCTTTCAGACGCTCAAATTCATCTACGACGGCTGCCTGAAGGGCGTCGGGATGATGAAGGAAAGCATGTTCTGCAGCATCATCTCCTTTACCTGCGTGAACCTTGGCCTGGTCGCGCTGCTGGTGCTGGTTTTCCATGTGGGGATCTGGGGCGTATGGATCGGGTCGATGGCCACGCAGGCCACCCAGGCGCTGCTGCTGTATCGATATGTCAGAAAATCGCCGGCCTTCAGCGGCGGGGAGAAGGCGTAAAACGGGGAGCCGCGGCGCAGGATCCGGGCCGCGGCAGCCAGGAAGGAGTTCGAAAGCCTTGAAAAAGCTGAAACAGAAAACCATCATCAGCCTGATCACAGCTCTTGTCGTGATTGCCGGCTGCTTTTTCGTGCTGCGGGCCGTGAACGAGCAGAGCACGATCCGATACCGGATTGAGCAGCGAAGCCAGCGGATCAGCGGCATTGAGGCGGTCTTCCGGAACATGGAGGAGGACCGGATCCGGGCCCATGAGGAATATGAAGCCCGTGAAAGGGAAGCCTTTGACATGGAGACCATCTCCCTGCGGCAGAAAGCGCGGGCCGGACAATATACCGGTCCCGCCATGCTGGAAAACGGGGCGGTCTGCCAGGTCGGGGACGGAATGATCCGCTTTCCGGAGGGAATGCCCTTCAGGCTGAACCTGACCGCGGAGGAGCTGAACCCCCGGAATGGAGAAAAGGAAGTCTATGTTGAGGCGGAGACGGAGAACGGACAGAAGACGGTTCGACTCCGTTTTGAGGAGATCTCGGAGGGGGTCTTTTTCATCAGCTGGCTCAACAGCCTGAGCGGGGAAGGCGGTTCTCTGGGCAGCGTGAACAGCATGGAAAGCGCCTTTGCCGAAATCGGGGAGATCTACGACGGATGCCTGGCCGCCTTTGACGGAGACGGGAAACCGATGTTTCTGAGCGATCCGGGTTTTTTCCCCGCCGGAGCGACCTTTGCGTCCCTGAATCTGTCGGCGGAGGCTTCCTCGGAGCATCCGGGGATTTACAGAAGCGCCGCCGAGGCGGACAGACCGGAAACGCGCGAGCCCTGGTATTACATCCCGGTGTCCGTTCACATCGACGGGCTGGAAAATACGTATTTTTTCTTCCGCCTGGGTCTGGACGATCCCGAAAGGACGCCGGACTTTGCCGGCCAGGCTCTGATCGTCTGCGGCGTATTGGGAATCATCGCGGCCGGACTGATCGTATGGCTGATTAGCGTTCAGAAGATGGTTCGCGATTCGATCCTGGACGCGGAGCAGTTTAAGCGCTATGCTCCGGCCAGGATTCGCCGCCAAACGGCCATACGCTGTGCCGCGGGCGTCCTTCTGGTGCTCGCCGCGGCGGCGGTGGCCAACGGGATGGACAGCCTGCGCGTGGAGCTGGTCCGATCCTCCGACCTGCTCGGAAGGATCGCTGACGATACGGATCGGATGGAGGAAAGACAGCAATCCCTGGATCATGAAAAGGAGGAGACGGTACTCCATAAGGCTCTTATGCTGCGGGACATGCTGGAAAACAACCCGGCTCTGATGACGCGGGAAAACCTGGCCGGGATCAATTCGATTCTCGGAAGCGAATATATCATGGTCTTTGACCATCAGGGAAGGGAAATCGCCTGCAGCACGGATTATACGGATTTTACCCTGGGGGAGAATCCGGAGGCGGAACTGTATCCCTTCCGCAGGCTGACCATGGGTCTGGAGTTCCTGCTGCGGCCCGCCCGCGTGGATGAAGTGACGGGGCAGAACCTGGCAAAGGCTGGCGTAAGGCTGAAGACGGAAAACGGATTCGGCGCGGTGATTCTCGCGCTGGACCCGGCGCTGCTGAGCCCCGCTTCCATGGAAAACACGCATGCCTACATTCTGCGGGCGGCGACGCAGCAGGGCTGCGTCTCCTTCGCGGCGGATCAGGAAACCGGCGCAATTCTGTATGCCAGCGAGGCATCCCTTACGGGAAGGGATGCCAGGGCTCTTGGACTGGGTGATATGATGCCGGGGGATCATCCCATGGGCACCTTTTCACTGAATCATATAAGCTATTACGGGGTTTCCGCCGACCATGGCGGGAGGGAATATTTCTACTTCTTCAACGCATCCTTTCTGACGCGGAAGATGACGCCCTTCATCTGGATCGCGGCGGGCTTCGCGCTGGCGCTTTGCGCGCTGCTCAGCATGACGCTGCACCGGGGCTATACCCAGGAGGAATATGAAACCCTCTCGAAAATCGGACAGGAGGTTTACAGGGGAAGAACCGTTGAGATCGTAACCGCGGACGGGCGAATCAAGAAAAGCGTGGATCCCTCCGTCCGATGGACGGGGCTTGGACTGCAATGGAAGAAAATGACGCCGGAGCAGAAGACGAGGCTGGCCCTTGAAGTATCGCTGCTGGCGCTGGGTCTGATGATCCTGGGCATGAACCGCGGGCCCTTTGAGTCCGGCCTGTATCGCTTCATCATGGCGGGACAGTGGCAGCGCGGAATGAATCTGCTGGCGCTGGGCAAAACCGTGGCCATGATCTGTGGGGCTATGATGGGGCTGACCCTGATCCGGCTGATCATCACCGCGGCCTGCCAGAGCCTGGGCTCCAAAGGGGAAACCGTGCTCAGAATGCTGTATAACCTCCTGCAGTATATCGCGGCCTTCGCGCTGCTGTATGACGCGTTTCTGAACTTCGGCCTGGAAACCGGCGGGCTGATCGGAGCCATCGGTGCCGTGACCCTGGCGGTTTCCCTGGGCTCCCGCGACGCGATGTCCGATATTATCGCCGGGATGAATATCGTGCTGGAAGGGGAATTCCAGGTCGGGGATATCGTTCAGATTGGCGACGCGAAAGGCAAGGTGATGGATGTCGGGATTCGTACGACCAAGCTGCTGTGCCAGGGAGAAAACGTGAGGGTGATCAGCAACCGGAACATCAGCAGCGTAACCAATCTGAGCCGGTTCAATTCCTGGTATGCCATTCAGATCTCCGTATCCGCCGAATGCGACGTGGCCTGGCTGGAGGACCTGCTGCAGCGGGAGCTTCCCGCGATCGGACAAAGAATCAGAAACATCCTGTCCGGGCCCATCTATAAGGGTGTTGAATCCATTGGGCCAAACAGCTATACGATCCTGCTGCTGGCGGAATGCCGGGAGGAAAACCTGAACAACGTGCACCGGAGCCTGAACCGGGAGATCCGGATGATGCTGGAGAAGGAAAAGATTCCGCTGAAGTAAGCGCGAACTGAGCCCCCGGCGGAGCGGCCCGGCCCTTCGCCTCAGATTTTCCGACAATTCAAGCGAGCCGGCAATCCTGCTTTCGATTCCGAAACGCGTTGGCGGCAGGCAAAGTCCGTTAACGCGGCGGGACACGATGACCGGCACTGCGCTCTTGCCTTATTCTGAAAAATGCGGGATAATGTTCCGGCACGTTCCGCGCGGCATGGAAGTTTTTTTCGCGGAGCGTCTGTCAGGAGGGTCTTTATGATCAAAAAACTTGTTCGCCAGATGCTGCCGGCGCAGATTATCTCCGCGCTGGCGGTTTCCGTATGTCTGATGATCGACAGCATCATGATCGGACGATTCCTCAAGGAAACGGCCATGGCCGCCTATGGGCTGGCAAATCCGCTGCTGATGTCCATCGGGGCCATCGCCCTGCTGATGACCGCGGGCATCCAGGTCGCCTGCAGCAAATCCCTGGGCCGCGGGTCTCAGGAAGAGACGAACGCCGGCTTTTCCTCCGCGCTGGCGGCCGGGGGATGCATATCCCTCTTCTTCATGATCCTTGTGGTCTCCTTCCGCGGCCCGCTGGCCTCGCTGACGGGGGCGGAGCGGGATCCGGAGCTTTTCCGGCAGACGAAGGATTATCTGCTGGGCTTTGCCGTAGGCGCTCCGGCCTGCATGGGCGCGCTTGTTCTGGTTCCCTTCCTGCAGATGGCGGGCCGGAACGGTCTGCTGATCGCGGCCATCGGAACCATGATGGTGCTGGATATCGGGCTGGATCTTCTGAACGTGTTTGTCTGGCATGGCGGGATGCTGGGCATGGGGCTGGCCTCCTCCGCCAGCTATTACGCGGCGCTGCTCATCGGTTCAACCTATTTTTTCACGCGGGAAAGCGTCTTTCGCTTCCGGATGGAGCAGGTTTCCCTGAAGAAAATCGGGGAAATGTTCCGCGGCGGCGTTCCCACGGGAGTCTGCTCCCTGGTTGGGGCGCTGCTGACCATCGTGCTGAACAAGGTGCTGGCGGGAAGGGACAACGGGGTCGCGGCGGTGGCGGCGCTCTCCGTCATTTCGACCGTTGGCGGCGCCAGCAACTGCATTACCACGGGGGCCTCCAACGTCTCCCTGACGTTGTCCGGCATCCTGGCCGGGGAGGAGGATCGGGAAGGCCTGTGGGAGCTGATCCGGACCCTGTGCCGGGAAGCGCTGATTCTGGGCGCGGCGGTGGGAGCCGTCCTGGCCCTGCTTGCACCGACGCTGGCGGAGCTCTTCCTGCCCGAGGCGGGAGAGGCCAGGGATTTGGCTGTTCTGGGGATGCGGCTGTTCGCCCTGGGATTGATTCCCAGCTTTATCATGGGCTCCCTCCGCTCGGCCTATCAGGGGATGGGCCGGGTGACGCTGATGATGGCCATCTCCGTGGCCGAATCCCTGATTATTCCCCTGATCGCGGCGCTGACCGCCTCGGTCTTCCTGGGGACGAAGGGCCTCCTGCTGTATTTCTGCCTGGGGGAGACGCTGAGCCTGGCGGGCCTGATGATCCTGGTGGCCATCCGGCAAAAAAAGGCGCCCTGGCGGAAGGACGCCTGCCTGCTGCTGGAGCCGGACTTCGGCGTGGCGGGGGACGCGCTGATGGAGGCGGAGATTCATGATATGAAAGAGGTCAGCGAGCTGGCGGAGCGGGCCGGCCGGTTCTGCGCCCGCCACGGGCAGTCCGAAACGGTCTGCAACCGCGTCTCCCTGTGCGTGGAGGAAATGGCCGCCAACACCATCAAGCATGGCTTTTCCGACGGAAAGCCCCATCAAATGAATCTGCGGATTCAGTTTAAGGGAGACCGGTGGGTTATCCGCTTCCGGGACGACTGCCGCGCCTTCGACCCGGTGCATTATGTGCCGGCGAAGGGAAAGGAAGCCCTGGGCATTCACCTGGTGCTGGCCCTGGCGGAGGAGGCCACCTATACCTACGCCATGAACCTGAACAACCTGACGCTGCGGCTCCGGGCCGCGGCGAATTGAAAAAGCCCCGCCGGTTGACGGCGGGGTTTTATCGGAAACGAAAAATAAATTTTCGTTTCCGATAAGCCTCCGGCGGATGCGTCCGGGCGCGAAATGTGTAAGCGCTTTATCCAGACACGGGTAAGGCGTTTTTTGAATCATAAAACGCTTGCATCGTTCAGGTGATGCAAGCGTTCGTTCGAACCATTTGTCAGATGAAAGCAGTTTGCTGTGTATAGCTGCAGTAGACGCGGGCCTCATCACTCCATGGCGTCAACTTCGCCAGTTCCTCATCTGTCATTTCGGCATGAGGTCGTTTCTCCAGGAGAAAAGTCAGATACTTTTCCACATTTAAGCCATGAGCTTTTGCCATCTC
>JAZQCB010000059.1:0-2539 GCA_045546035.1 Clostridia bacterium
CCGCCTGGCCGTGGAGGGGAAGCGCCCCGTCCATTTCTTCGGCCGGACCGGCGGCATCGTCCCCACGGTGCGGGAAATCATGACGGAAGTCGAAAAAATCGCGAAGGAGGGGAAATAAGATGGCGGTTGTCTACGAAAAAACCAGCGTGCTGACGGATACCCCTCTGCATTACTGCCCCGGCTGTACCCATGGGATTATCCACCGCCTGGTGGCCGAGGCCATCGACGAGCTGGGCATCCAGGGGAAAACCATCGGCATCGCGCCGGTGGGCTGCGCCGTATTCGCCTATAATTATTTCAACTGCGACATGATGGAAGCCGCCCACGGCCGCGCGCCGGCGGTGGCCACCGGATGCAAGCGCGTCAATCCGAGCAACATCGTCTTTACCTATCAGGGCGACGGGGACCTGGCCTCCATCGGCGCGGCGGGGATTACCCACGCCGCCACCCGGGGCGAGAACATTACCGTGATCTTCGTCAATAACGCCATCTACGGCATGACCGGCGGCCAGATGGCCCCCACCACCCTGCCGGGCCAGGTAACCACCACCTCCCCCTACGGCCGGGATCCGAAGCTGTGCGGCTATCCCATCCGGGTCAGCGAAATGCTGGCCACCCTGGACGGGCCGGCCTACATCGCCCGCGTCTCTGTCCACGATGTCAAGCATATCATGGACGCGAAGAAGTGCATCAAAAAGGCCTTCGAAACCCAGATCGCCGGGAAGGGCTTCTCCATGGTGGAGGTGCTCTCCTCCTGCCCCACCAACTGGGGCATGGCGCCCCGGGAGGCGCTGAACTGGCTGGAGGCCAATATGATTCCCCAGTATCCCCTGGGCGTGAAAAAGGAGGTTGAGTAAACATGGAAGCGCAGTTTCTGATTGCCGGTTTCGGCGGGCAGGGCGTGCTGCTCATCGGCCAGCTGCTGGCCAAGGCTGCCATGCACGACGGCATGAACGTTTCCTGGATGCCCTCCTACGGCCCGGAGATGCGGGGCGGCGAGGCCAACTGCGCCGTCGTCGTCAGCGATGAGCCCATCGGTTCCCCCCTGGTGACGGAGATTCCCATCGCCGTCATCATGAACAAGCCCAGCATGATCAAGTTTACCCCCGCCATGGAAAAGGGCGGCCTCATGCTGTATAACTCCTCCCTCATCGACATGACCCCGGATCGGGACGATATCACCGCCCTCCCCGTGGACTGTAACGGCATCGCCGAGCGTCTGGGCAACCCCCGGACGGCCAACATGGTTATGCTGGGCGCGATTCTGGAAAAGACGAAGGTGGTTTCCATCGATTCCGCCATGGAGGCCCTGAAGCTGACCTTCGGCCCGAAGAAGGAGCACCTGCTGCCCATCAACCGCCAGGCCATGGAAGCCGGCGCCGCCTCGGTCCGGTAATGATCCGCGCGATTTTTCTGGATGTGGACGGAACCCTGATTTCCCATCGGATTTCGGACATTCCCGCCTCCGCCCTGGACGCCCTGTACCGTCTTCGGGAAAAGGGCGTGGGAATTTACCTCGCCACCGGGCGGCATTATCGGACCCTGCGCTCCCTGCCCCTCCATGATTTCCCCTTCGACGGTTCTATTACCCTGACCGGCCACCTCGTTTACGGCCCGGCGGGCGAACCCCTGCTGCGCCTGCCCCTTTCCGCCCCAGATACCCGTACCCTGACGGGGCTGTTCCGGGAAAAGGTGCTTCCGATCCTGCTGATGGAGGAGGACCGGGTCTATATCAACTATTGCGACGATCTGGTATCGTCCATGATGCGCTCCGTTTCCACGGGGCTGCCCGATCTGGGTGAATACGCCGGCGCGCCCCTCTATTCGGCCGTCTTCTACTGTCCCCGGGAAAAGGCGGAGGGCCTGATATCCTCCCTGGAGGACTGCTGTCTCTCCGCCTGGCATCCCACCGGCTTCGACATCATTTCCCGCCGGGCGGGCAAGGTGCTCGGAATCCGGGAAATCATGCGGCTGAAGGGCCTGTCCCCGGATGAAATCGCGGTCTTCGGCGATTCCGACAACGACGTGGAGATGCTGTCCTTTTCCCAAAACGGCATCGCCATGGGAAACGGCACCCCCGCCGCCAAAGCCGCCGCCTCCTGGGTCGCCCCCGATATCGACCGGGACGGCCTTCTCCAGGCCTTCCGGCATCTGGGGCTTCTGCCATAAGCCCTCCGGCGGTCGGATTTCCGTCTCTTCCCTCCGCCCCGCGCATGCTTATCGTAAACGCAAAAACGCTTTGCGTTTTGATGCGTTTACGCCGCGCCGGGCGCGTGCCGCAAAGCGGCAAAATTACATTTCGGTAAGCGCTACAGATAACCACGGCTTGGAATGACGAGAAAGGCCCTATAAAATGGCAAGCAAAGGAGGTAGCTTGCCATGATTAGACCGATAGCAACAGAAGCAGAACGGATACGCCTGATCAGGGAATGTCAGCAAAGCGGCCTGACCGCAAATGAATGGTGCCGACAGAACGGAATATCTCGAAACACATATCATACCTGGGTGAATCGTCTACGGAAGAAAGGGCTGATAGAGA
>JAZQCB010000060.1:0-20375 GCA_045546035.1 Clostridia bacterium
GGCCAATATCGCCTCGCCGCTGGCAAAATCCTTGCCAAACATGCCAAAGAGGAACGCCACTTTGATGATCGCGCCCATGCCCGAGCCGTCCATGTTCATGGTCGCGCCCATGGGCAGCACGATGTCGGTAACCTCCTTTGAAATGCCGGTTTCCTCGGATGCCTCCATATTGGTGGGAATCGTCGCTACCGACGAACAGGTTCCGAAGGCCACTGCCGCAGGCTTGAGTATGTGCTTCAGCATCACCTTCACCGCGCCCTTCCCGCCTCCGAAACGGGCGTAGATCGGGAAAAATATGAACATGTACGCGAAGGAGACGACATAATAGAGCATGATGGCGCGCGCGTAGCTGGACACGAAATCCACGCCATGGGCGGACACCAGCGCCGCGAAGAAGCCAAAGAAGCCGATGGGCGCATAATAACTGATCAGCTTGATGACCTTCATCAGCACCTGGGTGAGCTCATCCAATAGTCCGGCCAGCTTCGTCTTTGGCCCACCGCACATCTGAATGCCGAAGCCGAAGAAGATACCCGCGATGATGAGCTGCAGTATGGACCGGCGGCTCCACAGCTCTGTAAAATCCGGCTTGGTAAAGAAACCGACGATCAGATCGCCTGCTTTCATCGCCGTGGCTTCAGTTTCCTCGAACACCGGCGTGCCCGTATAAATTGGCACAAAGCGCACGATCACATACATGAAGACGGAGGCGATAACGGTCGTACATATGAACGTCAGCACCGTCGTGACCATTAGCCTGCCCGCACGCCTGGCGCTCTTCATGTTTGCAATGGACGAAGAAATGGAGCAAAATACCGTTGGCACCACCACGCAGAACATCATATTGATGAACAGCGTTCCCAGCGGCTCCAGCGCCGAAGCGTCCGGCCAGACAAGGCCCACCGCGATACCCAATAGGATTCCCAGAATCATGCTGAACAGAAACCAGTTGTTTTTAAGAAACTTCAGCATAGATTATTCCCCTCCAGTTTTAATAGTTTCTGATCCTGCATTTCATCGAGATTATTCCTGGAAGTTTTCTTCATCAAGCGTATCATCCTCTCCAAACAGATCATCCAGGCTTTTTCCAAGTACCCGGCAGATTGCCCTGCAAAGCCGTATTGTAGGATTGAATTCACCTTGTTCAATGGCATTCATCGTTTGCCGGGAGATGCCAACCGCTTCAGCAAGGGCCTTTTGAGTCATATCCTTCTCGGATCTTGCAACCTTGATTCTGATGTTCCGTGCGATATGAAACACCCCCTTCATGACGGATGGTATCATAAAGATGACAGAATGTCAAGTATATACGACATAATGTCTTTTGCAAAAGACCTTACAGTGATCGCCTGTTGGGTCGTATGATCGCTTTCGTCACCGCTCCTGTCCACGATATGGTAAAACTGAATCTTCTCAAGGAAGTTTCCTCCCGTTTCGCTCTGACATGACCATTCCTTTGGTGTCTGATTATGTTTACCTGATATGCTCTGCAATGAAAGCATATCGTTTTTTATGTCTGCCCATCCCTCGTCTGCCCCACGCACGTGGGGATGAACCGGACGTCCGAGATGGAGGAAGATGGGACGAGGATTAATCGCATATCCGATGGAAGACAGGAATCCCTGCCGGAGGCATCTGTCCATGAGAAAAGGGTTCCGGAGACTTCTGTCCGCCGCGGAGTTGTGAAAGAAGGGGATTTCTGGTACAATCGGGCGCGTATGGGAATGAAACCATACGGAGGAAAAAGGGTCTGTTCAGCCGATCCGCTTTCGGACTGAACAGATACGGAAGAAAGAAGAATTCCATGCAGACACAGATTCTTTCGGCGGCCGACAAGGCCGCGATTGCTCTGGCCGCCCGGCTTTTCGCCCAGGGGCAGCTGGTCGCTTTTCCGACGGAGACGGTTTATGGACTGGGGGCCAACGCCCTGGATCCAAAGGCCGTGCTGTCTATTTTTGCCGCCAAAGGCCGCCCGGCGGACAATCCGCTGATCGTGCACATCCATGACGCGGCCCAGCTGGAGGGGCTCTGCACCCTTCCGGAAGGGGCGGAGAAGCTGATGGACGCCTTCTGGCCCGGGCCGCTGACGATCCTTTTCCCCAAAACGGACAGGATTCCGGACGAGGTAACGGCGGGACTGCCGACGGTGGCGGTCCGGATGCCATCCATGCCCTGCACGCGGGAGATGCTGAAGGCCTGCGGGCTGCCCATCGCGGCGCCCAGCGCCAACCGTTCCGGCCGGCCCTCTCCGACCACCGCGGCCCATGTGCTGGAGGATATGGAGGGCAGGATCCCTCTGATTCTGGATGGGGGCAGCTGCCAGGTGGGGCTGGAATCCACGGTGGTCGACCTTTGCCATGGGCGGCCCACCATCCTTCGCCCCGGCGGGGTGACGAAGGAAATGCTGGAGGCGGCGTTGGGAGAGGAAGTGCTCCTGGCGGGCAGCATCCTGCGCCCTTTGCGGCCGGATGAAAAAGCCCTGTCCCCGGGCATGCGGTACCGGCATTACGCCCCGAAGGGGACGGTGACGCTGGTAGAGGGGACGGAGACGGACGTGGTGCGGGCGATGAAGACCCTCTACGACCGGGACCGGGCGGAGGGGAAGAAGACCTGCGTCCTGTGCTTTACCGAGCATTTGGAGGCGCTGCGCTCCTGCCGGCCCCACGATCTGGGTTCCCGGGAGGATCAGGCCCAGGTGGCGCACCGGCTGTTCGACCTGCTGCGGAAGCTGGATCAGGAAGGCATGGAAACGATCTACAGCGAGGTGGTTCCGCCGGAGGGCGTCGGGCTGGCGGTCATGAACCGGCTGGGCCGGGCTGCCGCCTTCCGGAGCCTTCGGGCGGAGGAGATTTTAGGAACCCCCGGAAGCCAGGAAAAGAACGAGAGAGCCTGAAACGGGAGACGGCAGCTGCGGGAACCGCCTGAAAAAGCGAGGAAGCTGCCGCGGGAACCCGGCAGAATAAGTGAGGAGGCGTCCGCGGGAACCCGGCGGAAAAGCGGCCGCAAACCCAAAAAGAACCGGCTTCGGGAAATCGAAGCCGGTTTTGACGCTTTTGGGGGAATCAGATGCCCAGCAGCTCGCTGAAAGCCTTCAGCGCGCCGTCGGTTTCATGGGCCAGGACGCGCTTGGCCAGCACCTTGCCCAGCTGCACGCCCTCCTGATCGAAGCTGTTCAGGTTCCAGAGGAAGCCCTGGAACATGACCTTGTTCTCGAAATGCGCCAGCAGGGCGCCGAGCGCTTCAGGGGTCAGCTGCTCGCCGATGATAATGCTGCTGGGGCGGTTGCCCTCGAAGTTCTTGTTGCTGTTTTCATCCTTTTTGCCGCAGGCGAAGGCCATGATCTGGGCCGCCACGTTGGCGCCCAGCTTCTGCTGGCTGGTGCTCCCCTGGATATCCACATCCATGCCGGCCTGGTTCCGGCGGAAGTCGATGAACTGGAGGGGAATGATATCCGTTCCCTGATGCAGGAGCTGGTAGAAGCTGTGCTGCCCGTTGGTGCCGGGCTCGCCGAAGATGACCGGGCCGGTCGGATAATCCACCGGGCCGCCGAAGCGGTTCACGCTCTTGCCGTTGGATTCCATGTCCAGCTGCTGCAGATGGGCGGGGAAGCGGCTCAGGGCCTGGCTGTAGGGCAGCCCCGCCGTGGCCGGATAGCCCAGAACGTTCCGCTCGTAGACGCCGATGAGGGCATCCAGCATGGCGGGATTCTTCCGGGGATCTTTTTCCGCGGCGAGCTTGTCCTCCTCCGCCGCGCCGGAGAGAAACCGATCGAAGACCTCGGGCCCGAAGGCGAGGCTGAGCACCGCGCCGCCGACGGCGGAGGTAGAGGAATAGCGGCCGCCGATATAATCATCCATGAAGAAGGCGGCCAGATAATCGCTGCTGCTGGCCAGGGGGGAGGTTTCGCTGGTCACGGCGATCATATGCTTCCCGGCTTCCAGGCCGGCCTTGCGCAGCGCGTCCTTGACAAAGGCTTCGTTCGTCAGGGTTTCAAGGGTGGTTCCGCTCTTGCTGACCAGGACGAAGATCGCGTGGGCCACGTCGGTCCCCTTCAGGACGGCGGCGGCGTCGTCCGGATCGACGTTGGAGATGAACTTCGCCTCCATCTTGAAGCAGCCGTTCTCCTTCGCCCAGTTTTCCAGGGCCAGATACATGGCGCGGGGGCCCAGATCGCTGCCGCCGATGCCGATCTGCACAACGGTGGTAAAGCGCTCGCCCTGTTCGTTGACGATCTCGCCTTCGTGCACACGGCGGGCGAAATCGGCGATGCGCTTCTGCTGTTCGAGATAGAAGGCGCGCTTGTCCACCCCGTCGGCCACGACCGCCTTCCCCAGCTGCCCGCGGGTCAGCTGATGCAGCACCAGGCGCTTTTCGCCGGTATTGATAACCTCGCCTTCGTACAGCGCCTGATATTTCTCGGCCAGCTGGGCTTCGGCCGCCACGGCCTCCAGCCCGGAGAGGATGGATTCATTGACCTTTTTGGCGGCGTAATAGTATTTCAGCCCGCCGCCCATGGGCACGTTCATCTCCCGAACCCGGGCCGCGCCGGCTTCCCCGGCCATTTCCGCGGTCAGATCCACGTCTTCGGCCTTTTTCGCCAGGGCCTTCCAACTGTCCAGGGTATCCAGGTTTTTCCATTGGATCATCGGTTTTCCCCCTCTTCTGTATCAATCGTGATGATCCGGCGCCCTTTCCGGAGGACGGCGCCGTTTCGCTTATTTTATCACATTCCGGGAGCGAAAAAAAGGACAATTTCCGTCGGCGGCCAGGAAGCCTGGCACCGCCGGACGAAGGGAGAGCAAAGGAAATCAGCCGCCGGCTCCCTTCAGGCGAAGCGCCCGGATAAAGGGATCCAGATCCCCGTTCATGGTGGAGGAAACCCGGGGCACGGTCAGCCCCAGCCGGTGATCCACCACATAGTCATGGTTGAAATAATAGGTTCTGATCCGCTGGCTCCGGTCCCCGCCGCCGATCTGATCCCGCCGGTCCGCGTCCCGGGCGGCCCGCTCGGCCTCCCGACGGGCGTCCAGCAGGCGGCTGCGGAGCACGGCCAGGGCTTTGGCCTTGTTTTGCAGCTGGCTGCGCTCATCCTGGCAGGATACCACCGTGCCGGTGGGCAGGTGGGTCATGCGGACGGCGCTGTCGGTGGTATTGACCCCCTGGCCGCCGTGGCCGGAGGCGTGGAAAACGTCGATCTTCAGATCCTCCGGCCGGATTTCCACTTCCGATTCCTTCGCCTCGGGGAAGACGGCGACGGAGGCCGTCGAGGTATGGATGCGGCCGCCGCTTTCCGTGACCGGCACCCGCTTGACGCAGTGAACGCCGCTTTCATACTTCATCCGGGCATAGGCGTCCGGGCCGGAAATCATCAGCAGCGCCTCCGTGACGCCCCCCAGCTCCGTATCGCTCAGGGAAAATATCTCCGCCTTCAGGCCGCCGCGGTCGCAGTATTTCAGGTACATCCGCATCAGATCCGCCGCGAAGAGGGCCGCTTCCTCCCCGCCGACGCCGGCGCGGATCTCCATCATCACGTTCCGGGAATCCATCGGATCCGGGGGCACCAGCAGCATCTTCAGCTCCTCCAGCGCCGCCGCGGAGGCTTCCTCCAAACGGACGGCCTCCGATCGGGCTTCCTCCGCCATCAGTGGATCGGAGAGAAGCTCCCGGGCCTCGCCCAGGTGCCGCTGCATTTCCTGATACCGGTCCCAGGCGGAGACCGTTTCCTCCAGCCGCGCCCGCTCCCGCAGGATCTCCTGCAGGCGGGGATAGTCCGTCGAAACCTCGGGCTGGGCCATGGCCTGGGTCAGTTCCTCATATCGCGCCTTCAGGGAGGCAAGCTTGTCGAACATGTTTTCTCCTCTTCCAGGTCAGGGCCAGCGGGCCAGGATCATCCGATCAATCCCGGCGTCGTCGGCCCGGATGCCGATGCTTTCCGCGCCGGCGGCTTCCAGGAGCGCGGCGACGGCCTTCGCCTCACCGAAGCCGGCCTCCAACAGGATTCGCCCGCCGGGGTTCAGATGGGCGGAGGCGTCCCGGGCGATGCGGCGGTAGAAATCCAGCCCGTCCGCGCCTCCGTCCAGCGCCATGCGGGGTTCCCGCATCACCTCCGGCTGCAGGGAGTCGCATTCGGCGGAGGGAATATAGGGCGGGTTTGAAACGATCAGATCAAAAGCCGCTTCTCCGATGGGCTCCCAGAGATCCCCCCGAAGGAAGCGCGCGGAGACGCCCAGCAGCCGGGCGTTTTCCGAAGCCAGGGCCAGGGCGCCCTCGCTCAGATCCGTCAGCGTAAGCCGGCAGGCGGGCATCCGCTTTCCGACGGTCAGCCCGATGCAGCCGGTGCCGCAGCAAAGATCCAGTACCGCGGGGGAGGGAAGGCCGGCGGAGGCCAGCTCCTCCAGGGCCCATTCGGCCAGGAGCTCCGTTTCCGGCCGGGGGATCAGCGCGTCCGGAGACACGCGAAAGGTCAGCGAGCAGAACGGAACCGTGCCCAGCAGATGCTGCAGGGGCTCCCGGGCCAGGCGGCGGTCCATCAGCGCCCGGAAGGAACGCTCCTGCGCTTCGGTCAGCGTCTTCTCCGTTTCCATCCGGAGAAGCAGGGGCGGCTCTCCCGTAACGGCGGAGAGCAGGGCGGCGGCGTCATAGGCCGGATCCGGGACACCGGCGGCCTGCAGTTCCCTGGCCGCGGCCAGCAGCGCCGCGCGGGGAGACAGAAAAACCGGAACGCCGGGATCCCCGGCGTCCGGATGAAGAAACGGAGTCATTTTCATGCGGCGGGTCCTTCGGCGGGAATCTCCGCCCTCTCCGCTTCGGAGGGCTGGTATCCGGCCTCGGACTCGTGATAATCGTGGAGAATCGCCCAGCCCTCCGGCGTCTTTTGCGCGTGAGCGGGCAGGCCGTTGAGCACCACATTGACGGAAACGATGGCGCATTCCAGCATGGAAAGATCCGGCTCCCGCGTGGTCAGCCGCTGCATCTGGAGGCCGGGCCAGCGAAGAATCTGCGCGAGCTTGCCGTTGTGGTGCGCCAGGCCCATCAGCACCTCATAGCTGACCCCGGCGACCAGGGGCAGCATGACCAGATGGGACAGAAGGCGCAGGAAATAGTTGCTGATGGGGAAAGCCACGTTAAGCACCAGGAACAGCAGGATGCTGACGGAAAAGACGATCAGCAGGAAGGCCGTTCCGCACCGGGGATGGAGGCGGGAGAAGGTCTGGGCGTTTTCAGGCGTCAGCGGCAGATCGGAATCGTAGCAGTGGACGGATTTATGCTCCGCCCCGTGATACTGAAACGTCCGCCGGATGTCCGGCACAAAGCCCACGCCGATCATGTATCCCATCAGGATCATGATCTTCAGCAGGCCGCCCAGCAGCGTATAGCCCACCGGGCCCATGCCCGCGGCCTTCAGCAGGCTTTCCACCCCGGCGGGCACGGCGATAAACAGCGCTACGCTCAGGACGACCGCCATGACGATGGCCACGCCCATGACGATTTTGTCAATGCCCTTGCCAAGCTTTTCGGAAAGCCATTTTTCAAACTTCGTGGGCTCCTCGTCCAGAATCCCGAGCATCTTCGTGGAAGCCTCGAGGGTGTTCATGCCAAAGTAGAGCATGGTCACCATGTTTACGGCGCCGCGGATGAAGGGAAGCCCCATCCAGGGATGCTTTTCCTTCAGGGGAACGAAGGGCGTCCTTTGGGTCACCAGGGTTCCGTCCGGGCGCCGGACGGTGACGGCGGTGGCGTTGCCGGAGCGCATCATAACGCCCTCCATAACTGCCTGGCCGCCCATGTCCTTGACCTTGACGGGGCAGGAGAACAGGTCTCCCGCCGGCTGCGCTTTATCTTTCATCGATACAAAACCTCTCTTTCCGGGAAAACGGATGTTTTCCCACACTGTCCGCCAGGGGCGGCGGGCCGGGCCTTTGGAAAGGAAACCGCCTTTCTTCCGGCGCTTCGGGCCGCGGCGCCTCGCGGGAGGGAAGCATTCGCCGCCCTACGGGCAGGGACGGAACAAACTTCCCCTGTTTTCTATATTCGACATGTCTTCCCGGAAATCCTGTTTTTGGGAAAACATAGGCACATCAATTTGATTTCCTCCGGGCCGGACGGTTCCGGAGGCGGCTGTCAGTTCGCCACGGTCCGGGGGATGGCGACGAAAGGCCGGTTCGCGTGCGTTCGGAGAATTGGCGTCGAGCCTTCAGTTCGCGCCCGTCCGGGCCAGCCGGTTCTGGCGCCGCTCCAGGGCGCCGGCGTATTCCAGGGTTTCCTCGGTGTTTTCCGGCTCGAAGGCGGGAACGGGGGAGGGCCGATCCTCCTCGTCCAGGGCGACGTAGACCGCGTAGGCCTTGTTGATAAGCCGGCGGCTCCCGTCCAGTTTTTCCACATAGCTGTCCACCCGAACCTCCAGGGAGGTGCGCCCGGACCAGGTGACCCAGGCTTCCTGCACGACAGTATCGTTCAGATAGGCCGGGGCGATAAAGGTCAGGTTGTCCACGCAGATGGTGGTAACCGCCCTGCCGGTAAACCGCCGGGCGGCCACGGCTCCGATGATGTCAATCCAGGCCATCATCTGGCCGCCGAAGAGACGGGGGTTTTTATATCCGTTGCAGTGCTGGGGCAGGACAATCTGGACGGAGGAGGTTACATTGCGCATGGAAAATCTCCTTTCCCAATTCCGAAACAGGGTGCCGGAAGACGGAAAACGTTACAGCGCCTTTTTACGGGCGGCGGGGCGGCGCAGCTGGGGATCCTTCAGGATCTTCAGCAGCAGGGGAACCTCCGCCGCCAGCATGGCGAACCAGCCGGCCATGCAGGCCAGTGGCACCGCCTGCATGCCCATGCGGAAGACGAAGACCAGCACAGCCGCCGCCAGCACCCGGACGCCCATGTTGGTCAGGCTGCTGATGAGGGTAATCTTCAGATCCCCGATTCCGCGGAAGAATCCCTGGATCACGTTGGTCAGGCCAGGGAGAAAATACATAAACGAAATCAGCCGCAGATAGATGATGCCCTGCGCGATTACGCTCTCGTCCGCCGTCGCCATGGCGACCAGCGGTCGGGCAAAGATCAGGGCCACGGCGAAGATGATCAGGCTGTAGATCATTTCGATCATGACGCCCTTGCGGAAGCCCTCCTTCATGCGGCCGGTTTCGCCGGCGCCCCGGTTGATGGCCATGAAGGAGGTCATGGCGTGGCCGATGTTCTGCTGGGGAATGGTGGCCATGTCGTCGATGCGGCTGACGATGGTAAAGGCGGCCATGACCGAGACGCCCAGGGTGTTGATAATAGTCTGGACGCCGATTTTGCCGAGCTGGACGGTGGCCTGCTGCATGGCGGAGGTCCAGCCGTAGGAAACGGTCGTCCGGAAGAGGCTTTTGTCAAACACCAGCCACTCCCGCCCCAGCCGCAGGACGGGCTCCTTTTTCTGGATATAAATCATGCAGAGAACAGCGCTGAGGGCTTCGCACAGGACGGTCGAAAAGGCGGCGCCCCGGATTCCCCAGCCCAGCCAGGCGACGAAGACCAGATCCCCCAGGACGTTGAGCACCGCGCTGATCACCAGGAACACCAGGGGCCCGACACTGTCGCCGATGGCCCGGAGGATGCTGGCGAAGCAGTTATACATAAAGGTAAAGACCAGACCCATGAAGATGATCCGCATATAGGAAACGGCCAGATCCCGGACGGATTCCTCCACCTGCATCAGGGAGAAGAGGGGATGGGCGAGGAGAATGAACACCACGGAGACCGCCAGGGCGAAGGCCAGGCCGCCCAGCATCGTGGTGCTGATCTGGCGGCGGAGGGTTTTGTAATCCTTCGCGCCGTAATGATTGCCGATCAGGATGCCGGCGCCCAGGGTAATGCCGTTGAAAAAGAGAATCACCAGGGTCATCAGCGGATTGGAAGTGCCCACCGCCGCCAGAGCCTCCTTGCCGACATAGCGGCCGACGATGACGCTGTCCACGGCGTTGTAGAGCAATTGAAACAGGTTCCCCAGCACGAGGGGAATCGTAAACCGGATCAGCTCCGGGGTCACCTTGCCTTTGGTAAAATCCGTCGCCACGCGCCTGCCATCCTTTCCGGAATTTCGGCTTATTCTACTTCACCCGCCCGGGGAAGTCAACGAAAAAGAAAGCGCTTTCAGACCGCGAAAAAAATCACTTTCAGGCTGCGCCAGAGTCGTTTCCTATCCGCTTGTTTTCCTTCTCTTCGGGTGATATAGTACAAACAGTTATCCGCGTTTCCGCCGCCCTTGCGGCAGGAGCCTGGTCCGGTGAGAGCGGGCGCGGGCCGTGCGCGGCGGGAACCATGGCGGACGATGGACGACGGACGAAAGAAAGAGAGAAGAAATCATGGCTCGATATTATTCAACCCAATGGGTTTATACGCTGGATCGTGAGCATGGCTTTGGCATTCTTTTTGACCTGAAGAACCGGGAAGCGTTTCAGAAGGCCTTTTATGAGGACGGAAATCTGCTGCCGGCGGGAAATGCCATGGATTTCAATGACGCCATTGAAGAGCTGCGCAGGCATTCCGCGTCCTCCATATGGGGTGAAGCGCTGAGCAGGAAAGGCAAGGCGGAATATGAGAAGGTCATGTCCGAAGGCACGTGCTCTTTTTCTCCCGGAGAGGGGCAGACCCTGCTGGCGGATCTGAAGGTTGGAACAGGATCCTCCCGGGTCACGGTGGCGAAAAACGAAGAAAGATGGGGGAGATACAAGGCGGATTGCTCCTGCGGCCAGAAGGGCTGCGGCCACAAACGCGCGGCGTACGGCTTTCTGCGGGAGAGGCTTGTAAAGCTGCAGCATCGGTATGTGACCACGGACGCGCCTGTGGACAAATCCGTCCTGCTGGAGCAGGATTTGAAGGATCTGACGATAGAGCTGGGCAACAAAACACACAACGCTCAGCTGGTGAAGGATACGAAGAAGATTATCTCCCTGCTCCGCTCCGCGCACAGCGACGCGTATTACTGGAAGTACCACAGGTACCTGCTGGATCTGGACCCCGCGCATGACTACAGCGCGAAGTTCATGGAAGAAGTATTCCCGGAACTGCTGATCGCGCTGTTCGAGGATCCGGGTTATCGGCAGGCTGTTCTGGCCGGCGGCGCATACGCGGACCCGGAAGAATATGAGGATCGGCAGCATCGCTCCAACCGGACCAGCCTGAAACGGGTGCTGAAGGAATATCAGCGGATCAGCAAGGCCATGGATGAGAAGGATGACTATACGGAACATCCGTATAAGGCGTTCCTGCTGAAATACCGGGAGGATATGAAGGGCCTGCTGCGCTATTTGGCGGAAGGGGAGAATCCGATCGAACAGACGGACCTTCCCTATCTGATGATGATCGCGGAAGAGCCGGAGACGGAGGCGGATCAGATCGCGCACGTGGCTGAGAAACTGGACGGAACGTTCTTCAAGGACCAGGCGACAGAGGTTCTGCGGCGCCTGGTGGCGAAGCTGTCGACGGATCAGAAGGTAGAGATTTACAGCCGGCTGAGGAACATTTCCATGACCCTGGAGGAAATTCGCGGATTGGCCAGGGAAGACCAGCTGAAGCTGATCTGGAACACGCCCCTGACGAAAAACAGCCTTCAGTTTATCATGGACGAGCTCCTGGCGGACAGCGATCCGGCGACCCGCGGACGCTTCCTGCTTCACGCCGCGGCCAGGGCTGTGAATACAAAGAATGAAGATCTGAAGAAGGAAGTGATCGCTCAGGCGGAAAAACTGCCGGATAACCGGCTGCTGCTTTTCCATATCCGCTTCCAGCTTAAGGACGACCTGGAATACCATTTCGGAGACGGGAAACAGCAATTCATGAAGGATTTTAACCCGCGGGAGGGAGATCCGGAAAGAGAACTGAAAACCTGCTTTACCTGCGGATATGAAATCGTACGGAAGGAAAAGGAAATATACGCCGATTTCAGCATCCGGAATCCGGAGACGGGGATGAGCGTTCTCGAGGTCAGGGAAGAAAAGGGAAAGCTGCGCTTTATTCGGTCAGAGTTCTATAAGGACCTCGGCTATTCGCCGGAGCTGATTCGGAAGGTCTGCCTGGAAGGCCGGGAGGAAAAGTATAACGAAGCCTTCGAGACGACCCGGGACGCGGTGGCCAGGGACATGTTTGAACAGGCAAACCGTCCTTTCTTCCGGGATTACACGAAACTGCTGGAATCCCTGGCGGAGGAAAAGATACACTATACGGAGACCGGGAAGGTCGGAATCGAATGGCTGCTCTATCGCTCGGAAGGGTCGAACGCCATGGCCTTCCGGATCGGCCGCGGGCGGAAATACGTGGTCAAGGACGCGGTGGAGTTTCTCAAAGCCTTCCGCACCGGCGCCACCGTCGAATACGGCAAGGACCTGATCCTGACCCATGAGGCGGAAAACCTGGAGGAAGCCGACGCCGGCCTGATCCGGCAGCTGACGACCGCAAAATACACCAAGGGGAGACGGGGAGAATCGGGTAACAAACGGTATATCTCCATCAGCGACGCGCTGATGGGCACCGTGCTCGAGCATCTGTCCGGAAGAACGGTTTTCTTCAACGATGTCCCCTGCAGGCTGCGGATGGATAATCAGGAAATCGGCCTGAAAATCAGCAAGAATTATGTTCTGAGCACGGACGTCCGAAAAGGGCGGCAGGAGTTCATGAATCTGGCGGGAAAAGGGTATCTGCTGACGGAGGGGGGCGGCGGAAAGGACGCGGTGATCGACCGGGTGGAAGGATCGGCGGAGGAAATCGGCCTGATCAGCCTGATCGAGCGGAATCCTCATGTCAGCATCCAGCCCATCCTGAAGGATTTCCGAAAAAACATCTACGCCCGTTTCTTCGAAAAATTCAGCGTGGATAAGGCGGTGGAAAAAGACTTCACTCTGAGCCAGATCCGCCTGAATACCTATTTTGACTTTGAAAGGGGCGTGATTTCCGCCCGCACGGTTGTTCTTCGGGAAGGCAGCGAGATCGACGCGGAGAAGCTGACGGAAAGGATCGACCGGGTCAAGGTGGAATTGCTGGACAACTATCTGCAAAGCCTGGGCTTTGCGGATGGGAAGCTGGCGGAGGAGAGCAGGGTGCTGGCGTTCTTCAAGATGGACTTTACCCGGCTGAAGACCCTGACGAATGTTTATCTGTCCGAGTCCCTGAAAAACAAGGAACTGAAATCGGTCGGACGGCCGGTTATCCGGGTCACCTATCAGAACAGCATCGTGCGCGTTTTTCTGGAAAAGAGCGAGTTTTCCGAATCGGAGCTGGAGCAGATCATCGAGGGACTGCGAAAAAAAAGAAAATACATTTTGCTGGATGGCGAACGCATTGTAGATCTGGACAGCGAAGCGGCCCGGGATTTTGGCGACACGGTCCAGGATTTCCAGATGGATCCGAAAAACCTGTACGAGAAAAAGACCGTCTCCATGGTGACGGCCATCAAGGCCTTTTCCCATGAAAGAAGCTGCCGGGTGGACAAATATCTGAGAGACATGATCGAGGAAATCCGCTCCTTCAAGGAAACGGAAATCCCCGTACCGACGCTGAAATCTCCTCTGCGGGATTATCAGGCGGAGGGATTCCGGTGGCTGTCCGTCCTGACCAAATACAATATGGGCGGCATCCTCGCGGACGATATGGGTCTGGGCAAGACGATCCAGATTATCGCGCTGCTGAAAAGCGACCGAAGCCGAAAGCCCAGTCTGGTCATTTGCCCCAAGAGCCTGATCTTCAATTGGGTCAGCGAGTTCGCCCGGTTTGACGGGACGCTTCGCGTGACGGCGATCTATGGGACGGACAGCCGGCGCAGCGAGCTAATTGCCGGTATCCAGGAAAAGGAGCGGGCGGTCTACATTACCTCTTATGACACCCTGCGGAATGACATTGCAAAATACAGGGGGGAATTCAATTACGTCATTCTGGACGAGGCGCAGTACATCAAGAACGTCAACGCGCTGAAAACCAAATCGGTCAAGGAGCTGAAGGCCTGCCACCGTTTCGCGCTGACCGGTACCCCGATTGAAAACAGCGTCATCGACCTGTGGAGTATCTTTGATTTCATTATGCCGGGTTATTTTGAGGAACTGTCAGCGTTCCAGAATACGGATCCCGGGATCATTGCCCGGAAAGCCGGGCCGTTCATCCTTCGCAGGGTCAAGGAAGATGTGCTGGAAGATCTTCCGGCGAAATATGAGCGTATCCTTTCGACGGACATGAGCGGGGAACAGCGGAAAATCTATGACGCTCTGCGCCAGGATGCCCGGAAGGCCCTGGAGGAGGGAGGAAAAGCCTTCGACATGCTGCCTTATCTGACGCGGCTTCGCCAGATATGCGTGGATCCGGGCCTGTTTGTGCAGGGATATCAGGGGGGCAGCGGAAAGATGGAAATGCTGTCGACGCTGATTCCGGAATATCTGGCAAACAACCACCGGATTCTGATTTTCTCTCAGTTTGTCAAGGCCCTGGAGGAGGTTCAGGAAATGCTGGCCCGGCAGGGCATCCCTGTTTATTTTCTCAGCGGGGCCACCCCGGCGAAGGAACGGGTGAAGATGATGGATTCCTTCAACAACGGCAGCGGGACAGATGTTTTTCTGATATCCCTGAAGGCCGGAGGGACCGGGCTGAACCTTACGGGCGCGGACACGGTGATTCATCTGGATCCATGGTGGAACGTCGCGGCGGAAAACCAGGCCTCAGACCGGACGCACCGCATTGGGCAGACACGGAATGTGGAAGTGATCAAGCTGATTGCCGGAGAAAGCATTGAGCAGCGGGTTGTGGAACTGCAGGATCAGAAGAAGGAAGTGATCCGGCAGGTGATTTCCGACGACGACGGCTCTGTGACCAGCGCCAGCCTGGAGGATATCGCCTTCCTGCTGGGAAGGTAAAAAAATGAGGGGGCGGAAAAACCGCCTCCCCTTCATTTTATTCACAGGAGATCCGGACGTGCTCGTCGCCGATGATGAGGAAGGTTTTTCCCCGCCGGAGGGAGATTTCCTTTCCGCTTTCGTCGAGCAGCACCAGCCGGGACTGCTTTCCGGCCCGGTACCAGGCGCCGGAAAAATGCCTTCCGTCCTGGAAAAACTCGGCCTGCCCGCTGCCGGCCAGATGATTCCGATAATAGGAATAATCCCCGCCTCCCCACTCAATGGGGCAGCGGAGGATCACCAGATTGGCGAAAACCACCGGCTCCCCGGATTTCCGATCCGTGTAGAGCCCAGCCTTCGAGGTCCGGAGATAGCCCTTGCCCGCCTCGTAGGCGAAGGATGCGGAGCTGTTTTCATTCCGCAGGCGCTTTTCCGGATCCTTGTTCCAGGCGAGAAAATCCGTGCTGACCGACGTGGCCGCGTCCCCTCCGGTCAGAGGAAGATCGGAGAAGAGGAAGGAGCGCTTCTGGAACCTCACCTTCCGCTCCGCCAGGGATTGGTGAATCTGATCGATATGGGCGCTCAGATTCTGGGGCTCGGGGAGGAAATCCACCCGTTCCCGGTATTTCCCTCCCAGCAGGTTATAATACCGGATGGGCTTATTGAAATCCCATTTGTCGATCCAGTAGGCCACGCTGATATCCTCGCTGGAGTTGGGCGGCCATCCGCCGCAGGCCATCGCGGCGGTAAACATCGTCGCCACCGGCAGGGTCGTCATCCGGGCCGAGCGGACGCCGCCGGCCTGCTCGGGATAGGCGCCGCCATAGAGGGCGATGAGCCGGGTCCCGCCGTCCTTGCGAATCGGAACCTGAATGAGCCAGTCCGCCTCGGCGACGCCCCAGTGGGGATAAACCTCGGGCGAGTTATCCAGAACGAGCGTGATCGGAGTATAGCTTTCGTCCGTCTTCAGACCGGTCAGCGGGCTTTCACCCTCCACCTCCGGATTCGTCTCCGCCAGGGAATCGGAAACGCTTTTTTCCACCGCCAGGCTCATGTCCGGCTCGATGACTGTCGGCTCGGCCAGGGCGCCGAAGAGGCAGGAAAACGCCAGCAGCGCCGCAATTACCCAGGCTCCGGTTTTCTTCATGGCATTCAGGCTCCTTTTTTGGTTTTCATGCCGGCGGAACCGTTCCGCCGCCGGCCTTGGTTCGATGAAGATTGTACCACGATCCGGCTGCTTCATCAACCACCCGCGTAATGATTTCTGCGGCTGATAATCACGATGGCATCATCTTGCACACGGTAAACAATTCTCGGAAACGAAAAATTAATTTTCGCTTCCGATAAGCCTCCGGCGGATGCGTCCGGGCACGAAATGTAATTTTGCCGCTTTGCGGCACGCGCCCGGCGCGGCGTAAACGCACCAAAACGCAAAGCGTTTTTGCGTTTACGATCTGTTTTTTTCCGTGAATGGAGAAGATGGTAATCGGCATCCCGCTCATCCGCTTTGTCACCGATAAGTTACATTTTTACGGTCTTTTGTCCGGGGGCGTTGATTGACGCGGTATATTATCGGGATTATGATAATTTCCGAAAGGTGGGAAAAGTATGATCGGTGAAAATCTTCAGAAACTTCGGAAGCAGAACAATATGACGCAGGAAGCGCTGGCGGAGGCGGTCGGCGTCGCCCGGCAGACGATCACGAAATGGGAAGCCGGAGAAAGTGTTCCGGACCTGGAAATGTCCGGCCGTCTGGCTTCGGTGCTGAAGGTGTCACTGGACGATCTGGTCAACGCCCCTGCCTTTGAGCTGGACGGCAAGCCGGGCATGCGGGGGAAGCATATGTTCGGGCTTGTAACCGTGGGAGACAAAGGCCAGATCGTAATTCCGGTCCGCGCCAGGCGTGTTTTTCACATTCAGCCCGGGGACCAGCTGATGGTGCTCGGGGATGAAAACAGCGGACTGGCGCTGGTGGACGCGAATTTCTTTATAGGTGTTGCGGAGGGAATTAAAAATGGCTTTTGAAAGCAATGGTTCTGAAAGGAAAAACCTCCTGGTTGTGCGGGGATTGTGCAAGCGTTATCCGGCCTTTTCCCTGGAAGATGTATCCTTCCGCCTGGAAGCGGGAAGCGTCACCGGCTTCATCGGACGGAACGGTGCCGGCAAGACCACGACGATCAATGCTCTGCTTTCCTTTGTCCGTCCGGATGCCGGAGAAATCTCCTTTTTCGGCATGCCTTATCCGGAGCACGACCGGGAGATAAAGGAAAAGATCGGCTTTGTATCCGCCGGAATGACCTACTATACCCGGAAGCCGCTCAGGACGATTACCGCCGTGACGAAAACCTTCTACCCGCGGTGGGACGACGGGGCGTACCGGAAATACATGGAGATCTTTGCCCTGGAGGAAAAGAAAACGCCGGCGGAGCTTTCCAACGGCATGAAAATCAAATACGCGCTGGCGCTCGCGCTGAGCCACGGAGCGGAGCTGCTGATCCTGGACGAACCCACCAGCGGACTGGACCCCGTAAGCCGTGAGGAACTCGTGGAGGTTTTTCTGCGGCTTCGGGATGAAGGAAAAACCATCTTCTTTTCCACGCATATCACTTCCGACCTGGAAAAATGCGCGGACCGGATTCTTTTCCTGCAGGAAGGCCGTCTGAAGGCTGACGAAAACCTGAACCGTTTCCGCGAAGCATGGCGGATTGCCGAGGTTCCCGGAAAAGTCCCGGAAGAAGTGAAAAAAGCAGTCCGCGGCGTCTGCCGGACCCGTGACGGGTTTACCCTGCTGCTTGCGAAAGAGGACGCAGAGACAATCAAAAGCCGGGAAGCCAGCCTGGAAGAGATTATGATCCACCTGGAGAAGGGGGTAAGCGAGCTGTGAAGCTGTTGATGAAGGAGTGGAAGCTGTGTATGCATCCGATGGGGTACTTTATGCTCCTGTGTTCGGCGCTGATTCTGGTGCCCGGTTATCCCTACGGGGTCAGCTGTTTCTATCTGGGACTTGCGATCTATTTTATCTGCCTGACAGCGCGTGAAAATCACGACGCGGCCTACACGCTGACCCTTCCGGTTTCCCGCCGGGACGCGGTCAGGGCCCGGATTCTCTTCTGCGCCGCGCTGCAGGCAGCGGATCTGCTGCTGATAGGACTTTTTATCCTGGTCAAGAATCAGATCGGCTGCATGCCGAACCCGGCAGGGCTGGACGCGGGTGTGGCGCTGCTGGGCGAGGCTGCGATCCTCTTCGCGGTCCACAACATGATTTTCTTCCCGCTGTATTACCGCGATATCAACAAGCCGGGCCTGCCCTTCCTGGCCGCCTCGGCAGCGGTTTTCCTCTGTATCATCGGGGAGATCGTCGGCACCTATACGGTTCCGTTCCTCCGGGATGTGCTGGATCGTCCGGATCCCCTGCACATGGGCGACAAGCTGCTGTTCACCCTCGGCGGCTTTGCGCTGTTTGCCGGAGGCACTTGTCTCAGCTTCCAGCACAGCGTCAGGCGCTTTGAAGAACAGGACCTGAGCCTGTAAACCCTGTGGGATTCTGATATGGTTTTCATATCAACGGGTGCCAGAAAAAATCGATGAGGCGGGGACGATTCAAAACATGGAACAGATGAAAGAGGATATAAAGGAACTGAACGGAACTGAACGGGGATGAAAAAACGCGGAAAACGGGCTTGACAAGAAGGTCTCAACCCGCTATAATGTGTCGGCGGTGAGACCGAAGGGCAATGGTGTAATGGTAACACGTGGGTCTCCAAAACCTTTGTTGAGGGTTCGAATCCTTCTTGCCCTGCTGAACGCAAAACCCTGTAGGATCAAGGGTTTCCAGTCATAAGGAAGTATTTCCTTGGAAGAACTGCGTAGCCGAAAGGTTACGCAGTTCTTTTACCCTTGGAAGCGCGTTCCAGAATGATCGATTCCGTCAGGATCGGGATATCTACCTGTCCCACAAAGTTGAAGATGATCTCAATTTCCTGTTTCCGCTTACCGCTGGATTTGTCCGGCGCGTGAACGATGATCTTCCTGATAAAATCATTCACAATCGTTCCAGTCAGCTCGGGCACGTCCACGTACTTTTCCACCAAAGCAGCGAACCGGTCATAGTTGTCATTTGCATCCTGCTGTTCTTCGATCAGGCTTTCTATCACACTGATTTCGGTTTCCAGGCTCTCCAGCTCTTTTTCATATTCGGATCTCATTGCCTGATACCCGGAGGCGGATCATCCGTATAATCAATGAACGCACACGGATTGCAGAGATAATCTGCATATTCGAGATCTTTCAGCTCCAAAGGTTCAATTCCATGGGATTTCATAAGCATTTCCTCCTTAACGTTCCCCGAGCTGATGCTCGGTTTTTTTCCGGGACTTTTCGGCATCCCTGACCCTGATTTCAGCCTGAGCCTGCTGGATGAATTCATGAATGGATTCTTTGTTTTCAGGCTTACGGGCTGTTTTGGTTACCGCTTTTTCGGCTTTTTCATTCGTCTTTTTCAGTTTCGGCTTTCTGGACAGCTTCCACACAATTCATGATCTTTTTCACGGTCTCCGGATCGATATCTTCACTGGGTAAAGCAGCTTTGATCCGATCACGCTCCGCAGCAAGCGCTTCCTTCTTATTTGTCAGGCGTTTTTGATCATCCGGCGTCAGATTGTTTGCCCGCATATACCGAAGGGATTTCCTGAATGAATCCAGCTCGTTCTTATGCTCTTCCGCAAACTTCTTCTGCGCAGAGGTAAACCCTTTCTTGCTCTGCTGGGCAATCGGCAGAAGTTTTTCATGGTTTTCCAGATGCTTCAGGGCAATCTCCAGGCGATGGGTTTCTTTCCCGATCTCCTTCAGCCGGTCGAACTGATTCTGATATCTTTCGATGAAAGCGCTGAATTCCGGGAGCGTATAGACGTCGTGATGAGTCATCCACGCAATGATACTGCCCAGGAGTTTCACGTCATTCACACCGGCTTTTTCCTGTGCAGCGTGGTTCCAGCCGGAACGCCCCTGCTTGCGGATTGCGTTGTATTTCTTCACATAATCTGATAGCAGAGTCTCTTTCTTTTCGGGCTTTCTGACTCGGAGCTGTTTCATCTTTTCGATCGCGTTTTTAAAACAGGCATGAGATAGTTTCGAATGCAGGCATACAGAAGTGTGTCACCAGTTGCGCCAGGGCTCGTTTTTGAGTTCGTGCTGCGATTGAAAAAGATGTCCGTTTTTGCTATACTATCTGTGGCTTGGGAGAAATCCGGACGCTTGTATCCGGAGGATTCCACAGAGAAAGATGAAGGCAGGTGATGGCTTTGGCAGATGCGGATAACAGGATACTCAGGACGAGAGAAGAACGTCTGGCTTTTGCCAGAAGCATGAACCTGTTCTGCACGCCGTTTATGCGCGTTGTCTTCAAAGACGAAAAGGCGACCCGATATGTCCTGCGGATTCTGACCGGAAAACCAGATCTCCAGATTCAGGAGAATCTGACAGAATACAGAATTTCCAAGCTGGACACAAAAGATGCTG
>JAZQCB010000061.1:0-34456 GCA_045546035.1 Clostridia bacterium
GGCAAGAACGACCGCCATGTTCCTGGACAGGGGATACCGGTGCTTCGGGCTGGGGCGGACGCCGCTGAAAGGCGCGAACGGCCTGGATACGATCCTCAGACGGATGCAGATCGCGCCGGAAAACGCCGTCTGGCAGGAGGCCGGGCTTCCGGGCTTCGCGTTCCTGCTGAAGCTGGAGGATAACGGCCTGGATCTGCTGCCGAAGCTGAAGAAAGCGGTCCGGAACGGCGAAATGGGGGACCTGAGCCGCCGCTGGCTGGACTGGTGGGACGCGGTTCCGCTGGGAGATGTGACGGATCACGCGGAGTTTCTGCCGGCGCAGCCGGACTTTATTCCGGAGGAGAATCCTGAATTCGGGGAGTCCGTGGAACGGCGGAAGGAACGGATCCTGTATATGAACACGGTCAGCCGGGAGGGGGCTGACGCCCGGGAAGGCGCCATGGCCCAGCTGCTGCTTTTGTCCAAGGCACCGGCGATCCGGCCGATGCGCCTTGCGCTGGCGGTGCTCCGGAAGGAAAACGGTGTATTTCCCGCGGTGGCGCATGAAAACCGGGGAGAGATGCCCCAGCTGCCGCCGGAGGCCATCGTGGAAACCTCCCTTCATCTGGAGAACGGCGAACGGGTGGATCAGGGAATCCGGGTGCCCCCGGCGCTGGCGGAGATCCTGGCGGAGGTGGACGGGGCCAACCGTCTGGCCGCCCGGGCCGCGAAGGGAGACCGGGAAGCCCTGCGGGAATGGGTTGAGGAGGATCCGGCCCTGGGCGGGCTGGACCGGCTCTACTGCGCGGAGGTGGTTCGCGCGCTGATCGCCCTGCACGCCGACATGCTGCCCCTGTGGCGGTAGGAAGGCGAAGGCGAAAAGGAATAAACAAGGAGAAACGCATGTTCCTGACGGAAAAGTGGAAGGATTATGAGGTGCTGGATACCGGGGACGGGGAAAAGCTGGAGCGATGGGGAAAGGTGATCCTTCGCCGGCCGGATCCCCAGACTATCTGGCCCAAGGCCGCGCCGGACCTTTGGAAGCAGGCGCAGGCGCATTATCACCGCAGCGAGCGGGGCGGCGGGCAATGGGAGTTTTTGGCCCATTTGCCGGACAAATGGACCGTTCGATACGGGGAATTACGCTTCTGGGTCCGGCCGACGGGTTTCAAGCATACCGGCCTCTTTCCGGAACAGGCGGCCAACTGGGACTGGATGGCCGGGCTGATCCGGGAAAGTGGGCGGAAGGATCTGAAAATCCTGAATCTTTTCGGATATACGGGCGGGGCCACGGCGGCCTGCGCGGCGGCGGGGGCCCATGTGACCCACGTGGACGCGGCGAAGGGCATGGTACAGTGGGCGAGGGAAAACAGGGAGCTGAGCGGGATTCCGGAAACGTCCTGCCGATGGATCGTGGAGGACGCGCTGCGCTTTGTCCAGCGGGAAATCCGCCGGGGAAACCGCTACGACGGCATCCTGATGGATCCGCCCAGCTACGGCCGGGGCCCCTCGGGGGAAGTCTGGAAGCTGGAAAACGAGCTGTACGGGCTGGTGGATATCTGCGCGGAGGCGCTGAGCGGGGAGGCGCTGTTCTTCCTGATCAACAGCTATACGACCGGGTTCCAGGCCAGCGTTTTGAGCAACATGATCGAAAAATGCGTCATTTCCCGCCATGGCGGCCGGGCGGACAGCCAGGAGCTCTGCCTGCCGGTTACCGCCGGGGGCGTGCTGCCCTGCGGCGCCAGCGGGAGGTGGAGCCGTGGATAATATTGTGGAAAACATCCTGTATGAGGACAACCATGTGCTGGTGGCCATCAAGCCGCCGAACATGCTCTCCCAGGCGGACGCCACGGGGGACGCGGATCTGCTGTCCATCCTGAAGGAATACATCCGGAAGGAATACAACAAGCCGGGGAACGTCTATCTCGGCCTGGTGCACCGGCTGGACCGGCCCGTCGGCGGGCTGATGGTCTTCGCCCGGACCAGCAAGGCCGCGGCCCGGCTGTCCGCCCAGATGCGGGAGCACCGGATGGGCCGGGAATATCTCTGCGTCGTGCAGGGGGAGGTGGCGGACAGCTTCACTCTGCAGGACTACCTGGTCAGGGACGAGATCAAGAACCGGGTGGTGGCCTGCGAGGCGGATGTCAAGGGCAGTAAGCTGGCCATCCTTCACGGAAGATGCATCGCCCGGCGGGAGGGGACGGCCCTTTGCGCCATCCGGCTGGAGACCGGGAGGCAGCACCAGATCCGGGCCCAGATGAGCCATGCCGGCGCTCCGCTGTGGGGGGATAACCGGTATGGAAACGGGATTCCCGGACAGCAGATCGCCCTTTGGGGATATAAGCTGACCTTCGATCATCCGACCACCCACAAGATCATGCGTTTCTTCGCGATGCCGGAGGGCAGCGTCTGGAGCCTGTACGCGGATTTGCTGACCATCCCGGAGGATACGGAGGAACCCCGGAAGCCCACCCGCTTCCGTCTGTCCTCCCAGGCGGCCGCCGCCATGAAGAGCTTCAACGGCCGGATGCAGAACCTGCCGGGGGAGGACGAGGACGATGAGGCGGCGGAGGACGAGGAGGACGAGCCCTTCGAGCCCTCCGATGGGGAATTTGACGGGCTGCCGGATCTGTAAAGGCGCCCGCCCCACAGATCAATCAGGAAATTGAGGTCAAAATGAACCAGGCTTTTTCTTACGAGGTAAAACACATCTGCCGCCAGAGCGGGGCCCGGCTGGGCGTCCTGCATACGCCGCACGGGGATATCGAGACGCCGATCTATATGCCGGTGGGCACATCCGCCTGCGTCAAGGCCATGACCTCCCGGGAAATGGAAGAAATCGGTACCCAGATTCTGCTTTCCAACACTTACCATCTTCATCTGCGGCCGGGGGAAAGCCTGATCCGGGAAGCGGGCGGGCTGCATCGCTTTATGGACTGGCACCGGCCCATCCTGACCGACAGCGGCGGCTTCCAGGTGTTTTCCCTGGCGGGCATCCGGAAGATCAAGGAGGAAGGGGTAACCTTCCAGAGCCATCTGGACGGATCGCGGAAGTTCATTTCCCCGGAGGTTTCCATGGATATCCAGGAAGCCCTGGGGTCGGATATCGCCATGGCGTTCGATGTCTGCTCCCCCTATCCCTGCGACTGGAAGACGGCGAAGGAAAACATGGAGCGGACCCACCGGTGGGCGGAGCGCTGCAAGGCGCACCACAGCCGGGAGGATCAGGCGCTGTTCGGCATCGTGCAGGGGGCGTTCTATGAGGATCTTCGGATCGAAAGCGCGAAAACCCTGCGGGATATGGATTTTATCGGATACGGCATCGGCGGGCTCAGCGTCGGGGAGCCCAAGCCGGTCATGTACGAAATGCTGGAGAAGATCCGGCCCTTCATGCCGGAGGACAAGCCCCGGTATCTGATGGGCGTGGGATCGCCGGGCTGCCTGATCGAGGGCGTGATCCGGGGAATCGACATGTTCGACTGCGTCCTGGCGACCCGGATCGCCCGGAACGGCTCCGTCTTTACCTCGAAGGGACGCGTGGTCGTCAAAAACGCCAAATACGCCCACGATTTCGGCCCCATGGACGAAAACTGCGACTGCTACGCCTGCCAGCATTATTCCCGGGCCTATGTCCGGCACCTGTTTAACGCGAAAGAGATTACCGCCGGCCGGCTGGCCTCGATCCACAATCTGCGGTTCCTGCTGCGCATGATGGAGGAAATCCGCCAGGCCATCGCCGAGGACCGGCTGCTGGATTATCGGAAGCAATTCTACGAGAGGTACGATCTGTCGAAGAATTTCTGAGCCCGGGAAGCCGGATGCGCGAAGGACGCGGAGCGCGGCGCGAACCGGTCCGTGGCCGGGCGGCCGAGAATCCGGATGCGGGGAGCGCGGGGATTGGCAGGCGCCTTTTCGGCGCCGGACGGTTGGAAATCCGGGCCGGAAGAGGTGCGGGCCCCGGATGAAAAGAGCGCCGGAAAAAATCTGAAAAAAGGGTTGACAGAACGGAAAAACTGCGCTATGATATCTCCTGTTCGCGGGGCATTAGCGCAGCTGGTAGCGCACCACACTGGCAGTGTGGGGGTCAGCGGTTCGAATCCGCTATGCTCCACGAAGCACCCTGATCCATCTACCGGGTCAGGGTGATTTTATCGGAAACGAAAAATAAATTTTCGTTTCCGATAAGCCTCCGGCGGATGCGACCGGGCGCGAAATGTAATTTTGCCGCTTTGCGGCACGCGCCCGGCGCGGCGTAAACGCATCAAAACGCAAAGCGTTTTTCGTTTACGATATTAGCAGGGAAGGACGGGAAAGCCATGCCAACGATTTTTCTGCTCGGAGATTCTACGGTCGACGACAGCCAGCCGCCGTTCCGCGGGTGGGGATGGGCGCTGCCGCGCTATGTGCGGGAGGGCGTGCGGGTGCGCAACCTCGCGCTGAGCGGGCGCAGCAGCAAAAGCTTCCGGGAAGAGGGCCTTTTCGCGCCGGCGGAGAAGGAGATGACCGCCGGGGATCTGCTGCTGATTCAGTTCGGCCACAATGACGAGAAGGACGACGAGCGGCATACGGATCCGGACACCACCTTCCCGGAGGAGCTTTGGAAATATTGCGCATGCGCGCTGGAAAAGGGCGCGCAGCCCGTGCTGATTACCCCCGTTTGCCGCCGCTATTTTGCGGGGAAAACCAGCCTGCTTTATACCCACGGGGAATATGCCCGGGCGATCCGGAAATTGGCGGCCGAGAAGAACGTGCCGCTGGCCGACCTGAAAAAGGCTTCCCGGGCGTACTACCTTTCGGTGGGGGAGGAGAAGACCGCCGAGCTCTTTGTGCGCCTCCGGCCGGGGGAGAACCCGGATTTTCCGGAAGGGCACGACGATAAAACGCATTTTAACGCATACGGCGCGGATGTCATCTGCCGCCTCGCGGTACAGGAAATGCGGAAAATCCCCGCCTGCGCCGCCCTGCTGAAGGAGGACGAGGCGCCCGCGATCTGAAACCCAGGCGTGAAGAGCGGACGTAAAACAAATTTCATATTTATCCGCGCGAGCACCGGGAAAAAAGCGCGTCCCCCCTTGACGGGCGGGGGCGCTTTTTTTATAATCATTTTAACGTTGGCGTTTTCGAAAGCAATAGTTCACGAGGGCTTGTTTTACTGAATCAGGGGGACGGATGTACCCTCCCGCGCGGCCCCCAAAGGGCTGCGGGGGAAGGGGCTTATTCGGCTGTATTCGGGGTCGGCGGTGCCGCGCCCGGATTTGAACCGGCGGGGGAAAGGAGGGGAACGCGTGAAGAAGCCCTGGTATGAAACCGGGTATGTCCGGAAGCCGGAAAGCCGGGCCAGCCGGGTGGTGAAAAGCAAAACCTTCCTGCTGACGACGATGATGCTCCCCGTAACGATCTGGCTGATCCTTCTGCGGTATCTGCCCATGTTCGGGATCGTTCTGTCCTTTCTGGATTACCGGCTGCCGACCCGGAAGCTGCCCTTTCCCGTCAATATCTTCCGCAGCCCCTGGGTCGGGCTGAAAAACTTCGAATTCCTTTTTACGGGCGAAAGCGTCGGCATGATCCGCAACACCCTGGGATACAACGCGCTGTGGATCGTTCTGGGCATGGTGATCGCGATCGGCCTGGCCTGCATGATGAACGAGCTGACGAAGAAGCTGCTGGCCAAAACCTATCAGACGATGATGTTCTTTCCCTATTTTCTCAGCTGGGTCGTAGTGGCGTTTTTCCTGTTCGCTTTTCTGGATCCCACCAACGGAATGGTCGCCCGGGCGCAGCGGGCCGCGGGGGAGATGCCCATCGACTGGTATAACACCCCGGGATACTGGCCGTGGATTTTGACGATCTGCTATCTGTGGAAATCCACGGGGTATTCCACGATCCTGTATCTTTCCGCCATTACGGGGATCGACAAGGCCCAGTATGAGGCGGCGGCTGTGGACGGGGCGACCAAATGGCAGCAGATGCTGCATGTGACCCTGCCGCATCTGCGCCCGATGATTACGATTCTGCTGATCATGAACGTCGGAAAGATCTTCAACGCGGATTTCGGGCTGTTCTGGTCCGTGCCGATGAACTCCTCGCCGCTGCTCCCGGTGACCCAGGTGGTGGATACCTACGTATACCGGGCGTATACGACGACGGGGAACGTGGGCATGTCCTCCGCGGCCGGATTCCTGCAAAATCTGGTGGGCCTGATCTGCATCCTGATCGCCAACGGCGTCGTCCGGCGGCTGGATCGGGAAAGCAGCCTGTTCTGAAGCGGGGAAGAAGGGAGGGAAAACGCCATGACGGAAAAAACCAACCGAAGCAGCGCGCTGTTCCGGGCCAACCATGTCCAATGGGGGACGGAAGTGTTTTTCCATCTGGTGCTGGCCCTGCTCTCCCTGATCTGCATTATTCCCTTCGTCTTTGTCATCATCATCTCCCTGTCCTCGGAGGAAAGCATTCATCTCGCCGGCTATTCCTTCTCTCCCATGGCCTGGAGCCTGGACGCCTACCGGCAGGTGCTCCGGATGGGGGATCTGCTCTGGCGGAGCTATTTCAACTCGTTCCTGATCACCATCGTGGGGACGGGGATCAGCGTCCTGATGTGCATCCTGTACGCGTATCCCCTGTACCGGCGGGATTACCGATTCCGAAGAGGCTTTATGTTCCTGCTGTTTTTCACGATGGTGTTCGGCGGCGGTCTGATTCCCACCTACATTATCTGCCGGAACTTTCTGGGTCTGAGCAACAATTACGCCGCGCTGATCGTACCGATGCTGGTCAGCCCGTTTTCCATCCTGGTCATGCGGACCTTTATCCGGACTTCGGTGCCCTTCGACCTCATCGAGGCGGCAACCATCGACGGCAGCGGCGAATACGGAACGCTGCTCCGGATCGTTATGCCGGTCATGAAGCCCGGCATCGCGACGGTGGCGCTGCTGACGGCCCTGGGATACTGGAACGAGTGGTTCCTGTGCCTTTTGTATGTAACGGAAAAGGAACTGTACCCCCTGCAGTATCTGCTCATGGAGATGCAGCGGAACGCGGAATTTCTGGCGCGCAACTCCGCACTCATGGGTTCCCTGGGGGCGGAGGCGGCGCGGACGCTGCCGAGCCAGACGATGCGGATGGCCGTGGTGGTCTTTATCGTTCTGCCCATCGCCTGCGCATATCCCTTCTTCCAGCGCTACATCGTCGCCGGAATGACGGTGGGCTCCCTGAAGGAATAAGGACGGCCGGAGGGAGAGACTCTGCTGAGTTCTTCCCGCGCTGGCACCGATCCGGTGCCCGGGGGAGGGTATAAATGTATCTGTTTGCGGACTGAAACGGAGGGAAATCATGAAGAAGCTGTTTTCGATCCTGCTGTCCCTGATGATGCTGGCGACGATTCCCTGCCCGGGGATCGCGGACGCGCCGGTGGAAATCACGATTCTGCTGGAGGGAAGCACCGTGACCCGGGATGAGGACGTGCTGGCGCTGCTCAATCCCTATCTGGCGGAAAAGATCGGGGTGACCGTCAAACCCGTCTGGGGCACCTGGTCCAATTTCGGAGAGCTGGCGGTCAACGCGATCAACGGCGGCTCCCAGTACGACATCCTGTTTACCTGCTCCTGGACGGCCAACGAGTATTCGGCCTACTCGCGCAAGGGCGCCTATGTCCGGCTGGACGACCCGAAGGATAATCTGCTGGAAAAATACGGACAGGAGGCCCGGGCGGCGATTCCGGACATCCTGTGGGAGGGTGCCCGGGTGGCCGGCCTGGACGGCGAAGGAATATACGCCGTTCCCGGATTCAAGGATTACGCCCAGATGAACACCTGGGACGTCAACGTCACGCTGCTGAAAAAATACGGCTACACCCTCGAGGACGTAAAAAACGCCGGTTTCTACGGATGGGGCGAGATCTTCGCGAAGGTCAAGGCCGGCGAGGAGGCGGAAACGGGGAAGCCCTTTTACCCCTTCATCTTCGAGGCCTCCGTGGGGGAGCGGAACGTAAATCTGACCCCCGCCGTCTCCGGGGACGGGAACAGCGTGCTGAGCTACTACATGAATCCGGAGGACTGCTCCCAGCCCGGGCCCAACGGGGTCACCCTCGTCTGCAAGTATATGACGCCGGAATTTGAACGCTATGCCCGGCAAATGCGGGCATACTATCTGGCGGGATACGTGGATCCCAGCATCGCCATCAGCGAGCAGGCCACCGACGCCTGGCGGGGGGCGCAGAACAGCGGCCGGTATCTGATCTCCACCGAGGTTACCACCTACGGATACGAGGCGACCACCTCCGCGGCCCGCGGCATCGAGGTCGCCTATCTCATGAGCACGGACGCGCCTTATATCGACAACACCTCCCTGCAGGGGGCCATGATGGCCATTTCCGCCAATTCCGAGCACCCGGAGGAGGCGATGAAATTCCTGAATCTGCTGAACACGGATCCCTATGTTATGACCCTGATGAATTACGGAATCGAGAACGTCCACTACACGCTCAACGAAAACGGGGAAGCGGTGTTCAATCCGGACGCCCGGGCGGTTTACGCGCCCTGGACCAACGGCCTGGGCAACATTAACCTGCTGCCGCCCCAAGAGGGACAGGGAGCCGACTTCCGGGAGCGGTTCGCCGCCTTCTATGCCCGGTCGAAAAAGACGCCGCTCTACGGCTTCTCCTTCGACAAATCCGGCCTGGCGACGGAGTTTTCCGCCATCGTCAATATCAAGGATCAGTATGCCAGGAGCCTGTTTACGGGAGCGGTGGATGTGGACACGGCCCTGCCGGAGCTGAAAAAGAGGCTGACGGACGCGGGCATCGACCGCATCGTCGGGGAGGCCAACCGGCAGCTGACGGAATTCCTGGCCCGGTAAGCATCCCCCCCTGACCGCGGATCCTGTCCGCGGTTTTTTTGTGGAAACGGTCGGGAAAGTCTTGCATTCGGCGGCCGATTATGCTAAAATCCACCCGATTACGCACCTTTCCCCTGGAACCGTTTGTGCCGCGAAAGCGGTGGCCGGTCTCCGGAAGGGGAAGGGGTGGAAAATAACAAGGAGGGAACCCCAAATGGCAGTCATTTCCATGAAACAGCTCCTGGAAGCCGGCGTGCATTTCGGTCATCAGACCCGCCGGTGGAACCCGAAGATGGCGCAGTACATCTTCACCGAACGCAACGGCATCTACATCATCGACCTGCAGAAAACCGTCCGCAAGGTGGACGAAGCCTACGCTTTCGTGCGCGACATCGCCATGGAAGGCAAGAGCGTTCTGTTCGTCGGAACCAAGAAGCAGGCGCAGGAATCCATCGAGAGCGAAGCGAAGCGGTGCAACATGTTCTATGTGAACAACCGCTGGCTGGGCGGCATGCTGACCAACTTCCGGACCATCCGGACCCGGATCGACCGGCTGAACCAGATCGACAAGATGGAGCAGAGCGGCCAGTTCGACGTCCTGCCCAAGAAGGAAGTCGCCAAGCTGCAGCATGAGCGCGAAAAGCTGCAGGCCAACCTGGGCGGCATCCGCGAGATGAAGAAGCTGCCCGGCGCTCTGTTCGTGGTGGATCCCCGGAAAGAGCACATCGCCGTGACCGAAGCCCGCATCCTGGGCATCCCGATCGTCGGCATCGTGGACACCAACTGCGATCCGGATGAAATCGATTACGTGATCCCCGGCAACGACGACGCCATCCGCGCGGTCAAGCTGATCGCCGGCAAGATGGCCGACGCCGTTCTGGAAGGCAAGCAGGGCGAGCAGAGCGAAGCGGAAGCCGCGGAAGCTCCTGCCGAAGAAGTCGAAGCCCCCGCCGAAGCGTAAGACAAACCGAAAGGAAAGGATTGATTCAAATGGCCGTTACAGCCGCTATGGTTAAAGAACTGCGCGAGCGCACCAGCGCCGGCATGATGGATTGCAAAAAGGCCCTTATGGAGAGCGACGGCGATATGGAAAAGGCCATCGAGTGGCTCCGCGAAAAGGGACTGAGCCAGGCCGCCAAGAAAGCCAGCCGCATCGCCGCCGAAGGCGTGGTCGCCCAGTATCTCAACGAGGACGCCTCCATCGGCGCCATCGTCGAGGTCAACTGCGAAACCGACTTCGTCGCCAAGACCGATAATTTCCTGAATTTCGCCAACAGCGTCGCCAAGCACGTGGCGCTGGCGAACCCCGCCGACATCGACGCCCTGCTGGCCCAGAAATATGTGGACGACGCGGCGAAGACCATCTCCGACATGATCAGCGACGCCACCGTCGCCATCGGCGAGAAGATCAGCGTCCGCCGTTTCGAGCGGTATGAGACCACCGGCGTCCTGTCCACCTACATCCATCTGGGCGGCAAGGTCGGCGTCATCGTGGAAGTCGCCGCCGATGAGAACGGCCGGAAGAACGACGAAGTCAAGACCTTCGCCCATGACCTGGCTCTGCAGATCGCCGCGGCCCGGCCCGAAGCCGTCCGCAAGGAAGAGGTCGACGTCGAGAAGCTGAACAAGGAAAAGGAAATCCTGCGGGCCCAGGCGCTGAACGAGGGCAAGCCCGAGAAGATCGTCGAGCGCATGGTCGAAGGCCGGATCGAGAAGTACTACAAGGAAGTCTGCCTGCTGGAGCAGCAGTTCGTCAAGGACGGCGAGAAGACCGTCAAGGGCCTGATGGCGGAAATCGCCAAGGCGGCGAACGCGAAGCTCGACGTGGTGAAGTTCGCCCGGTTCGAGCGCGGCGAAGGCATCGAGAAGCGGAAGGAAGATCTGGCGGAGGAAATCGCCAAGATGACCGCGAAGTAATTCCCCGGTTTATTGCCCCTCTTTCGGAAACGGAAGAGGGGTTTTTTGCGGGTGGTTGATTTTCCCCCGAATGGGGGTATAATGGTTCCCGGAAGCGGGCGAGGGCCCGAAACAGAGGAGGAAGGGCATGAAAAAGCTGGTTATGGGCAACGACCATGTGGCGGTCGAAATGAAGAAGGAAATCAAGGCCTATCTGGAGGGCAAGGGATACGAAATCATCGACATCGGAACCGACAGGGCGGACCGGTTTGATTATCCCATCAGCGGATACCGGGCGGCGAAGATGGTCGCGGCCGGCGAGGTCGACGGCGGGATCATTATCTGCGGCACGGGGGTGGGCATTTCCCTGGCCGCCAACAAGGTCGACGGGATCCGGGCCTGCGTATGCAGCGAGCCCTATACGGCCCAGCTGTCCAAGCGGCACAACAACAGCAATATGCTCGCCTTTGGAGCCCGGGTCATCGGGGTGGAAATGGCCAAGATGATCTGCGACGCGTGGCTGGAGGCGGAGTTCGAGGGCGGAAGGCATCAGCGCCGGGTCGACATGATCATGGAGATTCAGGACACGCAGCACCTGGCCGCCGCGGAGTAAGTATTCTCCCGCGGGGGAAAGAAATCCCGGGGCGGAGACTAAACAGAAAATCGGCCGGCCGGAAAACCGATGCCCTCTTCAGGGTGGTTTTACCGGAATTGATGCTGGTCGCATCCGAAAAGGACGAAAGAAGAGGAGGCGGAAAAATGGCGGTTTATCACCGGGTTTTGCTCAAGCTCAGCGGCGAGGCGCTGAAATCCGAAAAGGATCTGTTCGATTTCGAGAAGGTCAACCAGGTGGCGGGGATCATTCGCCGGATGCACGACATGGGCGTCGAGATCGGCATCGTGATCGGCGCGGGGAATATCTGGCGCGGCAGGCAGGGTCCGTCGGCCAATATGGACGCGGTGACGGCGGATCAGATGGGCATGCTGGGTACGATGATCAACTGCCTCTGCGTGGCGGACGCCCTGCGGAAGGCGGGGCTGGACGCGGTGGTGCAGAGCGCCGTGGACATGAACCGCTTCGCCGAGCCTTTCAACGCCATGGCGGCCAGGAGGCATCTTGGCGAGGGACGGGTGGTGCTCTTTGCCTGCGGCACGGGGAATCCCTTCTTCTCCACGGATTCCGGCGTGGCGCTGCGGGCCATCGAGATGGAGGTGGACGCGGTACTGATGGCCAAGAACATCGACGGCGTCTATACCGCCGATCCCGCGAAGGATCCGACGGCCACCCTGATCCGGGACATTTCCTATGCCGAGGCGCTGCAGCGGGGGCTGAAGGTCATGGACGCGTCGGCCTTCGCCCTCTGCGCGGAAAACGGGGTGCCGATGGTTCGGGTGTTCGGGCTCAATGATCCGGAAAACCTGATCCGGGTGCTGGAGGGCGACCCGATGGGAACCTTCGTGCATCCCTGAAGCATTGCGAATCAAAAAGGCTGTCTCAGGATGATCCAAACGGATCATTCGAGACAGCCTTTTTTGTTACCCTTTCAGGCGGCGCAGCTTCCGGGAGTATGCCATTCGTTCTCTTTCAGGAACGTTTTCTTCCGGAGCGCAGCGCCGCCGGAATGAGAAGTCTTTTCAGAGAAGGCTCCGCACTCAGCAGGCCTGTTCCATGAAGCACATTTCGGCGGCGCGGGCGACTTCCATCGCCAGGAGACCGTCGTCATCTTCCAGGTTATCGTGACGGGGCGCGTCCGCGTCCGCGAAGTGCACCAGGCTTTCCGCCGCGACCCGCATGGGGCGGTCGTTTTCCTCTTCCTCCATATATGTATTCAGATTCATCATTTCGTTCATCATTGGGTCCTCACTTTCCGAAGCGGTTCTCTTTTCCCTCGCTTCGTGTGGTATCATACATCCGTTTTTCTTGTATTGCTACGGAAAATCGGTTATAATTCCATCATAATACTGATTTATCAACACTTGGAGGATGCCATGAGGGACTTTTCAACCCTGCGGCCGGAAAAACAGATCGACCGGATACACGCGGACCGGGAGCAGCGGGACGGCAGCTATAAGATGCCGAAAAACCATTATCATCCGTACTTTGAGCTGTATTACCTGGAAAGCGGCCGATGCCGGTTCTTTATCGGAAATCGGATGCTGGATCTTCAGGGAGGGGATCTGCTGCTGATTCCTCCCCGGACGCTGCACTACACCCGGTATCTGTTCGGTGGATGCGCGCGGTTCGACGTATTTTTCCGGCCGGGGGAGCTGGAAAAGGAGATCCGGGGCTTTTTCCCGGAGGGCGAGGCCTTCTTCCGGCAATGGCGGCTGATGCAGATTCCCGATTTCTACCGGGAGGCGGTCAGCACGCTTTTCGGAAGGATGGTCAGTGAGGAAAAGATCAACGACGAGCGGACGGCGCTGCTGCTGAAATACCGGCTGCAGGATCTGCTGCTGGCCATGAGCCGGGTCGCCCTTTTTTCGGAGGCCCCTCCGACCGAAATCCATACGACGGACCGGGCGGTGGTGCAGGCCGCGGCCTGGATGCGGGAACATCTGCGGGAGCCGCTGAAGGCCGGGGAGATCGCCGCGGCGGCGGGCTTCAGCCCGAACTATCTGAGCCGGAAGTTCCGGCAGGCCACCGGCATGGGCGTCCATGAATACCTGATCTTCCTCCGCCTGCAGCAGGCGGCGCTGGAATTGGCGGAGACGAAGGAAACGGTTACGGAGATCGCGCTGCGGTGCGGCTTTTCCGATGGGAACTATTTCAAGGACTGCTTCCGGAAAAGATACGGCGTCAGCCCCCGGGAATACCGGAAGACCGGAATGACCAGCGCATGACATTCTTTTAACGAATTCTATTCAAATTATAGGAATAACATTGTTAAAAATGAGATTTACGGCAAAAAACAGCCCAAAAGACAAAAATATTTTATGTTAAGCGCTTGACATTGCGGCTGACCTGTGATAGGGTATAGCCATCCGATGGGGAGGAAGAACACCCCGTCAAGAAAAAGGAGGTTTCAAAACCATGAAGAAACTGCTCGCAACGCTGATGGCGCTGGTGATGCTGGCGAGTGTGACCGCCGCCTTCGCGGACACGGCCGAACATCAGCCCGTGACCATCTCCTACTACTCCACCCAGGCGGGTGTCGACGACGAGACCGTCGCGACCCTGGCCAAATTCATGGAGCAGCATCCCTGGATTACCGTCAACTACTATCCCTGCGGCGACGACCAGCTGGCCGCCTGGCTCGGGCTGTACAACGGCAACAACGCCCCGACCGTCTCCCTGCTGGACTGCGGACAGATCCTGAATTACAGCGACTATCTGGTGGACCTGACCAAGGTTGAGGATCCCTCCTTCTTCAAGCACGTGCTTTCCGGAACCGAGTTCTTCCAGAAGGAAGGCGACGACGCGATCTACGGCATTCCCGGAAGCTATCAGGGCTTCAGTCTGATGTACAACAAGACGATCGTCAAGAAGGTTTTCGGCGAGGATTTCGATGTGAACTCCGTGAACACGGTTGACAAGCTGGTGAAATTCTTCGACGATATCGAGGCAGCCGGCTATCCCTCCACGGTGGTGTTCAGCGCGGACTGGGCCCTGGGCGCGCATTACCTGGGCGCGCAGCTGTTCTCCGAATGGCTGGGCGACAAGGCCACCCAGCGGCAGCTGATGGCCGATCTGAAGGCCGGCAAGGGCGGGCTGATCAACAACGAGCACTTCAACAACGTGATGAACGTGTTTGACATCCTGAAGGAACGCAACATCAACAAGAATGATCCCCTGGCGGACACCCAGGAAGGCGATCTGGAGCTGCTGGCGCACGGCAAGGTGGCGACGATGTTCCAGGGCGACTGGAACTGGCTGGCCATCCGGAATTTCGAGAACATCGACGAGCTGGGCATCATGCCCCTGCCGCTGACCAACGACGAGAACGACCCCCGCAACGGCAAGATCCTCGGCTCCTGCCCGAAGGGCTACGCGGTCGACAAATCCCAGAACACCCCAGAGCAGCAGGCGGCCGGCGTCCTTCTGGCCCAGTGGCTGGCGCTGTCTCCGGAAGGCGAGGACTTCATGGTCCGGCTGATCGGCTCCACGCTGCCCTTCGACAACGTGACGGCTGTGAACGAAAACCCGCTGGCGGTTTCCACCCAGGAATACCTGAACGCCGGCAAGATTCTGGACTGCTCCACCTACCTTTGCGAAGCCCCCACGGACTTCTGGCTGGTGGTCGGCCCCTTCATGCAGGCGTACCTGGCCGGAAAGATGGACCGGGCGACCCTGGCGAACGAGATCGGCGACTATTTCGCGGATCTGGACTGACATAACCACATTGGCCGGCAGGACCATTCCCCGGGCCCTGCCGGCTTTTTCTATCCGAATAAAGGAGGACGACGGCAATGCTGACCCGGCGCGGATGGGACACATGGAAGCTGATCCTGCTCTTCTTCTGCCCCGCGCTGCTCATCTGGATGACGACGATGCTGATTCCGTTTCTTTACGGCATCTTCATTTCCTTCACCAAATGGGACGGCGTGGCGACGGAATACACCATGATTGGGCTGGCCAATTATCAGAAGGTTTTCAGTACGAGCAAGTTCTGGCTCTCGCTGCAGCGGACCGGCATCTATACGCTGGGCACCGTAATCCTCAGCAACGTCATGGGGCTGATACTGGGGCTTTTGCTGACCAGCAGCCTGCGGGGGAGAAACGCCTTCCGGACGGCCATCTATGTGCCGAACGTGGTGGGCGGCGTGGCGATGGGCTATATCTGGCAGTATCTTTTCAACTACGGCCTGACCAGAATCGGGCAGCAGATGGGCCTCGCCGGCTTGAGCACGTCCATGCTGTCCGACCCGGCCAAGGCGCTGACCGCCCTGGTGCTGGTTTCCTCCTGGCAGCTGAGCGCCTATCTGATGATCATCTATGTGGCGGGCTTTACGAACGTGCCCAACGAGCTGGTGGAGGCCGCCCGGGTCGACGGGGCGAACGCCTGGCGGGTGTTCTGGCACGTCCGGATGCCGATGATCCGGCCGTCCATTACGATCTGCCTGTTCCTGGCCATCGTCCGGTCGTTCATGGTGTTTGAAATCAACCTGAGCCTGACCGACGGCGGCCCCTTCGGGAGCACGGAGCTGATCGCCCTGCGGATCTATAACACGGCGTACGTGAGCCTGAAATTCGGAAACGCCCAGGCGCAGGCCGTGATCCTGTTTATCATCGTCGCCTTTATCTCTGTGCTGCAGGCCTACTTCACCCAGAAGAGGGAGGTGCAGATGTAATGGTCGAGCGAAAATCCACCCGGGTCTGGCTGTTCGTCCTGGCGCTGGTTCTGACGTTTTTCTACCTTTTCCCGCTGGTGCTGATGGCGATCAATTCCCTGAAAACCACCGGGGAGTTTACGATGAATCCCTTCAGCCTGCCGACGCGGCTGGTGACGGAGAACTATCCCCAGGCCTTCCGGCAGATGCACTTTCTCAGCGCCCTGGGGAACACCTTCATCCTGACGGTGTCCGTATGCGGGGTGGTCTCCATTCTGGGAGCCATGGCCGCCTATGTGGTCAGCCGGGTCAAAAACCGGTTCGTCAGCTTCTTCTATTATTTCATGATCGCCAGCATGTGCGCCCCCTTCCAGGCCTTCATGATTCCGCTGGTCAAGATCTACGCGGCCAAGCTGGGGTTTAACAACAGCCTGCTGCCGGTCATCTATATCGGATCCGGGCTGAACATGGCCTTTGCCGTTTTCCTGGTGCGGGGTTTCCTGAACTCGATCCCCCTGGAAATCGACCAGGCGGCCATGATCGACGGATGCGGCAGCGTGCGACTGTTCTTTACGATCATCCTGCCGATGCTGACGCCGATCATGGTGACGCTGCTGGTGTTTGTGGCGATGGGCGTCTGGAACGACTATCTGCTGAGCAGCCTGTTCCTGCAGACCCAGGACATGCGAACCCTGCCGATGATGATCCGGGTGTTCTGCGCCCAGTATTCCAACGATTATTCCCCGATGATGGCCGGGCTGGTCATGTCCATCGCCCCGATGCTGATCTTCTACCTGGCCTGCCAGAAGCAGATCCTGGCCGGCGTGGTCCAGGGAAGCGTCAAGGGATAAAGAGGAAAGGAGCGGGAACATGGCGATCCTGCATATGAATTTTCGTTCGGACTTTATTTCCCGGAGCGTCTATCCAACGGTGTTCCTGCCGGACATGAACATGCGGCGGGACGCTGAGCCGCCCTATGCCACGCTGTATTTTCTGCACGGTTATTCCGGAGGCGGGCTGGAAACCGCCATGTTCAGCAATATCGCCCTGTATGCCATGAAGCACGGGATCGCGGTGGTGCTGCCGGACGGGGAGAACTCCTTCTATACGGACGACGAGCAGCGGGGCGCGCTGTTCAGCCGCTACGTCGGGGAGGAGCTGCCGGAGGTCACCCGGAACGTGCTCCAGCTGAGCCGGGACAGAGGGAAAACCTACATCGGCGGCATCTCCATGGGGGGCTACGGCGCGCTGATCAACGGGCTGCGTTTTTCCGGCACCTTCGGGAAAATCGCGATGCTGTCCCCCGCTCTGGGCTTTAAGCGGGAGGACGACGAGGCCGAGCCGGGCAGCCCGACCCCGCGGGGAGAGCTGCTGGCGACCATGGGCCGCTGGGAGGAATACCGGGGAAGCTACAGGGATTACGAGACCATGGCTGCGCGGGCAGCGGAGCGGCCGGAAAGCATGCCGGAGCTGTTCCTGACCTACGGGACGGAAGACCAGCTGATCATGAAGGGCGTCCGCCGCTTCGAGGAAACGATGGAAAAAACCGGAAAGAAAATGACGATCCGGAGGGCGCCCGGGGGGCATGACCACACCTTCTGGAAACAGGCGATGGATCCCATGTTCCGCTTTCTGAAGGGAGAGGAGGATGAGCCGGGGTGTATATGAAGGTAACGGCCAGATCCGCGGCGCTGGCGCGGGCAGTGGATTTCCATGTGATCCTGCCCTACCATGACGGCTATCCGGGCGCGAAGGAGGGCTGGCCGACGCTCTATTTCCTGCCGGGCTTTTCCGCCAACGCCGAGGAAATCCTCTTCGGCCTGCCCATGCGCCAGATGTCCGCCCTGTACGGCATCGCCGTCGTCGTGCCGGACGGGGAAAACAGCTTTTACACCGATCATCCGGAAAGGGTCGCCAGCCACGGCGAATACGCCGGGGAGGAGCTGGTGCGTCTGACGCGGCAGCTGTTTCCGGGACTCTCCCGGAAAAGGGAGGAAACCTTTATCGGCGGCATTTCCATGGGCGGATACGGCGCCCTGGCCCTGGGGCTATGGTATGGGGAAACGTTCAGCAAAATCGCGGCCTTTTCCCCGGCGGCGGATCCCGGGGAGCTGATGGGCGGCACGAATCCGAAGACGCCCGGCGCGGTGCCGGGAAGCCTGTTTGGAAGCCTGTTCGGAGATCCGGAGGCCTACCGGAGCAACGCCCGGCTCAATCCGGGATTTGCCCTGAAGCAGGCGGCGGAGGAGGGAAGGCCGCTTCCGCCCATCTGGATGTGCTGCGGCGAGGAGGACGCGCTGGTTCGGGAATCCTGCGACCGCTTTGCCGGCCGGATGAAGGAGGCGGGCGCGCCCTTTACCTACGTCCGGGGCCCGGGAACCCACGATCTGCCATACTGGGATGAGCACCTGGAGGAGGGATTCCGCTTTCTGGCGGGGAAATAAAACTGTTTGCATAACGGGACGGAATCGTGTAAACTGAAACGCGGGATTCAACAAAGCTGTTCGCACCGGCCCGAGAGGCCGGAGGAAAGCCGGCGCTGACGGGAGAGAAAGCATTGGCAACATTGAAAGACGTGGCGGCTCTGGCCGGCGTGACGGTAACCACAGTATCCAGGATGCTGAACGGGCGGGTAAACGTAAGCGCGGAGACCTGCGAAAAGATCCGCGCCGCCATGCGGGAGCTGGGGTATTATCCCAACGAGATGGCCCGCTCCCTGGCCCGGAAAAACAGCAGCTTTATCGGCATGATCGTTCCCTCGGCCAAGAACTACTTTTTCGCGGAGTTGATTCATTATGTGGAAGCGGCGGCGGAAAAACAGGGGTGCAGGCTGGTGCTCTGCGTATCCAACGAGGATCTGGAGAAGGAACGGGAATACTACCTGATGCTGCTGAGCAACAAGGTGATGGGCGTCATTATCGCCAATTACGGAACGCATTACGACGAGGCGCTCCGGTCCTCGGCGCCCTTTGTCATCTTTGGGCAGCCGTCGACGCCGGACATTCCGAGCGCGATGACGGATGACTACCAGGGCGGACTCCTGGCGGGGGAGCATCTGATCGAACGCGGATGCCGGCACCTGGTCTACCTGAGCGCCAACATGGAAAAGAACGAGGTGTCCCGCCTGCGGGGCGAAGGGCTGGCGGATGCCTGCGAAAAGGCGGGCGTGGCGCCGCCGGCCGTGGTGGAAGCCGGATGGGACGAATTCATCAGCATGCGCTATGACGAAACGATCCGGCGGACGTTCGCGGAGCATCCGGAGGCGGACGGGATTTTTGCCTCCAACGATATTATGGCCGCGGGCATCGTCGGATACTGCCAGCGGCACCGTATCAGCGTTCCGGGGAGGATGAAGGTGGTCGGATACGACGACACCTCCTTCGCGTCCCTCTGCGCCGTGCCGCTGACGACGATTCACCAGCCGATCGAGGAGCTGGCGTATCACGCGGTGGACTGCGTCGTGAAAAGGGCGGAGGGGGAAACGGCACCCACGAGCGCGAAATTCCCGGTCAGCCTGGTTCGGCGGGAAACGACATAAAACCGGTTCGGCGGGAAACCACGAAGAACATAAAAACGGCGCGGCTTTCGTCGCGCCGTTAGGCATAATTCGCAGGATTGGAAGAGTGCTCAGTCCGCTTCCACGGCCCGGCTGCGGGCCTTGGCCCGGAGGGCGTGATCCAGCTGGCGCTTGCGCATGCGCAGATGCTGGGGCGTGATCTCCAGCAGCTCGTCGTCATCGATAAACTCCAGGCATTCCTCCAGCGAGAGGGGATGGACGGAGATCAGACGCATCGCGTCCTCGGAGGCGGAGGCGTTGCGCATATTGGTGACGTGCTTCGCCTTGCAGACATTGACCACCAGATCGCCGGGACGGGCGTTCTGGCCGCAGATCTGGCCGGCATAGACGTTTTCCCCGGCGCCGATGAAGAGGGTGCCCCGCTCCTGGGTATAGAACAGGCCGTAGCTGGTGGACACCCCGGTTTCGAAGCAGACCAGGGCGCCCACGTTCCGATGGGGAATATCCCCCTTGACGGGCTCATAGCGCTCGAAAACGGAGCTCATGATGCCCTCGCCCCGGGTGTCGGTCATAAACTCGCTGCGGTAGCCGAAGAGGCCGCGGGAGGGGACCAGGAATTCCATCCGCACCCGGTCGGAGCCGCTCATTTCCACCAGGGTGCCCCGGCGGCGGCCGATCTTCTCGATGACCGCGCCGGCCGTCGCCTGGGGCGTATCCACCACCAGCCGCTCCACCGGCTCGCATTTGACGCCGTCGATGACCTTAAAGATGACCTGGGGCTTGCTGACGGCGAACTCGTAGCCCTGGCGGCGCATGGTTTCGATGAGGATGGACAGATGCAGCTCGCCCCGGCCGCAGACCTCGAAGGAGTCGGTGCTCGGGGTGTCGTTGACCCGGAGGCTGACGTCCGTCTGCAGCTCGCGCATGAGCCGGGCCCGCAGATGCCGGCTGGTCACATAGGTGCCCTCCCGGCCGGCGAAGGGGCTGTCGTTGACGGAGAAGGTCATGGTCACGGTGGGCTCGCTGATCTTCACAAAGGGCAGGCCTTCCACATGCTCCGGGTCGCAGACCGTGTCCCCGATGGAAATATCCTCGGCGCCGTAGAGGGCGACGATATCCCCCATGGAGACCTCGGCGGGGTTGACCCGCTTCAGCCCGTCATACTGGAACAGGCCTCCCAGCCGCCAGACGGGGCTGGTGACCCCGGTCTGCAGATTCGTGTGGACAACGTTCATGCCCTCGGTAAACTTCCCGCGGACAATGCGGCCCACGCCGATGCGGCCGACATACTCGCTGTAATCGATGGTGGAGATCAGCACCTGGGCGGGGCCTTCCGCGTCCCCTTCCGGGGCGGGAATGTATTTCAGGATCGCGTCGAACAGGGGACGCAGATCCTCGCCGGGCTGCTCCAGATCCAGGGTGGCGGTTCCCTTCCGGGCGGAGACGTAGAGGATGGGGTTTTCGATGGTGCTCTCGTCCGCCTCCAGATCGATGAGCAGATCCAGAATCTCGTTTACCACCTCGTCGCACCGGGCGTCGGGCCGGTCGACCTTATTGATGACGATCAGCACCTTCAGCTTCAGATCCAGGGCCTTTTTCAGCACGAAACGGGTCTGGGGCATGGGGCCTTCGAAGCTGTCCACCAGCAGGAGCACCCCGTCCACCATCTTCAGCACGCGCTCCACCTCGCCGCCGAAATCGGCGTGGCCGGGGGTGTCGACGATGTTGATCTTGGTTTTCCCGTAATGGACGGCGGTGTTCTTGGAAAGAATGGTAATGCCCCGCTCCCGCTCCAGATCGTTGGAGTCCATGACCCTGTCCACCGTCTGCTGGTTTTCGCGGTAGACGCCGCCCTGCTTGAGCATCTGGTCCACCAGGGTGGTCTTGCCGTGGTCGACGTGGGCAATGATGGCGATATTCCGGATATCCTCACGAACCATGTACTGTTTGTTCCTCCTCATGAAACCGGGTCTTTGTAGGATGACTTTGTCTTTTGCGGCGGGTTACCTCTCGGCGGTTTCCTTCAGCACCAGCCCCTCGTTGTTTTCACAGGCCAGACGGATGCTCCACTCGTTTTCGAAGAGGAGCACGTCCCGCCCGTGGCTGTCCTTCGCGCGGCCGGAGGTGGAGGTCAGCTTCAGATTCTCCACGGGCTTCGGGGTCTCCGCCACCCACCGGACGAAGCGGAAGGGCATGCCCTCCATGACGATCTCGGTCTGATACTCGGTTTTCAGCCGATGCTCCAGCACCTCGAACTGCAGCATGCCCACGACGCCCACCATGAATTCCTCCCGGCCGGTTTCCGTCCGGAGGAAGGTCTGGATGGCGCCCTCCTCGGCAAGCTGGTTGATACCCTTCTGGAACTGCTTGCGCTTCATGCTGTCCATGGGGCGGACGCGGCTGAAAAACTCCGGGGCGAAGACCGGGATGTTGGCATAATGCATTTTCGGCCCGGCGCTCAGGGTGTCCCCCAGGCGATAGATCCCGGGATCGAAGAGCCCGATGATGTCTCCGGCCCAAGCTTCCTCCACCGCCTCCCGCTCGTCGGCCATGAACTGCTGGGGCTGTTTGAGGGCGACGGGCTTGCCGGTTCCGCTGTGCCAGACCTCCATGCCCTTTTCGAAGGCGCCGGAGACGATCCGCATGAAGGCCAGCCGGTCCCGGTGTGCCGGGTTCATGTTGGCCTGGATCTTAAAGATGAAGCCGGAAAAATAGGGCTCCTCCGGCCCGATGGGGCCCAGATCGCTTTCCCGGGGAAGGGGCGGGGGCGTAAAGGAAAGGAACCGGTCCAGGAAGGGCTCGACGCCGAAATTGGTCACGGCCGAGCCGAAGAACATGGGCGTCAGCTCGCCGCGGCGCACCTTGTCCAGATCGAAGGGATCGCCCGCCTCGTCCAGCAGCTCGATTTCCTCGGCCAGGCGGTCCCGGTAATGCCGGTCCAGCACCTTTTCCAGGGCGGGATCGTCCACCGCCAGGTCGGTTTTTTCGACCATGGTTTTCCCGTGATCCCCGCCGGTATAGAGCTCCACCATCTTCGTATCCCGATGATAGACCCCCTGGAAATCCCCGTCGACGCCGATGGGCCAGTTCATGGGGCAGGAGCGGATGCCCAGCACCTGCTCCAGCTCCTCCATCAGGGAGAAGGGATCCTTGGCGGCCCGGTCCATCTTGTTGACGAAGGTAAAGATCGGGATGTTCCGCATGCGGCAGACCTTGAAAAGCTTGATCGTCTGCGCCTCGACGCCCTTGGCCGCGTCCAGCAGCATGACGGCCGCGTCAGCCGCCACCAGCACCCGATACGTGTCCTCGGAGAAATCCTGGTGCCCGGGGGTATCCAGGATGTTGATCCGGTATCCGTCGTAGACAAATTGCATGGCGGAGGAGGTCACGGAGATGCCGCGCTGTTTCTCGATCTCCATCCAGTCGGAGGTGGCGTGCTTATCGGTTTTGCGGGCCTTGACGCTGCCGGCGCTGCGGATGGCGCCGCCGTAGAGCAGCAGCTTTTCCGTCAGGGTGGTTTTCCCGGCGTCCGGGTGGGAAATGATGGCGAAGGTCCGCCGCTTTTCCACCTCTTCATGCAGCAGCTCCCGATAGGCCTTGGAATCCTGGGCAGGCAGCATTCAATCCCTCCTTCAAACCGTCGTTCACGACAATTTGTTATTTTATACCGGAAGCAAAGGCCTTGTCAAACATTTGCGCAAAAAAACCGGGGACGGCGGGCGCCGCCCCCGGCTGATTCCGGGGCTTTTGATCTTCGGTTCTGAAAAGCAGGTCGTTTTCCGAAAGCGGGGGAAGAAAGAAGCACTTTCAGAAGGAGATGTCCTTGTTCTTGGACACCCGCATGAAGATCAGCATGGAGGTGATGGTGAGGATGTTCAGGATCGTCGCCAGGGCGGCGGCGGGCCCGTCGGAACCCCGGGTGACCTGGGCGTAGATCGCCAGGGTCAGGGTAATGGTGTTCCGGTTATAGAGGATGACGCCGGTGGACAGCTCCGTAATAATCGTAACCCAGGAGAGGATGGCGCCGGAGAGAATGCCGTTTCGCATCATGGGCACCGTAGCCTTGAAGAAGGCCTCGATCTTGGAGCAGCCCAGGGAAATGGCGGCCTCCTCGACGGTAATGGGGATCTGCTGCAGGACGGCGACGGAGGAGCGGATCGTATAGGGAATACGCCGGATGCACAGCGCCACGATCATGATGAACATGGTTCCTGTCAGCACCAGGGGCTGGGTATTAAAGGCGACGACCAGGGCGATACCCACCACCGAGCCGGGAATGATATAGGGGATCATGGAGGCCGTGTCGATGACGTTGTTCAGCATGTTCCGCCGGCGAACCACCAGATAGGCGATCAGGATGGCCAGCAGCACCACCGCCGCCAGGGCCAGCAGGCCGATGAGGAAGGTATTCCGGATTTCCAGCCCCAGATCGCCCCAGATCTTTTCATAGCTCATGAAGCCATAGCCTTTGGTAAAGATCTTGCCGCTGGTATTGCGGAAGGAACAGTACATGACGTAGAGCTGGGGCATGAAGGCCAGAAAAACGACAACATAGGTATAAAGATGAATCAGGAAGCCCTGGATCCCCCGGGCCTTTTTCCGCTCGATGGGATGGAGGGCGTTCATGTGGAACTCAAACTTGTTCGCGCTCCATTTCTGGAAGAGGAAAATGACCGCGGTAATGACGATGGCGATGACGGAGACCGCCGCGGCAAAGTTGTGGTCCGTGCCGGTTTCGCCGAAATACTCGTTATAGATGATGACGGGGAAGGTCTGATAGCCGCGGCCGATAAGCAGCGGCGTTCCGTAATCGGCGAAGGCCCGCATGAAGACCAGCAGCGCCGCCGCCAGAATCGTCGGCATGCACAGGGGGATGATCACCTTGAAGAAGCGGTGGACGCCCCGCACGCCCATGTTCTGGGCGGCCTCCAGGAGGCTGTTGTCGATATTCTTCAGGGCGCCGGAAACCAGCATGAACACCAGCGGGAAGAGCTGCAGGCTCAGCACCGTTACGATGCCCCGGAAGCCGTAGATGGACGGGGGGCGCACGCCGGTCAGCTGCTTGATGAACTGGGTGATGATGCCGTTGTTCCCCCGCAGCTGCACCCAGGCGTAGGCGCCGATGAAGGGCGCCGACATGCAGCAGAGGATGATGATGATCTGGATCAGGTTTTTGCCCTTGATTTCATACATGTTATAGAAATAGGCCAGGGGCACGCCCAGAATCAGGGAAACGACGGTTGAGGAAATGGACAGGAGAAAGGAATTCAGAAGGGTCTGGCCGTAATAGGCCTTGGAGAAGAACTTGCCAAAGTAATCCAGGGTGAAATTCCCGTCCTTGGAGACGGACTCAATCAGCAGCCGTACCAGCGGATAGAGCAGAAACAGCCCGTAGAGCCCGAGAATCACCAGGGACAGAATCACCCATACGTCCCGTTTTTTCTTTGCGGCTGTTTCCATGCTCATCCCTCCACGAGATCATTCTGGACGCCCTCGAGGATGTTCCGGGAGCCGTCCTCCGTCAGCACGTTGATCTTTTCGGCCTTGACGGTCATGCGGATGTCCATGCCTTTGGGCAGAATGCTGTCGATTTTGGATTCCTGAACGATTTCCGCCTTGACGCCGGCGGCGGTGGTCACGAAGTAATGTGTATTCAGGCCGAGGAAGACGCTGTCGTCGATGCGGGCGGCGATGCCCTCCTGCCCGTGGGAGACCACCAGCTCCTCCGGCCGGACGGAAATCTTAACGGCCATGTTTTTCCGGTATTCCGGCAGCACGTTTTCCAGCGGAACGCTGTAGCCGCCCTCGAAGAAGAGCACCGGGGCGCCGCCGCGCATCTCCAGGTGCCCGTCCATGATGTTCGTCCGCCCGATAAAGGAGGAGACGAAAAGGTTGGCCGGGCGCTGATACAGGGCCTTCGGGGTTCCGATCTGCTGAATGACGCCCAGGTTCATGACGGCGATCCGGTCTGAAACCGCCATGGCCTCCTCCTGGTCATGGGTGACATAGACGGTGGTAATCCCGACGGAATGCTGGATTTCCTTGATCACCGTACGCATTTCCACCCGCAGCTTGGCGTCCAGGTTGGACAGGGGCTCGTCCATCAGCAGCACGTCCGGCTGGATGACCAGGGCGCGGGCCAGGGCGACGGGCTGCTGCTGCCCGCCGGAAAGCCGGTCCGGCATCCGGTCGGCATATTCGTCGATATGCATCAGCTTCATGAAGCGGTCCGTCTCCTGCTGGATTTTTTCCCTGGAAAGGCGCCGCTCCTTCAGACCGAAGGCGACGTTGTTGCGGACAGAGAGATGGGGGAAGATGGCGTAGTTCTGGAACACCATGCCGATGTTCCTCTTCGCGGGATCCAGGTCGTTGATCCGGCGGTCGTTGAAATAGATGTCGCCGCCCTCGATGGAGTTGAAGCCGGCGATCATGCGCAGGAGCGTGGTTTTCCCGCAGCCGGAGGGGCCCAGCAGCGTAAAAAACTCGCCCTCCCGCATTTCCACGCTCAGATCCGGGATCACGGTATTGCTGCCGTATTTTTTCAGGGCGTGCCGAACGGAAATGTTGACGCTCATAAGCAGAAGACTCCTTTTCTGTTATTGCGCCTTCCCGAGGGAAAGCGCCGGAATCGCGGCGGCCGGCCTCCGGCGGGATCCGGAGAACCGAAAAACCGGAAGGCCGGAAAGGAACCGCCGCCTGGATTAGTTCAATCGGGCTGATCCGGCGGCATCCGGCCCGGGGAGGCGGGATGCCCGGATTTGAAAAATCGGGCTGATCCAACGACCAGCCCGATCACCCTCAGCTCAGGGAAACGGGAGCCCCGCGCCGGAAATCAGTTGTCACGGATCTCGGCGTAGCGGGCCTGCCATTCCGTCTTGTGCTCGGCGCAGTAGGGGATATCCTCATAGACGACGTTGATCTCGCTGAAGGGCTTCATGAACTCGTTGCCCAGGGGCAGGGTGGAGTTCACCGCGCGGGTGGTCAGCCCGGCGTAGATGCTCTGGCCCTCGTTGGACAGCTGGAAGTCGATGAACTTCTGGGCGTTTTCCAGATGGGGAGCGCCCTTGACGATGGCCGTGGCGGCGGGGAGCCAGACGGCGCCTTCCACCGGGTAGACCACTTCGACGTCCGCCCCGTCGGCCAGCATACGGATGCAGGGATCCTCATAGGAGACGCCCACCACGTATTCGCCGTCGGCCACGCCTTTATAGATGGCAGAGGAAGAATCCAGCTGGATGCCGTCGAGCTGGGCCACGAACTGCTTCACATAGTCCCAGGCCTTCTCGTCGTAGGGCTTGTCACCCATGACCAGCAGCATATTGGTCAGCTCGGCCCAGGCGGAGGAGGACTTGGTGGGATCGCCGGAGGCGATTTTGCCCTTCAGGGCGGGGTTGAGCAGATCGGCGTATCCGGTAATGGTCACGCCCAGCTCAGCCGCCAGGGTCTTATTGATGATCAGGCAGCCGGAGCCGGAAAGGTTGGAATTGGAGTAGGCCTTGATCTCGCCCTGGCGATAGCCCTCGTCGATCAGGGCTTCGTTGGGGGAGGTGTAGTCCTGCCAGAGGTCGGGATGCTGGACATAAACGCCGTAGTTCATGCCGCCCCACATCACGTCGGCCTTGGGATTGTCCTTCTCGGAATCAATCCGGGTCACACATTCGCCGGTTCCCATGGACAGGAGCTCCACCTTGATGCCGGTGGCCTTCTCGAAGGCGGGAATGATGTTGTCGACTTCCGTGTCGGAGTTGGGGGAATAGATGACCAGCACGTTGTCATCGGCGAAGGCGCCGCAGACGCTCAGCATCATAGCCAGCGCGATCAGGGTACAAAGGATCTTTTTCATGGAACAGATCTCCTTCCTAAAATAATATGGGATTGACCAAATCTATGCACATTATACAGCAAAACGGACAAAAATCAACCTTTTTTTCCAAAAAGCGCAATCAACCTTTTTCTCCCGAAACGCGGACACCGCTCGCTTGACAGGAGGAAAGGGAAAGAGTATAACGAAAGTGGGCGGGGAGGGTGACTTCCAGTCCCAACGATCCGGAAGGAGAACATGCACGTCTCCGCGCGGGAGGCGGATAAAACGCGGCGCGGGGTATTGGATTCTCCGGAAGGAACGCCCTCCTTCAGGAGGGGGAAAGCCAAAGCGCCAACCGGAAACGGTTGAGAAATAAAGAGGTGTTTGACCGATGAAATGGCTGATTGTGACCGATTCCAGCTGCGATCTGCGCTCTTTGGAAACCGGATCGCCGGACATCGGGTTTGAAACGGTTCCCTTTGTGATGAATCTGGACGGAAAGGATTATGTGGACGATCTGGACCTGAACGTAAACGCGATGGTGGACGCCATGGAAAAGGCGTCCGCCAGCCACAGCGCCTGCCCGTCCCCGGCGGTCTGGGAGGAATCCTTCGAGAAGGCGGATCAGGTGATCGCCTTTACGATTTCCGGCCACCTGTCCGGCAGCTTCAACAGCGCCATGGTGGCCAGGAACGAGGTCCTGGAGAAGCATCCCGAAAAACAGATCGAGGTTATCGATTCCCTGTCCACGGGGCCGAAACTGGTGCTGCTGGCCATGGGCGCCCTGGCCAGGATTCAGCAGAACCAGACCTATGAATCCGTCTGCAGCGCCTGCCGGGAGATGGCCCGCTCCATCCGGACGGTGTTTACCCTTTCCTCCTTCCACAACCTGGTAATCAACGGGCGGGTCAGCAAGGTCGCGGGATTCATCGCCGGGAAGCTGGGGATCCGGGTCATCGGCGTGGGCAGCGACGAGGGCGAGATTCACCTGAAAGAGGTCATGCGCGGGGAGCAGCGGACGGTAAAGCGCATCCTTAAGGACATGGAGGATCACGGATACAACGGCGCCGACACGGCCATCAGCTACTGCCTGAACGAGGGGCTGGCGGAGATGCTGAAGAAGGCGCTGCTGGCCCGGTGGCCGGGCGCGCCGGTCTGGATGCTGCCCACCCGGGGGTTGGACAGCTATTACGCCGAGCGCAACGGCCTGATCGTCAGCTACGCGACATGATAAAAGGACGGGAGAACAGGAAAAGGACCTCCGGGGATGCCCGGAGGTCCTTCTATTGCAACGGGAATAATGGAGATTACGCGTCCTTCCCGGCCAGGAACTGATGGATCACGGCCGCCAGGATGCCGCCCACCAGGGGCGCCAGCAGGAAGACCCAGATGCCGTCAAAATTGCCGGCGATGAGGGCGGGGCCGAAGGAACGGGCGGGGTTGACGGAAGTCCCGGTGAAGTTGATGCCCAGCAGGTGAACCAGGGTCAGGGCGCCGCCGATGACCAGGCCGGCGATGCCGCCGAATTCCTTTTTGGAGGTTACGCCCAGAATGGCCAGGACGAAAATGCAGGTCAGCACCGCTTCAATAATAAAGGAAAGCAGCGCGTCCCCGTTGTACAGGGCGTTGGTCCCCAGCTTGGTCGGATCCTTCACGACGGCGTTCAGCAGGGCGGCACCGGCGATGGCGCCGACGAACTGGGCCACCACATAGCCGCAGAAATCCTTGACGGACATCTTCTTGGCGGCCAGCATGGCGATGGACACCGCGGGGTTGATGTGGCAACCGGAAACGTTGCCGATGGAATAGGCCATGGCGACGATGACCAGACCGAAGGCCACGGACGTCACGCCCAGGGAGCCGCCGGTCTGCCCGGCGACGCCGCAGGCCACAAAGACCAGCACAAAGGTTCCGATCGCTTCCGCAACGTATTTTTTCACATTGCTCATGAAAAAAACCTCCTTGAATTGATTGATTTAAGTATCCGGCCGGTATTATACTACCGGCGGACGCCTTTGGCAATATGCCAAAAAACGGCGCTCGGGTACAAAGGAGCAAGCATGAGCGAAAACAGGATCTTCCGATGGGCGGCGCAGGCGGCCTGGCTGGCGGCGCTGATCATGGCCCTGGCCGCGGCGGCAGCGGCGGCCGGGGTGGCGGGGGCGGAGGACGCGCCCACCTATATGGATATGGGAAAGACCACCTCGCTGGACGAGATCATGGCCATCCTGGACGCCAATCCCCAGCTGACCCGGGTGGACATGTTTGAACGTCCCATGTGGGCCAAAGGAATTGCCCTTTTGTCGGAACGGTATCCGCAGATCGAGTTCGGATGGACGATCCGCTTTGGGGATCACATCGTCCGGACGGACGCCACCGCCTTTTCGACCCTGCATCATTCCGGGGCCCGTACCCACGGGGACGGGGAGCTTTCCCTGCTGAAATACTGCAAAAAGCTGAAGGCGCTGGACATCGGCCATAACGGGGGACGGGACCTGTCCTTCGTTTCGGGAATGACGGATCTGCGGGTGCTGATTATCGCGTGCAACCGGTTTACGGATCTGTCGCCCCTGGCCAATTTGCACAAGCTGGAATATCTGGAGCTGTTCTCCAACCATGTGACGGATCTGTCCCCACTGTCCGGGCTGACCCATCTGATGGATCTGAATATCTGCTATAACGATATTACGGATCTGTCGCCGCTGTACGGGATGAAGAATCTGAAGCGGCTGTGGCTGTACAACTGCAACAACTATAACCAGCGGGACCGGGTGCCGGCGGCGGAGGTGGAGAAGCTTCGGGCCGCCCTGCCGGACACGGAGGTTGACGCCACCCATATGCCCACGGCGGGAACCTGGCGGGAGCACCCGCATTTCGCCGTGATCCGGGCGATGTTCCGCTCCCCGGACGGGTACCGGCCCTTTGAGGACTCCTGGCCGGAGGAGGACGAAGTCCGGTAAGACAGACTCCGCGGAGGCGTCTCGCGGCCGTCAGAAGAACATAAAACGGCATGCGGAGGCGGGAAACCGACCGCGGGCGGAAAAGGAAACCCGGCCGGCGGGAGGCGGACAGCCCGGGACCCTCGGCCCGCGCCGGGCAGAGCTTTGGAGGAAAACAGACACCGATGAAAAGAACCTTTTTCCTGGCGGTGGCATCGATTCTTCTTTTGACTTTTTCCGCCCTGGCGGAGCCCCTGCCTCTGGAGGGGCCGGCGCCCTATCCGCCGGTGATGAGCGCGCTTTCGGAGGACGGGCTGAGCTACGATGACGGGACGCTGAAGATCCGGATCGTTCCGGATGAGAGCCGGGTTACCAAGCTCTATTACGTCTATGTAACCATCACCGATCCGACCCAGCTGCGGACGGCCTACACGCCCCGGGGACGGAGCGAATACGTGCTGCCGCTGAATTTCGCGAAAAGAAACAACGCGGTGCTGACGGTCAACGGGGATTTTTACAACTGGCACAACGACGGCGTGGTGTACCGGCAGGGAAAGAAGATCCGCTATCGGCCCAGCTATATCCGGGATGAGCTGCTGATCGACGAAAACGGGGATCTGACGATCATCGCCGTGCCGGATCACGGGGGCAACAACTACATCGTCAACAGGATCAAAGAGTTTCAGGAAAAGCACGAGATCTGGCAGGCCTTCTGTTTCGGCCCGGGGCTGATCGTGGATGGGCAGGAGGTTACCTTCAACTATCGGCGGAAGACCTCCTGCCAGTATCATGAGAAAACGCCGAGGGTGATCTTCTGCCAGCTGGGGCCGCTGGAATACATGTTCCTGATTACCGAGGGCCGCTCCAAGGAAGCGCCGGGGTATACGATCCCCGAGTGCGTGGAGATTCTGAAGGCTCATGGAGGCGTACAGCAGGCCTACAACCTGGACGGGGGCAATTCCACCCACCTGATCCTCTGCGGAAAGAAGATCAACGTGCCGGACCGCAACAGCCGGGCCATCAGCGATATCATTTATTTTGCCACCCTGGCCGGCCAGTGACCCGCGGGAAAAAGAATGGACACCGAGGACGCGCGCTGCAGCCGACCCGACCCCAGGGAAAAGAAGAAACACGGAGGGCACAGGCGCGGCCGCCTTCCTGACCTGAGGAGCGGGAAGGAATGGAACAGCGGGAGTGGAAGCGCAAAAGCGGCTCTGTCCCGCCGGGATGGCGGAACAGGGCTTCAGGAAGCGCGGGAATGAGAAGAGGGTGGAAGCATGATCGGTCTGGGAACTGTGATCAACTGCGCCGCGATTGTCGTCGGCGGTCTGTCCGGGCATCTGACGGGAAAGCTTTTCCGAAAAGAACAGCAGGAAGCCCTGACGATGGCCTGTGGGGTCAGCACGCTGTTCATCGCCATCGCCGGCGCCATGCAGGGGATGCTGAAGATGGAAGGGCAAGGGCTGACCAGCGGACGAACCATGCTGGTGGTGCTCTGCCTGGCGCTGGGAACGGCGGTGGGAGAGCTGCTGGGCATCGAAAAGGGTCTGGAACGGTTCGGGGAATGGCTGAAGCGCAGAACCGGAAACAGCGGGGATCAGGGGTTTGTCAATGCCTTTGTGACCGCGTCCCTGACGGTCTGCATCGGGGCGATGGCCATCGTGGGCTCCATTCAGGACGGACTGGCCGGCGACTGGTCGACCCTGGCGGTCAAGGCCGTGCTGGACTTTATCATCATCGCGGTCATGACTTCCTCCCTGGGGAAGGGATGCGCCTTCTCCGCAGTACCGGTGTTCCTGCTGCAGGGGAGCGTGACCCTGCTGGCCCGGCTGATTTCCCCGATTCTGACGGATCCGGCCGTGGACAACCTCTCGCTGATGGGCTCGGTTCTGATCTTCTGCGTCGGCGTCAATCTGGTCTGGAAAAAGGGAATCCGGGTGGCCAATATGCTCCCCGCCCTGCTTTTCGCCATGGGGGCGGCCTATCTTCCATGGCAGCTATAAAAAAACATAAAGGTGAGGGAAAACCATGACTACAGCCACGGCGACCAAGGAAAACAAAACGGCGCGGAAAGGCCTTTTCCGCCGCTTTATCGCCTATTACAAGCCGCATAAGAAGCTGTTCGCCCTGGATATGACGGCGGCCATGCTGGTTTCCCTGATCGGGGTGATCTATCCCATGATTACCCGCAGCATGCTGAACATCCTGATTCCGGAGCGGAATTACCGGATGATCGTGATCTATGGGATCACGCTGCTGCTGCTCTACTTCCTGAAAATGGGACTGAACTACTTTATCCAGTTTCAGGGGCACATGATGGGCGTCTATATGCAGGCCCAGATGCGCAGGGACATGTTCGCGCATCTGGAGGCGCTGCCCTACAGCTTCTATGACACCCACGAGACCGGCAAGATCATGAGCCGCATGACCAACGACCTGTTCGACGTCAGCGAACTGGCGCATCACGGCCCGGAAAACATCATCATCTCCGTGCTGAGCATTGTGATCGCCTTCGTCTATCTGTGCACCATCAATATCCCCCTGACGCTGATCATCTTCGCCTGCGTGCCGTTTCTGCTCGTGATCTCCTACAGCCTGAGAAAAAAGATGCGCAAGGCCTTCCGGGATACCCGGACGGCGATGGCCAAAATCAACGCCAGCATGGAAAGCTCCATTTCCGGCATACGGGTGACCAAGGCTTTTACAAACGCGGAAAAGGAAAAGGAAAAGTTCGAGCAGGGAAACGGCGAATTCAGGGAGGCCCGGCGGGCGTCCTACGACGCCATGGGCCGGTTCCATTCCGGCAACACCTTCGTGACGGACATTTTCAATGTGGTGGTGCTGATTGCCGGTGGCTTCTTCCTGTATAACGGGCAGATCCGGTTCGGGGATTATTCCGCGTTCATCGTTTCCGTGAACATGTTTATCAGCCCCGTGATGACCCTGATCAACTTTATGGAGCAGCTGGAAAACGGCATAACCGGTTTTGAGCGCTTCTGCGAGATTATGGACGAAGAGCCGGAAACGGACCGCCCGGACGCGAAGGACGCGGGCGTGCTGAAGGGGCATATCGAGTTCCGCGATGTCAGCTATGCCTATGATGAGGACAAGAACGTGCTCAAGCACGTGAGCATGGACATCGAACAGGGGAAGAACTACGCGCTGGTCGGCCCATCCGGCGGGGGGAAAACAACCATCTGCCACCTGATTCCGCATTTCTACGATGTGCTGAGCGGCGAAATCTTCCTGGATGGGAAGGAAATCCATACGCTGACCCTGGAAAGCGTCCGGCGGAACATCGGCATCGTGCAGCAGGATATCTACCTGTTCAACGACAGCATGCGGGAGAACATCCGCTACGGGCGGCTGAACGCCACAGACGAGGAAATCATGGAGGCGGCGAAAAGGGCCAATATCCATGATTACATCATGTCCCTGCCAAACGGCTATGACACGGTCATCGGGGAGCGGGGCGTAAGGCTCAGCGGCGGACAGAAGCAGCGGCTGTCCATCGCGAGGGTGTTTCTGAAAAACCCGCCGATTCTGATTCTGGATGAAGCGACCAGCGCGCTGGATAATACCACGGAGATTCTGATCCAGCAGGCCCTGACGGAGCTGTGCAAGGGGAGAACCACGCTGGTGGTGGCCCACCGGCTGTCCACCATCAAGAACGCGGACGAGATCGCCGTCGTATCCGACGGGCAGATTACGGAACGCGGCACCCACGAGGAGCTGATGGCCAGAAGAGGAACCTATTATGACCTGTATCAGCTGCAGTTCCGCGCCAACAGTGGGATGATGTGAGCGATTCGAAGCGGGAGAATGGAGCACTGCGGCCGAAGAAAAGCCGCGCGGTATGCCCCGGCTGGAAAGGGGCCGCCCGCGCGGCAAAACGGTTGCAAAAGAAAGGAGGCTATGCTATAATCTCCTTCGCGGTTCTGAAAAGAAACCGCTTTCGCGGAGACGTATCGAAGTGGTCATAACGAGGCGCACTCGAAATGCGTTTGACGATGGATGACGAAACGGTGCCGGAACACGGTCTCGTCGATCCCGTCCCGGAAGTCCCGGTCGAAATTGTTCATGAAGGTGTCCATAGCCACGGCGCGGTCCACAAACTCCGCGTCGCTGACATTGGGGACGGCCTCGACCAGGCTCTGCAGGGCCTGTGCGTCCTCGGAGCTGTAGGTCTCATCCACCAGGGCCAAAGTCGGATCGTAGCCA
>JAZQCB010000062.1:0-2913 GCA_045546035.1 Clostridia bacterium
CTCCGGATCATACACATCCGCGACATTCACCGGGACGGGATTCCGGGCTGACCGCATATGGATGACGGCCAGCGTCATCTGATAAAGATAAATCACAGTAAAAACAATCAGTGCCAATGCTTTGAAGTCCATGATCATTCCTCCCGAAGTAATTGCAGTGTTGTAAACAGTATATTCCGACAATGGCCGGATTAACAGGGTGAAACCTGAAAAATACATATTTGTAATTTTCCCTGCGACGGATTGAATAAAAACGTTGACATGGAAAGGGGAATATGGTAGAATCCCATTTGTTTGAAGCAGAGGCTTACCCGTCTCTCACCTTGCGCGGCACAGGCCGCCGGGTAACAGGAATTCCCCGAACGGGGATTGATTTGCTGGCAGAGCGACGGGTTGTTACCCGCCGCTTTTACTATTACAGGAGGTGCATGGACATCGCAACCGAACTGATGATCAATGAGGAAATCCGCGACAGAGAGGTTCGCCTGATCGACGAGAACGGCGAGCAGCTCGGAGTCATGCCCACGCAGCAGGCGATGCAGCTGGCGGAGGAGAGAGGCTATGACCTGGCCAAGATCCAGCCGTCCGCGGTACCGCCGGTATGCAAGCTGCTGGATTATGACAAGTACCGCTATGAGCAATCCAAGCGGGAACGGGAGAACCGCAAGAATCAGCGCGTTGTCGACATCAAGGAAGTGCAGCTGTCTGCCACCATCGAAGAAAACGATGTGAACACCAAGGCAAAGATGGCATTCCGCTTCCTCGAAAACGGCGACAAGGTTAAGGTTTCCATCCGCTTCCGCGGCCGCCAGATCACGCACAGTGAAATCGGCATGAAGGTTATGCTGGACTTTGCTGAGCGCTGCAAGGACGTCAGTATGGTGGAACGCCGCCCGCTGCTGGATGGCCGCAACATGATCATGATCCTGGCTCCCAAAGCCGTGAAGGCATCCTTCGCCGAAAGAAAGGCGAAGAGGGAGAATGCAGCCTCGAAAGAGACGCAGGAATAACCGCACTGGAAGGAGGACATCAACATGCCTAAACAGAAATCCCACCGCGGAGCTGCCAAGCGCTTCTCATTTACCAAGTCCGGTATTGTCAAGCATAAGCAGATGAACGCCAATCATCAGGTTCACCTGAAGACCACCAAACGTACCCGTCACCTGCGGAATACCGGCATTGTGGACAATGCCGCAGAAGCCCGCACGATTCATAAGCTGCTGCCTTATAAGTAAGCCCAAAACCGGCAAGGAGGAGAAAAAGTATGGCACGCATTAAGAGGGCCGTCAGCGCCCATAAGAGCCGCCGTAAGGTCATGAAGCTGGCGAAGGGTTACTGGGGAGCGAAATCCAAGCAGTACCGCGCCGCGAAAGAACAGGTTGCCCGCAGCCTGCGTTACGCATTCGTCGGACGGAAACTCCGCAAGCGTGAGTTCCGCCGTCTGTGGATCACCCGTATCAACGCTGCTGCCCGGCTGAACGGAATGAGCTATTCCACGTTCATCGCCGGACTGAAGAAGCAGAACATCGAAGTCAACCGCAAGATGCTGGCTGACCTGGCCGTCAACGACGCCGCCGGTTTCGCCAAGCTGGTTGAGATCGCGAAGCAGTAATCACCGTGGGCGATAACCGCGGAGCAGGAAATATGCCTGGCTCCGCGGTTTTTGTCATTTTCGGACGGCCGGTTCCTTTCCCGGGCGGGGGAGATGTGATATAATACGTTTCAGGGAAATATCAGTCAGGAGGCGGTTTCATATGATCAGACGGGGAATCTGTCTGCTGCTGGGACTGGCGATGCTGGGCGGTATCGCCTGCGGGGCGGCGGAAGGAATGGAAGGGTTTGAGTTTGCCGAGCAGATTCCGGACGACTATATGCGCGGAATCAAAAACGGCGGGACGACGAAAAAGATCTCCTATCCGTCAAAGGATTACACCGGGGACGGGGCGGAGATCACCAAGTATGCGGCGGTGTATCTGCCGCCGGACTATTCCGCGGAGAAGCGGTATGACCTGCTGATCCTGTGCCACGGCATCGGCGGAAGCGAAAACGAATGGGGCTTTCTGAATCCCTTCAGCGTGGGGAAGAACGTGCTGGATCACCTGATTGTGGACGGTGTGATTCCCCCCATGATCGTGGTGATGCCCAACGGCCGGTCCTCGGCCAATTATAAGGATTCCAGCATGGGCAACGCCGCTTCCTTCTATCTGTTCGGCCAGGAACTGCGAAACGATCTGCTGCCCTTTATGGACGCGAACTTCGCCACCTACGGGTCGGACACCCCGGATGATCTGGCCGCGTCCCGGAATCACCGGGCCATGGCGGGGCTGAGCATGGGCGGCATGCAGACGATCAATATCGGCCTGTGCGAGTGCCTGGATCTGATCTCCGCCTTCGGAGCGTTCTCGGCGGCGCCCACCAGCAACACCGCGGCGAAGATCGCCGCCAGCCTGGAGCAGTTTCCGGATCTGCCGGTGAGATACTTCTACAGCATCTGCGGAACGGAGGACGGAATCGCCTACGCGCCGGCGTCCATGGCCGCGAAGAACCTGCCGCAGCATACGGACCGGCTGACGGAGGCCAACTGGCACTGGCAGGAACGGAAAGGCGGCCATGATTTCAATATCTGGAACCTGGGACTGTACAACTTTGCCCGGATTCTGGGCGCGCTGCATGAAGACTGAGCAGGAGAGAGGAGAAACAAGACAATGAAATGGACAACCAGCGAAGTGGCCGGAATGATCGATCATACCAACCTGAAGGCGTTCGCCCGGCAGGCGGACATTGAGAAGCTGTGCGGCGAAGCGGCCGCCAACGGATTCAAGTCCGTATGCGTGAATCCCGTATTTGTGAAAAAGTGCCGAAGTCGGATCGTAGCCATGTCGTTCTGTGAGCCAAGGAGTTGTAGTGGGGATT
>JAZQCB010000063.1:0-39401 GCA_045546035.1 Clostridia bacterium
AGCACCAGCCCGTGATAGAAGTTTTCCGTCAGCTTGACGGAAAGGTTCTTTCCCCCGTCAAAGGAGCTCATGGTGTTCATCATGATCTGACGCAGGGATTCATCCAGGATGTCTTCGTCCCCCTCCAGCAGGGCTTTCACAAACCCGGACAGGCCTCTGCTCTGGCTGAACCAACCCTGGATCATTTCCTCAAACATGAGCCGTACTTCCAGATTTGTCAGCCGCAGGGTATAAAGCGGCCTGGTATTTGTTCTTACCGCTTCCAGCCTGGAAACAACATGAACGGGCTTCAGATACCCCGTCGCCAGCAGCAGGCTCCAGACCGCGTCCGGATTGGTATCCAGCTGGTTGAAGATGATCTGTTCGTCCACCGGTACTTCTGCTTTTCCGCCCTTCAGCAGTTCCTCAAACTGGCTTTTGAGCTCCGGATCTCCTTCTCGCAGCAGTTTTCCGATCAGCCCGTTGCTGCTGGTGTTGGCCCAGTATGTGTCAAATTTGCCCTTGTCGAGGAAATTCGTTACCGACCAGGGATTATAGATATCCGTCACGGAGCCAAAGATAAAGCCATCGTACCAGGTTTTCACATCCCGCTTATCTTCTTCCCCGAAGCCCTGCTGCTCCAGAGCGTCGAAAACCTCTTCCTCCGTAAAGCCGAAGGCGGTCGAGTATTTATCCGAGGTCGTCGTTACCACATCCAGATTGTTCAGATCGGAGAAGATGGATTCCTTGCTCACCCGGGTGATCCCCGTCATGATCCCCCGCTCCAGGGAAGGATTGGTCTTGAAGGCGTTGTTGAACATCGTCCTGGTAAAAGCGACCAGCTCGTCCCAATAACCGTTTATATACGCCTCCTGCAGCGGCGTGTCATATTCATCGAGGAAGATCAGCACCTTTTTTCCATGTACTTTTTCCAGCAGCACCGAAAGCAGGTTCAGGGACATGGCCGCGTCATCATCATCCATGGCAGCCCGGATTCGATCCAATGCATCCTGTTCATTCCTGTCCAGCAATTCCGTCCGGTACAGTTCAGGGTGGGCGGAGAACTGTCTGACCAGTACATTCTTGATTTGTTTGATTGTACTGGCAAACGTTTCTCCCTTCACCCCTGCGAACGAAAGAAAGATCACCGGCCATTTTCCCTGCTGCTCCCGCATGGCCGTTTCTTCCCAGACCTTCAGGCCGTCAAAGAGATCGCTCCGGTTGGAAAACTTGTTCGAGAAGAAGCAGTTCAGCATGGACATGTTTAGCGTCTTACCGAAGCGGCGCGGCCGGGTAATCAGGGTCACGGCATCCCGTCCTTCCCACCATTCCCGTATAAAATCCGTTTTGTCGACATAGAAGTCTCCATTCATCCGCAGGCTTTCAAAATCCTGAACCCCGGTTCCGATCTCCCGTTTCATTCTTTTCACGCTCCCCCGGCTTCTCCTGCATTTTTCTTCCGCATCTATTATACAAAAAGGGCTTTCAAAGCACAAGAAGGATGTCCCGCTTTGCAGACTCCGGAAACTCCGGGAACGGCTTCTTTGCAGGGGATTGCTTTTTCTCCCTGGGTAGGGTATAATCCCTCTGTATGGAACTTCCCATGGCGAAAAGCCATCGCGAGGAGGATGGAAAATGGATTATGTCTTTATGATGGACAGCGACAGCGACCTGCCCTATGATCTGAAGGTCAAATACGATATCCCCGTCGTCTATATGCCCTACGCCCTGAACGGAAAGGAATACTTTGACGATCTGGGCCAGACGCTGGATCACAAAAGCTACTATAACGCCATGCGCGAAGGCGCCGTGCCGGTAACCTCCGCGCTGAATGAGGCCACCTATCTGGATTATTTCGAGCCGATCCTGAAGGAAAAGGATCTGCTCTTCGTCGCCTTCTCCAGCAAGCTGAGCTCCACCATTCAGGGTGTCTATTCCGCCAGGGAAAAGCTCCTGGCCAAATATCCGGAGCGGAAGTTTATCGTGGTGGACACCCTGGCGATCTCCACCCCGGTGGTGCTCCTCGCCCTGAAGGCCCACGAGATGTACCGCTCCGGCGCCCCGATCGAGGATGTGGCCGACTGGCTCGAGAAGAACAAGATGCGGGCCCAGGCCTGGTTTACGGTGGACGACCTGAAATACCTGAAGCGGGGCGGCCGCATTTCCCCCATGGCCGCCGCCTTCGGCACCATGCTGGATATCAAGCCCCTGATTACCGAGGCCCGGGACGGCTCCCTCCAGAGCGTCGACAAGGTCCGGGGGCAGAAAAAGGCCCTCAACACCCTGGTCGACAAGATGGTGGAGGGCGATCCGGATCCGGACGAGAGCATGGTCATCATTCTGCACGCCGACGCCCCCGAGGCCGCGAGCGAATTAAAGGAGCTGGCGACCCGCCGCATTCCCGGGCTGGATGTCCGGATCGGATACATCGGCCCGGTCATCGGCGCGCACTGCGGGCCCGGAACCCTGGCGGTGACCTTCCTCGGCCGGAAGGAGCGCCCCATCTGATTTCGCAAAGCCGGCTGAAAGCGCCGTTATGCAACCGACGCCCGCGCGGGGTTCTCTCCCGATCCATCCGGCGGGCTGATCGGGTCCCTCCGCTCGCCGAATGTGCCGCCGCGCCTGGGAATGAGCCATAGAAAAACTGTGAGGATGCTTGTCCTCACAGTTTTTTATGTCCCGCAGCCCAGGCTTTTTGCCGGACGCGCTTCCGGAAAATCCCCGGACAGCCGCATTCACGGATTCACCCGGCTGTCTCGCCCTCACCCGCTACCGGTAATGCTTCCGGATATAGCCGTCCAGGTTGCCGTATTCGCTGACCTGGAGTCTTTCGATGCCCATCCGGTCCATGACCGCCAGCAGGATGCAGATCCCGTGTACCACGATGTCCGCCCGTCCCGGCTGCAGGCTCTCCAGCCGAAGCCGCTCCGCCAGGGACAGATCCGCCAGCTTCTCCCCGATTCGCTGAACCTCCTCCTTGCGGATCCAGGTTCCGTTCATCCCCTCGCGGTCGGTCCAGGGAACGCCCCGGATCAGAGCCGCCAGGGCCGTAAAAGTGCCCCCGGTGCCGATCCAGCTTTCCGCCCCGGCGGGCTCATCCCCCCAGGTCTTCTCCAGAATGTCGGCCGCCGCAGCGCGCACCGGGCCCATGTCCGCCGCCTTTTCAATGGGCATCACGCGATACAGCCGGACCGCGCCCATCTGGCAGGAAACGGCCCGGACAATCTCCCCGTCCCGGCCCAGAACGATTTCCGTGCTGCCGCCGCCGATATCGATAATGCCGCAGGTTTTCCCCGGGGCCGCGATGTCGGAGGCTCCCAGAAAACTGAGCGCCGCCTCCTCCTCGCCGGAGAGGATTTCCAGCTCCAGTCCCGTCGCCTCCCGCAGCATTTGCAGGAAGGCCTCGCCGTTTTTCGCGTCCCGGGATGCGCTGGTGGCAAAAAGATGAATTTGCCGGCATCCGTGCTCCCGGGCGGTTTTCGCCATGGCGGAAACCGCCGAGAGGGTTTTTTCCATGCTTTCCCGGCTCAGGTTCCCTTCCGCGTCCAGCCCCGCGAAGAGCCTGGTTCCCGCCCGGTCCCGGGCGATTCTGCGGAAGGATCCCTCCTGAACCTCCGCCTCCAGCATACGCACCGAATTGGAACCGATCCCGATCACCGCCACCCGCATGACGCCGCCTCCCTGCCTCCTGTCGTTCCTGGTTCGCGATTGCTCCGCCGTCCCTTCCCTCCGGTCTTTCCGTGGGGCTGGGGCTCAATCCGCCATCTCGTCCATCAGGATCTTCATTTCCTCTTCCGTATAGGCGTAGAGGGCTTCCGCGTTGGTAAAGCGGAAGCGAAGATCGTTTCGGTTCATGAAGGAATAATTATTCATGGCGCTGGAGACGATGTAATTCTCCGTGCCGATCTGCTCCAGCTGGGTCCTCATCTGTTTGTTTTCGTCCTCCAGCCGGGTCAGCGTCACCCGCCGGTTGTTGATTTCCCCGCGGTTTTCGTTCAGCCGCGCGTTCAGGATCAGAAACAGGACCAGAAAAACCACCAGCATGGCGCCGACGATGACCGCAAATCCCCTCAGATTCATGGTTTTCCGCATGCCGCTCCGCTTCCTTTCCTTTTCCCTCTTCTGTTCTTTTCTGCGCCCGGGCCGGAATTCCTGCCTGCGGCTCAGAACATGCTTACCTGGCTGGTTTCGCTCAGCCCCTCCAGGGCCCCGTGCTGCCGGAGCATTTCAATGGCCCCGCTGCCAACCTTTCCCCGCGCCCGCAGATCCTCCACCGACAGGAACTCTCCCCGCTTGCGGGCCTCCACGATCGGAACCGCCACGCTCTCCCCCAGGCCCGACAGGCTGGTAAAGGGGCAGCGGATATTGCCGTCCTCGATCAGGAAGCGGCTGACGTCGCTCCTGTACAGATCCACCGGCAGGAAACGGATGCCCCGCATACCCATCTCCAGAATCAGCTCCAGGCAGGTGGCCGCTTTTTTGTCCTTGTCCGTAGGCTTTTCCATATCCCGGATCTCCTGCAGCCGGGCCCGGCAGGCGTCAGGCGAGAGGATCATGGTCGAGGCATCAAAACCGTCCCCGCGGACGGTGAAGTAGGCGGTGTAATAGGCCAGGGGCTCGTGGAGCTTAAACCAGGCCACCCGCAGGCTCATCGTCACATAGGCGACGGCGTGGCCCTTGGGGAACATGTATTTGATTTTCCGGCAGCTGTCCATAAACCATTCGGGCACGCCGGCCTCCTCCATGGCCTTTGTCATCTCCGGCTTCAGTCCCTTGCCCTTCCGGACGCTTTCCATGGTCGTAAAAGACAGTTTGGGCGGAACCCCCTTGTCCATCAGATAGTTCATGATATCGTCCCGGCAGCAGACGCATTCGCTCAGGGTCGCGGTGCCGGAGGTAATGATATCCCGGGCGTTGCCCAGCCAGACGTCCGTGCCGTGGCTCAGGCCGGAAATCCGCAGCAGCTCCTCCATGGTGCTGGGCCGGGTTTCCTCCAGCATGCCCCGGACAAACTCCGTTCCGAATTCGGGCACGCCGTAGGTGCCTGTGTTGCAGAGGATCTCCTCCGGGGTCACCCCGAGGGCCGCCGGGGAGGTAAACAGGCTCCGGACGCCCGGGTCATCCAGGGGAACCTCCTGGAAGTTGACCCCGGTCAGGGCCTCCAGCTCGTGCATCATGGTGGGGTCGTCATGACCCAGGCAGTCCAGCTTTACCAGGATGTCGTGCATGGAGTTGAAATCGAAATGGGTGGTGGTAAAATCGCTGTTCAGGTCGTCCGCCGGATGCTGCACCGCCGTAAACTCGCAGATATCGTATTCCTTGGGCACCACCACCATCCCGCCGGGATGCTGGCCTGTGGTTTTCTTAACGCCCGTGCATTCCGAGGCCAGCCGCATCTTCTCGGCGTTGCCCGCCTGAATATGCCGCTCCTCCAGATAATGCATGGCGTAGCCGTAGGCGGTTTTGTCCGCCAGACCGGTGATCGTTCCCGCGCGGAAAACATGGTCGTGGCCGAAGAGCTCCTCCACGTAGTGGTGGGCCCGGTTCTGGTATTCCCCGGAGAAGTTCAGGTCGATATCCGGCACCTTGTCGCCCTCGAAGCCCAGGAAGACCTCGAAGGGGATGTCAAAGCCGTCCTTGGTCAGGCGCCGGCCGCATTCGGGGCAGGCCCGGTCCGGCAGGTCGACCCCCACGTGGAACCGGGATTTATCCACATCGAAAAAGCCCCTGTGGCAATGGGTGCAGCGGTAATGGGGCGGCAGGGCGTTGACTTCGGTAATGCCGCACATCCGGGCCACCAGGCTGGAACCCACCGAACCCCGGGAGCCCACCAGATACCCGTCCCGAAGGGAGCGGGACACCAGCTTTTCCGCGATATTGTACAGCGTGCAGTAGCCGTAGCCCACGATGGACTTCAGCTCCTTTTTCAGCCTGGCCTCCACGATATCCGGCAGGGGGGAGCCGTACATTTCTTCCGCCGTTTCCCAGGTCATCCGCTGGATATTGTCCTCCGCGTCGTCCCAGTAGGGCTGGAAGGTATCCTCTCCCCTGGGGTGCTTCGGGAACAGGCTCATGGGCTCCACCATCTCCGCGATCCGGCGGGGATTGGTGATCACCACCTCCCGGGCCTTTTCCTTTCCCAGATAGGCGAATTCGGCCAGCATCTCGTCGGTGGTTTTCAGATACAGGGGCGGCTGCTCGTCCGCGTCGGAAAAGTCCATGCCCGCCTGGATGACCGCCCGGCCCACCGCGTCCTTGGGATCCAGAAAATGCACGTCCCCCGTGGCGACGACGGGCTTCCCGAGCTTCTCCCCCAGCCGGACGATCGCCCGGTTCAGCTCCCGCAGCTCTTTTTCGTCTTTGGCATACCCTTCCCGCAGGAGGAAGGCGTTGTTTCCGATGGGCTGGATTTCCAGATAATCATAGAAGGAGGCGATTTCCTTCAGCTTTTCCTCGTCCTCCCCCGCCAGCACCGCCTTGAACAGCTCTCCCTCGGCGCAGGCGCTGCCCAGGATCAGGCCCTCCCGATGCTGCCGGATGATCTCCCGGGGCATATGGGGTCGGCGCCGGAAGTATTCCAGATGGCCGATGGACACCAGCCGGTTCAGGTTCACCAGCCCCGTCCGGTTTTTCGCCAGCAGGATGATGTGCCAGCTTTCGCCGATGGCCCCGCCCCGCAGCGTCCGGTTCAGATCCTCCAGGGATTGCGTTTCCGGATGCTGCTCCCGGGTTTCCGCCAGCATGCGGGCCAGGCAGTGGGCCGTGGCCGTCGCGTCGTGCACCGCCCGGTGGGCGTTTTTCAGGGAGACGCCCAGATGCTTGCAAAGGGCGTTCAGTTTGAAGGATTTCAGCTCCGGATACTGCTTTCGGGCATAGGTCAGGGTATCCATCACCGGGCCGTCAAACCGCAGGCCCAGCCGGTTCAGCTCCGACCGCAGCAGCGCCCCGTCGAAGGAGGCGTTATGAGCCGCGATGGGGCAGTCCCCGATAAAGTCCAGGAGCCGGGGCAGCATTTCCTCCGCCCGGGGCTTGCCGCTGAGCATGGCGTCGGTAATATGGGTGATTTCCGTAATCTTCGGTTTCAGCGGCTCCCCGGGATCCACCAGCTCCTCGAAGCTGTCGACAATGTTGCCGTCCTGGAGCCGGACGGCGCCGATTTCGATGATCCGCGCCGAGGCGGTGTTCAGACCGGTGCTTTCAAAATCCAGCACCACGATCGGCCCGTCATAGGGCCGCCCGTCGGCCCGCTCGACGATGTCCCGCTCATCCACCAGATACCCTTCGCATCCGGGAATCAGCTTGATCTTTCCCTTGGCGGCCCGGAAGGCCGCGGGGAAGGACTGGAGCACCCCGTGATCCGTCACAGCGATGGCGGGATGGCCCCACTTCACCGCCCGGCCAATCAGCTGGTCCACCGGCGTCAGGGCGTCCATGGTGGACATGTTGGTATGCATATGGAGCTCGACCCGCTTTTCCTCCGCGGTATCCTGGCGCTCCTCCTTGTCCATCTCCACCATATCCCGGATCATCACCGAAAGCTCCCGGGAATAGGTGTCCCACTGGCATTCCCCCCGGATCCGGACGTTCATGCCCTCCCGGATCCGGGCCACCTTGTCCTGAACAGCCTTGCGCTCCTCCTCGGTCACGGGGGGCGGCGGCGCATCCTCCGGCTGCCGGCCGCGGGCGCGGGGCCGGTAGCGGAGAAACGCTTTGCAAAGCACGGAACTGGTATAGTCGGTCACGGCAAAGGTGACCAGCAGGGTTTCGCCGCCCTTGAGTTCCCGGGTTTCCAGAAGGAAAATATCCCCCTGGATCACCGTCAGGCCGCTCTCGCTGGTCAGCTCCTTGATTTCCACCGGCCGGTCGGCGATGGCGCGGCCGAAAATCGGATCGCCCCGCCGCTTTTCCGGCATCCGGGGAATCGGAATCCCGGTTTCCTTTTCGGCCGGCTTCCGTTCCTTTTCCGGCTTTGCCGGCTTTTCGTCCTTTCCCCCGGCCTCCGCCTTCTTCCGCCGGGGGGCCGGGGCCGTCTCTTCCGCGGCGTAGACGGTGCCGTAGCGCTCCGCCATCTCCGCCCGCGTCACGGTCATGGCGGCCTCCGCCCGCTCCCGCCGCATCTTTTCGAGCCGGGCCTCCCGGTCGCCGGCGAGGGTGGTCTCCACGATGACCTCCGCGCCGAAGATGTCCTTGATGGCGACCTCCAGCCTGCGGGCGATATTGTTCTGGCCGGTATAGCGCAGGGAAAACTCGTCGGGAAAGGTCAGGGTGATCCGGCTGTCCCGGCAGGTCCAGTCGATCCGGTTCAGCCAGGAACGGATCCCCGGATAATTCCGCTTCAGAAAATCCTGCAGCACCGACCGGTAGCTGCCCACGTCCCCGAGAAAATCCTCCCGCAGGGAGGGCGAGGTCACCCGAAGGGCCAGCGGCTGCCCGGGAAAAGCCTCCCGCAGGATTTTTTCCAGCGCCAGGAACTGCTTTTCCCCCACCAGCACGGTGCTTTCAAAGGTAATATAGATTTTTCGAAGAGATCGGACATAGGTCACCCGGGGAGCCGACAGCTTTCCCGCCAGCTCCGGAATCGCCCGGGCCACCCGGGTCATCAAATCCTCGTAGCTCATGTATCCTCCGGTCTTTTCTGCCCCGTCCGGGGCGCTTCCCGGTCTTCGGGCGGATCAGGGCTTCGCCAGCATCTCCCGGACCTTGGCGATCAGGATTTCCGCCAGGTCGCCTTCCACCCGCACCGGCTCCTGCCCCCTGACAAACAGCGCGCCGCCGTTTTTTCCCCCGGCAATGCCCACGTCCGCCTCCCGGCCTTCGCCGATGCCGTTGACCACGCAGCCCATGACGGCCACCTTGATCGGGACGGTTACGTCGGAAAGCTCCGCTTCCACCCGCCGGGCGATCTCCGCCACGGGGATCACCGTCCGCCCGCAGGTCGGGCAGGCCACCAGCTGAACCCCCCGGCGCCGCAGATCCAGCGCCCGCAGGATATCCCAGGCGGCCGCCACCTCCGGCACCGGGTCGCCGCTGAGGCTGACCCGGATGGTGTCCCCGATGCCGTCCACCAGCAGGGCGCCGATGCCGATGGCGCTTTTCACCGTTCCCTGCCCGGGAAGGCCCGCCTCCGTCACGCCCACGTGGAGCGGATAATCACATTTTTCGTGCGCCAGCCGGTAGGCCCGCACCGTCAGGGCCACGTCGCTGCTCTTCATGCTCAGGACAATGTCCTCAAAGCCCGCCTTTTCCAGCAGCCGGGCGTGGCTCAGGGCGCTTTCCACCAGGCATTCCGCCGTGGGTCCACCGTATCTGGCCAGCAGCTCCTTCTCGGCGGAGCCGCTGTTGACCCCGATCCGGATGGGAATATGATGGGCCTTCGCGCAGTCCGCCAACATGCGCACCCGATCCTCCCCGCCGATGTTGCCGGGGTTGATCCGCAGCTTGGCAATACCGTTTTCCGCCGCGCGGATGGCCAGCCGATAATCAAAATGAATGTCCGCCACCAGCGGCACGGGGCTCCCGTCCACCAAGGTCCGCACCGCTTCGGCGCAGGTCTCGTCGTAAACGCTGACCCGGACGATGTCGCAGCCCGCCGCCGCCAGCGCCCGGATCTGCGCCAGGGTGGCCTCCGTGTCCCGGGTATCCGTATTGGTCATGCTCTGGATCAAAACCGGTGCGCCGCCGCCCAGCCTCAGATTTCCGATTCTGACTTCTCTGGTCATTGCGATTCTCCTCTTCCGGTCGCGTAATCATTTACCCAGCCGCCCCGCGGTTTCGCGGCCGCCGGACAGGACCCCGTTTTCTGGCCGCTCCGTTCTTTACACGCCCTCCGCGGCCGCATCAGTGAAACAGCCGCATGACGTCCCGGAAGGTCAGGACGATCATCAGCCCGAAAAGCAGCACCATGCCCACCGTATGCACGATGGCCTCCTTCTGCCTCGGCACGGGCTTGCCGCGGATCGCCTCCAGCAGGCAGAAGATCAGCCGGCTTCCGTCGAGCCCGGGAATGGGCAGCAGGTTCATCAGCCCCAGATTGATCGAGATGGTAATCAGCAGCTCCAGGAAGGCCTGGAATCCGCCGCTGGACACCTCGGTGGAGACGATGGAAATGATCCCCACCGGGCCGGAGGTCTGATCCAGCCCCTCCCCGGTGGTTACCAGCCGCTTCAGGGCGCTCAGGATCATGCCGCCGGCCTGCCAGCACATTTCCCCGCTGGCCCCGGCCGCCTCCAGAAGGTTCGCCTGGGTATTCTGTACCCGATACCGCCCGCCGATCATGACGCCGATGCGCATCTTTCCCTCCGTCTCGTCCCAGACCGGCGTCAGGGAAACCCTTTTTTCCTCCTGCCCCCGGCGGATCTTCAGCTCCAGGGGGCCCTGCCCCGGCTGATAGGCCGCGATGGTGTTCAGCAGGGTGTCGGTCGTTCCGTCCAGCATGGGGACGCCGTTGATCTCCTCGATCACGTCTTCGGCCCGCAGCCCCGCGTCGTAGGCGGGGCCCGCCGCCATGACCTCCGCCAGATACGGATCCACCCCCGTGGCGGTGGGGATCCCACAGGCCCAGTAATACCCCGTGGCCAGCAGGAAGGCCAGGAGGAAGTTCATCATCGGGCCCATCACGATCACGAACATCCGCTTCCAGACGCCGTGGTTGACGAAGATCCGGGGATCGTCCTTGGGGAGCTCCTCCAGGGAATCCTCCCCGTAAAAGGAGCAGTAGCCCCCCAGGGGAATGGCCCGGAGGACGAAGCTCGTCCCATGCTTTTTGCTTTTCCAGCCCAGCAGCTTTGGCCCGAAGCCCACGGCGAATTCCAGCACCGGGATCTTCATCAGCCGGGCCGCCCAGAAATGGCCCTGCTCGTGAACAACGATCAGGATCGCCAGCAGCGCGATCGCGGAAAGTAAAGATATCATCGGCAACGCATCCTTTTGTACCGGCGCCGCCCTTTTCCGTCTATCCCGGTGGCGCCCTTTTCTTCCTTCCGGCCGCCCACGGAGGCAAACCGCCGGCGCCGTTTATCCCGCGGCCTCCCGAACGACTTCCCTCGCCCGCCGGTCCGCTTCAAAAACATCGTCAAAGCTGTCGGCCGGCAGGCCGGGCAGCCTTTCCATCGCCTTTTCCACCAGGCGGTAAATATCCCCGAAGGGGATGTCCCCCCGCAGAAATTTCGCCACCGCCTCCTCATTGGCGCCGTTGAGCACCGCGCAGGCGGCGCCCCCGGCGCACAGCGCCTCCCTCGCCAGGCGCAGGGACGGGAACTTCTCCTCGTCCGGCGCCTCGAAGGTCATCTTCCCCAGGGCGAACAGATCCGGCTCCGCCACCCCCGTCGTCATCCGGCGGGGATAGGCCATGGCGTATCCGATGGGCACCCGCATATCCGGCACGCCCATCTGGGCCAGCACGGCCCCGTCATCAAAAACGACGGCGGAATGGACGATGCTTTCCGGATGCACCACCACCTGAATCCGGTCCTCCGGCATATCGAAGAGCCACCGGGCCTCCATGATTTCCAGCCCCTTGTTGAACATGCTGGCGGAATCCACGGTAATCTTGGCCCCCATGGACCAGTTCGGATGCTTCAGCGCCTGCTCCCGGGTCGCCCGGGCGATGTCCTCCTTCCGCCAGGTGCGGAAGGGGCCGCCGGAGGCCGTCAGCAGGATGCGGACCGGCCGGTTGGGCCCCGCCGCCTGCAGGCACTGGAAGATGGCGCTGTGCTCGCTGTCCACCGGCAGGATGGGTTTTCCCTTCCGCCGGGCCAGATCCATGACCATCCGTCCCCCCGTCACCAGGGCCTCCTTGTTGGCCAGCAGCACCTCTCTTCCGGCCTCCAGCGCGTCCAGCACGCTTTTTAGCCCGGCAATGCCGACGATGCTGACCAGCACCTGATCCGCCTCCACCTCCGCCGCGGCGGCGCGCAGGGCCTCCGCCCCGCTCATCCAGCGGCAGAAGCGCAGATCCTCCGGAATCTCTTCCGGGCGGATTCCCTCCAGCAGCCCCGCCATCTCCGGCCGGAAAAGGCGGACCTGCTCAAAGAGCTTTTCCCGGCTGCTCCTGGCCGTCAGGGCGACGACCCGGTATTCCTCCGGGTGCCGGGCGCACAGATCCGGCGCCTGGGTCCCGATAGAGCCGGTCGACCCCAGAATCGCGATTTTTTTCATGGTTTTTCCCTCCGCCGCCGCTTACAGCCCGCCTCGGAACATATAGAAGCAGTACATCAGCACCGCCATGAACAGCACGCTGTCCAGCCGGTCCAGCATGCCGCCGTGGCCGGGGAAGAGGTTGGAAAAGTCCTTGATGCCGCTGTGGCGCTTGACCAGGGAGGCAAACAGATCCCCGATCTGGCCGATGACGCCGCCGAAGAAGCCCAGCAGCAGGTATTCCCACCAGGTCGGCAGCTTCGCCAGGGTGGGCGCGTTGCAGATGATCGCGCTCAGGCCGCAGATGATCATCGACGCCGCCACGCTGCCGCCCAGCCCCGCCAGGGCGCCGGCCACGGTTTTATGGGGGCTGACCGCCGGGCAGAGCTTTTTTCCGCCCACGGCGCTGCCCACGAACAGCGCGCACATATCCCCCACCAGGGGCACGGCGAAGGTCATCAGCATCAGCACCACCTCCACCGCCTTCTGGCTGGCCATGCTCAGGGCCACCATGCTCAGCCCCGGCAGCACCACCGTCAGGATCGGCAGGGCGCTCAGGCTCAGATCGATCAGATCCGGATCCTTCCGGAAGAGGATGTTGACGGAGATCATCAAAAGCGCCGCCGCCATCAGGGGAATGATCACGTCCCGGCCGAAGAAATAGGTCAGCGGGACGGAGCCCACCAGCACCATCCAGGCCGGCCAGCTGACCGTCCGGTGCTCCGCCAGGGACAGCGCGTGATATTCCTCCCAGGTGGCAAAACCGATGGCGATCAGCGTCGCCAGGGCCATGCACCAGCCCGGCAGGCACAGAAGCACCACCAGCAGCAGGATCAGCAGCACACCCGTCACAATCCGTTGTTTCATCTTTCTTTCGCTCCTTACAGGCCAAATGCTGTGGGTTTTTCGCCTCCGGAAGGCTCAGGCTTCCCGTTTTCCATATCGTCTGTCCCGGTGCCCGAAGGCCTCCAGGGCCCGGTCATAATCGGCGACGGTAAAATCCGGCCAGAGGGTTTCCGGGAACAGGAATTCCGCGTAGGCGTTCTGATACAGCAGGAAATTGCTCAGCCGCATCTCCCCGCTCGTCCGGATCAGCAGATCCACGTCCGGCTGCCCGGCGGTATAGAGATGGTCGGAAATCGTCTGTTCCGTAATCTCCTCCGGCCGCAGCAGGCCCTTTTGCACCTCGCCGGCGATTTCCCGGGCCGCCCGGGCCAGCTCCGCCCGCCCGCCGTAATTGACGGCGATGTTCAGGCGCAGACCGGTATTGTCCGCCGTCCGCCGTTCGGCCTCCTTCAGCGCCTCGCGCTGCTTCTCCGGCAGGCCGTCCTTCTCGCCCAGGATCAGAATTCGGACGTATTTTTCATCCAGCTCGTCGATCTCGGTGGCAAAAAAATCCAGGGTCAGCTGCATCAGCGCGGCCACCTCCTCGGCCGGCCGCTGCCAGTTTTCCGTCGAAAAGGCGTACAGGCTCAGGGCGCCGATGCCCAGATCGTCCGTATGCCGGATGATTTCCCGCAGGGTTTCCGTCCCCTGCCGGTGTCCCCGGGAAACGGAGAGCCGGTGCTTCTTCGCCCATCGGCCGTTCCCGTCCATGATGATCGCCACGTGCCGGGGCAGCTTTTCGGGGAGGGGCTCCCCCTGGTTTTTCAGCCCCCGGCCCAGGGCCAGAATTCCTTTCAGCTTCATGCGTTCTCCCTCTCCGGCGTTTTCCTTTTCCGGAAGAAAAACGCGCGGACTTTTCGGACAAAAGCCGCGCTCGCTTTCCCCTTCGGCGGGGGATCAGACCTCCATGATTTCCTTTTCCTTGGCGGCGTAGATCGCGTCCACGTCCTTGATGGCCTGATCGGTAATCTTCTGGAGATCCTTCTCGGCCTCCGCCTGGTCGTCCTCGGTAATCTCGCTGTTCTTCTTCATCTTCTTGATCTGCTCCATGGCGTCCCGCCGGATCGAGCGAACCGCCACCTTGGCCTCCTCGGCGCTGCGGCTGGCCACCTTGGTCAGATCCTTCCGGCGCTCCTCGTTGAGCTCCGGGAATACCAGCCGGATCACCTTCCCGTCGTTGGAGGGATTCAGGCCCAGATCGCTCGCCTGGATGGCCTTCTCGATGGGCTTGATCATCTTGGTTTCCCAGGGGGCGATGACCAGCAGCCGGGCCTCGGGGACCGACACGTTGCCCACCTGGTTCAGGGGCGTCTGGGTTCCGTAATAATCCACGGTAATCCGGTCCAGCACCTGGGGATTGGCCCGGCCGGCGCGCACGCTCTGCATCTCGCGCTCGTAGACCGCGCAGGTCTTCTTCATCTTTTCCTTCGCGTTATTCAGAACATTATCCACCATATTTTCCGCCTCCTCACTATTGCTTCTTCCCGCGGCAGGGGCGGGAAGCATTTTTCACTTTCCGTATTATATCTTTTTTCCCCCGTCTTGACAACCTCGTCGGCACCGAAAAATGAAAACGCCGCGAATTCCGTCGCGGCGTTCTCCCTTACATCATATCCAGATACCGGCAGGCCGCCAGGGCCGCGGCGGCGCCATCGGCGGCGGCGGTGGTCAGCTGGCGCACCTCCTTCGCCCGGCAGTCGCCGGCCACGAAGACGCCCGGGGTTCTGGTCCCGCACCCCTCCCCGCTCCGGAAATACCCTCTGCCGTCCAGCTCCGCCAGCGCGGCAAAGGCGTCGTTTTCCGGAATCAGCCCGATGGCGACAAACAGCCCTTCGCAGGGAATCGTCCGGGTTTCGCCCGCGCCGTCCCGAAGGGTCACCCCGGTCAGCCGGACATGCTCGTCCATGTTCAGATCCGTGATTTTGACGCCCGTCAGCACCGTTACGTTTTCCCGGGCCAGCAGGGCCTCCTGCAGCTTCCTTTCCCCCGTCAGCTCCGGCAGATCCTGCAGGATCCAGACCTTTTCGCATTTGCCCGCCAGCAGCAGCGCCTCCTGCAGGGCGGAATTGCCGCCCCCGGCGACGCAGACGGTTTTGCCCTTAAAGAAATCCCCGTCGCAGACCGCGCAGTAGCTGACGCCCTCGCCGGTCATTTCCCTTTCCCCGGCCAGGCCCAGCTCCCGATGGCGCACGCCCGTGGCCAGGATGACGGCCCTCGCCTCGCGGGTTTCGCCCTCGGCGGTCACGACCCGCTTCACGTCTCCGGCGTCCTCGATCCGGACCACCTCGCTCAGATCCACCTCGGCCCCCTGATCCAGAATCTGCTCCAGCAGGGCCTCGGCAAAGGCGTTGCCGCTCATCCGGGCCGTTCCCGGCCAGTTTTCCACCTTGGGGCTGTGGGTAATCTGGCCGCCGAAGGTATTTTTCTCCAGCACCAGCACGCTTTTCCCGTTCCGCAGGGCGTAGAGCGCCGCCGTCATCCCGGCGGGGCCGCCGCCCACCACAATCAGATCCGTCATTTCCTTTTCCTCCTCCGCCGGGGCCTTACTGGTTTTTCAGCATGCCCCGGATATCGGAAACGCCCTTGTATTTCGCGACGCTGTCCCCCTCGGCCACCACCAGGGTCGGCGCCTGCCGGATGCCGTAGCGGGCGGTCAGCTCCGGGTTGTCCGTGGCGAGCACCTTCTTGTAGGCGTAGCCCGCCTTATCCAGCAGGTTCATCGCCAGCTTGCAGTTGGGGCAGGTGGCGGACACGAAGAGCATCGCGTGGGACACGGGCTTTTTCTCCGCCGGGGCCTCCAGGACCGCCGTGGCCGCCGGCTTTTTCTCCACCGTGGCCGCCGGGGCTTCCGCCGCCGACGGCGCCTTTTCCGCCAGATGCGGCGGGTTCAGCGGCCCCTGATGCGTCAGATGGGAACGGCCCACGTTATAAACCTTCCGGTCCCGGAATTCCTGGGCCTTGCCGTCGTTCCAGTTCTGCACCGGGCGGTAATAGCCGGTAATCCGGCTGTAAATCTCGGTCTTTCCGCCGCAGTGCGGGCAGACGCTGACCTCCCCCGCCAGGTATCCGTGATCCTTGCAGACGGAATAGGTGGGGCTCAGGGTATAGTAGGGCAGCTTATAGTTTTCCGCGATCTTCCGGACCAGGTTGGCCGCCGCCCGCCAGTCGGGCAGCTTCTCCCCCAGGAAGGCGTGGAACACGGTGCCGGAGGTATAGAGGGTCTGCAGCTCGTCCTGCACGTCCAGGGCGGAGAACACATCCTCGCTGAAGCCCACCGGCAGATGGCTGGAATTGGTGTAGTAGGGCTTGCCGTTTTCGTTGGCGGTAATGATGTCCGGATACTGCTCCTTGTCGTGCTTGGCGAAGCGGTAGGTGGTGGATTCCGCGGGGGTCGCCTCCAGGTTGTACAGATCCCCGTACTGCTCCTGATAATCGCTCAGCCGGGTCCGCATGTGGTTGAGCACGTCCTGGGCGAAGCGCTGGGTCTCGGGATGGGTCAGATCCTTGCGCAGCCATTTGGCGTTGAGCCCCGCCTCGTTCATGCCCACCAGGCCGATGGTGGAGAAATGGTTGTTAAAGGTGCCCAGATACCGCTTGGTATACGGATACAGGCCGCTGTCCAGGAGCTTGGTAATGACGGTGCGCTTGGTTTTCAGGCTGCGGGCGGCGATGTCCATGAGCTTGTCCAGCCGGCGGTAGAAATCCTGCTGGTCCTCCGCCTGGTAGGCCAGCCGGGGCAGGTTGATGGTCACCACGCCGATGGAGCCGGTGGATTCGCCGCTGCCGAAGAAGCCGCCGCTCTTTTTCCGCAGCTCCCGCAGATCCAGCCGCAGCCGGCAGCACATGCTGCGCACGTCGCTGGGCTCCATGTCGGAATTGATGTAGTTGCTGAAATAGGGGGTGCCGTATTTGGCGGTCATCTCGAAGAGCAGCTTGTTGTTCTCCGTTTCGCTCCAGTCGAAATCCCGGGTAATGGAATAGGTGGGAATGGGGTACTGGAAGCCCCGGCCGTTGGCGTCCCCCTCGATCATGATCTCGATGAACGCCTTGTTGACCATGTCCATTTCCTTCTGGCAGTCCCCGTAGGTAAAGTCCAGCTCCTTGCCGCCGACGATGGCGGGCAGGTTCTTCAGATCGTTGGGGCAGACCCAGTCCAGGGTAATGTTGGAGAAGGGCGCCTGGGTCCCCCAGCGGGAGGGGGTGTTGACGCCGTAGATGAAGGACTGGATGCACTGCTTGACGTCCTTCTGGGTCAGGTTGTCCACCCGGACAAAGGGGGCCAGATAGGTGTCGAAGGAGGAGAAGGCCTGGGCGCCGGCCCATTCGTTCTGCATGATGCCCAGGAAATTCACCATCTGGTTGCACAGGGTGGACAGATGGCTGGCGGGGGAGGAGGTAATCTTGCCGGGAACGCCGCCCAGCCCTTCCTGGATCAGCTGTTTCAGGCTCCATCCGGCGCAGTATCCCGTCAGCATGCTCAGATCGTGCAGATGGATGGCGGCGGAGCGGTGCGCCTCGGCGATTTCGGAATCATAGATTTCCGACAGCCAGTAATTGGCGGTGATCGCGCCGGAATTGGACAGGATCAGGCCGCCCACGGAATAGGTGACCGTGGAGTTTTCCTTGACCCGCCAGTCGTTGATATGCAGATAGTTGTCCACCAGATCCTTGTAATTGAGCAGGGCGGAGTTTACGTTGCGGACCTTCTCCCGCTGCTTCCGGTAGAGGATATAGGCCTTGGCCACGTCGGCGTATCCCGCCTCGCTCAGCACCTTTTCCACGCAGTCCTGAATCGTTTCCACGGCGATCTTCCCGTCCCGGATCATGGGCTCGTATTCCGCCGTCACCCGCAGGGCCAGCATATCGATCACGCTGGGATGGGAATGCTTGTCCAGCGCGTCGAAAGCCTTCTGAATGGCCCCGGAAATCTTGCCGATTTCAAACTCCGTAATCTTCCCATCCCGCTTTACCACCTGATACATGATGATCCCCCTTCGCCGCGGCGCGCGCCGCGGCATCCTTCCCCTTGTCTTTTTCGTGTTTTCGTCTTTTCGAAGCGCGCCGGAGACGGCAAATCCCCGGATCGCGTGCCGGATCAATATACCACGCTTCGCGCCGGAAGTCAATATATTGGGATGTCTTTTTTTCGGTCAATACAACATCTTGTGTTTCCCGCGGAAGGCGGCAAAAAAACGCCCCAAAGGGGCGAATGCCGCGGGCCCAAAGGCTCCGGCCCAGATACCCTTGCCGCCGGGGACTTTTTCCGCCGTTCCCTCTATCCCCGCAGGGAAACTTCCCGGACGGTTTCCCGCAGGATCGCCGCCCAGGCCTCCATCTCCTCCGCCGCCGGGGCGTGGAATCCCCGGAAGGCCACGGTCTCCCGGTCGGTAAACGACTGGAGGAAGTAGCGCCGGGCCCCGGCGACCCATGCTCCGATGGCCCGGAAGGAATCGGCGTCATGCAGCTCCCGGACCGCCGTGGTGCGGAATTCGTAATCGGTCTTCCCCGACATCAGCAGGGCCGCGCTTTCCCGCACGGGGGCGGGATCGAACTTCGCCAGCCCCACGGTTTCCGCGTATCTCTCCGGGCTGTTTTTGATGTCCATCGCCACATATTGGGCCAGATCCGCCTCCAGCGCCCGGCGGAGCCGATCCGGATGGGTTCCGTTGGTATCCAGCTTGACCGGATAGCCCTCCGCCCGGATCCGGCGGAGCAGCTCCAGGTTTTCCTCCCGCAGCAGCGGCTCCCCGCCGGTCACCGCTACCCCGTCCAGCAGCCCCTTCCGCCGCCGGAGAAAGGTCAGCAGCTCCTCCAGGGTCATGACCGGCGGGGCGGAGCCCTCCGCCAACTCGCTGTTATGGCACCAGGGACAGCGCATGTCGCATCCCGACAGGAAAACCGTGCAGGCGACGCGCCCCGGGTAATCCAGCAGGGTCACCTTCTGCAGACCGTAAATCTTCATCCCGGGTTCCTCCCGATCTTTTTCTGAGCTCTTCCCCGCCTTACAGGAGACGGGCCCGCAGCTCCTCCCCGCTCAGGGGGGACAGATCCGCCGGCGGCACGTCCAGCATCGTCCGGCAGCCGAAAATGTTCCGGCCGTTCATCCGGATCGCCGCCCGGGCGCAGGCCAGCAGCACAGAGGCCGTAAATTCCGGATTGGAATCCAGCTGCAGCGAGAAGGACATGACGTGCCGGTTGTCCCCGGTCCGCCCGGTGCGGATGACCCGCCCCCCGTGGGGCAGGGCGCCGTGATCCCGCAGCAGCTCCTCCTCGGACAGGAAGGTCACCGTGGTGTCATAATCGGCGAAATAGTTGGGCATTTCCTTGATTTGCCGCTCGATCTCGGCCCGGTCGGCCCCCTCCTCCGCCACGACGTAGCATTCCCGCAGGTGCTTTTCCCGCGCGGTCAGCTCCGGCTGCTCCCCGGCCATCACCCGCTCCATGGCGGATTCGACGGGCACGGTATACTGCCGGGCGTCCCGCACGCCGGGAATGCGGCGGATGGCGTCGGAATGCCCCTGGCTGACGCCCCGGCCCCAGAAGGTATAATCCTTCCCGTCCGGCAGCGCGGCGCCCATATAGACCCGGGCCAGGGAGAAGAGGCCGGGATCCCATCCGCAGCTGATCAGGGCGGTGTGCGCGGTCTGGAAGGCCGCCTGATCCACCCGGGCGAAATGCTCCGGCACCCGGGCGTGGGTATCGAAGGAATCCACCACGTTGAAATGCCGGGCCAGGGCGGGCGTCATCTCCGGCAGATCCGTCGCGCTGCCGCCGCAGATGATCATCGCGTCGATCTTTCCCTCGAATTCCTTCACCCGGTCCGCCGGATAGACCGGCGCCCCGGCGGTGTGCACCGCCGCGGGATCCCGCCGGGTAAAGACCCCGGCCAGCTCCAGGTCCGGGTTCCAGGCGAAGCCCTTTTCCACGCCCCGGCCCAGGTTGCCGTATCCGTAAATGCCGATTCTGTATTTCCGCTGCTTCATGCTCTGCCGCCTCCCGCTAAAAAATTCCCCCGCATCATATCATATTTTTCTTTCCCCGCGCAACCTGTGGCTTTTCCTTTCCGCCCCACGGTCTGTCTTTTTTCCGATCTCAGCCGCCGGATCGCCCTTCCTTCCCGCTTCTTCGCGAAACGCCTCGCCTTTTGAGGCGTTTGCGCCCCGCCTTTCTTGACGGGAAAAAGGAGATGCGATAAGATAGCGGGGAAACGGAGCGCAAGGAGGATTCGCCATGAAAGAGACGGTATTTACAGGCGTCGGAACGGCGATTATCACGCCCTTCCGGGAAAGCGGCGTGGATTATGACGCCTTCGGCCGGCTGATCGATTTCCAGCTCGGGGGCGGGGTGGACGCGCTGATCGTCGCCGGGACGACGGGAGAGGGCTCCACCCTGACGGCGGAGGAGCACCGCGAGCTGATCGCCTTCGCCGCAAGCCGCGTGGGAGGCCGGGTGCCCGTCATCGCCGGCGCCGGTTCCAACAATACGGCCACGGCCATCGAGCGGGTGCGCGCCGCCTCCGAAGCCGAGGCCGACGCCATGCTGCTGGTGACGCCCTATTACAATAAGACCACCCAGCGCGGCCTGGTGGCCAGCTTCCGCGCCATCGCGGACGAAAGCCCCCGGCCCTGCATCCTCTATAACGTCCCCGCGCGGACGGGGCTGAACATGCTGCCGGAAACCGTGGCGGCCCTCTCGGAGCATCCCCGGATCGTGGCGGTCAAGGAGGCCGGCGGAAGCCTCAGCCAGGTGGCCCGGATCCGGCGCCTGTGCGGCGACCGGCTGGACGTCTATTCCGGCTGCGACGACCAGACCGTGCCCATCCTGAGCCTGGGGGGCAAGGGGATCATTTCCGTGGCCAGTAACGTGGCGCCCGCGGGGATGAAGGAAATCTGCCGCCGCTTCTTTGCCGGCGACGTGGCCGGCGCCGCCGCGGAGCAGCTGCGGCTGCTGGATCTGATGAACCATCTGATGATCGAAACCAATCCCATCCCGGTCAAGGCGGCCTGCGCCGCCCTGGGCTTCGGGGAAAACCGCCTGCGGCTGCCCCTGGTGCCCATGGAGGAAAGGAACGAGGCAAAGCTGATGGATCTGATGCGGGAGGTGGGCGTATTATGAGAATCATACTCAGCGGATCCGCCGGGCATATGGGCCGGGAGGTCATCGCCAGCGCCGGAAGGCAGCCGGGGGCCGAAATCGTCTGGGGCGTGGATCCCGGCATGCCGGAGGGGGCGGAAAAAGCCTCCCGCGATTTTGCCGGCTGCGCCGCAGAGGCGGACGTGATCATCGATTTCAGCCACCACAGCGCCACCGGGGCGCTCCTGGCCTTCGCCCGGGAAAGAAAGCTGCCCGTCGTGCTGGCCACCACCGGGCAGACCGGGGAGGAGGCGGCCCTCATCCGCGACGCCGCCCGCCACATTCCCCTCTTTCTGGCGGCCAATTACTCCCTGGGCATCGCCGTGCTGACGGATCTGGTCAAAAAGGCCCTGGCGCTCTATCCCGACGCGGAGGTGGAGATCGTCGAGCAGCATCACGACCGGAAGCTGGACGCCCCCAGCGGAACCGCCCTGGCCCTGTTTGAGGCGGTGCGCCAGGTACGGCCGGAGGCCCGGGCGGTCTGCGGCCGGAGCGGGCAGGGCAAGCGCCAGCCGGAAGACGTGGGCATCCACGCCATCCGCATGGGCAACATCGTCGGGGTGCACGAGGTGATCATCGGAACGCCCAACGAGACCCTGACCCTGCGGCATCAGGCCCATTCCCGGGGCGTTTTCGCCGACGGCAGTCTGAAGGCCGCGGCCTTCCTGCTGGGGAAGGCGCCCGGCCTGTACGATATGAAGGATCTGCTTCTGGCCGGGGAAAGAGCGGAAAACCCCGGTTGACAGCCGGGAAAGAATCGGATAAACTGTTTTCTGACAAGGCAGGAGCTCCTGCCCGAGCGTAAGAGAAAGGAATGATCTCCCATGATGAAACTGGTGCTGGTCCGCCATGGCGAAAGCGAATGGAATAAGCTGAACCTGTTTACCGGATGGACGGATGTGGATCTGAGCGAAAAAGGCCATGAGGAAGCCAAGGCCGCCGGCCGGCTGCTGAAGGCCGAGGGCTACGATTTCGACGTTTGCTATACCTCCTATCTGAAGCGGGCCATCCATACGCTCAACCATGTGCTCGACGAGATGGACCGGGCCTGGCTCCCGGTCATCAAAACCTGGAAGCTCAACGAGCGGCACTACGGCGCCCTCCAGGGGCTGAACAAGTCCGAAACCGCCGAGAAATACGGCGAGGCCCAGGTCAAGGTCTGGCGCCGCTCCTTCGACGTCAAGCCGCCGGCCCTGGAGGAGACCGACGAGCGCTCCGCCGTGAATCAGGCCATGTACCGGGATGTCGACAAGGCCGATCTGCCCGCCTGCGAAAGCCTGGAGACGACCATCGAGCGCGCCGTTCCCTACTTTAACGAAGTCATCAAAAAGGACATGGAAGCCGGCAAGCGGGTCATCATCGCCGCCCATGGCAACTCCCTGCGCGCGTTGGTAAAGTATTTCGACAACCTGTCCAGCGATGAAATCATCGGCGTCAACATCCCCACCGGGACGCCCCTGGTCTATGAATTCGACGATGATTTCAAGGTCATCCGCCATTATTACCTGGGCGACCAGGAGGCCCTGAAGGCCAAGATGGAAGCCGTCGCCAACCAGGGAAAGAAAAAGTAACCCTTTCCCAATATTTTTTCAGAAAACCGGATCCCGCCTGGGATCCGGTTTATTTTCGGTTGATTGCCGGTTTTTCGGGCGCGGGTCCGCCAGGCGCCCGTTCTTCGGGGCGCCATCTTCCGCTCGGGCGCCCGTTCTTCGGGGGGCCGGCGGACCCGCGGCGGCTTTCCCCGATGCGCGCCGCGCTGGGATCCCGGCCCCGGCGTGGTCAGATCGTTTTGCGGATCGTCAGGACGTTTTTGCCGTCCTCCTCCCGATAGATCATCTCGTCCATGGTCTTCTTGGCCATGTAGATGCCCAGGCCGCCGATGCCCCGCTCCTCCGCGGACAGGGTGACGTCGGGATCCTCCCGCTGCGTGGGATCGTAGGGCGTTCCGCTGTCGATAAAGGTCACGCTGATCCGCTTCGGGTTGTCCTCCTGCCCGACCCGGATCGTCACCTGGCCCGTTCCCGGCGCGTAGGCGTAGCTGGCCACGTTGACGAACAGCTCCTCCACCGCCACGTCGATCTGCATCTGGGTCTTCATGGGGCAGCCCATCTCCTCCAGCGTTTCATCCACGAAGGCCAGCGCCTGGTTCATGTTCTCCACCGTAGCGTCCAACGTGATCTCCTTCACGGGTTTCTTCCCTCCTCCGGCATAGTAGAAGTTCAGCATCGTGATGTCGTCAAACTGGGGTGCCTCGCCCACGAACGCGTCCAGATCCTGCCGCACCGTCGTAAGCAGATCCCGGGGATCGGACAGGGTATTGCGGTTGAGCGCGGCCAGCATGCGATCCGTTCCGAAAAGCTCGTTATGGGCATTGGTCGCCTCCGGCACCCCGTCGGTATAGACGAACAGCCGGTCCCCGGGATTGAGCTGGAAGGGATGCTCCCGGAAGCGGAGACCGTCCAGGGTGGCGACGGCGGGGGAATGGCGGTACTCCACCAGCTCGTATTTTCCGCCTGCCCGGCAGAGCGCGGGATGCTCATGCCCGGCGTTGGCGGCCATCCCTTTGCCGGTGGAAATCTCGATGATCGCCAGCCAGACCGTGACGAAGAGCTCCGCCTCGTTCCCCTCGCACAGCTGGACGTTCACGTGGTTCAGGATCTCGGCGGGGCTTTCGCCCAGCTGGGCCCGGTTTTTGATCAGGGTTTTCGCGATGACCATGAACAGCGCCGCCGGCACGCCCTTGCCGGATACGTCCGCCATGACCAGGGCGATATGGTCCTCATCGACCAGGAAGAAGTCATAGAAGTCGCCCCCCACCTCCTTCGCCGGATCCATGGAGGCATACAGGTCAAACTCCCGGCGCTCGGGGAAGGGCGGGAAGATCCGGGGCAGCATGTCCGCCTGGATCTGGGTGGCGATGTTCAGCTCCGCCCCGATCCGCTCCTTCTCGGCGGTCACGGCGGTCAGGTTCTGCATGTATTCCACCATGCGGGTCTGCATGGAGCGGATCTCCCGATACAGATCGCCGATTTCGTCCCGGGAGCGGATGGGCAGGGAAATCACGTCCTGCTTGGTGATTTTCTTCCCGCTGTCGGCAAAGCCCGTGGCCGCGTCCGCCAGCATGGAGAGGGGCCTGGTCGCGATTTTCCGCATCAGCGCCACCGTCAGCCCGATGGAAAGCACCAGCAGCACGCCCGAATAGATCAGCATGGAAATCAGAAACTGGTGCCTCTCCCGCATGACGTCGTTCATGTCGATATCCACGCCGACCAGCGCCACCGCCCGGCCCTGGCTGTCCAGCACCGGCTCGTAGGCGGAGCAGAGCCAGCCGAATTCCGTGGTGGAAACCGTGGGCTCGATCCGGGAATTGTTGTTCTGATACGCGCTGAACTCGTCGGCGGAAGGCGAGGAACTGCCGATGTAGAGCAGATCCTCGGAAGGGTCGATCAGGTTAACCGCGAGCTTGCCCTCCACGCTCTGCACATACGCGAACTTGGCCCCCAGCTTCTGCCGGTAGGTTTCCATCTCTTCCCGGAAGTCAATATATTGCTCATAGAGGCCTTGTTCCTTCAGCCAGTCCCGGATGATGGTCTCATCCTTCTCGGCCACGGCTTTTTCCCGGACCTGCCGGAATTCCTCGGTTTTAACCTTCTCCAGCAGCTCCCGGGCAAAATCCCCGTCGCCGAAGGCGGCGATGGTCGCGGCGGCCTGCGAGGTGGTCTGGCGGTAATACCGGTCAACCCGCTCGCTGTTGGTCCAATAGGCGAGGGTCACAAGCCCGCCGGCCAGGAACAGGATGATCGCCATGACCAGCATATTCAGCTTGACCGCCAGGGAGACAAATCCCCTTCTTTTCTGAACTTTCTTTTCTGCCTGCACGTTTTTCTCCTTCCGAAACCGCCTCCGGTTTCCCTACATCATCACCATCATCATATTGAAGCCCTGATAGTTGCGGTAGAACAGACCCTTGGACTGCTTTTTCACCATCAGCACCCCGACCGAGTCCAGAATCTCCTTCCGGGCGTTTTCCCGGACGCGGGCCATCTGCATGTCGAAGGGATTGAAGCGGGCGGCGCTGTTGCGCAGATACAGAATATAGTCGCCGTTCCGCTCCTGGGTCAGGGTGATCTGGATATACTCATGCTTCGCGCCGGTAAAGGCCTGCTGCATAATCACCAGGCACAGTTCCTCCACCGCCAGCTGAATCTGAACCGCCTTTTTCGGCGGCACCTCCTGCCGCTCGCAGAAGGCTTCCAGCTCCTCCATGACCCGGCCGATCTCATGATCCTCGTTGTCCATGGAGGCGCTGAAGACGGGGAGCTCCTCCTCCCGCTTTCCAAAGCTCTTCCGGATCAGCGGCGCCGCCATGACCGTCAGCGCCTCGCTGACGGGAAAGAGCCACCAGAAATCCGCCGGCAAAAACAGGCCGAAGACCAGGGTCACCGGCAGGAGGGTCACGGCGAAGCGGAGCATGGTCATCACGCCGCTGAGGGTCACCTGCCCGGAGGACTGGTAATAGGCGGTCAGGACGATCAGGGGGCCGGCCAGGAACGTGCTCAGCAGGTAAATCCGGATCGCCGGCACGGACACCGCCCGGGCCCCGGCCTCCGCCAGGCCGAAAAGGGAGGATACGGGCCCCGCGAAGACCCCCAGCAGCCCCGCCAGCACCAGCCCCGTGCCCAGCCCCCAGCCCAGAGCCAGCCCCAGCACCTGGCGGCGGCTCTCCCGGTCATGCTCCTCGGTAAAGGCCGAAATCAGGGGCTGCATGACCTCCGCGCACGCCTGATAGAGGGCCAGGGCGATATAGGAAACGTTCATCACCAGGTCGAAAACCGCCACATACAGTGCGCCGTTCACCAGCCCCCGCTCCCCCGCCCGCAGCAGCAGCCGGTTGGCCAGGGAGAGGAAAACGAACTGGGCGATATAGCGGGCGGAGGCGGAAAAACCCGTCCAGACCGAATGGGTCGAAAGCCTCCGGATCTCCTTCCGATCCGCCCTGGCCCGGAACAGATCCTGGAAGCAGAGGACGCCCCGGCGGAAGAAAAAGTGAACGCTCAGCACCGCCACGCTCACCGCCTGGGCCACCACCGTCGCCATCGCCGCGCCGGCGACCCCCTTGTGCAGGACGATGACCAGCAGGATATTCAGCGCCACATCCACCCAGCAGCCCAGGGAAAAGCCCAGGGCCGCCAGGCTCTGGTCGTTATCCGAGCGGACGAAGTCATACAGCAGAAAGTTCAGCATGAACACCGGGCAGGCGGCCAGCAGCGGACGGGCATAGGCCAGGCAAAGATCCCGGAGCCCGGGCATCGCCTCTCCCACCCCCACCAGGGCGAGCAGGGGGTCCAGCAGCAGGTTTCCGCCCAGGGCCACCGCCGCCGACAGCAGAAGCAGCAGCCCCGCCAGGCGGCGAAAATGGCACAGGGCCGTTTCGTTTTTGCCCGCCGCCGTCAGCTTGCCGTGGGTCACGCAGCCGCCCTGAGAAAAGGTGTAGCCCAGGGTATTGTAGATCATGTAGACCGGCGTCACGATGCCGATAGCCGCCAGCCCCGTCTCCCCCAGGCGGGTTCCCACCACCAGCGCGTCCGTCACATTCGCCGCCGACAGCGCCAGGGCGGAAAAAAAGGACGGCGCCAGGAAGCGGTAAAACATCTGTCTGGGGATCCACTGTTTCTTATTTCCCTGCATCGGTCGCCTTCTTTCCCCATCTGGTTCAAAGAGCCGGATCGCGTCAGGCCCCGGCCGGCCCGGATCCTCCTCCGGATCGCTTCGCCCCGGATCAGGTCTTTTTCAGCTGCTTCCAGGCGGCGAAGGCATAAACCACCATCGCGACCAGCGCCAGCGCCACCGTCACCCACAAAAGGATCACATCCAGCGGCACCCCGGCGGCCGCCAGTTCCTCATGGAAAAAGCTCAGAATCAGGGACAGGATGAAAAAAACCTGGGCCGCCTTTCCCACGTAGTTGGCATAGACCACCACGCCCCTGTTCAGCATGAAGGCGCCCCCCGCCACCATCAGGAGTTCCTTGATCAGCACGATCACGATCGCCGGCCAGGGAAAGACACCCGCGATCCCCTGGCAGATCAGCGCCGTCAGCACCATCAGCTTGTCCGCCAGCGGATCAAACAGCTTGCCGAAATCCGTCACCTGGTTCAGCTTCCGGGCCAGGTAGCCGTCCAGAAAGTCCGTCAGGCTCGCGGCGCAGAAAACCGCCAGCGCGGCCTTGCGATGCCCCTGAAAGAACAGCACCACAAACACCGGCACCAGGATCAGCCGGATCATCGTCAGCACATTGGGAATCGTCCAGACATTCGTAAACAGCTTCCGAATCTTTTCCCGCAAGGAAAACACGCCTTCTTTCCGCTTGGTTGCCGAAGGATCCGAAGATCCTGTCTTTCTTTTCGCCGCCCGGCCGCCTTTTCCCTGCCGAAGGCAAAAAAGCCTTCCCCCGGAGGAGGAAGGCCACGATTCCTTTGGTCCGATGTTTGCCGGTTACCGGGCTTTCAGCTTCATCCGGTACTGTCCCGGTGTGATGCCCATAATCTGCTTGAAATTCTTGATCATATGGCTGCAGTCGGCGTAGCCGGTCTGATGGCTGATCCGGGTCAGATCCATCTGGGTAAACCGGAGATACTGCTCGACCCGGGCCACGCGCACCTGCTCGATATAGTCCTTGCAGCTGACGCCGTATATCTCCCGGAATTTTTTCGCGAACCACGGATAGCTCAGCCCGCAGCTGGCCGCCAGATCCTCGACCCGCAGCGATTCCCGCAGATGCTCGCGGATGTAGCCGGTAATCGTGTAGAGAGGATCCTCCCGGCTTTCCCGCTCCGGCGGCTTGAGCCCGCGGCTGAACCACAGCCGGATGATGCCGCCGAAGATCACCGTCAGCCGGGAAATGACCTCCGTCTCGTATCCGAAGGCCAGCTCCCGGCATTCCCGAACGCAGTCCGCCGCGATTTCGCACAGACGCATGTCCGCCGCTTCCTCCCGGGAAATCTTCATGGATACGTTGGCGCGGCGGGCGGCTTGCAGCAGGGTTCGCAGATCCGGGGCATAAACCGGAGCCCGGGGCATCTGGTCCGGATCCGCCAGCAGCAGCACAAAGCGAACCGGCCCTTCCCCCGCCGCCCGCGCAGCATGCGGGGCGCCGGGGCAAATCATCACCGCTTCCCCGGGGGAAAGGCGCATTTCCTCGCCCTCCACGGTCACCGCCATGTCCCCCTCCAGGAGGAGCAGCATCTCCGCGTAATAATGGGCAAAGGGTTCCGGCCGGAGGGGGCAGGCAACGCTGTCCGTCTCAGCGCAGGCAAAAGGTAAACACAAGGGTTGACACCTGTCGATGGAGTTAAACATGGACGCCTCCAATCAGTGCCTCATTCTGTGAGATTTTGAACAGAAAAATTATAACCCGAGTTTGTGAAAAATTCAACAATATTTTTTCACTATTTTCCTATTCGATAAACATGGCGTCCCCGAAGGAAAAGAAGCGATATCGACGGGAAACCGCCTCCCGGTAAATCCGGAGGGCTTCCTCCCGCCCCAGGAAGGCGCTGACCAGCATCAGCAGCGTGCTCTGGGGCAGATGGAAATTGGTGATCAGGGCGTCCACCGCCCGGATCGGCACGCCCGGATACAGGAAAATGGACGTTTCCCCGGCGCCGGGGCGCAGCTCCCCCTCCGCCGTCGCGTAGGTTTCCAGCGTCCGCACGGAGGTGGTCCCCACGCACACGATCCGCCCGCCGGCCCGCCGGATCCCGTTCAGGGTATCGGCCGCCTCCTTCGTCAGCTGGCAGAATTCGCTGTGCATCACGTGCTTTTGCACGTCCTCCACCTTCACCGGCCGGAACGTGCCCAGCCCCACATGCAGCAGCACCGGGACGATCGTAATCCCCTTTTCCCGGATCCGCTCCAGCAGCTCCGGCGTAAAATGAAGGCCGGCCGTCGGCGCCGCGGCGGAGCCCTCCGCCTTCGCGTAAACCGTCTGGTACCGCTCCGGGTCAGTCAGCTTTTCGTGAATATAGGGCGGCAGGGGCATTTCTCCCAGCCGGCCCAGCAGCTCCTCGAAAACCCCCTCATACCGGAAGCGGACGATCCGCCCGCCGGTTTCCGCCACGTTTCCCAGGATTTCGCAGGTCAGAAGCCCCTCCCCGAAGGAGCAGACCGTCCCCGGCTTCAGCCGCCGGCCGGGCCGGACCAGGGCCTCCCAGTCGGTGGTGTTTTCCCGCCGCAAAAGCAGCACCTCCACCGGCACGCCCGTGTCCCGCTTGACCCCCGTCAGCCTTGCGGGAATGACCCGGGTCTCGTTGACGACAAGGGCGTCCCCGGGGTTCAGATAATCGATGATGTCATAGAAATGCCGGTCCTCCAGGCTGTGATCCTTCCTGTGCACCACCAGCAGCCGGGAATGATCCCGGGGCTCGGCAGGGGTCTGGGCGATCAGCTCCTCCGGCAGGAAATAATCAAAATCCGCGGTTTTCATCTCCGGGTCAAATCTCCATTCTCATCTGGGCGTCCGCCGGGGCGGGCATGGTCTTTTTCATATGGGCCCAGGCCGCCGGCGTACAGATCCGGCCCCGAGGCGTCCGCTGCAGAAAGCCCAGCTGCATCAGATAGGGCTCGTAAACGTCCTCGATGGTCACGGCGTCCTCCCCGGTGGTGGCCGCCAGGGTATCCAGCCCCACGGGCCCGCCGCCGAATTTGTCCATCATGCAGCCCAGCATGTTCCGGTCCACCCGGTCCAGCCCCAGCTCGTCCACCTCCAGCAGCGCCAGGGCCTCCCGGGCGATCTCCCGGCTGATATGCCCCCCGCCGCGCACCTGGGCGTAATCCCGGACCCGCTTGAGCATCCGGTTGGCGATCCGGGGCGTTCCCCGGCTGCGGGAGGCGATCTCCAGCAGCCCCTCCGGATCCGCGTCCACCCCGAGGATCCCGGCGCTGCGCTCCACGATCCGGCTCAGCTCCCGAGGGGAATACATCTCCAGCCGGAACAGCATCCCGAACCGATCCCGCAGGGGGGCGGAAAGCTGCCCCGCCCGGGTCGTCGCCCCCACCAGGGTAAATTTCGGCAGATCCACCCGGATGCTCCGGGCGGTCGGCCCCTTGCCGATCATAATATCGATGGCGTAATCCTCCATGGCGGGATACAGCACCTCTTCCACCTGGCGGGACAGCCGGTGGATCTCGTCGATAAACAGCACGTCCCCCGCATTCAGGTTGCTGAGGATGGAGGCCAGATCCCCGGGCCGCTCGATGGCCGGGCCGCTGGTCACCCGGATATTCTGGCCCATTTCCGCCGCCACAATGCAGGCCAGGGTCGTTTTCCCAAGCCCGGGCGGGCCGTAGAGCAGCATATGATCCAGGGCGTCATGCCGGCTCAGGGCCGCCTGGATATAGATGCCAAGGCTCTCCTTGACCGTTTCCTGGCCCACATAGTCCTTCAGGGTATGGGGGCGCAGGGTCTGCTCCATGGCGCTGTCCTCCGGCCGCTCCCCGCCGGTTACAAAACGTTCGTCGTCCATCTTTTCCTCGCTTATGATTCACTCTCGCGGCCGCCGTCTTTCCCCTACAGGCCCGCCATCGAGCGCAGGGCCAGCCGGATCAGCTCCTCCGCCCGGTCGCTCTGCTCCCGGACGCGGGAAACCGCGTTCCGGGCCTCGAGGGAGGAATAGCCCAGCGCGCAGAGGGCCTCGATGGCCTCCACCACCTGATCCGCCTCCTGGGGCGGGGCGGCTTCCGCCGCGGTTCCCGCCGCGGCCGGGGCGGAAACGTCCGCCTGGGTCACCTTGTCCTTCAGCTCCAGCGCGATCCGCTGCGCCGTCTTTTTCCCGACCCCCGGCGCCCGGGACAGGGCGGCCACGTCCCCCAACAGGATCGCCAGGTTCAGATCCCGCAGGGGCATGGCGCCCAGCAGCCCCAGGGCCATCTTGCTCCCCACGCCGGAAATCCCCGTCAGCTGCAGGAACATCTGCTTTTCCTCCCGGGTGGCGAAGCCGAAGAGCTCCATCGCGTCCTCCCGGACGGACAGCACCGTATAGCACCGCATCTTTTCCCCCGCGGCGGGCGCCGCCTGCAGGGTATTGTTGGACACGTTCAGCTGCCAGCCGACCCCGGCGGCCAGCAGCACCAGGGAGCCGTTGCTCTTTTCGCAGACCTGCCCTTCGATAAACGCGTACATCTGTTTTTTCCTTTCCCTTGATTTCATCGCATCCGGAACTGATCCTTCGCCGGCCCGGTCTGGCAATGGGTGACGGCGCAGGCGATGGCGTCCGCCGCGTCGTCCGGCCGGGGAATCTCGTCCAGATGCAGCAGGAGCTTCACCATCTGCTGAATCTGCTTTTTGTCCGCCTTTCCGTATCCGGTCACCGCCTGCTTGATCTGCATGGGCGTATACTCGTAGAGGTTCTCGGTATATTCGGCGGCGGAGATGATGGCGGCCCCCCGGGCCGCGCCCACCATCAGCGCCGTGGTCACGTTCCGGGCGAAAAACAGCTCCTCGAAGGCCACGTCGTCGGGCTTGTAGATATTCAGCAGATCCCGCACCCCCAGCTGCAGCGTCCGCAGCCGCAGGGGCATGGGCACCCCGGCCTTGGTTTCCACACATCCGTAATTGATCAGCCGCATCCGGCTGCCCTGAGTCTCCACCACGCCCCAGCCCATCAGCGCGTAGCCCGGGTCGATTCCCAATACGATCAAAACGCCGCCTCTTTCCTTCGGTCATCGTCCCCCATGGTAAACGGGAAAGCCCCAAAAGTCAAGGAGCCCTCCGAAGCGCGGGGCTTCGGAAGGCTTGCGTTTGTTCGCTTTGGAGCCGCGCGCCTTATCCCGCGGCCGCCGCCGGGGCGGCTTCCTCCTTCAGGATCCGCATGAATTCATCGCCGGTAATGGTTTCCTGCTTCAGCAGGCAGGCGGCCAGCTGATGCAGCTTTGCCTCGTTCTCCCGCAGGATCCGGTCCGCCTTTTCCCGGGCTTCCTTCACCACCGCCACCACCTGGTCGTCGATCTTTTCGGCGTAGGCGGCGCTGCAGGCCAGGGAGGTGTCCCCGCCCAGATACTGATTGGTCACCGATTCCATGGCCACCATGCCAAAGTCCCCCATGCCGTAGCGGGTAATCATGGCCCGGGCCAGCTTCGTGGCCTTCTCGATGTCGTTGGAGGCGCCGGTGGTAACGGCGTGGAACACCAGCTGCTCCGCCGCCTGGCCCCCGGTCAGGGTGGCGATCTTGTTCAGCAGCTCCTCCCGGGTCATCAGATATCGCTCGTCCTCGTCCACCTGCATCGTATAGCCCAGGGCGCCGGAGGTCCGGGGAATGATGGTGATCTTGGTCACCGGGGCGGAATGGGTCTGCATGGCCGCCACCAGGGCGTGGCCGATTTCGTGATAGGACACGATCCGCTTCTCGTTCTCGGACAGCACCGCGTTTTTCCGCTGGTAGCCGGCGATGACGACCTCCACGCTCTCCATCAGGTCGTTCTGGGTGACCTCCGTCCTGCCCATCCGGACCGCCCGCAGCGCCGCCTCGTTGACGATGTTGGCCAGCTCCGCGCCGGAGGCGCCGGAGGTCGCCCGGGCGATTTCCTTCATGTCGATGGCGCCGCTGCGCCGCACGTTTTTCGCGTGCACGTTCAGGATGGCCTCCCGGCCCCGCAGATCCGGCAGCTCCACCGGGATCCGCCGGTCGAACCGCCCGGGCCGCAGCAGAGCCGGATCCAGGGATTCGGGCCGGTTGGTCGCCGCCAGAATCACGACGCCTTTTTTCCCGTCGAACCCGTCCATCTCCGTCAGCAGCTGGTTCAGCGTCTGCTCCCGCTCGTCGTTGCCGCCGATGGCGCCGGCCCCGTCCCGCTTTTTCCCGATGGTGTCGATTTCATCGATAAAGACGATGCAGGGAGCCTTCTCGTTGGCCTGCTTGAACAGATCCCGCACCTTGGCCGCGCCCATACCGACGAACATCTCCACGAATTCCGAGCCGGAGATGGAGAAGAAGGGCACCTTGGCCTCCCCCGCCACGGCCTTGGCCAGCAGGGTTTTGCCCGTTCCGGGAGGGCCCACCAGCAGCGCACCCTTTGGCAGCTTCGCCCCGATGCCGGCGTATTTGTCCGGATGCTCGAGGAAATCCACGATTTCCTTCAGCGCGTCCTTGGCCTCCTCCTCCCCGGCCACGTCCGCGAAGGTGACGCCGGTTTCCTTGTCGGCGACGATCCGGGCGTTGGCCTTGCCAAAGCTCATCGCGTTCATGCCGCCGCCCAGGCGTTTTCCCAGCTGCTGGCTCAGGAATCGCCCGAGCAGAATGAAGATCAGAATCGGCAGGATCCAGCTGATCACGAAGGCCAGCAGGCTCCGGTTCTGGGTCGGGATCTGGGCGCTGAACCGGATGCCCGCCTTCTGCAGGCGGTCAATCAGCCCGTCGTCCGGAAAGACCGCGGTTTTGTAAAGCTGCTCCGTTCCGGTTTCGTCCTTTGCGGCAAAAAGAATCTGATCCGATTCCTGCTCCAGGGAAACCTCCGTGACCTTGCCCGCGTCGACCCAGGCCAGGAAGTCGCTGTAGCCCACGGTATTGACCTGGCGGGCCATCATCATCGGGAACACAAAAGTATTGAGCACCAGCAGCACCGTCATCGCGATCAGCACATAAAACATCAGCGGCTTTCGGCCCGGATGATTGTTATCGTTATCTTTATCCAGCATAATCCGTATTCCTCTCTGCGGCCCGAAGCCGCGCGATTCCCCTCTCCGAAAAAAGAAGCCGGGGAACCTTTTTTTGTCCACCGGCATTATAGCCCTTTCCCCCCGGAAAGGGAAGGGCAATCAAAAAGCTTTCAGGCATTCTTCACTCTTTTTTCATCCCCCGGGCGCCCGAAATCCGGTTTTTCCGGATAAGACTCCGGCGGCCTCTTTCCCGGGACGGAGCCCGCTCGGCCCTCTCCCGCCGGGCTTACGCCGGAGCGTTCCCCGCGTTCAGCATTTCTTCGCTTTTTTTCAGGGCCCGGAAGGTTTCGTCGCTGATCACATGCTCGATCCGGCAGGCGTCAGCGGTCGCGGTTTCCTCATGGACCCCCAGGGCGGCAAACAGCCGGGACAGCACCTGATGCCGCTCGTAGATTTTCCGGGCGATCTCCTCCCCCCTGGGCAGGAAAACCAGGTTTCCGTCCGCCTCCACCCGGATGCATTCGTCCTCCCGGAGCTTGCCCATGGCCCGGCTGACCGAGGGGCGGGACAGGCCCATTTCCTCCGCCACGTCGATGGCGCGGACGGTCTGCTTTTTTTCCTTCAGCCGCAGGATCGTTTCCAGATACATCTCGCCGGATTCACGCATAAAGATTCGCTCCCTTCCAGCGGATTTTCATCTCTTCCGCCCGGTCATTATATCGTTTTCTTTCCCCGGGCGCAATGCTTTTCGGCGGATTTTCCCTCTCTTCTCCGCGCGCCGCCTCCTCCGCCGGAGGATTCAGCTTTCCCGTTCTTCCCGCAGCTTCCGCTTCATTTCCCCGCAGGCCCTGGCCCGGTGGCTGACGTCGTTTTTCTCCTCCCCGTTCAGCTCCGCGAAGGTCTTCCCCAGGGGCTCATACAGAAACAGGGGATCGTAGCCGAAGCCGCCCGTTCCCCGCCGGGCGAAAAGGATCGTCCCCGGGCAGCGGCCCTCCGCCACCAGCGGGGGCTCCCCGGGCCGCTTCAGCGCCAGGGCGCAGACAAAGGCCGCCCTTCGGTCCTCCACGCCCTCCATTTTTTTCAGCAGCAGGTCGTTGTTGGCCTCGTCGTCCCCGTGGCGGCCGCAGTAACGGGCGGAATAAACCCCCGGCTCCCCGCCCAGGGCCTCCACCGTCAGGCCGCTGTCGTCGGCGATGGCGGGCAGCCCCGTCGCCGCGCAGACCGCCTCCGCCTTCAGGATCGCGTTGCCGGCAAAGGTCTCCGCCGTTTCGTCGATCTCCCCGTGGAAGCCCGCCGCCCCCATGGGCAGCACCGTATACTCCTCCCGGAAGATCTTCTGCAGCTCCCGCAGCTTATGCTCGTTTCCGGTGGCCGCCAGCAGCACCGGCGGGGCGCAAAGCAGCGCCGATCGCTCCCCCAGCGCCTCCTTCTGGGCGGCCATCAGCTCCCGGATGCCCTTTTCCGCCAGATCAAGCAGGGCCTCCAGCTCCTCCCGGCGAAAGGCCCGGCCCTCGCCGGTGCCCTGGAGCTCGATCATCTCCCCCGCCTCGTTCATCACGAAGTTCATGTCCGCCTGGGCCCGGCTGTCCTCCTCATAGCACAGACCCAGGCAGGGCGTATCCCCGACAAGGCCGCAGCTGACCGCGGCCACCTGGTGCCGGATGGGGGAGGAAAGCAGCTTCCCCTCCCGGATCAGCCCGTCGACCGCGCAGGTCAGGGCGACCATGGCGCCGGTAATGGACGCGGTCCGGGTGCCCCCGTCCGCCTCCAGCACGTCGCAGTCCAGCGTCACGGTGCGCTCTCCCAGCGCCTTCAGATCCACCGCCTGCCGCAGGGCCCGGCCGATGAGCCGCTGGATTTCCACCCCCCGGCTGTCTTTCTTCAGCCCGTCCCGCTTTTTCCGCTCCTTCGTGGAGGCCGGCAGCATGGCATATTCCGCCGTCACCCATCCCTGGCCCTTGCCCTTCAGGAAGGGCGGCACGCTTTCCTCCACGCTGGCGGTACAGATGACCCGGGTGTTTCCCGTGGCGATCAGGCAGCTGCCCGCCGCCGTCCGGACAAAACCGGGTTCGATGGAAACCGGCCGCTTCTCCGCCGGCGCTCTTCCGTCCTCTCTCATGCTCAGTCCTCTCCCCGCTTCTCGTGTTCCACCCAGTCCCGCGCCCGGGAAACCGCCTTATGCCATCCCCGCAGGTTCATCAGCCGCGTCGCCTCGTCCATGGCCGGGGTAAACTCCAGATCCTTCTGCCACAGATCCGCGATCTCCTCCGTGTTCCGATACAGGCCGCATCCCAGCCCCGCCAGGAGTGCCGCCCCCAGGGCCGTGGTCTCCATCACCCGGGGCCGCACCACCGGCAGGTGGCTGATATCCGCCTGGAACTGCATCAGGAAGGCGTTGGCGCTGGCGCCCCCGTCCACCTGCAGCCGCCCGGGCGTCCTGCCGGAGTCCCGGATCATGGCCTGCATCAGGTCCTCGCTCTGATAGGCGATGGCCTCCAGCGCCGCCCGGACGATCTGGGCCCGGCCGGTGCCCCGGGTCATGCCCACCAGCGTGCCCCGGCTGTACATATCCCACCAGGGGGCGCCCAGCCCCGTAAAGGCCGGCACCAGATAGACCCCGCCGGTGCCGGGGATGCTCTGGGCCAGGCCCTCGCTCTCCGAGGCCCGGGAGATGAGCTTCATCTCGTCCCGCAGCCACTGGATCGTGGCGCCGCCCATAAAGACGCTGCCCTCCAGGGCGTAGACCGGCTTTCCGCCGATCCGCCAGGCCATGGTGGTCAGCAGGCCGTTCTCGCTGCGCACCGGGGTATCCCCCGTGTTCATCAGCATGAAGCAGCCCGTGCCGTAGGTATTCTTAACATCCCCCACCTTCCAGCAGGCCTGGCCGAAGAGGCTGGCGTGCTGATCCCCCGCCATGCCGGTCACCGGGATCGGCCGGCCCAGAATGGCCGGATCCAGCGTGCCGATGAGCCCGGCGGAATCCACCACCTTCGGCAGACAGGCCCGGGGAATGTTCAGCATGGCCAGCAGCTCCTCGTCCCAGTCCTGGGTTTCCAGGTTGAAGAGCATCGTGCGCCCGGCGTTGGTCGCGTCGGTCACATGGGGCCGGCCGGTCAGCAGATGCCAGCAGAGGAAACTGTCCACCGTGCCGAAGCACAGCTCCCCCTTCTCCGCCCGCTCCTGCAGGTTGTAATAGTCCAGCATCCATTTCAGCTTCGTGCCGGAAAAATACGCGTCGGGAATCAGGCCGGTTTTCCGCCGGATCGTCTCGCCGTATCCGGCCTCCGTCAGATCCTCCACGATCCTCGCCGTCCGCCGGCACTGCCAGACGATGGCGTTGCCCACGCATTTGCCGGTCCGCCGGTCCCAGAGGAAGGTGGTCTCCCGCTGGTTGGTAATGCCGATGGCGGCCACCTCCGAGGGATCGACGCCGCTGAGCTTCACCGCCTCCTGCAGGGCCTGAATCTGGCTCTGGAGGATGTCCTCCGGATCATGCTCCACCCAGCCGGGATGGGGATAATGCTGGGGAAATTCCACCGCGTGGGAGGCGACGATTTCGCCCCTTTCGGTAAAAACGATGGCCCGGGAGCTGGTGGTTCCCTGGTCCAGCGCGATCAGATACCGTCCCATAAGATGCTCCTCCTGTCTGCGTGCCCGATGTGTTATTTGCTTTGCCGGACCCCGTGCCCGAGGGCGGGTCATCGCCGGGGCCTTCCGGGTTTTTCGCCCGCGAACCTGCCGGGGGCTTCCGGCGCCTGCGTCACTGAATGCGAATGCCGTAGATAAAGTTCTTGCCCTTTTCCGAGGTGCAGACCACCATCATCCCGTCGAAGACCGCCGGGCTGGCCTCGATGGCCCCGTCTACCTGCAAGGTGGCCTCCTCCTTGCCCGTCAGCCCGTCCAGCATCAGGATGCTGCCGTCCCCGGCGCACTGGATGATGCTGCCGCCGCCGTTTTCGTCATAGACGGCCACCGGGGAGGAATACCCCGTTCCGCTCAGCTTCCGGCTCCAGGCGATGGTGCCGTCCGCCTTGTTCAGGGCGATCAGGGCGGCGCCGGCTTCCCCGGAGAGGCCCAGGGTTTCCCGTCCCGCGTCGCTCAGGCCGTTGACCGTATAGAAGACCAGGCCGTTCAGCGACTGCTGCCCCACCACCGGGGAGGCCCGGAAACCTACGGTTTCCCTGACCTTCTTGTCCTTTTTGACGCCGATCTCCCGCAGCCATTTCATTTCGCCCGTCATCGCGTCATAGCAGCGGATCTGGGCGCCGCCCTTGCTCCGCAGGGACAGGAGGTTGGCCGTATACAGATCCAGCCCGCCTTCCGCGTTCAGCTCCAGCGCGACGGTGGATTCCACCGCGTCCCCGGTTTTTACCGCCCAGACCACGGTCATCGTGTCCGTGTCCACGCACCGCAGGATGCCGCCCATATCCGCCCAGAAGACGTATTTGTCATACATGGCGACGGAGCCCTCCACCGCGGTCTGGGCCGCCTTCTCGCCCTTGGCCATGGTTTTGAGCAGCACCATCTGGGGGCTCTGGGTATAGGTGCCCGCCTGATAGTCGAAGGTGGCGTTGAGGTTGATGACATAGAGCAGCCCGTTGGTGCCTGCCGTGACCAGGCATCCGGAGGTCCGGTCGATCAGGGCCGAGGTCTCAAAGGAGCCGATGGTATTGGCAGCCCGGTTGTTCTTCCCGTCCAGCCCGTCGATCAGCGAAAGCTCCTTCTGGTTATACAGGTTGTACTGCCGGAGCCCGATGGTGCCCGTCCGCTTCGCCATCTTCCGGGCGAACTGGCCGACGGTCATGTAGGGGGCGCCGCCGGGATGGACGCTGGGCGCCGCCTTCATGGGATAGCCCAGCTTGATGCTGTTGCGGGTGGGCGTTCCGTCGGACAGATCCAGGAAGTAGATGTTCCCGTCCAGGCCCGCGGCGATGACTTCCTTCAGGCCGGACTTTTCCTTCTTGGCGTCGTACATTTCGCTGGCTTCCCGGACTTCCTTGCTCCATTTGACGATGGCGGGCTGGCCCACCCAGCCGATGCCGTAGAAGGTCTGGCTGGATCCCTTGACGCTGCCGGTTTCCGCCGTCCAGGCCACCTCCATGCTGCCGCGCCCCGGCACCGTTCCCACCGCCGCGTTCTGGCGGAAGGCGTCGGTCCGGAAGGTCAGCACGCCCATCTTCTGCTTGGTATATTCCCCGCCCACGGGCATCCGGACAACCTCCCTGGAGGCCCGGGCGTATTCCTTGACCCGCTTGGTGCCGTTATAGATGACGGTGGTGGAAATCAGGGAGGGTTCCGCCCCCTCCGCCGCGCTGGCGGTCAGCATCGGCGCCGGGGTGGGAGACGCCTCGGCCTGCTCAGTGGGAGTCGCCCGCGCCGCCTCCGCGACGCTCGCGGCACTCTCGGCGCTCCCCGCGGGTTCGTCCGCGGGTTTGTCCGTGGGTTCGTCCGCCGGTTCATCCTGCGGTTCATCCTGCGGTTCGTCCGCGGGTTCGTCCGCGGGTTCGTCCGCCGGCTCGTCCGCCGGTTCATCCTGCGGTTCGTCTGCGGGTTCGTCCGCGGGTTCATCCTGCGGCTCCCCCGCGGGTTCGTCCTGCGGTTCGTCCGCCGGCTCGTCCG
>JAZQCB010000064.1:0-52900 GCA_045546035.1 Clostridia bacterium
CGGCGGGCTTTCTGCTCATCCAACAATGTAAACATAATATTTGCGGCCTCCTCTGCCCTGAGATATTCTCTGAGAACATTCTGATCCCGGCAAATCCGAAGTGTTTCTTCTACCGCTTCCCGGGTTCTCCCATACTGATGATTCTGGCTGTCAAATACTCTCGCGAAGGTAATAAACTGGTTGATAATATCTCCCGGTGTGCTGTCATAGATGATTTTCGCCTTTACGTTTACAAAGGTATTCTCTTCGCTCTCCAGCTCAAAGATGTCCTTGGCGAGCGTAATCTCATCCGGCTTGTCGCCCCGTTCGCCGTGGTAAATCACATAAAGCTCCGGGATCGGCAGCCGGACCTTCTTCGTGCCATAGATATTCAGGTTCTCCCGATTGATATAGCGGTTGTAGGTTTCGCCAAGGTAAAGAAGGAAGCGAATCAGGATATTCTCTGAGAAACTGGACTGCGCTTCCACCAGCACCAGCAGCCGGTTCCGGACAAGGATTCCGAGGTCATTATAGCGGTATCGCATCATCAGGCTGGAAAGCGTGACGAGCGTGATGTTTTCCGCCCTGACGTCCTGATCTTCCGGATGAAGCACTTTATAAAGCTGCAGACAATATTCCGGGCGACTGAACAGATCACAGAAAATACTGTCCTTGGCATTTCGGTTCACCTGCGCGTCGAAGGTTTCCATCATAACGGTTTTCGGCGTTTCAAGTTTTTCTGATTCATAGCTGAATTCATTTTCCATGATCCTCACTTCCTTCCGGCACCCTTATTATACAGATTGGAACGATCCTGTTCAATGGGGTTTCTGGCGACCTTGACATTTTTATGTACACACAATAGTTCGACTATGTTCAATGTTATCTACTGTGGAAACGGGTAATCGGCGTGGGAGAAGATGCCGTTATGGAACAGATATTTGCCTGACCTTATCAATGACAGACGGTTCAACTCCGCTCTCCTGCAAAAGCTTACATACGATGTCCAGACATTCAGCATAGATCATTTTTTTGTATTTGTTTTCGTTGCTTTTCTTTGGCTTCCCGCCCACTTTCATCACGAACTGTTTGATCAGATTGCCTGTTATAACGCTTGCGCTAAGAGAACTGCCTTTTTCTTTCACTTTTTCCAGGGCAGCCTGCATTCTATCAGCATTAGGACCTTTCCCATGAAAGCCTGTTTTGAAACCTAGCGGGCAAGGGGTAAGCAAAAGGATATGGATCGGCTTTTTCAGACTGATGATAGCCTCGCGAAATCCCTCAATCATTGCTGCGTTTGCAGAAGCACCGTTTATTTCTCCCTCCATAAAACGAGTGTTTCCTTTATAATCCAGGACGCAATAAAACCTTCCGGGCGCATAAGAGCTGCCACTCCCGGAGCCGTAGAGCCATATAAGAAGGGATTCTGCGTAGATTTCACGGATATCCGATGCGGAAAGATTTTCAATGATCTCTTCGGAGTAATTCACGTCTGATGGGGTAATCATAAATCCTTCATCCCTTTCTCATTCTATTTCTGATTGCCCCGGACATTCATTCTCCGTCTCCCCCGGCCGGCAGCTCCGTGATCAGGGTAATATAATCCTTATGGACATACCCCGTTTTTCCATCCACAGAGATCTGATAATAGTCACCTTCCAGACCGACGGCTTTCACATAAGTGCCAACTCTCTTCTGAACCAGTATTTTCCCCTTGTTATCCGGTTTTTTTCGAATTCTTACTTTTTGACTTCCAGATGTTTTCCCTTTCACTGAAAGAACAGCCACGCCGTCTCCGCTCATGCCTTTCTCATAGGCAGAGAGAGGAATAAAACGTACTTGAGCGTGGCTGGATTCGCAATCCGCTATCCAGCTATTCGCTTCTGATGATGGAACATGTTGAGCCATTGTGTTCTTACTTCTGTTCTTTGAATCAGCAATTCTGAACCAGCAATCGCCATCATCCAAGTGGTTTTGGTCATACCCCACCACGATGTTATGATAGTAGCCTTTTTCAAAGACAACTTTGCTTGTTCCATTCATTCGATACAGGAGATTTCCATGGAGCCCCCCACCATCGTGTACGTAACGGAAGAGGCCTCCGTCCTGCAATAGATTGCATTGATAACGACTTCCGGCTTTTATCAGCTCCCTGACCTTTCCATCGTCCATCGTAAACAGTTCATAAATATATGAACCATCCCGACCGATTATCATTTCATCAATGCCGTCCCCATTAATATCCAGAATAGCGTATCCGACTCTTGATTTTATATACTGCAGTGTCTTCTCCTGCATTTCTTTTATCTTCGCGGCCTTTGCTTCCTCGCCCAGTCGATCGTATTCTGGAGTCAATACGCCTTCCATATAATGGGTTAACTCATCGTGAATACACCAATTATACAGATCGTGACGTCGTGTGGATTGTCCTCTGCATATCGCAGGCATCACTCGAAGGTACATTTTCAGGATATCATCGTAGGTAATGTCATAAGTCTTAGGACTTACGTCATAGAGGCTTCTGCTTAGATCACCCACGGCCTTATCCATTTGTACAACCAGACTAAGCAGAAGCAGCACCAAGACGACAACTGTTCGGCATGAAGACATATGTGTATACAATGCATTTTCTTTGCCTCTGATCGAGACGCTCGGAATGATTTGACCAACCTCTCTCCACAATTGCAAATCAGTTCTTTTCATCCTGTTCGTGTTATACTCCTTTCCGCTTTCCGCTTTTTCTTTTCTATAGAGATGAAATCGTTGGGATTTCATCGAGCCAGATTAAACTCTTGATAGAGCTTCTGGCGGAAATCCGGGTCTGTCGCGGCCCGAACCATATCCTCCGTACGGTTTTGCGTGCTGAGCCTGGTGATCAACTGAGCCATCAGGTTTTCTCCCTTTGCCTGGCCTTCCGCCTGGCCTTCCGCCCGGCCTTCCGCCCGGCCTTCCTGCCGCAGCTCTTCTTCCCAGAAACGGCGGGCTTTCTGCTCATCCAACAATGTAAACATAATGTTCACGGCCTCCTCTGCTCTGAGATATTCTCTGAGAACATTCTGACCCCGGCAAATCCGAAGTGTTTCTTTTACCGCTTCCCGGGTTCTCCCATACTGATGAATCTGGCTGTCAAATACCCTCGCGAAATCCCTCAATCAATGCTGAGTTTGCAGAAGCGCCGTTTATTTCTCCCTCCATAAATCGAGTGCTTCCTTTATAAACAAGGGCGACCTTCTTCGCGGCCTTCCTCTTTGATGCTCTCCTCGTACATATTCTGAACTTCCTGCGAATCAAACAAAGCCAGCATGAGTCCGATCACCTCCGTCCGCTTTCTGATGAAATAGTCCTTCAGGATATCCTGCGAGATACACTGATCGACGGTCTGAATGACGGATGTTTCCGCCGTGTCTTCGTCATCCCTTCCGGATCAGGCATTCCTTTCCCTGGAAGGCGAAGCCGTATTTCCGGATGTTTTCCGCGGGAATGCCCCGGGCCAGGAGGGCCGCGTCATAGCGCTTTTCCTCAATCTGCCGGAGGGCGTTCCCGACCGTATCCTCCAGCGTCTTCTCGCCCCGTCTGGCGTTGAACACCTTGAATTCCATGATCACCGCCGGCTTTCCGATGTCCTTCGGCTCCATGACGACGTCATACCGGCCGTAGCCGCTTTCCCGGTTGGAGGTAATCACATAGTCCCGGCTGTTCTCCGCCAGCAAGCCCAGCACCAGCCCGTGATAGAAGTTTTCAGGCAGCTTGATCGATGAATTCTTTCCGCTGTCAAAGGAGCTCATCGTGTTCAGCATGATCTGACGCAGGGATTCATCCAGGGTTTCTTCGTCCCCCTCCAGCAGAGCTTTCACAAAACCGGACAGGCCTCTGCTCTGGCTGAACCAACCCTGGATCATTTCTTCAAACATGAGCCGTACTTCCAGATTTGTCAGCCGCAGGGTATAAAGCGGCCGGGTATTTGTTCTTACCGCTTCCAGCCTGGAAATAACATGAACGGGCTTCAGATACCCCGTCGCCAGCAGCAGGCTCCAGACCGCGTCCGGATTGGTATCCAGCTGGTTGAAGATGATCTGTTCGTCCACCGGTACTTCTACTTCCCCGCCCTTCAGCAGCGTTTCAAACTGGCTTTTGAGTTCCGGATCCCCTTCTCGCAGCAACATGCCGATGAGCCCGTTGCTGCTGGTGTTGGCCCAGTATGTATCGAAAATGCCCGTATTCAGATAGTATGTCACGGACCAGGGATTATAAATATCCGTCACACGGCCGAAGGTAAATCCATCGTACCATTTCTTTATTTCCTGCTTATCTTCTTCCCGGAAACCCTGCTGATCCAGGGACGCGAATACTTCCTCCTCCGTAAACCCAAAGGATGTGGCATACATGTTCGACGTCGTCGTAACGACAACCAGATTATTCAGATCGGAGAAAATGGACTCCTTGCTGACCCGGGTGATCCCCGTCATGATGCCCCGCTCCAGGGAAGGATTGGTCTTGAAGGCGTTATTGAACATCGTTCTGGTAAAGGCAACCAGCTGATCCCAGTAACCGTTTATATACGCCTCCTGCAGCGGCGTGTCATATTCATCCAGGAAGATCAGCACTTTTTTTCCATATATTTTGTTCAATAATAAGGAAAGCAGATGAATGGACAGCGCCGCTTCTGTGTCTGACATCTCTTTTCGGATACTTTTCAGCGCTTTTGTTTCATTTTCATCAAAGCCCCGATATGCATAGAGCTCGGGAAAAGAAGAAAACAATTCAGTCAGCTTGGTCTTCATCGTCTCGATGGTCTCAGCGAATGTCTCTCCCTTGATTCCGGCGAAGCTCAGAAGAATCACCGGCCATTTTCCCTGCTGCTCCCGCATCGCCGGGTCATCCCAGACCTTCAGGCCATCAAACAGGTCGCTGCGGCCTTCGTATTTGTTCGAAAAGAAGCAGTTCAGCGTGGACATGTTCAGGGTCTTGCCAAAGCGGCGCGGCCGGGTGATTAGGGTTACGATGTCGCGACCTTTCCACCATTCCTGGATGAAACCGGTTTTATCGACATAGAAATCCCCGTTCATCCGCAGACTTTCAAAATCCTGAATCCCTGTTCCGATTTCTCGTTTCACGTTTCTCACGCTCCTCTGCCCGCTTCAGACGCTTCATTCCGCTTCTGCTTTCTGTCTTCTATTATACAGAATCGGCTGTCAAACCACAAGAGAAAAGCCGGCGCGGGGGACGGAACGACGTGGACCAGACAGTAGAACCGTCCCCGTGTCTTCTTCAATTTGTCGCCCGGAAAGCGACCAGAAGGGCTATAAATCCGCTATAATGGCATCATCAAAGATGAAGGAGGACGGGAAAATGCTTGGAGCAATCATGGGTGATATGATCGGGGCCCCATATGAGTTCGACAGGAGCCCGAAGACGAAGGAATTTCCGCTGTTCAGCCGCCGTTCCGAATTCACGGACGATTCCGTGATGACGGTGGCCGTCGCGGAAGCGCTGATGGATTCCATGGGCCGGACGGATGATGAAATCAAAGCCGCGCTGGTAAAATCCATGAAGAAGTGGGGCAGGATCTATCCGAACGCCGGCTATGGGGGTATGTTCTATCGGTGGCTGCACACCTGGGATCCAAAGCCTTACGGCAGCTTCGGCAACGGAAGCGCCATGCGGGTGTCTTCCGCCGGGTGGCTTTTTGACACGATGGAGGTAACCCGCCATATGGCCAGGCTGACGGCGGAGGTGACCCACAATCATCCGGAAGGCATCAAGGGAGCGGAAGCTGTGGCGAGCGCCATCTGGATGGCCAGAAACGGAAGCGGCAAGGAAGAAATCCGGAACTATATTGTTCGGGAGTTCGGGTATGATTTATCCAGAACCTGCGACGAGATTCGCCCGACATACCATCACATCGAGACCTGCCAGAAGACCGTACCGGAAGCGATCACGGCGTTCATGGAAGGAATCGACTTTGAGGATGTTGTGCGGACCGCGGTGTCCCTGGGCGGGGACTGCGACACGCTGACCTGCATTGCCGCGGGAATGGCCGAGGCCATGTACGGGATTCCCGCGTTTATGGAGCGGGAATGCAGGGATCGGCTGCCGGAGGACATGAAAGCCGTTCTTGACCGCTTTCGTGGGATGAAAAGGGAAAAAGCGTAAAGGAGGAGCCGGGGCTTTGGATTGGTATGGCTCCGATGGGACTGTTGGGAAGCCTTGCGCTGAAGGGCGGGAAGAGCTTCCGGAAGGCGGGGAAATACACGCCGTCCCTCCAATGAAAACGGAGGGACGGTTTTTGTCCTGAGACGGCCCGCGGTTATCCCTTCCGGATCAGGCATTCCTTACCCTGGAAGGCGAAGCCGTATTTCCGGATGTTTTCCGGCGGAATGCCCCGGGCCAGGAGGGCTGCGTCGTAGTGCTTTTCCTCGATCTGGCGCAGGGCGTTTGAGGACGGAACGGCACGGACCAGACAGAAGAACCGCCCCCGTGTCTTCCTCAGGCACCGTGTTCATCCCCCTCCGAGTTCCAGGGCAGCTGCTCGTTCTTCACCGGGAAGCAGACGACGGAGGGGTCATAGTCCAGGAAGCGATCCACGTCGTTGACCTGGCGTTCCTCGCCATCCCGGGTATAGGAGCGGGGTTTGACGTGCGCCCGGCCGCGGGAGCCGACGACCCGGCTCCAGTCCATGGCGACCTTCTCGCCGTGCTTCTTCTGGCCGATGCAGCGAAAGAAGGACGCGATTTTCCACTCCAGGGTGCGGTAGAGGATCAGGTCGACGCGGGCGACGGCGTTTCCGGCCTCGTTGTCGATCTGCAGGGTCAGGGTCGCCTTGTTGCAGGGCGGGAGTTTTGCGCTGCCGGGGAAACGGCCGCGCTCGAAATGGGTCACGGTGAAGGTATAGTCGCCTTCGGGAAGGACGACGAAGTCCTGTCCGTCGGTTTCGATGGTGTCGTTCCAGTCCATGATGTTGTTATCAATCGCCATAATGTTTTCCTCCTGGTTTTTTTGTGTGTTGTTAGTTGGGGAGACAGGGGGATCGGAGACAGGGGGACGGTTCTTCTGTCTTGTTCGACAGCCGTTCCCAGACACGGGGACGGTTCTTCTGTCTTGTTCGACAGCCGCGGTTGGGCAACCGAGCCGCCCCGTCCCGTTTTTCTACATCTCTGTAGAAAACGATTCCTCCAGGTCGCGGGGTACCGTTGCAATCCGCTGCAATCCGTTGCTGCGGGCCGATTCAGACCACCGAGCCGCCCAAGTTCCGGTTTTCTACACCTCTGTTGTTTGTGGCTCTTCCTGGCTGTGGGAGTTACCGTTACTCTCCTCGAAGTAGGTAGGACGGACGTAGGGAGTCCTACCTACTTCGGGAGTGTAACGACCTTTTCTTCTGTTATATATGTATATATATAACCAGCCTAGAAGAAGAATTTTTCTACACCCCCTCTTCCTCTTCGGCCCGGCAGATCCTGCCTCTTTTCAGAACAAACTCACCGCCCATTTTTTTAAGGCGGGCATATACCGTCTTGTCAGATATGCCGAGATAGTTCATCATGTCCTGTACGCTTACGGAGCCATCGATCGCCTGCGTATAAAAGGCATTCCGGAATTCCGAATTCGCTGTTTCGGTCGATTTGCAACGACTGTTCTTCATTCGGCCGGCTTCAAAAGAGCCCTGCATCGGCAACTCTTTCAGCGTATCGCTGCTGTCCAGGCGGTGGATCGGATACTCGAACCAGAAATTGACCGGGGTAATATTCTGAAACTCCCGCAGGCTGCTTTCCAGCCGCCAGCCGGTCGCGCCCCTTTCCGCGACGAAGTTTCGCACCTCGTCGCTGAGCTCCAGCTCGATCATATCCAGCTGCGCGTCCGGGTCCCGGGCGAAGACGCCGCTGCCGGAGGCGCGATCCATGGCCCGCTTCGCTCCCTGGGCGCCCTTGGAGTGGTGGTGGCAGTAAATGACGGAGCAGCCGGTTTCGTTGCAGATCCGGTCAAACTGATTGCAGAAGGCCGCCATATCGGACGCGCTGTTTTCGTCGCCCATGATGACCTTATAGATCGGGTCGATAATGATCGCGTCCAGACGCTGATTCCGCGCGCGGCGGACGAGCTTGGGCACCAGCTGATCCAGGGGCACGGCGTGGCCGCGCAGGTTCCAGATGGCAATGTCGTCCATATGATCCCGGCCGAATCCCAGGGCGTCATAGATCCGGATAAACCGGTTTACGCAGGAGGCGGGGTCGATTTCCAGATTGACATAGAGCACGCGCCCCTTCCGGCAGGGAAAACCGAGCCAGGGCCTGCCCTCGGCGATGGAGACGCACAGCTCCATGAGCAGAAAGGACTTTCCGGCCTTGCTGCTGCCGGAGATCAGCATCTTATGCCCGCGCCGGAGGACGCCTTTGATCAGCTCCTCCGGCATGGCGGGCGGATCGGCGGCGTATTCCGAGAGCTGCCTGAGCCCAGGCAGCTCGTCCGTCGCGCCTTCGACAAAGTCCATCCAGTCCATCCAGGACTTGCGGCCGAGATTTACGCCGAGCAGCTTCTGGAGCTGTCCGTTCCGGGTGACGCCGGGCATGCGGGACAGGCGGCTGGGGTTGCGGTTCTGGGTATCGACATTCACGCCGTGGTCGGCCAGAAACTTGTAGAGGAAGGTTACGCGCTCGCGGTATTCCTGCGCGTCCCCGGCATCCACGCGGACGATTGCGTGGACGCTTTTACGCGCGCTGGACACCAGGGCGGCGATGGGCAGCTCCAGCCGGCGGTACATCGCGATCTGCTCCCCGACCGGCATGGTATCCGATTCCACCAGCGCGTATTTGAACGACACGACGTTCTCGTTCCGGACGCCTTCGCCGTCCAGGGCGTTAAAGCGGATCCAGGCGCCGGCCTCGGGCTTCCAGTCGCCGACGGTCGCGCCCAGATCGTCGGGATGGCGGAGCAGGGAATCGATGAGCTCCCCGGCCGTTCGGTCAAAGACGCCCCGGGACGGCACCCATTTGCCGTCCTCGTTCTGCCAGACGTCATTGGTCACGTAGCCCACATGATCGTCCGGGCCAAAGAGCGTCCGCAGGTAAAATATCAGGTCGTCCGTCGGCTTCCGGGCGGGGCCGGAATCGGGCGGGCTGTCGCCGTCGTATTCGATGACGTCATCCCAGGCCATGCAGCCGCTCTTGCCGGGAAGGGGCGTCCAGCCGCGATCCCGCGCCATCTTTACGATGGTCGCGCCCGTGACGGGCGTGGAGCTGCCGCGAAAGGACTGCCAGCGGCGGGCGCATTCGCCGGGGTGATACCGCCGCGGGTCGCGGCTGCTCCATTCGTCCCAGACATTCAGGTCATAGCCCTCCGTCTTCAGCGCTATGCCGACCCGGATCCACTCGTCGTGGGTCAGGTCGGCGCAGGGAAGATGGTCCAGGGCGGAAAGAATATTGTCCAATGGGGGCCCTCCTTTCAAAACGAAGCGGAATGGGAAGGGCCCCCGCGGCCGAAGCCGGCGGAGGCCCGTGAGACGCGGCTCATTTTCCCAACAAAAAAGGAAGCGCCGAATGGCGTTTCCTCAGGAACCCGAGTATATCAGGAATTGGACAGAACAGGAACCAGACAGTAGAACCGTCCCCGTGTCTTCGACCCCGTGTCTTCTTTTGTCTAGGTCTTGTGTTTGGCTTTCCTAAACCTCCACGATATCTAGTATACACATTTTGGGCTGAAATGCAACTGACATTTTGCTGACATCCTGCGACTTTTTACTGACATGAGAGTGACATGAGTGTAACATTTATCAGATGTCAGACGTCAGATGTCGTAAACCAGACAGGGGGACGGCAGACAGGGGGACGGTTCTTCTGTCTTGCCCGCCCCCTCTGTCTTTTCTTTTATTCCGGGATATGCTCCAGGAAGTCGTCGTGGGCCACGTCATCCCCGACGGTCGAGGCGTAGAGGCCGAAAACCGTGTTGGGGAAGGATTTGCCGCCGGTGACCTGGACGGAGAGCACCTGCTTTTTACCCCCGACCGTTACCGTCAGGCTCATCTGGGTCCGATGCAGCTTATAGGCCGCCACGGCCAGCTCCGTCCCGGTTTTTCCGCCGAGGGAGGCCAGGGGCTGCTCCCAGTTAAAGCGGGTCTGGCTGCTTTCGTCCCCGTAGAGGTGGACATAGAGCTTCTTAACCTGCCAGATGCCGTAGGCCTTCGCGGATTCGGGGAAGCTTTTAGCGTCTCCGGAAAGGAACCAGGCCTTGACGCAGGCGTCCGCGATCATCTTATGCTGCCCGTGGCCGTATTCGCCGTTCAGGTCGTGGGTCACGACCACCTCCGGCTTATATTTCCGATACAGCTCGGCGACCCAGCCCTGCACCATCGCCTCCCCGTTTTTCGGATCCACGTTGGTATAGGCGGTTTTCAGCTTCGTGCTGGGTTTATCCTCGAAGGGCCCGAAGATCGGGTAATTCCGCACGCCCATGCTCCACAGGCCGTTGAGTGCCTCGCTGCGCCGGACGGGGCTGCAGCAGGTCAGGTATCCGACGATGACCCGCTTTCCCTTCTCGATATCGTAGGTCGGGATGGCACCTCCGAGGAAGAGCAGCTCGTCGTCCTGATGCCCCATGAGAAAAAGGATGTCCGCCTTTTCCTCGGTCGGCTCCCACCTCTGCACCCAGGAAGGAATCTCCCCCTCCCCGAAGAGGAAGAGCTCATTGAAGCCCAGGACGCATTTGCCCTCCCCGTCGGCGTAGATCCGGATATCCTGGGCGCCCTCCATGGGGTAGAAGACGTGATGAAAATCCGTCCTTCCGGCATATGCACGGGTCCAGCCCTGCTCGGTTTTGACCTGGATTTCGTAGCTTTCGGGCATGTGGGAGAAGCACAGATACAGCCCGTAAACGGGGCTGGGGCTGGCGATGGTCACATAGGGGTGCTCCATGGATTTGCTTTTCCACCCGGTCGTATACTGCCCGTCCCGGAAGCCGGCCTTATCGGCGCTGCGTTCCCCGCCGGGATAATTGACCCGGAAGGAGCAGCGCCCCGTCAGGTTTTCCGCCTCGGCCCGGGCGGGGGCGGGAGCGGCCAAAAGACCGATGATCAGGGCCAGGACGCACAGCCCGGCCGACAGCAGGCGATATTTACGCAAAGCAAATCCCTCCGATTGCAGTTTTTTCGGGAAAAATCATACTCACCCATCCGGGAAATGTCAAATGGCCACGCAGGAGACCCGGCCGATGCCGGAATCCCGGACGGGGCCGGCGCGCGATCCGATACGATGGAAACCGGCTTATTCCGCCACGCAGGAGACACGGTCGATGCCGTAATAGCGGAAGCAGCGGATCGCCTCGGGCGTAATCCGCTCCCCGATGAGGACGATGGGCACCGCCGGGGGGCAGCTGACGCAGGGATCCGCCAGAATCCGGCCGGCGCTATTTTCGGCGGGCAGGATTTCCGCCGGGGACAGCATGGCCTCCCGGAGCCCGAGCGCCCTTTCCGCGGGGGGAGGCGGCGGGGCTTCTTCCGGGATTGGGGCTTTCCGGGGCACGGCGGCGAGGGCGTCCTCCAGCCGGGCGAGCCCGTCCTCCCCCGTGGCGGGGGCCACCATCATAACCAGGAAATCCGGATCGGAAAACTCGCATTCGATGCCCCGCTCCCGCAGGAGGTCATGCAGATGATCCCCGGTATAGCCGAAGCCCTTCGGCGCCAGGGTGATTTTCAGGGGCTCCTCCCCGCGAAGCGCGAAGCCCCGGGCCTCCAGGCGCCGCTTCTGCGCCGCGGTTTTTTCCGCGAAGTCCGCCAGCTCCCGCCGGAGGGAACCCTCCATCAGCCTTCCCTGGCACCGGTCCAGGGACTGCAGGATCAGCCAGGAGGGGCTGGTCGAGGCAAACATCCCCATGGCGCGGTCCGCCTCCCGGAGGAAAAGGGCAGGCGCGGAATGACCCAGGTGGAGCCAGGCGGCCCCCGTCAGGGCGGGCAGGGTTTTATGGGCCGAATCGCAGACCAGATCGGCCCCCAGTGATAGCGGATGCCGATCCTCCGGCAGGAAGCGGAGATACGCCCCGTGGGCGTTGTCGACCAGCAGGGGCACGCCCCGCTCATGGCAGACGGGGGCGAGCCCGGCGATATCCGCCAGATGGCCCAGATAATCCGGGCTGGTCAGATACACCGCCGCCGGCGGGGCGGGGAGGCGCTCCAGCGCTTCCCGGAGCCCCCGCGGCGTCGGCCGGCAGGTCAGCAGGTTCTCCGCCGGCAGAAAGACGACCTCCATACCCATCAGCGCGGCGGCGGACAGGAAGGTGCGATGGGCGTTGCGCCCCGCCAGGATGACCGGCGGCAGCCCCTCCGATTCCGCCCGGAGCCGGGCGAGGGCCACCATGGCCCGGACGCACAGGGAGGAGCCCTCGGCGGAGAGCAGCGAGCGCACCGAACCGAAGAGCGCCGCGGCGTTGTCCGCGCATTGCTTCAGGACGCCCCGATCGGCGTAGAGGGGATCCGCCCCCTGGATTTCCGTAATATCCAGGCGCTCCGCCTCGCCCAGCCCCTTATGGCCGGGCATATGGAGGCGAAGGGGCCGGCCGGCCGCGTAGCCTTCCACGAAATCGCAGACCGGGGTATGGCTATTTTTCATGAAAAAACACTCCTTTTTCGCCCAATCCCCGCGCCTCACAAAAAATCCTCCGCCGGGCTTCCGGGGAGGACTTTTTTTCAGGGGGCGGTTTCCTCGAGGCTGCGCATGGCCTCGGCCCAGATGGCGCATTCCATCCGCTTCCGGAAAAGCTCGCAGCCGTAGGCGTAAACCCCGCGGACGGAACCCGTGGCGTGCCAGGCGTTGGCGGCGCACCCGCCGGAGCAGTAGAGCCGGGCCCAGCAGGTTTTGCATTCCTCCCGGGCATAGACGTTGCAGGCGGCGAATTCGGCCTGGACAGAGGGGTTGGTAACGCCCTTCCAGACGTCGCCCAGGCGGAAGGCCTCCTCGCCCACGAATTGATGGCAGGGATAGAGATCACCCCAGGGGGTCACGGCCATATATTCCGTACCCGAGCCGCAGCCGGAGATCCGCTTATAGACGCAGGGCCCGCCGGACAGGTCGATCATATAGTGATAGAAGGTAAAGGGGCGGCCCTCCTTCCGCCGGCGGACCAGCAGGCGGGCCAGCTCCTCATACTGCCGCATGACGATGGGCAGATCCTCCTCCGTCAGGGCGGAGGGATCGCCCGCCGGGCAGACCACCGGCTCCATGCTCAGCTCCGTAAAGCCCAGATCGAGCATGGCCCGGATATCCTTGAGGAAATCGGGGTTGGCGTGGGTAAAGGTGCCGCGCATGTAGTATCCCTTGCCCCCGCGGGCGGCCACCAGCCTCTGGAATTTGGGCACGACCCGGTCCCAGCTGCCACGGCCGGCGTAATCGACCCGGAAACGGTCGTGAATTTCCTTCCGGCCGTCCAGGCTCAGCACCACGTTATGGCATTCCCGGTTGGCGAAGTCGATAACCTCGTCGTCGATGTTCAGGCCGTTGGTCGTCAGGGTAAAGCGGAAATGCTTGCCCCGCTCCTTTTCGACGGAGCGGGCGTAGGCCGTCAGCCGCTTCACAACGTCGAAATTCATCAGCGGCTCGCCGCCGAAGAAATCGACCTCCAGATTCTTCCGGGTTCCAGAATGATCCATCAGGAAATCGAGGGCCTGCTTTCCAACCTCGAAGGACATGACCGCGCGGTCCCCATGATACCGGCCCTGGCTGGCGAAGCAGTAGGAGCAGTTCAGATTGCAGGTATGGGCCACGTGGAGGCAGAGCGCCTTGACCACGCCGGCGGTCTTCTGCTTCAGCTCCCCGGCCATGGGCGCGAAGGTATCCGGCGCGAAAAGGCGGCCCTCCTCCTTCAGGGCGGCCACCTGGTCGTAGCATTCGGCCAGCTCCTCCGGGGAGACGTCCTCCCGGCCGCCATATTTTGCCTCCAGGGCGGCGAGCACCTCCTCGCGGGAAGCACCCTCGAAGCGGCCGATCAGGTCATAGGCGATATCGTCCACTACGTGCACGCTGCCGGAGCAGACGTCCAGGACGATGTTGACGCCGTCCATCTGATATTGATGAATCATATTCCAACTCCGATCCGGACTGAAAAATGCCGCCCGGGGGCGGCATCCTTCAGAACACAGGCTTACTTGGTTTCAGCTTTGTTTTCGCACTGCTGATTCGCGATGCCGCAGCTGGTTTTGCAGGCGGACTGGCAGGAAGTCTGGCATTCGCCGCAGCCGCCGTTCTTCGCGCTTTCGCAGAGATTCCGGGTGTTCAGGGTCTTGATGTGCTCCATGGGAAAGCCCCCTTCGTTCGTCAGATTTCAAGCCATTGTAGCACACGCGGGCGGAGAAGTCAAATCAGGAGCCGCGGGAAGATCACGGAGCGCTTCGGGGAAGCCGGGCGGCCGGTTCGGGAAGGTCGCGGGGGCCTTCTGGAAAACAGGCGGGGCCGCTTTGGAAAACGGCCCCGCGGGGTATAAGCGTTGAAGGCGAAAGCTTAGGCGCCTCGGCGGCGCAGGATTTCGCCCCAGATAAAGCCCCGGACGATATCGTCGCCGGAAAAAGACCCAAACGGGGCGCCGGAGGGGGCTTCGCCCGAAGCGCCGTTCTCCGCCGAAAAGGGGGATCCGTATAATTCATCGTGGCAGGGGTCAAATCCCTCGGAATGGATATCTCCGAGGCTGCCGAAGGCGGTATTGCCCCCGAGGCTGCCGGAGGCCGTGCCGCCGCCGAGACTGCCGGAGGTCGGATGACCGCTCAGGCCGCCCGCGGGATAAGCGCGGGCGGAGGGCATGGCGTGCATCTGGTCCGCGTGGCAGGGATCCTCCCCTTCCAGGGGACGCAGGGGGCTGATGGTTGGTGCCGGGGCGGCTGCGGCCGGAGCGGGCGCAGGGGCCGGAGGAGCGGGCGCATCGACGCGATCCGCGACCGGCCGCCCGCGGGCGGGCGCCTTGGGCTGCTGCCCTTTTTTCTTCTTGCTTTTGGATACGGACGAGGCGATGCCGATGACCAGCCAGATAATGGCCACGATCGCGGTCGGGAATAATTCATCCATCTGTGTTTCACCTCCTTAAGCCGCGGGGGGCCTTCAGCGCGGCGCTTCGGGCCTTCCCTTCGGCTCGGGGTTCGTGTGCTTCTTCCGGAGCCGCGGGAGCGGCCCCCTCCGGCGCGCAGCGTTCGGGAACCGCCTCCTTGGCTCAGGCTTCGCTTACTTCTTCTGCAGTTCAGGCGAGCTCTGGGGGGCGCTGGCTTTGGCGATGGATTCCCGCATTTCGGTATCGGCGATGGTATTCTTCATGCCGTAATAATCCATCACGCCCATCTTGCCTTCCCGCAGGGCGGAAGCCATGGCCTTGGGCACCTCGGCCTCGGCCTCGACGACCTTGGCGCGCATTTCCTGAACGGAGGCCTTCATTTCCTGCTCGCGGGCGACGGCCATGGCCCGGCGCTCCTCGGCCTTGGCCTGGGCGATCCGCCGGTCGGCCTCGGCCTGGTCCATCTGGAGCTGGGCGCCGACGTTCCGGCCCACGTCCACGTCCGCGATATCGATGGACAGGATTTCGTAGGCGGTTCCGGCGTCCAGACCCTTGCTCAGCACAGTCCGGCTGATCAGATCGGGGTTCTCCAGCACTTCCTTATGGGTTTCGGCGGAACCGACGGTGGTGACGATGCCTTCGCCGACACGGGCGATCACGGTTTCCTCTCCGGCGCCGCCGACCAGCCGCTCGATATTGGTGCGCACGGTGACGCGGGCCTTGGCCCGCAGCTCGATGCCGTCCTTGGCGATGGCGGCGACGACGGGGGTTTCGATAACCTTCGGGGTGACGCTCATCTGGACCGCCTGGAACACGTCGCGGCCGGCCAGGTCGATGGCGCAGGCCTTTTCAAAGGCCATCTGGATGTTGGCGCGCTGGGCGGCGATGAGGGCGTTGATGACCCGGTCCACGTTGCCGCCGGCGAGGTAGTGGGTTTCGAGCTGGCTGATGTTCAGATCCAGCCCGGCCTTATTGGCCTTGATCAGGGGATAGACCAGCCGCTGGGGCTGAATCCGGCGGATGCGCATGCCGACCAGGGTGCCGATGGAAATGTGCACGCCGCTGGCCAGGGAGGAAATCCACAGGCCCATGGGCACGAAGTGCAGGAAGATGGCCAGCAGGATGATGACGAGAACAACGATAATGGGGATCATAACGACGGGTTCCATGCTTCAATAACCTCCTTTTCGACGCGGGTGATCCGCGCCATGACAGAAACGGGATCCGCCTTCCGGAAAATGCCGGCCAGGCGGCGGGAAACGGGTTCAGAAAACAGGTTCGCTTTCGACGCGGATGATCCGCGCCCTGACAGAAACAGGATCCGCCTTCCGGAAAATGCCGGCCAGGCGGCGGGAAACGGGTTCAGGAATAACGGGAATCAGCTTTCCTTCAGGCGGACGTCCAGGCGGTCGCCGGTGAATCCGATGACGCCGACCTTCGCTCCCTTTTCGAGGAAGGATCCGCCGCCGTCGGCGTTGAACCGCTGGCCGTCGATCTCGACCGTGCCCGCGGGGCGCAGCGGCGTTACCGTGACGCCTTCCTTTCCTACCAGGTCGGCCAGGGGGTTCTGCTTCTGGGGCTTTTCCCGGTTCCGGAGAATCAGGGCGCTGCGGCTGAGCCGGCCCTTCATGGCGCTTCGGTAGGACAGGTAGACGGTCAGCGCGATCAGCGCCACGATGACCAGGGTGGCGACGAGGGCGAAGGCCGCGCCGTGGGTAGTCCAGGCGAAGAAGACCGCAATGATCTCCAGGATGATGCCCAGCACCCCCGCCACGCCGAAGCCCGGCATGAAGGCCTCCGCCAGCAGCAGCCCGAACCCCGCGACAAAGCAGAGAATCATGGGCAGATTGCCGGTAATGAATTCCATGGGTGAAACCTCCTTTCGCTGAATGTCAATTCCTTTTTCATGATGCCAGCCCGGGGATTCGCCTCCGGGGGCTGATCCGATTTCTTCCGGATTGGCATCATTGTAACCCTTTAGCGCGCCCGGATACAGGGCGGGAGGAGCAAAATAGGGGCGGCTATTTCCGCGAGACCCGGGGAATAGGGCTGTGGAAAGGCCCCGGCGGCGGGATACGGCAGGCGGCAGGGCGGCCCGGTCGGATCTCAGCTCGAAACGGCCAGCAGGACGGGCGGTTTCCCGCGCGCCGGGCGGCCGGAAAGGGCTCCGCTTATTCCTCCGGCAGCTCCGTAAAGCCCAGGATATCCGCGTCCCGGGCCTCTCCGCCGGCAACGGTGGCAAAATGGTTTTTTCCCTTTCCCCGGCACAGCAGCGCGGAGGAGGGCCCTCCGTCCAGATTGTAGAGCCATTCCACGGGGAAGTGGTTTTTGAAAAAGGTGTTGACCTGGGGCAGCGTCAGCCCGAAGCCCCCCTCGTTGGTCACGGAAAGAATCAGATAATTATTCCGGTCCATGCGGCCGAGGACGGTCCGGCGGGCCATTTTGCCGGCAAATTCCCAGTCCTCCGGGTCCGGCGTCAGGATTTCCCCGTTCCGCTGCATGGGGCATTCCACATAGAAGCTCCAGGTCTGCGAGGGATTACGGGCCAGCACGTCGGCGTTGTCTGCCCCGGTATACATCTGGAGCCCGTCTTCCTCCAGCGTCAGCCCGTAATACGGGACGCCCTCCAGGTTCCGGAAGATTTCCCCGTCGGTAATCGTCAGGGAGCCCAGGGGCGTATAGTAGTAATCCGAATTGGTTCCGGGATAGTTTTCCGGAATCCAGGGATAGGTGGGGCTGACGTAGCCGCTGCCGTTGATGGCCAGGGCCAGCTCCGGCAGCTTCTGGGCCATGTGCACCGGGCGCATGATGTTTGTTTTCCATTCGGCGGTCACTTTCCGGATTTGCCTTGCGGGATCCCGCACCCAGACCTTGACCAGGTAGCATTTGACGCCGTAGAGCTTCATCGTCTCCACGGTATATTTCAGGGAATCGCTGTCGTATTTCCGAACCACCCTTTTGTTGTAATCATAGACGCGCTGGGGCAGGGGCTCCTGCGCGAAGGCCAGGAGCGGAGCCAGCGTCAGCGCGGCGATGATCACAGCCAGCCATTTTTTCATCTCGCATCCCTCCGGGAAACGATATCGTTCTTCCTGGGGCTATCATACGACATCTTCCGGGAAAAATCAATTCCCGGGAAGCGGAGGCGGCATCGTTGCCATGGAAAAGAAGGAAAAGACGGACTTTTTCGTTCCATCCGCCCCCAGCAGAACCGTCTAGTTGTTTCACTGTGACAGGAAATCGGTTTTTCCAAAATGGTGATGCTATTCCAACAGTATTTCTTTTGGAGGAGACGCGCACCTGATTCTTTGTGATGGGAAGACGCTGACAGTAAAAGGTATCAATGCATATATTGATGATACATCAGAGGTCAGTATCAATATCTATGCCCAGAGCACAGGCGGGAATATGGGCACACTGACCAGCAATGATACTATCTCTTCCTACGGAAATATAACGATTAATGGCGGTCGTGTAACTTCCAATGCTATGCAAAGAGGTATCTTTGCTTACAAGGATGGATCCAGCACCATAACTATCAACGGTGGGATTGTGAATGCCAGTGGAAAAGAGTAACAAAGAAGCCGACCGCCAAGATCCTTTCCTATACCGGCTCCGCGCAGGAGCTTGTGACAGCGGGAACCGCCTCGGGTGGTACAATGCAGTACATCCTTTGGGATGATGACACATCCACACCGATGGAAGGATATAAGGAAGCTATCCACACCGCCACCGACGCGGGAACCTGAATCACCACTTGCTACGGCGCGAGGATGATGAAAGCCGTCCATGTTGCGCCGAAAATGGGCGGTAATTCCGGTATTACGGCTTAAAAGGGGCAAATAACGAAGAGGTGTTTGCGCCGGGGAGAGTTGACAGAAGGGTTTGAAACTAGAAATAGGGATAAAGAGATTTAGAGGCGAATATGACCGGGGAGGTCTTATTTTTTTGCTTGTAAATATTCCTCAGCAGGTATATAATATGTGCGTATCTGATTCTTGGTACTTAAGGGAACAGGAGGCAGTCATGGAACTTTTAACCACAGCGGAGATTGCTGAAAAATGGGGGATTTCAAGACGGCGCGTATCACTGCTTTGCGCGGAGGGAAGAATAGAAGGAGCCATTCAAAAAAGCAAGATGTGGCTCGTCCCGGCTGACGCGAAAAAACCGGAAGATCCACGTAGAGAAAGGAAGAATGCCACCCGTGGTTAACAGATAGCGTTTGGCTGGATTGAATAAAACCAGAGGAAGGTGAAGACGATTCATGAAAACAATACCTGAGCTTCCCGCCGAATTGCTGGATATGATCCGGCATGGTGAGGATTATCAGCTTGAGTACAAAGAGGCTAAGACAGAGCTTCCCAAGAGCCTGTTCGATACTGTATGCTCATTTTCCAACCGGGAAGGCGGCGATATTTTCCTCGGGGTGCATGACTGCGGTGTAATCCTGGGCGTTGATCCCTGCAGTGCGACAAAGCTTATCACGAATTTTGGCAACCTGGCGAATAACAAAGACAAACTGTTTCCGCCGACATATCTCGCTGCGAAGGAATATGTCTACCATTCAGAAGGCGGTTTCACGGGAATGGATAAGAATGGAAAGGTGATCACAGAAGAGCCGGGAGAGTATCATGTGCTTCATATCCATATCCCGATCAGTCCGGTCGTTGTTCGCCACCGAAATCGGATTTTTGACCGCAACGGAGACGCAGACGTAGATATTACGGATATCGCGGATATGGTTTTTCAGTGCTATGCCAGAAAGCAGAGTACCTACTATGTGAATAAGGTTTATCCGTACTGGAGTATTGCAGACCTCCGCACTGACCTGATGGAAAGAGCCAGACAGATGGCGGCAGCCAGAAAACGCCGCGACAACCGGAATGAGAAGCATCCCTGGGAAAGCATGACGGATGAAGAACTATTGCGGACAAGCGGATTGATCCTTACCGATGAGCAGGGCAGAACTGGGATTACACTGGCGGCTGTCCTTCTGTTTGGGACCGACAATATGATTGCTTCCGCCTGTGCACATCATAAGACAGATTGCATCTATCGGGTTTATAATCTCGACCGATATGATGATCGGGATGTTATTGATCCAACGAATCTCCTGGATTCTTATGATCGGATGTTTGATTTCGGCCAAAAGCACCTGAACGATCTTTTTGTGCTGGATGGCATTCAGAGCGTGAGCGCCAGGGACGCCATCTTGCGTGAGATCATCTCGAACAGTCTGGCACACCGCGATTACAGCAACGGCTATGTAGCAAAGATGGTTATTGAGAGGGATCGTATTCTGGTTGAGAACGGAAACCGTGCTCACGGTATCGGAGTTCTGAATCTGAAGACATTTAAGCCATTTGCCAAGAATCCGCCGATTTCGAAAATCTTCAGGGAGATCGGTTTTGCGGATGAGCTTGGCAGCGGTATGCGAAACAGCTATAAGTACACGAAGCTTTACAGTGGTGCGGAGCCGGAGTTCATTGAGGGTGATGTGTTTGAGATCATCATTCCGTTGACCACAGGAGCTATGACGAAGGTCGGGCCGGGGACTTCACCTGTGGCATGCGGTGAAGTCAGTATGCAAGCTGAGTACGCAAGCAGTACGCATGCTGATACGCAAGCTGAGTACGCAAGCAATGAGCATGCTGAAAATGCAGATACTAATCAGAGCATAACAATTAGCCTTGATGTCAACAAGCTTACTGAGCTGCTTGAATATTGCTCTGAACCTCGGACAAGGTCGGAGATGCAGGAATTTTGCGGGATTAAAACAAGAGAGTATTTCCGAAAAAAGATTCTTGTTCCAATGATTCAGGTGGGCAAACTGCTTTTGACAATACCAGATAAGCCTAAGAGCCCGAATCAGAAGTATTATTGCAACAAGTGATTCAGGCCATCGCAGGTCTGGAGGATCAGGTAAGGTTCATGCGAGAGCCGTGCGCGGCCATGAGGAAGAAGTTGCTTTTTGTCCTGTTTTTATGGTACACTGTGCCGGAGAGGAACGAAGGAGCTGAACAGGCGGCGCGCTTCGATGATAACTGGTGAAAGGAACGTCAAATAATGGATTACAGATCAATGGTGAACCCTACTTATCTGACGGCGAAGAGTACGCTCTTTATGCTGGCGGGCGCCGGAAATGAGGACGCTCAAAAAGTGATTGCCGCCCTGGGCACGCAGAACGAACTGACCCAGAACAGGAAGAAACAAAACGGCGAGAAGCTGCCGATGCCTGACAGTGAGCTGAAAGCACTGATGGCTGGCGCTTCCCTCGCCGTCGAAGCCCGCTATGAGGCCTTATCCCGGTATATGCAGAAGGAAAACACCAGAAGCCTTCTGGACATCGCATGCGGATATACGCCCCGCGCGATTTACTGCGGCAGGATGGGCATTGATTACGTAGGTGTTGACGTGCCTGTTGTGGCGGAGGAATTATTAGGTTTTGCCTCAAAGTCCGGCATTGGCACCGTTCATCCTGCCTATGTGGGCGGGGATGCCACCAACGCGGCATCTCTGCGGGCGGCCGCGGATCTGCTGAAAGGGAATCTGCTCATCTCCTGCGAAGGGCTGACGCAATATCTGTCAGCGGATGAGTTCGCCCAGCTCATTGGCGGCATTCGGGAAATCCTGACGCAGCGCGGGGGCGTCTGGGTCACATCCGACTTTGGCGTGAATTACGAGGCTTTTGCGACAGCGAATATGCAGAGCCCTGACGCGGTCAGGCTGTATCAGGAAGCACGAAAGCAGACAACGTCCGCGTCCAATATTTTCAACGACGGTGCGGCCTACTGGGAAAGCGGAAAAATACAGACTTTCCTGGAAGCGCACGGGATGGCTGTCGAAAAGCTGCCATTCTGGGAGGAAGGCGAGCATCTGTCGCTGTTCGACGGTATGCCGGAGGCCTGGCAGGAAAACTTCAAACGCCTGCTGAAGGCCTCTTCGCTCTGGAGAATGACGGTTGATCCGTCTTTCCAAAAAAAGCCTGTCATTCAGGGCGCCAAAGAAGTCGATAATCTGAACATCACCTATTCACAAATCGATGATACCCTCCTGTGCATCGTTAACGGCCGGGTGGATACGATCAGCGCACCCGCGCTGCTGGAGGTTTTCGAGAAAAACGACGACGGCGTTTCGAAGATTCGGATCGACGCTAAAGCGCTGGAATACATTTCGTCGGCGGGACTGCGCGTGTTGCTGATGGCTGTAAAAAAGCTGGGTGAAGGATCCGTGACGGTGTTTAATACATCCGAGGCTGTGAAGGAGATTTTTAAAACGACCGGATTTGATCAGCTGATCACCGTGGAGTAATCTTTTCAAGACAGGGGGACGGTTCTACTGTCTTGAGCAGGCAGCGAGGATGATGGAAAAGCCGCTTGCAGAAAAGGCCGGAGATTTCAGCGATATATATGGTGACAGGAGGATGAGCAATGAAGGAGGCGGCGCCGGCACGGCCGCCTCCTTCTTGTCAGGGATCGGGAAAGCGTGTATAATACTGAAACCGGTTCCCGGAAAAACGGGGGCCCGTCCATTTCTCCGCGGCGCGGGGAAGCGGGGCACGGAATCCACACGCGGAAGGCTAACGAAGGAAGGTGGCATCGCGGATGGCGGGGAAGGACAGGATGCTGATTACCGGGGGAAACGCCCTGGAAGGCGACGTGCAGGTCAGCGGCGGAAAGAATACCGCCGTGGCCGTGATTCCGGCGTCTCTGCTGTGCGACGAGCCCTGCGTGATTGAGAACCTGCCGGACATCGAGGATGTGCACGCGCTGGCGGATATCCTGCGGGAGCTGGGGGCGAAGGTGGAATACGAGCCCGGCCAGGCGATGCGGGTTGATCCCCGCCCGGCGGAGGGCGTCGCGGTTTCCTACCGGAATGCCCAGCGGCTGCGCGCCAGCTATTACCTGCTGGGGGCCCTGCTGGGGCGGTGCGGCAAGGCGCGGGTGCCCACGCCCGGGGGCTGCGACATCGGGTCCCGCCCGGTGGACCAGCATCTGAAGGGCTTCCAGGCCATCGGCGCCGAGGCGGAGGAGATCCGCGGCGTTTTGACGGCCCAGGCCGAAACCCTGACGGGGGGCGACGTGTTCTTCGACATGGTGACCGTGGGGGCGACGGTGAACGTCATGCTGGCCGCGGTCAAGGCGAAGGGAACCACCACCATTCATAACGCGGCCAAGGAGCCCCATATCGTCGATCTGGCCAACTTCCTCAACAGCATGGGCGCCAAGGTCAAGGGCGCCGGGACGGATACCATCCGCATCCGCGGGGTCCAGACGCTGCATTCCACGACCTACGCCGTCATCCCGGATCAGATCGAGACCGGGACGCTGATGATCGCCGCCGCCGCTACCTGCGGGGACGTGACGATTCACGGCTGCATCCCCACGCATATGGACGCCCTGAGCGCCAAGCTCCTGGAAATGGGCGTCAAGGTTACGGATTATGACGACGCGATCCGGGTTCGGTCCCTGGGCCAGCGCCGGGCCATCAATTTTAAAACCCAGGTTTATCCCGGCTTCCCGACGGATCTGCAGCAGCCCATGAGCGCCCTGCTGACCACGGCGAAGGGAACCAGCATCGTGCAGGAAACGATTTTCGAGCAGCGCTTCCGCCATCTGGACGAGCTGCGCCGGATGGGCGCCCGCGTCCGCGTCATGGACCGGACGGCGATGATCGAGGGCGTGCCGGAGATTTACGGTGCCCCCCTGACGGCGACGGATCTGCGGGCGGGGGCGGCCCTGATCGTGGCCGGCCTGATGGCCCGGGGCGTGACGGAGATTTACGAGCCCGGCTATATCGACCGGGGCTATGAGCATATTGAGGATAAGCTTCGCTCCCTGGGCGCGGTGATCAGCCGGGAGCCGATCCTGTAAGAAGGGAAGGAATACGAGGGATGAACGGCTCGCCTTTTGAGGTTCTGGGCCTTCGCGCCTGGGCCGATCCGGACGAGATCCGCGCGGCCTATCGGGCCCGGGTCAAGCTCTGCCATCCCGACATGGTGCGGGATCCGGAAAAAAATAAGACGGCCCTGGAGGAGCTGACCCGCCTGAACCTGGCCTATGAGGAAGCGCTGCGGCTGGCGACCCCGCGGCAGCAGGCTGCCTATACCCGGGAGCTTCCCCGGGGGGAGGCGGTCATCCTGGCGGAAAAAATGATGGCCCGGGGAAATCCGGAAAGCGCCCTGCGCCAGCTGATGCGGGCGGAAAGCCGGGACGCCTCCTGGTACTATACCCAGGGAAAGGTGCTCATGGCCATGGAGCAGTACCACAGCGCCCATCAGTCCTTCCGGGAGGCGATCCGCCGCAGCCCGGACAATAACGACTACCGCGCCGGCGCGCTGGACGCGGCCATGGCGGAAAAAAGAGAAAAAACCGTGCCCGGCCGGGTGCATAAATTCCTTCGGGACCTGAAAAGAAAATAAGCAAGACAGGGGCAAGACAGGGGGACGGTTCTTCTGTCTTGATCCTGGGGCAAGCACCCACCCGCGTGGGATTTCATTCTCCGGATGAGGGAGGGCTATCCAGGGAGAGGACGGGTTATCCCAAAGACCGGAGAAACGAAGCCCTGCGAACGGGAATGAGATCCGGTATTTCCGTACGGCGGGTATCCGGACGGCCGGAGATGGTGAAGCTGCTATCAGGAAAATCCGGAGGAAAAAGACGGACAAGACAGAAGAACCGTCCCCGTGTCTTCACGTTTCCTCTGCACGCCCGCGGCGGGAAACACCCTGCACCTGAACGTGATCGAGCATAACGGGGAATTCCGCATAACCTGCCTGGCCATGAGCGATGTTTCCAACATCGCCGGGGCGCTGGATCAGGTGATCAGGGATCACGGACTGCCCGTTGAGAGCGTTCCCGTCCGGCGCTTCACGCTGCCGCGGACCGCCTGGCGGGAAGACATGATCTGACTGCACAGACACGCAGGCAGACACAGACACGGGGACGGTTCTACTGTCTTGTCAGACACGGGGACGGTTCTACTGAAAAAGACACGGGGACGGTTCTGCTGTCTTGCCCCGCCTTGACTCACAAAAAAACCAGCGCCGCTTTCCGCAGGGGAAGCGGCGCTGGTTATTATCGGAAACGAAAAATAAATTTTCGTTTCCGATAATCCTCCGGCGGATGCGACCGGGCGCGAAATGTAATTTTGCCGCTTTGCGGCACGCGCCCGGCGCGGCGTAAACGCATCAAAACGCAAAGCGTTTTTGCGTTTACGATAAACGCGATCAGCGGGAGGCGGCGGCCTGCTTTTTTTCCGCCCGGCGGAAATGGGGCCGGCCGAGGCCGAGGAAAACGAGCCCGAGCACGAAGAGGAGAATCAGGCTCAGGATGCCGAAGCAGGCCTTGCCGGTCAGGCCGTAGAACAGCTCATAGAGGGCGGGGCCGATGACGCAGGCGAACTTGCCGAAAATATCCATGAAGCCGAAGTATTCGCCGCTGCGCTCCGGGGGTATCAGCCGGCCGAAATAGCTGCGGCTGAGGGCCTGGATGCCGCCCTGGACGGTGCCCACCAGCGTGGCAAGGATCCAGAAGAGGATGGAGCTGACGCTGACGGCCTTTTCCATCGTCAGGCCCAGGGTATCGTGGAAATCTACCAGGAAGCCCATGGCGAAGCCGACCACGGTAATCAGGGTATACAGCCCGACGGCGAAGGCGATCAGCTTCAGGGCGCCGTGCTTCTGGGCCAGGAAACCGAAGAGGATGCTGCAGGGCATGGCGACCAGCTGGGTTACCAGCAGGGCCAGGATCATGCCGATGGCCCCCAGCCCGAGGGTGTCGCCGTATTTGGTGGCCATGGAAATAATGGTATCCACCCCGTCGATATAGAAGAAATAGGCCAGCAGAAAGAAGAGCACCGCCTTGTTTTTCAAAATGCGGCGGAAGGTGGCGACGGTGTTTTTCCAGGCCGCCGAGCCCAGCTCCCGGGGCGGCGTGTCCACATAGGAAATCTGGCGCACGTTTTTCATGAACGGAATCGAAAACACCAGCCACCAGACCGGAACGATCAGCACGCCCAGACGCATGCTCAGCTCGCTCTGCTTCATGGCCAGCATGATGCCGATGGAAATCAGGAAGGGAATGGTGGAGCCGCCGATGTAGCCCATGGCGAAGCCCCAGGAGCTGACCCTGTCCATCCGCTGGGGCGTGGTCACGTCCGTCAGGAAGCTGTCATAGAACAGGTTGGCGCCGCTGAAGCCGATCCGGGACAGGACGAAGCCGATCAGCATCATCTGCCAGGAGCCGACCATGCCCATGACCGCCGTAAAAACCACGCCCAGGATCAGAAAGCCCGTCCAGAGCTTCTTTTTCATGCCCTTGAAATCCGCGATGGCGCCCAGGTAGGGCGACAGCACCGCGACCAGCAGGTTGGCCAGGGAGACCGCGTAGCCATAGAGGAGGTCCGCCGTCGTCCCCTTTCCGGCGATCTGGGAATAGAGGATGGGAAAGATCGCCGCGGCAATATTGGTGGCATAGACGGAGTTGGCCCAGTCATAGAGGATCCAGGACCATTCTGTTTTGGAAAAACGGCGCTTTCTGGCCATCAGGGACACGCCCCCTTCGCTTCCGGACACGGCCCGGTCACGCGCCGGGAAAGGACGGCAGGAGCCGCCCGGGGCGCGGGAGAGCCGAATCCTTTTTCTCCATTATTCCACCCGCCCGGCCTTTTGTCAAACGCTTTTCCTTGACGGAAGCTTTCCTTCCGCGATAAAATACCAAAATGTGGATCGCTTATCACCGAAGGAGGTTTTTCCCTTGCATTGTTCCCGAAAATGGATCCTGATGCTGCTGACGATGCTTTTTGCTTTCTGTGCCGCCGGGGCCCTGGCCCAGGAGGCGGCGGATATTACCGCCGCCTGCGAAATGAAGCCCGCCTCCCAGAAGACGAACTTCAAGAACATCCGGGACGGGAAATACAAGACCTACTGGACCTCCAGCGGCGGAAAGGGCGCCATGATTACCGTGACGGTGCCCGAAGGGGAGGAGGCCAGCGCGGTCTGGTTCCAGTGGTATGAGCATGAGCACGCCATCGCCGTGCAGGTGCGGGACGCCTCCGGGGAATGGGTGGAAGCGAATTCCACGGAGGGAGCCTTCCTGTCGGAATGTCTTTTCCTGCCGGCGGGGACGACCGAGTTTCGCATCGTAAACCCGGCGAAGGCCAAAAAATCCACCCCCATTCCCCTGGCGGAGCTGCACGTATACGGAAAGGGCGATCTGCCCTCGAACGTCCAGATCTGGAATCCCCCGGCGGAAAAGGCGGATCTGATGCTGGTGGGCGGGCATCCGGACGACGAGCTGCTCTGGTTCGGCGGCATCATGCCCCTCTACGCCGGCGTGCAGCGCAAGGTGGTGCAGACCTGCCTGATGGTGCCGACGATGCCCTACCGCCGGCTCGAGTATCTGGACGGGCTGTGGACCTGCGGCGTCCGGAACTATCCGGTTTTCGGCCACTTCCGGGACAGCTTTACCCTCTCCCTGGGCGATCAGTATAAGCGGTGGGACAAAACCGCGGTGTATAAAATCGTGACCGGATGGATCCGCCGCTTCAAGCCGGACGTCGTAATTACCCATGACATCCGCGGCGAATACGGCCACGGGTGCCACCGGGCCTGCGCCGACGCGGTGATCCAGAGCCTGGAGTACGCGACGGACAAAAAGAAGTTCAAGGAATCGTATCAGGAATACGGCCCGTGGGACGTGCCGAAATGCTATCTGCATCTGTATGAGGAGGGGCGGATCGATTTCGACTGGCAGGTGCCGCTGGAGGCCTTCGGGGGGAAGACGGCCTTCGAGGTGGCGACGGAGGCGTTCTACTGCCACGTGTCCCAGCGGACCTCGGAATACAAGGTTGAGGAATCGGGCCCCTGCGACTGCAGCCTGTTCGGGCTGTATCGTTCGCTGGTGGGGCCGGATAAGGAACACAACGATTTGTTCGAAAACCTGAACTGACGCTTTGGTCGGGGCCGCTGCCCCGGACAAAAAACAGCCGGGGCGCGGGAGGTGAAGCGGCCGGGCGCGCAGGGCCGTTCCCCCGGACAGAAAAACGGCCTTCCCTTTCGGGAAGGCCGGAAGAAAGACCCGGTAAAGCGGGGCCCGCGCCCGTGGCTTACTCTTCAGGCCCGGCGGAGGCGACCATCAGGGGCTCGGACAGGGTGACGAATTCGGACAGGATGTAGCAGTGGAGGCCGCCGACGTCGATCTCGCTCCACCGGCCCTCCTGCATATAGACCTCGATTTCGGTTCCGACGGGGAACTCGGCGATCTGGCGGGCGCCGTTCTGGTTGGAGGAGCGGACGTGCACGGTATTTCCGCTGGGGGTTTTGCCGTGGACGGTAATGATGCCGGAGGCGTAGCTCTTGGGCTTGTTGTCATAAAAGGTCAGGGAGCTGGTCAGCACATAGCCCCGGACGCCGTCGCAATCCACCAGGGTCCAGGTTTTTCCGGCATTGATGACCAGCAGCACCTTGCATTTGTCGCAATGCCCCATGACGAAGGACTTGGCGCTTTTCTTGGCCCGGAGGGTGGCGTAGGTCTGCTTCTTCGTGCTCACGACGGCCAGCTGTTTCTCTTCCGGGGCCTGGTTGTCCCAACGGATGGAGCTGGTCGGCACCCGCATCTGCTGCCCGCCCACCAGAACCGTGCTCTTCGCCAGGCCAAGGGAGCGGATGACGGCGGGATAGGCGTTTCCGTCCTCCGCCAGGTAGACCACGCCGGTGGTGGTGCCGTTTTTCGCGGAGGCCTTGGCCATCCGGGCGGCCCATTCCGCGTTGGTCAGATGGCCGGGATGCTGCTCCGCCACGGGATCCTCGCTCTGGATGGCGCCGGAATCGACGGTAATGCTGCCGTCCTCGTTCTGGACGACGCCGTCGGATTCCGTGTCCGTATAGTTGGGATCGTCGGTGTCGACGATGGCGTATCCGGTCCCGTCGACGATATAGAGCCCGGCGCTTTCATCCCACAGATCCTCGATGACGGCGCCGCTGGCGTCCACGTAGATTCCGTCGCTGTTCTTGGTGTAATCCGCCGCGAGCGCCCCGGCGCAGGGCAGCGCCAGCGCGATCACTGCGACAAAAAGAAAGAAGCGTTTCATGGCGTTTGCCCTTTCCTTGTGGTTTTCCGGCGGAGGAAACCACCGGATATAGATATTGTAACAGATCCGCCCCAACTTTGTCAACAAAAATGTAACCTTATTGTAAAGAAGTGACCGAAAAATCCGGCTTTTCCGCAAAAAAACCCACAAAAGCGGAAAACGACAGGGCTAATCCGCCAATAACCCGACCAAAATGTTACAAAAAGGAACAAAAACCGCCGCGGGGGGGAGCCGGTGTCCGGCGAGGGACGAGCGGAACCTCCCCATGCGGGAGGAGACCGAGCGGGGGAGTACGTTCCGGTTCAGGCTACGGCCCGGCCGGGGACGAGCGGAACCTCCCCCGCGCGGGCGGAGACGGAGCGGCGGCGATCGCCCGGCCGGAGACGAGCCTTTAACCCAAAGCGACCAGGGAGGCAAAAAGCATGAAAATATCAAAAAAGGACGCCCTGCAATGGTTTACCTTCTTTGCGGCCCTGCCGGAGGATCAGCCCCTGGGCTGCCGCCAGCAGGAGATCGCCCTGGCGGTTTTCAGCCAGATCGAGGCGGGGGCGGAGGCCCGCTTTCAGGCCCTGATGGCGGAAATACCCGGGCTGAAGGGCCTGGGCGAGGGTCCCAGCACCCTGTATGTCGGGCCGGAGGAGCGCTTTCCGCGGGGCTGCCGGTCCTGCCTGCTGGGCACGGGGCTGTCCGCCGTCCGGAAAACGAACAAATGCTACGCCCATTGCCCCTTCTGCTACGATTACGGCCTTCTGGACGCCATTCCCCCGATCGGGGAGGGGCTGTGGGAAATCGGCGGCGGGCGGTATCGGGAGGAGGATCTGCCGCTGCTTTTCGCCCTGCAGGGGAAGCCGACGGGCATCGCCTACGTGTATCTCGAGCCCATGACGGAGATCGAAAAATACTACGGAATCATCCGCCGCTTCGCCGGGGCGGGGGTGCATCAGCATCTGTATACCAACGGCCTGAAGGCGACGGAGGAAAACCTGCGGGCGCTGGGCGAGGCGGGGCTGGACGAGATCCGTTTCAATCTGGGGGCCTCCGGGGCGGCGGACCGGGTCATCGACGCCATGCGGACGGCGAAAAAATACATCCCCCAGGTCGGGATCGAAACGCCCATGACCCGGGAATTCGACCGGGCGTTCCATGAGAAAAAGAAGGCGATTCTGGATTCCGGGATCGATTTTATGAACTGCGCCGAGCTGCATCTGAACGCGAACAACCTGCCGAACTACTGGGGCGAGAACCTGTATTTTTACCGCATGGGCTATCTGAGCCCGGTGTTCAGCCGGGAGATTTCCCTGAAAATGCTGCGGGAGGCGGCGGAGGAGGGCTGGCCGATCGCCGTCCACGACTGCTGCAACCGGACCAAGTTCGCCCGGGATCTGAACCAGAAGGCGAAGGAGGGCGGATGGTTCGGCCAGACCAGCTACGGCCGGGAGCTGGACAGCATTCCCTACGAGGCGTTTCTGCCGGTGCTGGAGGATCCGGATTTTGTCTTCCCCGAGGAGGAACCCCTGCCGCCGGGCTACCGGCCGGGGGAGATTGTCCTGTAAGCGGGATCCGGGGCGCTCCGGCGAAGCGCGTCCGGAAAGCGGATGAGCCGGCCGGAGAAACCGTCCGGGAAGGGGCCGGCGGGGACAGACGCGGGAGGGGCCGCCATGCCCGCCGGAGGAGATCGAAAAGGCGGGGCGAAACGGTTGTTGCAAAGGGGAAGGCCTTTTGCTATAATGGGCGGGTGCTTTTCGCGCCCGTTTTTTCATGTGGAAAGCATGGCCAAAGAAGATGGAAGGGGTTCAAACGCAATGAAAGAGATTACCTCCGCCCAGCTGCGGGAAAAGTTTCTGAGCTTTATGGAGTCCAAGGGGCATCATCGGATTGCCTCCGCCTCCGTGATTCCGGAGAACGATCCGACCGTTCTGTTTACGACGGCGGGCATGCATCCGCTGGTGCCCTATCTGATGGGGACGCCCCATCCCGCCGGAACCCGCCTGACCGACGTGCAGAAATGCATCCGGACGGGGGATATCGACGACGTCGGGGATCCCAGCCATCTGACCTTTTTTGAAATGCTGGGCAACTGGAGCCTGGGGGACTATTTTAAGAAGGACATGATCCCCTGGAGCTGGGAATTCTTGACCAGCCCGGAATACCTGGGCCTGCCGAAGGACCGGCTGGCCTTCACGGTTTTCGAGGGGGACGAGGACTGCCCCCGCGACACCGAAAGCTACGACCTTTGGCGCGCCTGCGGCGTGAAGGAGGAGAACCTGTTCTTCCTGCCCAAGGCCAACAACTGGTGGGGCCCCGCCGGCATGACCGGCCCCTGCGGCTCGGATACCGAGATGTTCATCATTACCGACAAGGAGCCCTGCGGGCCGGACTGCTCCCCCGCCTGCTCCTGCGGACGGTATTTGGAAATCTGGAACGACGTCTTCATGCAGTATAACAAAACCGCCGAGGGCAAATACGAGCCCCTGGCGAAGAAAAACGTGGACACCGGCATGGGTCTGGAGCGGACGGTCTGCGTGCTCAACGGCAAGAAGAGCGTCTACGAGATCGACGCCTTCGCCGGGATTCTGGCGCGGATCAGCGAGCTGAGCGGGAAGACCTACGGGGCGGACGAGGGGGAAACCCGCGCCTTCCGGATCATCGCCGACCATATGCGGACGTCCACCTTCATCCTCGGGGACGACCGGGGCGTCAGCCCGTCCAACACCGACCAGGGCTACATCCTGCGCCGGCTGATCCGCCGGGCGGTGCGCTACGGCATGGGTCTGGGCATGCCCGAGGGCTTCACGGTGGAAATCGCCCGGGTCATTATCGACCAGTATCGGGACGTGTATCCCGAGCTGGAGCGGAACCGGGATTTTGTCCTGGAGCAGCTGCGGCTGGAGGAGGATCGCTTCGCCCGGACGCTGAAGCAGGGCGAGAAGGAATTCGAGAAGGTCTACAACAACGTCTGCCAGACCCGCGCCGCGCTGGAAGCCGTGCTTTCCGCGGAGGATCCGGTGGCCCTGGCGGCGGAGATGGCGAAGACGAAGAAGCTGCGCCCCTCGCCGGACATGATGCCCATTATCGAGGCGGCCGGCGCCGGCAACCGGGAAGCCCTCGAAAAGGCGGTCCGGGAGCGGCTGGCCGGTCTGTCCGTCATGGACGGGCGGAGCGCCTTCAAGCTCTATGACACCTACGGCTTCCCCATCGAGATGACGAAGGAGCTGGCGGCGGAAAAGGGCCTGACGGTCGACGAGGCGGATTTCGCCGAGCGGTTCAAGAAGCATCAGGAGCTGAGCCATCAGGGCGCGGACCAGAAGTTCAAGGGCGGCCTGGCGGATCACAGCGAGCAGACGGCCCGCCTGCATACCGCGACCCACCTGCTCCACGCGGCCCTGCGCAAGGTGCTGGGGGACGAGGTGGCCCAGAAGGGCTCCAACATTACCGCCGAGCGGCTGCGGTTCGACTTCTCCTTCGGCCGGAAGATGACGCCGGAGGAGCTGAAGGAAACCGAGCGGCTAAGTCGGATCGTAGCCATGTGGTTCTGTGAGCCAAGGAGTTGTAGTGGGGATTTGTCTTCCTAAGACCGCTTGGCCTCCGACTTGCTCCAACATTACCGCCGAGCGGCTGCGGTTCGACTTCTCCTTCGGCCGGAAGATGACGCCGGAGGAGCTGAAGGAAACCGAGCGGCTGGTCAACGAGGCCATCGACGCGGCGGTGCCCGTGGTCTGCGAGGAAATGACCGTGCCGGAGGCGAAGGAAAAGGGCGCCATCGGCCTGTTCGAAAGCAAATACGGCGAGCGGGTGCGCACCTATAAGATGGGGAATTTCTCCTTCGAAATTTGCGGCGGCCCCCACGCGGCCAACACCGGGGATCTGGGCTCCTTCCGGATCCTGAAGGAGGAGTCCTCCTCCGCCGGCGTCCGCCGGATCAAGGCGGTTATCGCCCCGAAGGAGCAGGCGTAATGGAACACAACGAAGGGGAGGAAAGGCGGGCCCTGGGGGAAACCCAAACCGCCTCCGAAACCATTTTTGACGGAACGATTCTCCAAGTCCGGCGGGACAGCGTCGCCCTGCCGGACGGGCGGCCCGCCGTCCGCGAGGTCATCCGGCATATCGGCGCCGTCTGCGTCATTCCCGTTACGGAGGACGGCCGGGTCATCGTCGAGCGGCAGTACCGCTACCCCATCGACCGGGTCATTACCGAGATCCCGGCGGGGAAGCTGGACAGCCGGGAGGAGGACCGCCTCTCCGCCATCCAGAGGGAGCTGCGGGAGGAAACCGGCTATACGGCCGACGAGTGGATCTCCCTGGGGGATTTTCACCCCGCCCCCGCCTACAGCGACGAATATATCAGCATGTATATGGCCCGGGGGCTCCACGCCGGGGCGCGCCATCTGGACGCGGATGAGTTTCTGAACGTGGAGACCGTGCCGCTCAGGGAGCTGGTGGATCAGGTCATGGCCGGGGAGATCTCCGACGCCAAAACCCAGACCGCCGTGCTCAAGGCCGCCCGGTTCCTGGGCATATAAATCCGACGCAAAGTTTGAACGCGGGGCTTTCGGGCCCGCATCGGAAAACAGTAACGCAAAGCCCCGGGAAGTGGATCTTCCCGGGGCTCTGATGAAGCGGATATTGAAACGGAATGCGTTCGGCCGTCGGAGGGGCGGCTCAGAACCGCATCCGCTCCTCGATCCAGCCGCGGACCTCGGTCAGCGGGACGCGCACCTGTTCCATGGTGTCGCGATCGCGGATGGTCACGGACTGGGTCTCCTCGGTTTCGAAATCGACGCAGATGCAGAAGGGCGTGCCGATTTCGTCCTGCCGGCGGTAGCGCTTGCCGATGGAGCCGGTTTCGTCATAATCGACGGCGAAGTATTTGGCCAGCTCGGCGTGAATTTCGGAGGCGAGGGCGCCCAGCTTGTTCTTCTGCAGGGGGAGCCCCGCCGCCTTGAAGGGCGCCAGGGCGGGATGGAAGCGCAGCACCGTGCGGCTGTCGCCGCCCTCGAGCTCCTCCTCGTCGTAGGCGTTGCACAGGAAGGCCAGCAGCATCCGGTCCACCCCCAGGGAGGGCTCGATGCAGTAGGGGATGTATTTCTCGTTCGTGGTGGGATCGAGATATTCCATCGTCTTGCCGGAATGGTTCTGGTGCTGGGTCAGGTCGTAATCCGTCCGGTCGGCCACGCCCCACAGCTCGCCCCATCCGAAGGGGAAGAGGAACTCGAAATCCGTCGTGGCCTTGGAATAGAAGGCCAGCTTCTCCGGCTCGTGATCCCGCAGGCGCGGGCTTTCCTCCCTGATGCCCAGGCTCAGCAGCCAGTCGCGGCAGAAGGAGCGCCAGTAGTTGAACCACTCCAGGTCCTCGCCGGGCTTGCAGAAGAATTCCAGCTCCATCTGCTCAAATTCCCGTACGCGGAAGATAAAGTTCCCGGGGGTAATCTCGTTGCGGAAGGATTTGCCGATCTGCGCGATGCCGGCGGGCAGCTTTTTCCGGGTCGTCCGCATGACGTTCTGGAAATTGACGAAGATGCCCTGGGCCGTTTCGGGGCGCAGGTAGATCTCGTTGGCGCTGTCCTCATTGACGCCGGCGAAGGTCTTGAACATCAGATTGAACTGGCGGATGGCGGTAAAATCCTTCTTGCCGCAGACGGGGCAGACGATGTCGTGATCCCGGATATAGGCCTCCAGCTCCGCGTTGCTCCATCCGTCGCCCGTTTCAGCGCCCTCCGTAAAGTCCTCGATGAGCTTGTCCGCCCGGAAGCGGGCCTTGCAGGCCTTGCAGTCCATGAGGGGGTCGTTGAAGCCGCCCACGTGGCCGCTGGCCACCCAGACTTCCCGGTTCATGAGGATGGCGCTGTCCAGTCCGGTATTGTATTTGCTTTCCTGGACGAATTTCTGCCACCAGGCCTGTTTGATGTTGTTCTTCAGCTCCACCCCCAGGGGGCCGTAATCCCAGGTATTGGCCAGGCCGCCGTAAATCTCGGAGCCCGCGAAAATAAAGCCCCGGCCTTTGCACAGGGCCACCAGCCGATCCATCGTCAGTTCCGCCATGATCTTTCCTCCTCTGTTCCGGCGCTTTTCGCCATCGAAACAATTCATCATCTTAAAAGCCCGCCGGGGGTTTGTCAAGGAGAAGATTGAAAGACTTCCTTTTTTATGGTATAGTGCGGGGAGTCGAAAAAGCATCGCGGGGAACAGCCCGCCGGAAGGGATTTGAGAGCATGAGCGAAGAGAAAAAGAAAAAGGGCCTGTTTGCCCGCCTGCGGGAGGGGCTGAGCCGGACCCGGGGGAATATGACCGAGCGGGTCGACGAGATGGTCCGGGACAACCGGAAGGTGGACGAGGATTTCTATGACGAGCTGGAGGAAATCCTGGTCATGGCCGACTGCGGCATGAAGGCGACGGAGGTCATCATCGGGGAGCTGCGTAAACGCGTGAAGGAGCGTAACGTCCGGGACGCGGCCTCCGCCCGGGAGATCCTGAAGCAGATCATGGTCGAGCAGATGGACGTGCCGCGCCCGCCGCTGCGCTGGCCGATGGTGATGCTGATGGTGGGGGTCAACGGCGTCGGGAAAACGACCACCATCGGGAAGCTGGCCCTGCGCTTCCAGGCGATCGGCCGGCGGGTCATGCTCTGCGCCGGGGATACCTTCCGGGCCGCGGCGGCCGAGCAGCTGACGGTCTGGGCCCAGCGGGCGCGGGTGCCCATCGTCAAGCACGAGGAGGGCGCCGATCCGGCGGCGGTGGTTTTCGACGCCATCCAGTCCGCCAAGGCCCAGGGGGCGGACCTGCTGATCGTGGACACCGCCGGGCGGCTGCACAATAAAAAGAACCTGATGGACGAGCTGAACAAAATGCGCCGGGTCATCGACCGGGAATATCCCGAGGCGGACACCCGCTGCATCCTGGTGCTCGACGCGACGACCGGCCAGAACGGGCTGCAGCAGGCCCGGGCCTTCAAGGAGGTCGCGGAGATCGGCGGCATCATCCTGACCAAGCTGGACGGGACCGCCAAGGGGGGCATCGCCCTGGCCATCCGGCAGGAGCTGGAGGTGCCGGTCTGGTACGTGGGCGTGGGCGAGGGAATCGACGATCTGCAGCCCTTCAACGCGAAAGAGTTTGTGGAAGCCTTGTTCTGACGCGGGCGCTTTTCGCCGGGGCGCTCCTGATTTCGCGGCCGGCCGCGCCCCTTCCGCCGCCTCGCCGCGGGGCCTTCGGCCGGAGGAACCCGGCGCGGAGGCAATCCCGGCCCTTCCTTATTTTTTCCTTTCCGGTCAAAATTCTTGACGGATCAACCGCGGGGGGATATAATTCGGATACTGCGTTTTTCAGAAGGAGGATGCGATTGTCATGAAATCCAACAAAAAGCGCGGCAGCAAGACAGGGTCTGTTGTCGCGCTGTGCATCGTGCTGGTCGTCACGGTGGTGCTGGGGCTCCTCGGGGCCAACGGGTGGAGCATTCCGCCCCGGGGCCTGTATAAGGTAATGCCCTGGCTGCCCACCGCCAATACCGACGCCTGGCCCAAGCTGCTGTCCCTGGGTCTGGACCTGCGGGGCGGCATGTATGTCGAATATTCCGCCAGGGTGCCCGAAAACGCCGCGAACGCCGGGGCGGATTTCGGCTCCCTCATGAACGGAACCATCCAGATTATCCAGCAGCGCCTGGCCGACAAGGGCTATACCGAAGTCAACGTCCAGCAGATCGGCAGCGACGGGATCCGCGTGGAAATCCCCGATGTGCAGGACGATACTGTGCTGGATCTGATCGGCGCGGCCGCCAAGCTGGAGTTCCGGGATCCCTCGGGCAATGTGTTCATGACCGGTGAGATGGTCAAGACCGCGACCTATTATTACGCCGAGGGCGACCACCAGGTGGCCTTTACCCTGACGGACGAGGGCGCCAAGCTCTTCGGCGACGTGACCGCCGCCAACATCGGCCGCCAGATCGCCATCTATCTCGACGGCGAGGAGCTGATCTCCCCGACGGTCGAAAGCGCCATTACCCAGGGCTCCGGCGTTATTAACGGCATGGGCAGCGCCGAGCGCGCGACGACCATCGCCGCCAAGATCCAGAGCGGCGCCCTGCCCCTGGAGCTGACCCAGCAGAAGGTGGACAAGGTTTCCGCCACCCTGGGCCGCGACGCCCTGAGCACCTCCGTGACCGCCGCCCTCGTCGGCATCCTGCTGGTCATGCTGGTGATGATCCTGCGGTATCGGCTGAACGGCCTGATCGCCAGCTGGGCCCTGAGCATCTACGTGATCCTGCTGTTCATGCTCATCGCCGTCATGCGCATCCAGCTGACCCTGCCCGGCCTGGCCGGCGTGGTGCTGGGCATCGGCATGGCCGTGGACGCCAACGTCATCATCTTCGAGCGCTTCAATGAGGAGGTTCGCGCGGGCAAGACCGTGCGGGTCGCCGTGCGGACCGGGTTCCGCAACGCCATGAGCGCGATTCTCGACTCCAACGTGACCACCCTGATCGCCGGCGTGGTGCTGCTGGTTTACGGAACCGGCTCCATCCAGGGCTTCGCCCGGACGCTGCTGCTGGGCGTGGTGGTGTCCATGTTCTCCGCTATTCTGGTAACCCGTTTCCTGATGAACCGGTTTGTCAACGCCGGCGCCACGAAAGTCAGCCTGTATACGAAAGTGACGGCTGCCGAAAAGGAGGCTGAGGCGTAATGAAAGTGAAGAATCGTTCCAAAATCTGCCTGATCGTCTCCGGCGCCATCATCTGCGTCGCGCTGCTGATGACGATCTTCGGCCACGGCATCAACCTGGGCATCGATTTCGAAGGCGGCCTCTCCATGGAATACAACCTGGGGAAAGCCGCGGTCAAGGGCGAGGTGGAGGAAATCCTCGGCGGCCTGGAGGGCGTGACCTCCTATACCGTGACCTATCAGGGCGCGGGGGAAAGCGAAGCCGTCATCCGCATCAAGGATGTGGCCAAGGACGACATCCAGAATCTTCAGGCCAGGTTCGAGGAAAAGCTGAAGGAAAAGTATCCGGAGGCGGTTTCCGTCGGGGACGTCAACTACGTGGGCCCCGTGGCGGGCGCGACGCTGGTGCGCAACGCGGTGATCTCCGTGCTGCTGGCGGCGGCGCTGATGCTGGTCTACATCGCCATCCGCTTCGATTTCAACAGCGGCCTGTCCGCGGTGTTCGGCCTGCTGCATGACGTGCTGATCATGCTGAGCTTCATGGTCATCTTCCGCAGCGTGATCCAGATGAACTCTTCCTTCATCGCCGCGGCCCTGACCATCGTCGGCTATTCCATCAACAACACGATCGTGATCTTCGACCGGATCCGGGAAAACGCCAAGCGGATGCCCTCCGCCAGGCGGGAGGACGTGACCAACATCTCCATCAGGGAGAGCCTGGGCCGGACCCTGACCACCACCGCGACCACCCTGATTACCATCGTCGCCCTGTGTGTGCTGGGCGTCGCCAGCATCCGGGAGTTCGCCCTGCCGATTATCGTCGGTATTCTCAGCGGCGTCTACAGCGCCAATATGATCAACGGTTATGTCTGGGCGTTCCTGGAGGAAAAGCGCCGGGGCCGCAAGGCCCGGGCCTGAGCCCGGAAACCCTGAAAAGGGAAGGAAGGGGGCTGCGGAGCGCGGCCCCCTTCCTGACATTTTTGAGGGAGAAAGCCGCGTCCGCGGGAGTGGAAAGACCACCGGGATTTCATCCCCACCGATGGGTGTGGCGGGAGCTGTGCCCTCGCGGGAGCGGAAAGGGCGGCGGCCTGGGGGACAGTTCGCCGCGGGCAGCCGTCTTCCGGACGGCGGTGGGGGGAACAGGAAAACGGGTGAACCGTCACCCGGGCGGGAAGCCGGGGAATGGATTGCGAAAGGAGCCTTCATGCAGGTTTTCAGACAGCGCTTTACGGGGGAGGCGGCGCCCCTTTCCGGCCAGCCGGAATGGATGTGCCGGCTGCTGCGGGGCCGGGGAATCGACACCGATGAAAAGGCGGAAAAGTTTCTGCACCCCTCCGTGGCCGATCTTCACGATCCCCTGCTGATGAAGGATATGGACCGGACGCTGAAACTGATTCGCGCGGCCGTCAGGCGGGGGGACCGGATCCTGGTCTACGGGGATTACGACGTGGACGGGATCAGCGCCTGCGTGATTCTGACGGAAACCCTCCGGGCCTTCATCCGGCGGGAAGGCTCCGATTCCCGGGCGGATTACCGGATTCCCCGCCGGCATACCGAGGGCTACGGGCTGAACGAGGCGGCGGTCCGGGAAGCGTCGGGCACCTACCAGATGCTGATCACCGTCGACTGCGGGATAACCAGCGTCAGGGAGGCGGCCCTGGCGAAGGAGCTGGGCATGACCGTCATCATTACCGATCACCACGAGCCGCCGGAAACCCTGCCGGAGGGCGACGCGGTCATGGATCCCCTGCTGGGGGACTATCCCTTCCGGCGCCTGTGCGGCGCGGGGGTGGCGCTGAAGATCTGCCAGGGGCTGCTGGGTTTGGAGGCGGCGGAGGAAAAGCTGGAGATCGCTGCTCTGGCGACGGTGGCGGACATCGTCCCCCTGATGGACGAAAACCGGGTCATCGTCCGGGAGGGACTCCGGCGGATGGAAGGCACCCGCCGCCCGGGGCTGCGCCGCCTGATGGAAAACGCGAAGGTGACCTTTCCCCTGTCCGCCGAGGATATCGCCTTCCGCCTGGCGCCGCGGCTGAACGCCGCCGGGCGGCTGGGGGACGCGACGGTGGGGGTGCGCCTGCTGATGACGGAGGATCCCGACGAGGCGCGGAAAATCGCCGACCGGCTGGAGGAAAGCAACCGCCTGCGCCAGGCGGAGGAAATGAAGATCATCGCCGAGGCGGAAAAACTGATGGCGGCCCAGACGGATCTGACCCGGGACCGGGCCCTGATCCTGGCGGGGGAAAACTGGAACAGCGGGCTGATCGGCCTGGCGGCGGGGAAGCTCTGCGAGCGCTATAACCACCCGACCGTCGTCCTGAGCATCCAGGGGGACAAGGCGGTGGGCAGCTGCCGCTCCATTCCCGGGGTGCATATCTGGAAGATGCTCAGCGCCTGCGGGGAGGATTTTTTCCTTCGCTTCGGCGGGCATGAGCAGGCGGCGGGGCTGACCCTGCCGACGGATCGGATCGGGGAATTCCGGCGGCGGCTGAACGCGGCGATCCGGGAAAGCTGCCCGCTGGAATGCTTCCTGCCCGTCCGGGAATACGACAGCGAGATGCCCCTTTCGGAGGTGACGGAAGCGACGGTTAAGCGCCTGGCCGCTCTGGAGCCGACCGGATGCGGCAACCCCGCGCCGGTCTTTCTCGCCCGGGGCGCGGAGGTGCAGGAATGCCGCCGGGTGGGCAAGGACCGCAGCCACCTGAAAATCGCCCTGCTGGAGGGCCGGGCGCGGATGGAGGGCGAGGCCCGGCGGGCCGGCGTGTCTCTGATGAAGGGAACGACCCTGCGGGACGACCGGGATCGCATGGAGGGCGAGGCCCGGCGGGCTGGCGTGTCTCTGATGAAGGGAACGACACTGCGGGACGACCGGGATCGCATGGAGGGTATGCCCCTGCGCGATGAGCGTGCCCTGCGGGACGGTATCGGCTTCGGCCTGGGGGACGCGGCGGATCAGATGCTGACCCGGGTGGATGTGCTGTTCCGGCCGACCCTCAATACCTTCAACGGCCGCACCACGCCCCAGATGCAGATCCAGGCGATTTGTCCCGCCGGGGCGGCGGAGGAAAACGAGGGGGACGGGTTTTTTCTGGCCTGTCTGCAGGAAATGAGCCTTTTGGCAGCGAAAGAGGCAGAACATCCCATGCCCGCTCTGCGGCCGGAATACCTGCTCAAGGAGCGGCTGGAGGAGGTGGATCCCTCCCGGGAGGCCCTGGGAAAGGTGTATCAGGCCCTGAGAAAGGCGGAAGACCTGTCGGATCCCGGGGAGCTGGCGGCGGCCTGCGGTGTCAGCCGGGAAATGCTGCTAGCGGCCCTGACGGCCTTTGCCCAGTTGGCGTTCCTGCGATGGGAGCCGGAACCCTTCCATGTGGAGCTGCTGCCCACGCCGAAGAGAAACCTGGAAGAAAGCCAGCTCATCCGTTACCTCCGCCGGACAGGACACGGGGCCGGCTGAGACAGGGGCAAGACAGGGGGACGGTTCTACTGTCTTGCCGGGGGATGCGCAGAAGGCCGATGGAAGACAGGGGGACGGTTCAAGACAGGGGGACGGTTCTACTGTCTTTTCAGGAGGGGCCTTTTTCAAGACACTGGGACGGTTCAGACACGGGGACGGTTCTACTGTCTTTTCAGGAGGGGCCTTTCGTCCCGGAAACCGCTGCTCCGCCGGGAGGAGACAGCGCAGACACAGCGCAGACACGGGGACGGTTCTACTGTCTTGTTGGGATTGCTCGGCCGAAACTGCTTTGCTGCTCCGAAACCCTGTCCAGACACGGGGACAGACACGGGGACGGTTCTTCTGTCTTGTTGGGAAGGCGAGAACCGCTATGCAGCCAGGAACCCTGGCAGACACCGGGACGGTTCTACTGTCTTGTTGGGGTTGCTTGTAGCAGACACGGGGACGGTTCGGGCAGACACCGGGACGGTTCTTCTGTCTTGTTGGGGTTGCTCGGCCGAAACTGCTTCGCTGCTCCGAAACTTTGAAACTCCGTAGCTCTAAAACAGCCCCGGCGGAAGTGCCGTAAACCGATACGAAAAGACTGGAAAGGGGGAAAGAAAATGAGCTTCGCGTCCTATGAGGCGATGGATCTGGACACCATGATCGCCCGGGTCAAAAAATATCATCCCGGGGACGGATATCAGCTGGTGGAAAAAGCCTGGCGCTTTGCCGAAAAGGCCCACGCGGGCCAGGTTCGCAAAAGCGGCGAGCCCTATTTCATTCACCCCTGCTTCGTCGCCAGCATCCTGACGGATCTGATGATCGATCCGCCCACCATCGCGGCGGGCCTCCTCCATGACACGGTGGAAGACTGCGAGGGCATCTCGCTGGAAACCATCCGCTCCGAATTCGGGGAGGAGGTGGCCGGACTGGTGGACGGGGTTACGAAGCTGAACAAGCTGGATTTCGCCAACCGGGAGGAGGCGCAGGCCGAAAGCGTCCGGAAGATGATCCTGGCCATGAGCAAGGATATCCGGGTCGTGCTGATCAAGCTGGCGGACCGGCTCCACAACATGTATACCCTCCGCTTCCAGTCCCCGGACCGGCAGGTGGCCATCGCCCGGGAAACCCTGGACATTTACGCGCCGCTGGCCCACCGGCTGGGCGTCTACGCCCTGAAGCAGGATCTGGAGGATCTGAGCCTCAAGTACCTCGATCCCGACGGATACAACAACATCGTCCATCTGGTGGGCATGAAGCGGGCGGAGCGCGAGGAAAGCATCCGCATGGTCATCGACGAGCTCAGCGCCAAGCTGGACGAGCAGCGGATTCATTTCGACATCGACGGCCGCTCCAAGCATTTTTATTCCATTTACCGGAAGATGATCCTGCAGCACAAGACCTTCGACCAGATCTATGATCTGATCGCCATCCGGGTCATCGTGGACACCGTGCCGGACTGCTACGCGGTGCTGGGCATTGTCCATACCCTGTGGAACCAGGTGCCGGGCCGGTTTAAGGACTACATCTCCGTGCCCAAGGCGAATATGTATCAGTCCCTGCATACGACGGTCATGGGCGGGCGGAAAATGCCCTTCCCCTTCGAGGTGCAGATCCGAACCTGGGAAATGCACCGCATCGCGGAATACGGCATCGCGGCCCACTGGCGCTATAAGGAGGGCCGGAACAAGGGCGACGATCTGGACAATAAGCTCTTCTGGGTCCGCCAGATTCTGGACTGGCAGAAGGAGACCCGGGACAGCCGGGAGTTTATCGACACCCTGAAGACGGATCTGTTTTCGGAAGAAGTGTTCCTCTTTACCCCCAAGGGGGACGTGATTTCCATGCCCAAGGGCTCGACGCCCCTGGATTTCGCCTACCGGATTCATTCCGCCGTGGGCAACAAATGCACGGGGGCCCGGGTCAACGGCAAGCTGGTGCCGCTGGACACGGAGCTGGCCACCGGCGACCGGGTGGAAATCATGACCTCCGCCTCCAGCAAGGGCCCCAGCTCCGACTGGATCCGCATCTGCAAAACGCCCCAGGCCAAGGCGAAAATCCGCCAGTATCTGAAAAAGGAGCTGCGGGCGGAGAACCTGGCCCTGGGCCGGGAAATGATCGAGCACGAGTGCTCCCGCCGGGGCGTCCGGCCGGGGGACGTCATCAAGCCGGAAAATTACGACTCTATGCTGAAAAAGTATGGCTTCAGCGAGTTTGACGATATTTGCTGCGCCGTGGGCTACGGCGGGATGGCGGCGGCTTATGTGGTGGGCCGGTTGATCGACGAGCAGCACAGCCGGGAGACGCCCGCCCCGCCGGAAATCCCCGAAACCATACCCGACAAGGCGGACGAGAAACAGCTCAGCCAGCGCCGCGCCAATCACGGCATCGTCCTGACGGGAAACGAGAATCTGGATATCCCGGTGCGCTTCGCCCGGTGCTGCTCCCCGGTGCCGGGGGACGAAATCGTGGGCTATATCACCCGCGGCCGCGGCGTTACCATCCATAAGGCGGAATGCCCCAACGCCATCAACGGGGAGCCGGAGCGCCGCATCCCCGTGGAATGGGCCAACGACGGGCAGGGCTCCTTCTATGCCTCGATCAAGATCCTGGTTTACGACCGGGTCAACATGCTCGGGGAAATCGCCTCCATTGTGGGGGAAATGGGCGTTTCCATCAAGGCGGCCCAGGTGCAGACCGACGACCGCACGCGGATTTCCACGGTCAAGCTGACGCTGGACGTCCATTCCCGGGAGGAGATGAACCGGGTCATCCAGGCGATCCGCAACAAAACCGACGTGCTGGACGTTTACCGGATCACGGGATAATCAAGAGACTGCTGCAAGACAGGGGGACGGTTCTTCTGTCTTGCTTTTCGGGTGATTTTTCTGTATCATGAAGTCCGGAGGTGAAAACCGTCGTGAGCAGAACAGCACGCCAACCATCAGCAACCGGACTTTATCATATTATGCTCAGAGGAGCTGACCGCCGGATCATTTTCGCGGACGATCAGGATTGCGAAACCTTTCTGACGCTTCTCGAAAAAGTGAAGAAAAAGACGGATTCCCGCCTTTACGCCTATTGCCTGATGGGCAATCATGTGCATCTTTTGATGAAGGAAGGAAAGGAACCGCTGGAGCAGTTTTTTAAGCGCCTGGGCGTTTCCTATGTGCGCTACTATAATCAGAAATACCAGCTGCTCGGCCATCTGTTTCAGGATCGCTTCCGCAGCGAGAGAATCGATACGGATGCGTATTATCTGGATGTTCTGCGGTATATCTGCCAGAACCCGCTCAAGGCCGGCCTTGTGAAAGCCTTTTGGGATTATCCTTATCTGGGCTGCGGCGGAATCATGGATAAAAGAGGCTTTTTGGATGACGCGCGGGAATACACGCATCTGGACGATGATGAATTGCGCGTTTTTCTGGAGGGCCCCTGCCAGGAGGAGCATCTGGAGGACGACGGACCGAAGCGGCTGATGGACGCGGAGGCGATCGCGCGCCTGCGCGAGGTGTCCGGATGCGGGACGGTTCAGGAAATTGGCGGTTTGCCCGAAAAAAGAAGGGACGAAGCCCTGCGGCAGGGAATGAGGGCCGGAATCTCCATCCGGCAGCTTTCCAGACTGACGGGGGTCAGCAAGGCCGTTATCGAGAAAATCAAAAGGGGAATGTAAGAAGGACAAGACAGTAGAACCGTCCCCGTGTCTTCAGAACCGTCCCCGTGTCTTCAAGACAGTAGAACCGTCCCCGTGTCTGCCTGACCTGTGTCTTGGGAGAAACAGCGTATGAAGAAGAGAGTTTCAGTTATCCTGCTCAGCCTTGTGCTGGTGCTTTGGCTGCTGCCGGGGATGAGTTTGACGGAAAGGGCAGCCCAGGAGCCGATAAAATATCTGGATGACAAAGGCGCAGAACAAACGTGTGCCATTTATACGCCCGTTACAAGCAGCACTTCGTTCAGTGATGGGGGCTGGTATGTGGTCAATCAGGGCGTGACGCTATCCGGAAAAACAAGCATGGCTGGGGATATACACCTGATCTTATGTGATGGGAAGACGCTGATAGTCACCGGAGGGATAGAAGGAACTGGCAGCATCACTATCTATGCCCAGAGCACTGGTGATGGCATGGGTTATTTGTATTGTGAGCCCGGTAATTCAGATAATGTGATCTCTTCTGCCGGAAACATAACGATCAATGGTGGGAGAATCACTGCGCGGAAGGGTATATACAATGGTATTGCAGCTAATGGGCCTGACAGCTCAATCACCATCAACGGTGGAAGTGTGAATGCTACGGGGGGCACAAAGGGCATTTATGCAGGCAAAGATATAGTCATCAAAGGTGGTTCGGTAAAAGCAGAGGCACAGGCGGGGAGCGCCATTTATGCCGAAAAAAATATAACCATCGAGGGCGGCGAAGTAGAAGCCTTAAATGGTTTCTGCGGCCTTAACGCTCAGAACGCGGTCACCATCAGCGATGGCACTGTGACAGCCAGGTCCGGAACAGGGATCCGGGCCTCCAATGGTGTTACGATCGAAGGCGGCACCGTGAGGGCCACAGACTACGAGCAAGACAGCTCCGGATTCGGAATCCATAACCAATCTGGCAAGATTACCGTCAAAGGAGGAGCTGTTACAGCTGAAGGACATACCGGGCTGTTTGCTGAAGCGGGCGATTTGGTCGTCTCCGGCGGTACGATTCTAGCCACTGGCCGGGAAGACGGCATGTCAATTCATGGAAAGGTAACGATCAGCGGAGGCAGCGTAACGGCGGAAGGCGGCCGGAATATGGGTGTTATCGCCGATTCCGGTCTTGAGATCAGCAGCGGTACCGTGACTGTCAAAGGCCGGGGTGATGGCATTCACGTATCAGATGGCTCGGTAACGATCAGCGGTGGTGATGTGACTGCCAGGGCCCAGGACGGAACCGGAGTTGCGGCCAGGCGTATTACCATCACGGGGGGCAAGGTTAAGGCTGAAACAAATGGCAGCAAGGGTATGGATTCCCCAGATGATGTGACAATCAAAGGCGGCGAGCTCATCGCCGCCGGAAAAGAAAAGGGCATAAACGGAACCGTGAGGAACGCGATCACCGGTACCGGCTGGACGGATATGGAAGGTACCACTGGGAAGACGGTCATTACGATCAGCGCTGATGGGCAGGCACTTGATTTTAGGAAGGTGCAGTTCCCGGGAGAGCCTCTTCCGCCTGTTCCGCCGCCTTCGCCTGTTCCGCCGCTTCCGCCGGCTGAAGTTACAACGAAGCCGACCGCGAAGGTTCTGACCTATACCGGTTCAGCACAGGAACTGGTCACGGCGGGAACGGCTTCCGGGGGTTCGATGCAGTACGCACTCGGAACAAACGCGGATACAAAGCCTGACGAAGCAGCTTTTGCCGGGAAAATACCGTTAAGGACCGAAAGCGGAATCTATTTCGTCTGGTATAGGGTCAAGGGCGACGCAAACCATACGGATACGGAACCGGTCTGCATCACCGTATCCATCGAAAAACTCATTCCCCCGACCGGTGACTCCGGCGATCCGGGACTCTGGCTCGGCCTGGCCATGCTGGGGCTGGTCGGGATTCTCGTGCTGACCGGCGGGAGGAGCCTCCGGAAGGAAAGATAACCAAGACAGGGGGGTGGTTCCTGCGAACCGCCCCCCTGTTTTTTCGATGGCTTGTGTTATTCTTCTGATTCGAAAGACGCGGGGACGGTTCTACTGTCTGGATACAGAGATGATCGTGCTTCCGCTCAGAATTTCCGGATACGGAACGGTACAGAAAAAGGGTCGCTGGCACGAAAACAGAAGGAGTGAAGCCCTGCGGCAGGGCATGAGATCCGGAATTTCCATCCGGCAGCTATCCAGGCTGAAGGGGATCAGCAAGGCCGTTATCGAGAAAATGATAACAAAAGCATCATCCGGATGATTATGGAAAATCCTTCACAATCAATTCATCCGGTTCAACATGACAGGGCAGAAACAGAATTTCCACGCCGGCATCTTTGGCTTCCTGCAGTGCCGTCCCAAATTCCGGATGAGTTTGAACATTCGCCCTTACTTCTGAAATCTCATCCATCTGGATTGCGAAAGCCAACACAGCATGATACCCATCTCTGACAGCCTTCATCAGTTCCCGCAAATGCTTCACGCCCCGCTCCGTCGGTGCATCCGGGAAATAACCGATTCCGTCAATCTCCAGCGTACATCCTTTGACTTCCATCAATGTGCGTTTTTCTCCGCACTGCAGGTAAAAGTCAATCCGCGATTCCCCAAATCTGAATTCCGGGGTGATCACATCATACTCCTGCTTATCCAGCCATTCTTTTACCACTATATTCGGGGCCTGGCTGTCTATGTTGATAAGCAGACCGTTGTTTTTCCTTACAGCCACCAGATCATATTTGGTCTTCCTGCCTTCACTCCCGGGAGCAGTCAGCCATACCTCTGCTCCGGGCAGCAACAATTCCCTGCACCTGCCCGTATTCTTCACATGAACCGTTTCCATGTGATCATCAACCATCACATGAGCAATGAACCGATTCGGTCGATCCACAAAGGAAGCTTGCTTTATGTTTGGATACTTCATATCACACTCATGTATATTCCTTCAAACCATCACAGCACATCCGTTGTTGGTCATCATCCCCTGTCTGGCATTATACGGTCAAAAGGGCTGGATAGCAACAATGAGTTTTTGAATACAGGAGAAAGATGCGGCAACAGGACAGGGGAACCCCGAATACATTTTTGCCCAGGAAAAACGTGCATATGCACCGGTGGATCCGGAAAAGGCGGCGGTCCACTCCGAAGAGGAAAGCAGGCCGTTTCTGAAAAAGCTGGGCATCGGAGGAGAAATGACGGGGGTCAGCAAGGCCGTTATCGAAAAAATCAGGAGGGGAACGTAAGACGGACAGGACAGTAGAACCGTCCCCGTGTCTTCCAAGACGGACAAGACAGTAGAACCGTCCCCGTGTCTTTCCAAAACCAGGAGGGGAACGTAAGACGGACAAGACAGTAGAACCGTCCCCGTGTCTTCCCCGTGTCTTCAAGACAGTAGAACCGTCCCCGTGTCTTGTGAACCGTCCCCGTGTCTTGCCTTATTCTGCGGTGAAGAGCTGGATGGAGCGGGCGATGCCGGAGAGGGCGGGGGACAGGGAGCGGGGAATGGTCAGGACATAGAGGCCGGTATCGGTCACGGTATGCACCCGGATCGTCTCCGCGTTTTCCATGCGGACGGAGCTGCCGCCGAAGAGGGTGGGCCCGGCGGTTCCGCTGAAGGCGTAGTCCTTCTTCCCCAACAAAGAGAAGGCTTCCGCCGGATAAATGCTCTGGAGGGTCATCGGCTCGCCGGTCATGGTCTGCCAGTACAGGGTCAGGATCCGGCCGAAGCCCCCCTGCCAGGCGGCGTCGGCGGAGGTGCCGGAGACGAAAACCATGCCGGAGCCGGTCATGAAGCTCATAACCGGGGCCGGGAAGGCGGCCACCAGATTGCGCAGCTCCCCTTCCGAGGAGATGGTCATGGCGGGGGAGGCGGTCAGCGCCGGCTGCGGCGGGGGCGTTTCCTTCCCGTCGGGCTGGGGCTGGCCGATGACCAGCGTCAGATACAGGCCGGCCAGCAGCACCACCGCCGTCAGGGCTCCCGCGACGCGCCCCAGCAAACGAAGCAGGGGCTTCTTTTTTTTCATCGGTCCGCTCCTTTCCGCCGGCCCGGACGAGGGAAGTGGGATCATTGTACCCACACCATTGACGGAACGGCCGCGATAAACCTCATTATACCGGCGGGGTTTTTGGATGTCAAATGGGCCTGCCTTGCCCAAGAACCCGATTTGGTGTAAAATATAAAGCTGAGGAGGTGTGCCGCATGAAAGGATGGAAAGCATGGAGCGCCGCCGCGGCGGCCGCGCTTCTGATGGTATCCGGAGCGCCTGCCCAGGGGGCTGGGGATCCGGAAAACGATTTGTTGCGGATGAAAGCGGAAGCCGGAGAAACCGGCGCTCCCGGGACGGTTCCCGGAGCGAAAACGACTTCCGGCGCGGAGGCTTCGCCCGAGGGGAAAAAGGCCGCGGGCGCGGAACTGACTTCCGGCGCGGGGGCTTCGCCCGAGACCCAAAAGGCAGCCGAAGCGGGAACGGATCCCTGGGCCGGGATTTTCCTGGAGGAAAAGGGGCTGGAGCTGGGGGAGAGCAGCCTCCGGTATCCGGTCGTCTCCGGAATGGAGGACGCGGCGCTGCAGGAAAAGGTCAACGCGCGCATCCTGGAGGACGGGGACGTGACCGCCTATGTGACCCGGATGAGCCAGCTGATTTCCGGCGGCCGGCTGCGGGTCGGCTGGCAGGGATGCCTGCGGGGCGGCGTGTTCAGCTTTGCCGTGTCCGCCGAGGGGGCGGTCAAAACCCCCCGCTCCGCCTTTGTCTGGACGGGCGGAAACATCGACCTGGCGGACGGGCGCGAGATCGCCTGGGAGGAGCTTTTCGCCGACCCGGCCGGGGCGGAGGAAATCATCGAACAGTATCTGGAGGAAATGGCGCCGGACATGAGCGCCCATCTGCTGAACAGCCAGCTGCTTCCCCGGCCGGAGAGCTTCCGGATGACGGAAAGGGGCATCCTGCTTCTGTATCCGGCGGATCAGCTCAGCACCCTCGGGGACCGGGCCGGCGACGTTCTGATCCCCTGGAACCGGCTGGAAAAGGCTCTGGACCTGGAGGAGGGAAGCGTCCCCGAACGGTTCGGGGTCAAGACCTTCCTGACCCTGGGGCCGGAAAGCCGCGCAAGCCTGAAAAAGGCGGCGGCGGCCGGAGCCCTGCCGGGGATTCCCGTGTCTCTGGGGGACAGCGTCCGGGAAAAGACGGACGAATGGCATCTGCTGACCGATCCGGACGTATATGCCGGCGGGCGGCTGTTCGCCCTGGAGGGAGGCTCCTTCCGGAACGTCTTCCTGATGACCGATTTCCTCAGCGAAAGCTGGGACAAAAGTGTTGTGGACGGGATCCGGGTGGACGAGGGCTGCCTCTTCGGCCTGAAGATCGGGAAAACGACCCTGAAGGAATGGCGGGAGGCCCTGGGGGAGCCGGATTTCATGGTGGATTTTGACGGGGAGCGGGCGGAGGCCTACCGAACGGTTCCCGGCATCCGGGATTATTACGAAATGGGCGGGCACCGGCTCCAGCTCCACTGCGGGGAGGACGGGGTGCTGAGATCCGTTATTCTGACGGAATAAGCGAGGCGGAAGCCGGCCCGGGCGCGGCCGACAACGCCCGAGGACGGGGCGGCCAGGAAGCGAATGCGGAAGCCGACCCGGACGCGGCCGACAGCCATCGGGGACGGGCGTATCCGAAAGCACTGCGGAAGCCGGCCCGGGCGCGGCCGACAACGCCCGAGGACGGGGCGGCCAGGAAGCGAATGCGGAAGCCGGCCCGGAAGCAACGAAGGAAGCCGAAAAAGGAAATCGGAGGAAAGGAATGGCTCAGAGGAGCGGAAAAAAAGCGCCGGTCTATTCAGCGGACACCCTGGCGCTTCGGTATATCGCCGGCCTGGCGCTGATCGCGCTGGGCGTGATGATGTTTCTGGCGGTCGAGCTGCGGATGGGGGGCAACGTTTTTGAGGCCCTCCGTCAGGTTTGCTACGGCCTTACGGGGGGGCTGGCGGTGGCGCTGCCGGTCTTCCCGGTCTGGGCGGGGGCTCTGCTGGTTTATTCCGCCTCCCGCCGGGCGCCGGCGCGGCCGCTGCTGTTCGCGATGGGGGCCTTCTGGGGCCTGAGCGCCCTGATCGTCCTGCTGACCCGGACCCAGAGCGGGGAATATCTGGCCTATCTGGCCCAGAGCTCCGACGGCAGCTGGGGCGGCGTGATCCGCCGGGGATATATCCAGGGCATCACGACCCGCATGAGCGGCGGCGCCATGGGGACAGCGCTGGCCTTTCCCCTGTGGACGCTGACGGGAACGGTGATCGGCGTCATCGTGACGCTGATCCTGACGGTGCTTTCCGCCCTGATGGCGTTCAACCTGTCCCCGGCGCGGATCCGTGATCTGGCCACGGGCCGGGCGACCCTGCGCCGGCAGAAGGACACGGAGAACCAGGCGGAGGCCGAAAGACGGCAGATCGCCTATCAACAGCAGCAGGAGGCCGCCCGGGCCGCCTGGGAGCAGCAGCAGGCCATCCTGCGGCAGCAGCAGTCCGCCCGGATGGGCATGAATCAGGCCCCGGCCCAGCCCCGGCAGGCGCCGGCCTGGGGAACGGGCGCCATGGCCCCGGCGGACGGCAGCGTGGCCGAATGGCAGAACGACATCACCGCCCAGACCCTCGCCGCCGGGCAGACCGGGCCGCAGCAGAGCCAGATTTTCAACCCGCCCGCGGGGGAAACGGCCTCCCGGGGAAGCCAGATTTTCGGCCGGCGGAGGGAAAACGCCGATGCCGGACGTTCCGCCGAGCGGGGGGAGCGTTCCTCCGGAATCAGCCGCCTTTTCGGCCGGAACCGGAACGAGTATGACGGGCTGAGCGAAGGCGGCGCGCGGCGCGAGGAAAGCAACGGCCGCAGAACCGCGAGCGGACGGCCCATCGGCCCCGCGGAAACCCAGTGGAACGCGGCGGATCAGGACGAGGAAGTCCGCCAGGTATATGCCGAGGCAGCGGAGCGGAACCGGCAGCGGCCGGAGCCGGCCTCCGGGACGCCGGCCTTCCGGAACATCAGCGAAGCCACCGGTATGACGGCCGGCGACGCCTTTGGCGCACCCTCCGAGGAAACGCCCGGAAGAGCGTCCGGAGCGGCCACCGGTACGGAAACAGTCGGAAGAGCATCCGGAGGGTTTTTTGGCGCGCCCGCCGATTCGGAAGCCGCCAGCCCATCCACGGAAGCCGGCGCAAGAACACGCGGGGGAGCCCCGGCCGCGCCCGCCGCTCCTTCCGCGGAGCTGGGCCGCCGGCCTTCCGCCGAACCGGCAGGCGGGACCTCCGGATCTTCCGCCGCCGCGCCCGCGGTCAGCGTGCCGGTGGTGCAGCAGCGGATCGGGGAGGAAACCTGGCGGCCCACGCTGAACCATGTGGAGCCCCGGAGCGAGGACGCCCGGGAGGACGCCTGGGAGCACGTGCCCTACAACTATCCGCCCATCACCGATCTGAAGCCCCCGATGCTCAGCCAGGAAAGCACCGCCGAGGAGGACGAGGCCCGTTCCCGCCGCCTGGAGCAGACCCTGGCCAGCTTTAACGTCCAGGCCCGGGTGGTCCACGTGACCCACGGGCCGGCCATCTCCCGCTTCGAGCTGGAGCTGGCGACGGGCACGAAGGTCGGCAAGGTGGCGGGGCTGGAAAAGGACATTGCCTACGGCATGGAGGCCACCTCCGTCCGTATCGAAGCGCCCATCCCCGGGAAATCCCTGGTAGGCGTGGAGGTGCCGAACCCGAAGCGGGCGCTGGTGACCCTGCGGGAGATCCTGGAGAGCCCCCAGATGCAGAAGGGGCAGGAGAAATCCCTGCTGACGGTGGCGCTGGGCAAGGATATCGCCGGCGTGCCCGTGGTGTGCGACCTGGCGAAAATGCCCCATATGCTGATTGCCGGCGCCACGGGATCCGGTAAATCTGTCTGCATCAATACCATCATCAACAGCCTGATCTTCAACGCCGGCCCGGACGAGGTGAAGATGATCCTCGTGGACCCGAAGGTGGTGGAGCTGCAGTGCTACAACGGCATTCCCCATCTGCTGATCCCTGTGGTGAACGATCCCCACAAGGCCGCGGCCGCAC
>JAZQCB010000065.1:0-36077 GCA_045546035.1 Clostridia bacterium
TCCCCCCTCCCACCCCTTGGCTCACAGCACGACATGGCTACGACCCGACTTCATTTCCAGCGCGGAGGTGGCGCCGCCGCCGGCGTTGGCCGCCTTGCCGGGGGCGAAGAGCACGCCGGCCTTCTGCAGCGCCAGGGTCGCCTCATAGGTGGTGGGCATGTTGGCGCCCTCGGCCACGGCGATGACGCCGTTTTTGATCAGGGCCTTCGCGCCTTCCTCGTCCAGCTCGTTCTGGGTCGCGCAGGGCAGGGCGATGTCGCATTTCGTGGTCCAGATGCCGCGGAAGCCTTCCGTATACACGGAGCCGGGCACCCGCGCCGCGTATTCCTTAATGCGGCCGCGCTCGACCTCCTTGATCTGCTTGACCACGTCCAGATTGATGCCGTTCTCGTCGACCACGTAGCCGTTGGAGTCGCTCATGGCCACGACCTTGCCGCCCAGCTCGGTAATCTTCTGGGCCGCGTAGATGGCGACGTTGCCGCTGCCGGACACGACGACCCGCTTGCCGGCGATTTCGATATTGTGCTTCTTCAGCATCGCGTTGGTCAGATAGCACAGCCCGAAGCCGGTGGCTTCCTTCCGGGCCAGGGATCCGCCGTAGCTCAGGCCCTTGCCGGTCAGCACGCCCTCATACAGGCCCGTGATCCGCTTATACTGGCCGTAGAGGAAGCCGATTTCCCGGGCGCCCACGCCGATATCCCCGGCGGGCACGTCCGTGTCCTTGCCGATATACTTGTACAGCTCCGTCATGAAGCTCTGGCAGAAGCGCATCACCTCGTTGTCGCTCTTGCCCTTGGGATCGAAGTCGCTGCCGCCCTTGCCGCCGCCGATGGGCAGGCTGGTCAGGCTGTTTTTCAGCACCTGCTCAAAGCCCAGGAACTTGATGACCGACAGATTTACGCTGGGATGCAGCCGCAGGCCTCCCTTGTAGGGGCCGATGGCGTTGTTATACTGCACGCGGTATCCGCGGTTGACCTGAACCTTGCCCTGGTCGTCGATCCACGGCACCCGGAAGATAATGGCCCGGTCCGGCTCCACGAAGCGCTCCAGCAGCCCCTTGTTTTCATATTCGGGGTGCTTGTCGAAAACGGGGCTCAGGGCCTCCAGCACTTCCCGAACCGCCTGAAGGAATTCCTTCTCATGGGCGTTGCGCTTTTCCAGATCCGCGTAAACCTTTGCCACGTATGCGTTCATGGTCTGTCCTCCTCTTTCCCGAAAGTGTCAGCACGCCTGACGTTCTTAACGCAAGTATTATGAAAAAGGAAGCCCCCAAAATCAAGAGGCTTCCTGTTTTTTCCGTGTTTTTCCAAACACCCGTTATCCGACGTATTCGTATCCCGCGTCCTCCACGGCCTTGCGCAGCGCTTCCTCCGGCACCTCCCGGCTCATTTCCAGCACGGCGTTGTTTTTTTCGTGGCTGGTCACGGCGCTTTCGACGCCGTCCACCGCTTCCAGAGCCTTCTTCATCCGCGCCTCGCAGTGGGCGCACATCATCCCGTTGATCCCGATGGTCTTCGTCATGGTTTTTGCCTCCTTACGCATGTCTTCCTGAATATTCGCCACCGCCCGGCTGAAATCCTCCTCCGACACCGGCTTCCCGGGCTGATCCCGGCGTCCGTCATGGAGCTTGAAGAGGTTCAGCCGCAGCGCGTTGGTCACCACGCAGAAGCTGGACAGGCTCATCGCCGCCGCCCCGAACATGGGGCTGAGCTGCCACCCGAACAGCGGATAAAAGACCCCGGCCGCCAGGGGGATGCCGATCACGTTATAGCAAAACGCCCAGAAGAGGTTTTCGTGGATGTTCCGCAGGGTGGCGCGGCTCAGCCGCAGGGCCGCCGCCGCGTCGCTCAGGCGGCTGCGCATGATCACCACGTCCGCCGCGTCGATGGCCACGTCCGTGCCGGCGCCGATGGCGATGCCGATATCCGCCCGGGTCAGGGCCGGGGCGTCGTTGATCCCGTCCCCGACCATAATGACCTTCCCCACGTCCTTCAGCCGGCGGATGACCTCTTCCTTTCCGTCCGGCAGCACGCCCGCGATAACCTCGTCAACCCCCGCCTGCGCGCCGATGGCCCGGGCGGTGCGCTCGTTGTCGCCCGTCAGCATGACGACCTTCAGGCCCATTTTCTTCAGGGCCGCCACCGCCGCGGGGCTGTCCTCCTTCAGAGTGTCCGCCACGGCGATCAGCCCCAGGAATCTTCCGCCCAGGGCGAAGGCCAGGGGCGTTTTGCCCTCCCCCGCCAGATTCTCCGCCTGCCGGATCACGTCCGGAGAAAGAGCCGTTCTGCCCCGCATGTATTTCAGGCTGCCCCCCGTCAGCTCCTTCCCGTCCAGGAAGGCCGTCAGGCCGTTGCCGGGCAGGGCGGCAAAGCGCTCCACCTCCCGGGGGGTGATTTGCCTTTCCTCTCCCATGGCCACCACGGCCTTCGCCAGGGGATGCTCCGATTTGCTTTCCAGGGCAAAGGCCGCCGCCAGCAGCTCTGCCTCCCCGATGCCCTCCGCCGGCAGCAGGTCCGTCACCCGCGGTTCGCCCCTTGTCAGGGTGCCGGTCTTATCCAGGGCGATGATCTGCCCCTTCCCGGTCTCCTCCAGGGATACGGCGGTTTTGAACAGGATCCCGTTTTTCGCCCCCAGCCCGTTGCCCACCATGATGGCCACGGGGGTCGCCAGGCCCAGGGCGCAGGGGCAGGAAATCACCAGCACAGAGATGCCCCTGGCCAGGGCGAAGGCCGGCGTCTGGCCCGCCAGCAGCCAGATCACCGTCGTCACCGCCGCGATCCCCAGCACGACAGGGACAAAGATGCCGGACACCCGGTCGGCGATTTTGGCGATCGGCGCCTTGGTGGCCGCCGCGTCGGAAACCATCCGGATGATCTGGGAAAGGGTCGTGTCCTCCCCGACCCGGGTGGCCCGGCAGGTCAGAAAGCCCGCCTGGTTCACCGTCGCCGCGGATACCGGATCCCCCTCCGCCTTGTCGGCCGGAATGCTTTCCCCCGTCAGCGCGGATTCGTCCACCGAGCCGCTGCCGCTGACCACCTCGCCGTCCACGGGGATGTTTTCCCCGGGCCGGACGACGAACACGTCCCTGATCCGGACCTGCTCAATCGGGACGGTAATCTCCTTTCCCTCCCGCAGGAGCGTCGCGGTTTTCGGCGACAAGCGCATCAGGCTCTTCAGCGCGTCGGTGGTACGGCCCTTGCTGCGGGCCTCCAGCATTTTTCCCACGGTGATCAGGGTCAGGATCATGGCGGCGGACTCGAAATAGAACTGGTTCATATAGCCCATGGCCGCCGCGCCGTCTCCCGCCGCCTGCAGCCGGGTCATCCGGAACAGCACCGCCACGCTCCATACGAAGGAGACCGCCGACCCCATAGCCACCAGCGTGTCCATATTGGGCGCGCGGCGCAGCAGGCTTTTAAAGCCGGAGATAAAGAACTTCTGGTTGATGACCATGACGATCGCGCTCAGCAGCAGCTGCGCCAGCCCGATCCCCACCGGGTTCCCCGCCAGAAATCCCGGCAGGGGCCAGCCCAGCATGTGGTGCCCCATGGAGAGGTACATCAGCACCAGCAAAAACCCGATGGAGGCCAGCAGCCGCCTTTTCAGCCGCGGCGTCTCCGTATCCTTCAGGGCGTCCTCCGCCGGGGCGGCGGCCTTTCCCTCCGCTCCCTTCAGGCTGGCGCCGTATCCCGCCTCCTCCACGGCGCTGATCACCGCCTCCGGGGCCGCGTCCCCCTCCACGCCCATGGCGTTGGTCAGAAGGCTGACCGAGCAGGATTTGACCCCCGGCACGGCGCTGACCGCCTTTTCCACCCGGGCGCTGCAGGCGGCGCAGCTCATCCCGGTGACCTGATACTGTTGCATTCTCTTTCCTCTTTCCTGTTGCCCTCATGGGATCCATTGCGGCATATATCCCCGCGGCCTGGCCCGCGTTCGGTTCATCGCCTCTGGCGCTCTTCGGCGGCTTCCCGCCCGGACTCCGGATTTTCCGCGGCCTTCCGGTTCTCCCGCAGCCTGCGCCGCACCCGGTTCAGATGGCGCTCAAACTGGCCGGAATCCAGCAGCTCCGCCAGCACGTACTGCTCAAAAACCGGCGCCGGGCACGCGTGAAAGCCGACCCTTTCCCGGTACATCTCCGCCAGCGGCCGGGGCAGCACCAGATAGCCCACCCGCAGGGCCGGGGAGATCGTCCTCGAAAACGTGTTCAGATAGAGGACGTTCTCCTTTCCGGAGGCGGCGAAAAGCGTGTCCGCCGGCCGGCGCGAGAGGTTAAACTCGCTTTCATAATCGTCCTCGATGAGCCAGCGGCCCGGCTCCCGATCCGCCCAGCGGAGATATTCCCTTCTCCGGGAGGCGGAGGCCGTCACGTCGCTGGGATAGCTGCGATAGGGCGAAACGTGCAGCACCCTGGCCCCGCAGGACCGCAGGGCGCCAGGCTCAATACCCTCCCGGTCCAGGGGCAGGGGGCACAGCCGGATCCCCCGGGCCCGGTACACCCGCTCGATCTTTTCATAGGAGGGGTTTTCGATGGCCCAGGCTCCCTCCGCCCCCAGCAGCTCCGTCAGGATGCCGTAGAGATATTCCGCGCCGGCGCCTATGACGATCTGCTCCGACCCCGCGTGCAGCCCCCGGCTGCGGGCCAGATACCGGGACAGCGCCAGCCGGAGCGCGGGAAGCCCCTCCGCCGGCGGGCGGATCATGATGCGCTCCCCCTCCTCCGAAAGCACCCGGCGCATCGTCCTCGCCAGCAGGGGGAAGGAAAACCCGTCCACATCCGCCGAGGAGGGCAGTTCCGCCTTCGGGGCCTCCGGAGGCGCCTCCTCCCCGGCGAAGCCCTCCTCCGCCCGATATCGGACGAAGCAGCCGCTCCGCTGCCGGGGAAGCAGGTAGCCCTCGTCCGAGAGCATGTCCAGCGCGTGGGCGACCGTCACCGTGCTGACCCCCATCCGCTCCGCCAGCGCCCGCTTTCCGGGCAGCCGGGCGCCATAGGGGTATTCCCCGGCGACGATGTCCTGCCGGAGGCGTTCATAGATCCGCAGATAGGCGGGCGCTTCCTTCACGGCGCGGTCTCTCCTTCCTCCGCTTTCCCGGGGATAACAGGCCCTGGCCTTGTACAGAGCCAGCTTCAAAGACGGCCCCCGGTCTCTCCCGGGAAGAGCCCCCCGGACTCAGACCCAGAGACCTTGCTCAAATACGGCCCCGGTTTTTTCCGGGAAAGGGCCCCCGGGCTCAGACACGAAGCCGGGTCATTATACCACAATCCGACAATAGTGGCAATTATCTGGTTATATGTTTTTTCTTGTTTCTGGTACTTTTTATATAACCACATTGGCTGTATAATCCGTCCATCCTGAACAGAAAGCAAAAAGGAGTGACGAAGCATGAGCACCCGAACCATGAACCAGACCTATCGCCTGACCTGCTATGGGCTGATGACCGCGCTGGCCTTTGTGTCCAACTATATCCGTTTTCCCTTCCTGGGGTCCCAGATCGCGGTCAGCAACGCCGTCTGCGCCCTGTGCGGCCTGATCCTGGGGCCTGCGGCGGGCTTTGTGACGGCGGGGCTGGGCAGCCTTTTGTATGACCTGATCGCCGGATACGGGCTGGAGGGGCTGATTACCTTTGTTTCCAAGGGGGCCGTGGCCCTGGTGGCGGCCCTGCTCGCCGGAAAAACGCTGCGGAAGCGGGCGCTATCCGGCGGGGATCAGACGCGGCTGGTCGTCGCCTGCGCCGTGGCAGGGCTGACTTATGTGGCGCTGTATATGCTGAAAACCTTCGTCCTGGGGCTGACGGTCAACGGCCTGACCCTGGAGGCCACCGGGGTCAAGATGGCCAGCAAGCTGCCGGCCTCCCTGATCAACGCGGCCTTTGCCGCGGTGGCGGCTCCGCTGCTGATCAACGCTCTGCACAAGCCGCTGCACCGGCTCGGCGTCCTGCAGGCGGAAGAGCCAAAGTCATGATCGCGTGGCTCTTACGTCCGGAAGAGCGGCCGTCATGAATGCACGGCCCAACCTGAAAAAAAGAGGCGGCCCGCGCCTCCACGATCCCCCAAAAGCGGGGCTGTGATCAAACGCACAGCCCCGTTTTTTTCAGTTTCTCCGGAAACCCATTCTTCTTGCTGCGCCGCCGCAGTCAGACCGTTCCTCTCTGCCGCGGTTGCGCCGCGCAGGCGGGTTTTCAGCTCCGCGCCGCGGTTTTCGTTTCGCTCATAAACCGCAGCACCTGCTCCCGGCTTTGCAGGGCGGTTCCGGCACCCACGGCGGTGGTGCAGATGGCGCCGCAGGCGTTGCCGAAGCGCAGCGCCTCCTTAACGGAGCTGCTCCGGAGCAGTTCGGAGGCAAACCCGGCGATGAAGTTATCCCCCGCCCCGGTAGCGTCGACCGCGTCGATCTCATAGGCCGGGAGCGACAGGGCGATCTCCCCGTTTTTGAAAAAGCATCCCTTCGCGCCCAGCTTGATCAGCACGTTCCGGATCCCGTAACCCAGGAACACGTCCGCCATCTCCTCCGGCTTTTCCTTCCCGGAGAAATACCGGGCCTCATCCTCGTTGGGCGTCAGGTAGTCGATCAGGGGAAGCGAATCCCGGAGGTCGTCCAGGCCCAGCTTCCGGAAGTTCGGCAGCTTCGTGTCGGCAAAAACCGTCTGGCCGGCCGCCTTCGCCGCCGAAAGCACCTCGTGGATCACGGCAGGATCGTCGAAGGGCGCCCGGAACAGGGAGCCGAGGATCAGCCCCCGCGCCTCCGTAAAGCGGAAGGCGTAGCGCTCCGGGTGGAAGCCGTACCGGTGCGCGGCGTTCGTGATGGATTTCCGGGTTCCGTCCTCATGCACGAAGATCGTCGAAACCGGCGTCGCGTGCTCTCCGGAGCGGATCAGCAGCTCCGTGTCCACCCCGGCCCGCCGGAGGGCGGCGACGATCATATCGCCCGCCTCGTCCTCCCCGAGAGAAATCAGGATCCCCGTCCGCGCGCCGAGCTTAACCGCGGCGACAGCCTCATTGACCGCCTCTCCGCCGATCTTCAGCGTCCCGGAGGCGGCGCGGTAGCCGGAGGCGGAAATGGGGTTGGGATCAAAGCCCTTAATAATCGAATCCACCAGCGCGATCCCCGCGCATACCAGATCAAAACGCCTTTCCGGCGCGTCCATGTTCGTCATTTCCCGTCCACCCGCCTTTCGGCCCCTATTGTATCGTTCCGGCCGCGGAAGGTCAACGGTGTTTTCAGCCAGGGCTGTGCGGTTCGGGGGTTTTCGCTTTTCCCGGTCATTGCAGTTCCGTCCGCCTTTGACGGGAAGCCCGCCTTCGCCCCCGCAGGATCGCGTCCGCCAGGGCCGCCGCCGCGGTCAGCACCGAGAGCACCAGCGCGGCGGGCTGGAAAACGGTATGGCAGCGCATGGTCTCCATTCCGCACAGGGAGATCAGGTTGCCGGGCAGCGCCGCCGTCAGGACGGCGAGGGCGATCTGGGAAATATCCAGGCCGATTTTCTCCCCGTCCCCCAGGAAGAAGCGGGCGATGGAAAGGACGGTCATGACCGCCGCCAGGCCGGTCACCGCCTGGTTCGCCCAGTGGCAGTTCATCCATGAGCCGTCCTCCCTCGGCCCGCAGGTTTTGAAAAAAGTCAACGCCCCGATCAGCGTCAGCGCGCTGAGCGCCGCCAGGAGAAAATCCGTCGCGCTTGGTTTTCTTTTCATTTTTTCTCTCCTCGCTCTTTCGGCCATGCCGCGTTCGAAGGCTTCCGAACGTCCGCGTCCCCCTCGGGTGCTTTACGGCTCCGTGTCTCCGGTCATCTTCCCGCCGGTTTCGTATCCCTCCATCGGCGTGAGGACGCCCGCGTCCATGCGAAAAGCTTCGTCCGCGTAGGCCAGCGCCTCCGCCTCGTGGCTCACGATCAGCACCGCCGCGCCGTTCCCGGCCGCCTCCCGCAAAAGGCCCAGCACCAGGGCGGTGTTTTCGTCGTCCAGATCCCCGGTAGGTTCATCCGCCATCAGCACCTCCGGGGACCGCATCATCGCCCGGGCGATCGCCATCCGGCGCAGCTCCCCGCCGGAAAGCTCCTTCGGCCGGCTGTCCGCCAGGGAGGCGATCCCCAGCCTTTCCATCCAGCGTTCCGCTGCTCCGTCGTCTTCCTGCCCGCCCCAGAGCAGCCCGGGCAAAAGCAGGTTTTCCCGCACCGTCAGGGTTTCCACGGCACTGCGGGCCTGGGGCACGACCGCGATCCGTTCATTACGCAGCCGGGAGAGGGGGGCATCGTCGAGGGCGTAGAGATCGGTTTCCCCGAGGGTGACGCGACCCTCCGAGGGTTTAAGCAAGCCGGCCATCATATGGAGCAGGGTTGTTTTTCCGCTGCCGCTGCGGCCCATCAGGAGGGTGACGCGACCGGGCCGGAGGGAAATGTCGACCCTCTTCACGGCCTCAAAGAAGTTCGCCTCGCCGGTTTTTCGGAAATAGCGTTTCGAGAGTCCTTCCCCGTTCAATTGCATTTTAGTTTCCCTCCCGCAGCACTTCTCCGGCGTCGACCCGGCTGAGTTTTCGAACCGCGGCCCCGGAGGCGATGGCGCTGACGCCGACGGTGCAGGCGATGGCGGCCGCCGCCAGCAGGACGGCCCGTCCCGCCCCGGGCATCAGATAAGGCATCCCCAGCCGCTGCTCGATCAGCCCGCGGAAGGGGAAGAGGATCAGCGCCCCCATCCCGGTTCCGCCGGCCGCCCCCACCAGGGCGCACAGGGCGGTTTCCTTCAGGATCATGCCGCCCATCATCCTCCGGGAGGCGCCCAGGAGCCGAAGCACAGCGAATTCCCTTTTCCTTTCCCCGGCCATCATCCAGAACACGATGATCAGGATGACCAGCGCCAGCCCCCACACGGCCAGAATCAGCCCGGAAACCGTTCCGGTCACCCCCGCCAGGCTGTCGGCCATGCCGCTGAACATGGATTTGGTCCGCACCGCCTGCAGCTTTTTAAATTTGTTCTGCACATTGATCGTGTCCGTTACCTTCTGGGCATCCGCGCCGTCCCGAACCTTCAGATACACCGCGGAGATCACGTTTTCGGGCTCTCCCTCGATCTTCAGCTCATGTCCCTTTTCCCTCGCCGCCTCCAGCAGCATCCGCAGGGTATCCATCCCGCAGTATACGCAGGTGTCCATGGCGGTGCCGGTGGCGTCGAGCCGGGCCACCACCCGGCACCTTGTATCATAAAGTTTGATGCCCTCCCCGACCTGAGCGTTGACACGGCTGCCCACCACCACGTCCCCGATTCCCATCTCCCGGCTGTAGCTCCGGGCGATCCAGGGCTGAACGGTGAAATCAGTCTTCTGGTCGATCCCGATGACCTGCACCGCCACCGAGCAGCAATCCGCCCGCAGGGAGGCGAGGAAGAGCTGAGGCGAGGCTTTTTCGACGCCCTCCACCCCCGCGAGCATCTCCGTGTATTTCGCGTCGGTATAGAAATAGCCCGTCGCCCCCTGCAGCAGCATCTCCTGCAGGTTCACCCGGGCCTTTGCCGAGGCGGGCACGACGATGATGTCGGCGCCCAGCCGGGCCTCCAGGCTCTTTAGCCCATTCCCCAGGGATTCCACCACCACCGTCCCGGCGAACAGGGACAGGGCCAGAAACCCGGCCAGCAGCATCAGCGCCGCAGTTCTTCCGGGTTTCCGGCTCAAATTGCGCAGGGGAAGATCGCTCGCTCTCATTTCTTTTCCCTCATTGATTCCCGCATTGATTCCCTTATTGGTTCCCTCATTGACCGAAATTTTCGTTGATCACTTCCCGGGCCACCCGCCCGTGCTCCAGCACGATGGTTCGCTGGGCGGCCTCGGCCACCTCCGGGTCATGGGTCACGACGATGAGGGTCGTTCCCTCCCGGTGGAGCTGGGCGAACAGATCCAGCACGATGTTTTCGTTCTTTTCGTCCAGGTTGCCCGTGGGCTCGTCCGCCAGGATCAGCTCCGGATGGTTGATGAGCGCCCGGGCCACGCAGACCCGCTGCTGCTCGCCTCCGGAGAGCTGGCTGGGCAGATGATGGGCCCTCTCCCTCAGTCCTACCCTTTCCAGCGCCTCCAGGGCCTCCTGCTCGTCGGGCATGGAATGGTAATACTGGGCCACCATGATGTTTTCCGCCGCCGTCAGGTAGGGCACCATGTGGAATTGCTGGAAAATCAGGCCGATCTTGTCCCTTCGGATCTCCGTCAGGGCCTTGCTGCTCTCTTTGGAAATATCGACCCCGTCCAGCAGCACCTCTCCCTTCGAGGGCTTGTCCATGCATCCGATGATGTTCATCATCGTGCTTTTGCCCGATCCGGAGGGCCCCATGATGGCCACCCATTCCCCCCGGTCCACATGCAGGCTCACATTGTCCAGGGCTTTCAGCTCCCCGTAGATTTTGGAAATGTTTCTTAGCTCCAGAAGACTCATATCGGCTTACTCTCCCTTCAATACAAGCGCGGGGTCAACCGCCACCGCCTGCCGGATGGGCATTAGACAGCTCAGGGCGGAAATCAGCATGGATACCAGAACCGTAATCGGCAGCAGCAGGGGCTGGAAGCGGATGGAGGAGCCGAATACATTGACGCTGACCACCTGGGCAAACCCAAACCCCAGCAGGCCGCCCAGGAGGCCCCCCAGCAGTCCCAGAAACATACCCTCTCCCAGGAACTCCGCCCGGATGCCGCCGTCGGAGGCGCCCAGCGCCTTCCGCAGGCCGATTTCCCTCCGCCGCTCGGTCACCACGGCCATCATCGTCGTCGAAACGCAGATCATCGTCAGCCCCAGCACCACCGCCGTCACCAGGAACACCAGCGCCTGCAGCTTGCCCAGAACCGCGGTTTCCGAATGGGTGATCCGCTTGACCAGCCGGGCCGAAACCCCCGCGCCGGCGCCGGCGATGCCGCTGACATAGCCCTCCAGCTCCGCCGCGTCGCCGGATACGCTCATCTCCATGACGTCATACCGGCCCCTCTCCCCGGTCAGCGCCGCCATATCCTCCAGGGACATGAAGATATATCCTTCCTCCTTGCCGCCGGTATCCAGAATGCCGGTCACCTGCATGCTCAGCGTGGCGCCGACGGAGGAGCGGCCCTCCCCGGTGACCTTCGCGCTGTTGACCGCGCGCACCACTGCCTCGGAGGTCACCGTCGCGCCGGAGACGCCGTCCACCTCCGCCACCGGCAGGCTTTTCCCCAGAAAGCGGTTCGTGTAGAAGCTTTCCCCGCACTGCCCGCCGTATTCCGGCGTCTGCAGCGAGGCATCCACCGTGATGGAATCGATTTTCAGCTCCTGATCCACCGTAAAGGATACGTAAACCGGGTTCTGGTTGAAGCCCTCCGCGCTGCCCGCCAGTCTCGCGCCGGGGGTCAGCTCCGCCCCTTCCCCGGCGCCCGCCGCCGGCTTATAGGTAATTTCGATCACGCTGTTGACCTTCGCCCCGATGGTTTCCGCCACCTGCTTTCCCAGCAGCGCCTGGCGCGTTCCGGAGGGGTAGGCGCCCTCCACCACGAAATAGGGGCTGGTCATCTGTACCTGATCAAAATCCGTGCCGGCCGCCACAAAGGCCAGCTGGCTGCGAACCATCTGCACGTTGACGTAGCGGTAGGGCGTGGCGCCGACAATCTTCTCCTCCGGCACCGCCGAGAGCGCCCGCTCCGCCTTTTCCTTCGTCAGGGGCTCCTCCGAATCGGAAACCAGGATCATGTTGGCCCCGTAGTTCCGGAACTGGGCCCCCATCTGCCGGGGCACGTCGTAATAGATCGTCACCAGGCCGGAGAGAATTGTGGCGCCGATGGCGATGCTCAGCAGGGCGACCAGCATCCGGCTGCGGCGCCGCAAAAGCGATGCGGTAATCATCCGCAGGAACATTTTTCTCTTTGTCATCCCTCAATGCCCTCCATGCAGAACTTCCGCCGGATCGAGCCGCAGCACCATCCGGATGGCGGGCAGGCTGCCCGCGATGGTGACCAGCCCGATCAGCACCGCCACCAGCGGAATGACCAGCGGCTTCATCTCGATGGCCGATCCGAAAACGCTCCGGCCGATCAGCTGGGCGAAGCCGAAGCCCATGAAGTATCCAACGATGCCGCCCACCAGGGCGGTGATCAGGATCTCTGCCATGAAAAGCCCGGTAATGGAGCGATCCCGCGCGCCAATGGCCTTCAGCAGGCCGATCTCCTGGCTGCGCTCCATAACGCTGGCCGTCACCAGGTTGGAGATGCCCAGGGCGGAGCCCACCAGGCTCAGGGCGGTAATGAGAATCATCAGCAGCTGGGTCTTGTTCAGGATGGCGCCCTCGCTGTCCGCCACCTGGCGCACGGCGGAGGCGACGGAGCCGGTAATGACCTCGGTTATCTGATAGCAGACCGCGCTCACATACGCCGTGCAGTACCAGGTCTCGTAATCCTTCGCGGAAAGGGCCTTCGGATTCTGGGCCGCCCGGCGGGCCAGGTCGTTATCCGGCGTGGTCAGGGCGGACACCTCGATGGAGGCGATCTTCCCGTCGGTATCGCTCATGCGCTGCACCAGATCCAGCGGCGCGTAAATCTGGTCGTCCTCGTCCCCGCCGGCGTCGTAAACCCCCGCCACGGTGACCTCCGCCGAGGCCGCGGGCCCCTTCAGGGTCAGTTTGTCCCCTGCGTGCAGCCCCTCCCTCGCGGCCACGTTTTTGCCAACCAGGACGGTTTCTCCTTCCTTCTGCTCGTCAATCCAGGCGCCCTCGGTAAATTCCCACCAGCTTCTCAGCCCGGCCACCCCCGCGTCCAGGCTCTCCCCCGTGGGCAGATCCAGATGGTGGTTAAACCAGGTTCCCACCGCCGTAACCGTCCTGCCCGAGGGCAGCTCCGCCCGGGTTTCCGAAAACGGCGCGAAATCCACGATGTTGAACGCCCAGAAGATGGTTTTCAGCTTTCCGACCTCGTCCTCCCGCAGCCAGGCCTGGGCGATCTGGCCGCTGCCATCCTCTACGTCGTAGATGTCCTGCATCAGCGTGGAATCCTGGGGCTTGACGATGATGTTGGCGCCGTAGGCCTTCAGCTCCTGGGTCACCTTGTCCCCCACATCCAGCATGACGTTGATCATGCTGGTGGCCAGGGACGCGCCCAGCGCGATGGTGAAGGCGATCAGCAGCATTTTTCCCCGCTGACGGAAAAGCGCGCCCCGAATCATCCGAAACAGCATTTTCCCTTCGCCTCCTTATTTGAATTCCCGCTCGGCGGCCAGAATGTCCTTCATCTCGAAGATGACATATCCTTCCGCCACCCGATACGGAATGGGAATGGGGTTGCAGCCGCCCTTGAAGCCGATGGTGTTGATGTTCATGACCACGTCGCACCGTTTGCAGACGATCTGCTCTCCCCGCTGATAATACCCTGCCGTGCCGCATACGTCGCAGGCGTCCAGCCCTACGCCGTATGCGCCCGCCCCGGGCTTCTGCACGATGATCCAGCGGACGTTGACCCTGTTCTCCGTCACGTATTCAAACCGGTGCAGGTTCCCGTCGCTGACCTGGCTGAGGGGAATATAGATCTGCTTTTCCGCCAGCGGGGCCCCCTCCTCTCCGCGAATCTCGTAGCTTTCCGGCTCCGACAGGGTCACCTCCCGGTTATTGTAATCCTTGACCACCGTCAGGCACAGCAGGGAAATCACAAAGCACACCGCCACCCCCAGCGCCATGCGCCGCCGATGCCGCAGGATGCTCTTTTCCTTCCGCATCTGCGCGCAGTTAGCGCAGGGCCGGGTCACCCGCAGGCTCCGGGCAAAGAGAATGACCGGAATGATCATGCTCAGCCCGGCAATCAGGATCACGAACAGCAGCGTGTTGTTCGTGGCGAATTTCGCGATGGGAAAGGCCCAGGGATATCGGGCGGAGCTGTATTTCGGCAGCCACGTCAGCCACCGGGCGCGCCCCGTCCATTTGCTGACCGCCATCCCGAAGCACCGCGCGGCGTTGACCGCCAGCGCCCCGTTCATAACCCACAGAACGATATGGGTGGAATCCAGCGCCATGCAGCACAGATACAGGAAGCGCACATAAAGCCATACCAGCAGAAGGCCCATCAGCCAGCCCGCCAGCCGGGAGAAGAATTCCCCGCTGAAAACGCCCTTGCCGGCGGTTTCAAAATTCACCGGATAGGCCATCACGTCCGGCAGCTCGTAAAACAGCAGCAGCGCCGTCAGCACGGCCCCCGTGATCCCGACCACCCATCCCCCCGTCCCGATGGAGGCCCCGGTATCGCTGCCGTAGGCCGTCGTCTTCCGGTGCTCCCGCCCGAAAAGAACGGAGAAGATCATGAAGGCGATCGTAAACACCAGGGTGGAAAGAAAGATGTAGAAATTCCACTGGTTGGTGGCGATTTTCCCGGTGGTGTTTTTCATGATCGCCATCGCCGCCGAGGCGACGACCCCCGCGATCATGCCCACGAGAATAAACCGGTCTCCCCGGCTGCCGAACGCCAGCCTGCACAGCGACCAGAACAGGCAGATCAGGATGGAAACCATCAGCAGATCCTCTGTCACGGTCACAAGATACTTCATCAAAAATAAACGCCTCCCTGATCGCTTGATCCGGCGGAGCGCCCCTGCGCCGCTCCGTCCCCCCGCGCCCGCGTCCTTTACCGCTGATCCGCGCTTCTTACCGACCTGCGGGCCGGCCGCATGCGTCCTTTATTCCTCCCCGGGCGGGCTTCCTTCGGCCCGGATGCTCCCCCGCGGAACCCGGCCAACCTTTTCCTTCCGCGCGCAGGAAACCGTCAGCCCGGTCTCCTCCCCCGCGGGGCCGGGCTGACGGTATGCGGGTATTCCGCCTCCCCGAACCGTCTCCGGCCGGGGAGCGCGCCCTTTCTTACCATTCCTGAACCGTATAGTTCCAGTGCACGAATTCCACCAGGATCGGGTCAGACCAGAAAGCATGGTTCGGCACGCCGGTCTCCTGATCCACATGCAGCAGATAGCCGTTCTCGGCGGGGCTGTGGATGCGGAAGGACAGGGTGTAGGTGTCGGACTTGTCCAGCTTGATGTTGGCGCCGTAGTGCGCGCCGTCGTCCGCGCTCATGGCCATGAAGGCGGCCCAGTCCACAACCACCTCGCCCGTGGTTTCGGACTTGATCTGATACTCAACCGTCAGATAGGGCACCCAGTCCCCCACGCCGAAGCCGTATCCGTTCTCGTTCCAGTGGATGTCGGCCTCCAGATGGATGTTCGCCTCCTCTACCGGCAGTCCGGCCTGGTCGGCGGGCTCCATCTGCACGGGCTGGAAATACACGGCCGCCACGTGCAGGGGCGCTTCCGTCAAGTCCGTCTCCTCGACCCCGTTCTCCACGGAGCCGTCCAGCAGGATGGGGAATTCTTCAAAACCGGCCTGAGGAGCCGCGTCCTCGGCAAAAGCGGCGGTCATGGCCACCATCATGGCCAGCGCCATCATCAGGGCTGCAATCTTTTTCATGGTTTTTTCCTCCTGTTCTCTTTGCGCGCCGGATGCCCGGCGTTTGTATGGCAAGGGCCCTGCCCGTCGGGGGACGGCGGCCCCGGTCACCGTGTTCTCCTTGGTTCATCGTCCTCTCCGCGTTTCCCCGGAGATCGTTTTCCTGAAACCTCGCTGTTCGTTCTGAGCCTCTGGTCTTGCGCTCTTAAGGGGCGGCCGGCGCCGTTTCCGGGTTGGCATCTTCCCCACCCCTCTCCCGTCCGCCTTTTTCTTCCTTCCTGAATTTCTCCGTCATCTCGATCCGGAGCTTCTCGATCCGGCCCCGGTAATGGGCCATCAGGAACGTCACGATCAGGATGATCGACAGAATGATCTGGGGCCCTACGGTTTCCGCGTAGGGATAGATGCCCATCGTCTGCAGCACGTCGTTTTCAGGAATGAAGTCCAGCCGGTACTGCAGATCGAATACGTTCCCCTCCGCCAGCTCCTTGATCCCGCTGCCCAGGAAGCTGACGCACATGGCCGCCATCAGGATGCTGGTCCCGGTAAAGAAGACCTTGATCGGCAGCCGGATCGAAAGCTTTGTGATCGCCAGATACACGAACACCAGCGCCACGCATCCCACGCCGAACCCGGCCCATACCATGCCCGCGTGTCCCTCCTGCAGCATGGGCTGATAGAACAGCACCACCTCCGCGCCCTCCCGGAAAACGCTCAGGAAGGCGGTAAAAGCCAGGGTAAAGGAGCTGCCCCGCTCCAGGGAGGTCTTAACCTTGCTGTCGATGTAGCGCGTCCATGTGGCGGCCTCCGCCTTGCTGATCATCCAGTTGCTTACGTAGAACAGCACGCAGGCGGCGATCAGCGCCGTAATGCCCTCGATGACCTCCTGGGCCACCCCGGCGCCGGCGAAAGCGCCCTTGGCCCAGGAGAGCACCGCCGCGGCGATAAAGCTGGCGGCGATGCCCGCCAGGGCGCCGAAGTAAATATTCCGGACGCTCCTGGCGCTGCCGCTCTTAACCAGATAGGCGATGATGGCGGCAATAACCAGAATGGCCTCCAGCCCTTCCCGCAGGATGATTCCGAAGCTGGCCCAGAATGTCAGCATCCCGGTATCGCCTCCGGAGGTTTCGGCGGCTGTGGCGTTTTCCTGCGCCGCGGCCGCGGCGGCGGCTCTTTCCTCTTCCTTCTTCCCGTCGATGGCGGAAGCTTTCGCGCCCACCAGGGTGCGCAGGGCTTTTACCTCCCGCTTAAACTTCTTGCTCTGGAATTTATCCGGCCCTTCCTTGGCCAGGGCCTTCACGAGATCAAACTGGGCATCCACCTCTTCCCGGTCGGCCAGACCCAGCGCGCTGTAAATCTCGCGGCTCAGCCCGCTGTCCTCATATACGGCGTAGAAGGCGGTGTTCACGTTGTCGGAGGCAGCCTCAAAGTCCTTTCCGTTATAGGCGGTGGCGGCGGTGTTCAGCAGCTCCGTCATGGCGTCGGCCGCGGCGGTCCAGCTGGCGTAATGCGTCTTCCCGTTGGGATCGCCCGAAAGGTCCGCCCAGGGATCGGCGTCGACCCGCTTCCCGTCCATCCAGTAGGACATGACCGTCGCCGGCTCCCCCATCCGGGCCGCCAGCTTATTGCCGTCCTCCCGGATCATGGTTTTCAGTTTGACCAGCTCCGTCCGGACTTCCTTCCGGGTTTCCTCGCTGTCATTCGGTTTCCGGACCGCGGCCTTGCAGGTGGAAAACTGCAGCTCCACCGCGTTTTTCCGGGGCCCGGAGACGTAGTTCATCGTCGAGCGCTCAAACCCGGTAATCTCATACACCTGGAAATAGGCGTCGCTGACATGGCTGTAGGCCTCTCCGCTGTTCCCCGCCAGATATTCGGCGAAGGCCGTATCCACCAGCCGGTCGATCCGGTCGGCCGCGCTGCCCCAGTAGGTCGTATCCAGCTGGGCGTTGGACTCCGCGCCGAAATGATCCATATCCGCGTCCGCCGCCCACGCGGTCAGCGGCGCGGCCAGGCAGACCGCGACCAGCAGCCACACCGCCGCGGCCAGGGACAGGCTCCGTTTGACAATCATGGTTCCCTTGCCTCCCGTTTCTCCCGGTTTCAGATCCATCTGTTAGTTTTGTGCAACAAGCGGTCATTCGTTAGCCCTAACTAACGCAGCCGACGGAGGGTATGTTAGCACCGTCTAACCCTCCCTGTCAAGCCCCCAATCAAAAAAAGGACGGCTTTCGCCGTCCCCATTATGGATCCTACTGTCCCGGCTTTCGCCGGCCCGTGTTCTTCAGCCGTTTTCGCTGTCCATCAGCTTGTGCAAAAGCGTATACAGCGTCCCCGCCTCCTCCGCCGACAGGGGGAAGCATTTTCCCACCTGGCTGGGAACTTCCGCCGCCCTTTCCCGGAGGGCCCAGCCCTTTTCCGTCAGTCGGACCTTGACCACCCGCTCATCCTCCGGGCAGCGGTGCCTTTCCACATACCCTGCCTCTTCCATCTTTTTAACCAGCGGGGTAATGGTTCCGTTATCCAGCAGCAGCCGCCTGCACAGATCCCCCACCGTGGTTTCGCCGTATTCCCACAGGGCCAGAAACACGATGTACTGGGTATAGGTCAGCCCCAGGGGCTTGAGCCTGGGCGTATAGCCTCCCACCACCCGCCGCGCGGCGGCGTAGAGGGGAAAGCACAGCTGGTTTTCCAGCATCAGCTGGGGCATGGTCTCCGGATTGGTCAGGCTTTCGGGTTTCATCGCTCGGTTCTCTCCTGGTTTTCTTCGCTTACAGGTGGCTCTTCACCCATCCGCTGATGGCCGCCTGGGGCTTGAAGCCGATGGACTGATCCACGAATTCTCCGTTTTTCATCATCACCAGGCAGGGCACGCTCTGCACCCGGTATTCCGCCGCCAGCTCGCCGCATTCGTCCACGTCCACGTTGTAGAAGGACACCTGCCCGGCATACTCCTCGCTGACCGCCTCGACCACCGGCGCCAGCATCTTGCAGGGGCCGCACCAGGTCGCGCTGAAATCGACCACCGCCACGGGAGCCTTCTTCGCCTCGTTCTCGAACTGTTCCTCGTTGATCTTCTTAACCATTGTCTTTCCTCCTCTTCATCTGATCCAGATAGCCGACCGCGCTCAGGGCGGCGACGTTGCCCTCCCCGGCGGCCTTAATATACTGATACGGGGTTCCCACGATGTCGCCGCAGGCGAAGCATCCCGGCAGGCTGGTTTCCATCCGCCGGTTGACCTTCACGTGAGCGCCCTCCGTCTCCAGCCCGGGCACCAGCTGCCCCGGAGCCACGGCCTCCCGCAGGACAAACACCGCGTCCACCGGCCAGCTTCCGTCCGGGGAAAGCACCAGCCGCTTCCCGTTTTCCTGTCCGATGCCGCTGACCTTCGTCCGGATAATCTCCGCCTTTTCTGGCAGCTTCGGCTCCGCGGCGTACATCGGGAAATACAGCACCCGGCTGCAGATCTCCGTCAGGAAGGCGGCTTCTCCTTCCTCCTGCGCGCTGTATCCGATGACCGCAACTTCCTTGCCCCGAACCAGGGCGGCGTCGCAGGTGGCGCAGTAGCTCACGCCGTGGCCCAGCAGCTCCTCCTCGCCGGGCAGGGGCTTTCCGGCCACCACGCCCGTCGCCAGGATCACGGCGGAGGCCTCGATCATCTCCTCCCCCGCCTGCAGGGCGAAATAATCCCCCATGGCGTAGACCGCGCTGACGCGCTTTTCCGTGATGCCGATGCCCATCCGGTCCAGATGCCCCTGCAGCGCCTTCGCCAGATCCTCGCCCCGGACCTCCGGGAAGCCGGGATAGTTCTGGATCTTCTCCGCGCGGCTCATTTTCGAGCTCAGATCCGCGGAGCCCAGCAGCAGCACCTTTTTGTTCCGCACCGTGGCGGTGATGGCGGCGGAGACCCCCGCCGGCCCCGTGCCGATCACGGCGATATCATATCGTTCCATACGGATTCCCCTTTCGATGCTTCCGTCCGCTTTCCCCCCGGGAGGCCCGGGGCCCGCGGCCTTCATACTGCCCGCGCGTTCCCTGCGGAAGCCCTCCGCTTACAGCAGGCTTTCAACGCACTTGGCTACGTCCTTCATGGAGGCGGTGGGCTCAAAGCGGGCCACCACGTTGCCTTTCCGATCCACAACGAACTTGGTGAAGTTCCATTTGATGTCCGGGTTGTTCTTATAGTTGCTGTCCACGGTCTTCAGCAGGGCGGACATGGCCAGCGCCTTGGGGCCGTGGCCGAAGCCCTCGAAGCCCTTCTGGCTCTTCAGGAAGGTGTAGAGGGGCAGCTCGTTTTCCCCGTTGACCTCGCTCTTTTTCATCTGGGGGAACTGGGTGTTGTATTTCAGGGTGCAGAACTCGTGAATCTCCTCGTCCGTCCCGGGGGTCTGGCCCTTAAACTGGTTGCAGGGGATATCGATGATCTCCAGGCCCTTGTCGTGATCCGCCTCGTAAAGATCCTCCAGGTCCTTGTACTGGGGAGTGAAACCGCAGCCCGTCGCGGTATTGACGATCAGCATCACCTTGCCGGCGTAGTCCTTCAGGGAAACTTCCCCGTCCTTGGGGGTAGGAACGGTGTAATCATAAATGCTCATTGCATTTTCCTCCTTCTGATCCGGTTTTCTGTCCGAAAACCTTTGATCAAATATAATATAACACCGGTTAACGTTCCCGTCAATACCTTTTATAAAATATTTTTTTGTTTCACGGCGCACGTCCGGGGCAAACTCGGCTCCAGACAGCGTTCCCACTCCCGCAGGCGCGGCCAAGGCCCGGCCGACAGGACGCAGCCTGTCCGCGCCCGGGGCGCGCGCTTCCCGTTTCCTTTACAATCGGCCGTTCATGATCGCCAGGATCAGCTGGTCGCTGTTGAAAATCGGCGCCAGGCTGCTGGCGGCCACCAGGTCGTTGATCCCCTGGATGGGCACGATCGTCTGGATCAGGGGCAGCAGCGCGAAGGCCACGAAGCACAGGATCCCGCCCCGCAAAAGCCCGAACAGGCCCCCCGCCAGGGAGTTCATCTGCTTAAGCACCGGGAAGCGGAACACCGCCTTGAGGAAATTCAGCACAAAATGCATCAGAAGGAAGCAGACCAGGAAGCAGGCGATAAAGCAGATCACGTTCAGCACCGCGCTGACCACCGTCTGGGACACATAATCCCCCACCGCCTGCAGCCCGGCGGAGCGGAACACCTGGTTTTCCAGGTTGTTCTGCAGCAGGGTGCGCAGGGGCCCGGGCAGGTTCACCCGGTTCAGAATTTCGGTGATGCCCGCGCCGGAAAGATTGGCCACGCTGGTCTGGGCCAGGGCCTGATCCCCCAGCCGCGTCCCCGCGTCCGTATAGGACATCAGGTTTTTGATCAGATCCGGGTTGGACTTGACCCATTCCACCACCTTGGGGTTCAGCCAGAAGCTGATGCCCAGGGACAGGACGCAGCCGCCCAAGGAGGCCACCGAGGCGATAAAACCCCGATAAAGCCCGATCAGCACGCTGAGCCCCAGAATCGCCAGGATGACGATATCGATAACGTTCATGTCTCCATCCTCTTTTTTGTCCGTCGCTCCGAAGAGGTTCGTTTTCCGCGCGGCCGTTATTTCAGCGGCCGGGGGCATTTTTCCCGGGCCTTCGTCAGAATCGGATCATGATCCCCTCCCAGGACGTATTTCCCGTTGATTTTCTCAATCTCGGCCCGGCGCAGGGGCGGCGCGCAGTATTCGCAGCGCTTCAGCTTCGCGTAGGGCTTTTCGTCCAGCAGGGCGTAGGAAAAGGGTTCGAAAACGACGCTGGCGCGCTGAACGCTCTCGCAGTGGTCCTTGCTGTGGTAAAACTGCCCGCCCTTGGGGTTGTACCAGAGGGTCATTTCCTCCCCTGGAACGGGAATCTGCCGGCCCTGCCAGTCCTCCCAGATCATCAGCCTTGTGTTCGCTTTATGGTTGTTCCAGATCCAGCCCATGTTGACGCCCTCCGGGGTGGGCTTGCGCTGCACCCGGATGCATCCGTGGCTGGCCTTGGTGCCCAGCTTCGGCTCGCAGACGCTGTAGTTTTTCGACCCGTCCCCCTGACTGATATAGGGCACCTCGTGGAGCAGATCCCCCTTGTTAAAGCGGATCGCCAGGCCGCAGCGCAGGTTGTCGGAGGAAAAGGTCCCCACCTTGCTGGTCATCAGAAACTCGCCGCTGCGGGTTTCGTTATAGGGCTGCCGGGCGTTGCTCAGGCCCGTGGAAACCAGCAGGGTCGTAAACAGGTGCCCCTCCCGGAAGATATACAGCCGCTGCGTCAGCTTGTCGATGACGAAGCCCATCTCCTGATTGGGGATGATCTCCGTCAGATAGGCCGTCGGCACGTAGCCCTGCACCAGCGCGTTCCAGTTCAGAATCGGGGAATCATGGAAGGAGGAGGAATAGCACTCCACCAGGGACCACTCTTCCCCTCGCTCCAGCACGTGCACCCCCTGGGTCATGCAGGTCACGCTGCCCACCCCCGGGCTTTCGGAGGAGGGCTCCGATCGGAGAACGATCTGGGCCTTCTCGGTCTGGCCGTTGTCGATGACGGTCATGGGTGCCGTCAGCGCCTGCCAGACCGCCGCCTCGTCGGTAATGTCCATGGGCAGGGTCCAGTAATTCGCCGTGGCGTCCTGCCCGGCGTAGGGGCTGGTAAAGGAGGGGGTAAATACGGAAGCGGCTTCCTCCGCCGGCGCATTTTCCTCTGGCATTTCCGTTTCCTCCGGCACGGGCGCGGCGGCTGTCAGAAGGAACCGGCTTTCTTCCGAGACGGTTTCCCCGTCGGACAGGGTCAGCACCAGCTCCCAGGCGCCCGCCGGCAGCTCCGGCGTCCAGGAAAGGACGTTGTCCCCTTCCGAAACGGGCCAGGAAGCCAGCTCCTCCCGTTTTTCCCCCTCCGCGGCGCTCAGGGTCACGGTGCCCTCCTCCGTGGCGTAGAAGCGGATTTCCGTCCGATGCCCGGTGATCAGCTGCGCGCGGGAAAAGCTGACCCCGATCAGGCAGGGCGCCATCTCCCCGATGACCACCGGGGCCTCCGCCGTCCCGCCGACGGTTTTCAGCACCAGCCTCGCCGGCCCCTTTGGCGCCGGAGCCCCTTCATAGGTGCCGTTCCAGTAAATGGTATGCTCGCCGGCCTGGCCGGGATGGTTCAGGGTCACCACGGAAAGCCGGCTGCCCTCCGCGTCCTCCAGGAGAATGTCAAAATTACCTTCCGCCGGCAGGGTAAAGCGAATCACCGAGGCCCGCCCCGGCCGGATCACTTCCGTCGGCGCGAAAATCCGCGGCGCCTCCCCTCCTCCGAAGGCAAAGGAAGGGAGCAGCAGCAGGAACGCCAGCCCCAGGCAGAGCCATCGTTTCATTTTGCTTCCCCCTTCCCCGTGTTTTTTGTTTTTTCCGCCCCGCGGCGTTTCCCGGGTCTTTTTCTCAGTAAATGCCGGCCATGGCCTGGGTCAGCACCGCCATGCCGCTGGCCACCTCCGACTGGGTGGGCGCTTCCTTGTTGATCACGCTCTCCAGATAAACGGCGGCGTTGTAGATCGCCTGATATCCCGGCGAGGCGGGATCCATGCCTTCCATCATGCTCTGGGCGTTGGCCAGCAGCACCCGGGCGTCCTGAATCAGCGCCGCGGTGGTGGCCGAAACGCCGCTGCCCTGATTTTCGGCGTTGTGATAGGTGCATACGACGCCGGAGGTGGCCGCCGCCGTTCCCAGATACTCCTCCAGAACGTCCTGGTATTTCGTGCCGATATAGTTGTAGAGGGGGTGCCCGGCGGGGATGCTGATGACACCCCGCTGCGTCGGGTTCGGGCACCAGGGAGAGGCCAGCATGCCCGTTTCGGAGCAGACCGTCTCCGTCCCGTGCATCTGGCAGTAGACGGTGGGCTGGGTGCCGTTGGCCCAGTAGTCCGTCACCGTGCCATATCCCATGGCGTCATGCCGGCAGGCGTCGGTGGCCAGCTGGCCGCTGACGCCGCAGGTTTCCACCCGGATCAGGTTATAATTGGAAGCGTTCCCCTCCAGGATATCCCGGTTGGGCAGCCCCGCGTGCAGCTTGCTCATGCAGGCCTGCCAAAGGGGCGCGGCCGCGCCGGAGCCCGTCGACTTGGAGGACAGGGCCTTATAATTGTCGTGGCCGATCCACAGGGCGGAGGCGTAATACCCGGTCATCCCGGCGAAGAAGACGCCCTTCTGGTCCGAGTTGGTACCGGTTTTGCCGCCCACGGTCTGCCCCTTGATTTTCGCGGAGGTGCCCGTTCCGGAGGAAACCACCGATTTGAGCATGTCGACGATCATGTAGGCCGTGCTGTCGCTGAAAACCCGGCGCCGCTCCTGGTGCTGATGCCCGTCCCAGACGACATTGCCGTTGGAGTCGGAGATGCCCAGCACCGAGATGGGCTCCTGATAAACGCCGCCGTTGGCCAGCACGCCGTAGGCCACGGTCATCTGCAGGGGTGTGATGCCCGAGGAGCCCAGGGAAAGGCCGAAGGGGGTGGCGTCGATATGCCCGTCGTCCACGCCCATCCGGTGTAGAAAATCGACGCTGCGCTCCACGCCGACCCGGTTCATCAGGGTGTAGGCCGCTGCCGTGTTATGGGATTTGGTCATGGCCGTCCGGAGGGTTTCGGGCCCTACATAGCCCCCGCCGCCATAGTTGGTGGGCCAGGAGTCGTTTCCCCGGGAATCCCGCCATCCGCGGATGGGCAGGGGCATGTTGTAGGCGATGGAGGCCGGGCTGGCCCCCAGCTCCAGGGCGGGGGCGTAGACGGCGATGGGCTTGATGGAGGAGCCCACGGGCATTTTCATGTCCGTCGCCCGGTTCAAGGTTTTCCGGGCGGTTACCGGGTTCCGGGAACCGACGATGGCCTTCAGCTCCCCCGTCCGGTAATCCAGCACCACGCAGGCGCACTGGGGCTGGACGATTTCCGTATAGGTGCCGTCGGAATTCCGGCTGCGGAAAACCTTGTCCGCCGGATCCCGCAGGGAGGGATATTTGCTCCATCCGGAGACGGTTTCCTGAACCGTTTCCTGCATGGCGGGATCCAGCGCCAGCTTTACATGGTATCCGCCGGTCCGCAGCTTCGTTTCCATGGCCGCCCGGTTGGCGGGGGTGTTCTCCAGGCCGTTGATTTCCAGGAAAATATTCACAACCTCGCCCACCGCGTATTCCACATAATGGGCGTGGGGATACATGGCGTCCCCGGCGCTGTCGGAGGTCTCCAGCACATGGGCCGTCGAGGGATCCAGGGCCGCCTCGTACTGCTCCCGGGTGATGAACTGGTTTTCATACATGCACCGCAGCACGTAATCCGTCCGGTTGTTGGTAATGGCGGCGTAGTCGACGCCGTCCCCTCCCCGGGTATAGAAATTCCGCCGGGGGTTATAATGATACGGGTTATTGGTCACCCCGGCCAGCATCGCGCATTCCCGCAGGGTCAATTCGCCTAGCGGCCTGCCGAAATAGCCCTCCGCCGCCACCTGAACCCCGTAATAGTTCTCCCCGAGGTAGATGGTGTTCAGGTAGCTCTCCAGGATCTGCTCCTTGTCGTATTTGTATTCCAGCTGCATCGCCAGCCAGGCTTCCTGGATCTTCCGCTTATAGCTGACCTCGGAGGAAAGCAGGGTATTCTTGATCAGCTGCTGGGTAATGGTGGAGCCTCCCTGCAGGCCGCTGGAGGTCAGATTATTGACAAAGGCGCCGACGATCCGCTTCAGATCCACGCCGGAATGGCTGTAAAACCGGGCGTCCTCCACGGCGACGAAGGCGTTGCGCAGATTGATCGGCATCGCCCCCAGGGATACCATGACCCGGTTCTCCGACCCCTTGTATTCCGTAATCAGATTGCCGTTGCAGTCGTAGATAAAGGAGGTCTGGGCCTGGGCGTCCAGGGCGGCCAGATCCAGATCCGGCGCCGTTTCCACATATCCCTTGGCGATGCCCAGCAGCGCGCCGATCCCGGCGATTCCCACCAGCAGCACCAGCACCGCCGCCACCCGCACCACGTTGACCATGACGCTGAGGATAAAGTTGGGTTTGCGGACCTCGGGACGGAAAATGCTCCGGGACTCGGGCTTTTTCTCCCCCGCGTCCGCCCCGGCGTTTTCGTCTTCTCCGCCGGCTTCCTCCTCCGGGAGAGGATCGGCCTCCTCGGGGAGACCGTCGGGATCGTCGGGATCGTAGTCGTAGTCCGGATCGTATTCCTCCAGATCCGCCGGTTCGTATTCCTCCCGGTTCCTCTTTCTTCCGAACATCCCGTCTCCCCCCTTTCAGGCGGTTTCCCCGCCCCGCTTCCTGATGCGGCCCCTTTTTCGCTCCCTTTGAGCGTCCGGGCTTTGCCGGCCGGCCTTCAGCTCTCTGCCCGCCCGGTTTCGACAAAAAGTCAAGTTATCATATCATAAATCCATCCCCTGCGCAACAAGGCGTCGGGCAGACCCCAGGTTATCCCTGTTGATATGATTCTGGCATCAAAAGGCTTTTTCCCGCCATACCGCAAGGTCTGAAAGCTCTGGTCACTCACCCTGAAGGCAGAAAAAAAGCCGGAGACGAATCTCCAGCCTTTCTGTCCTGTTTTTCCGGTTCACTTCCGCCGCGAGTCCCTGTCAGTATCTCAGACTTCCTCGTCCCCCAGATCCTCCTCCAGCAGGGCGAGATCGTCCTCCTCCTCTTCCTGCTGGGCGGCCAGGGCGGCCTGATCCTCGGGGGTGCTTTCCTTGTTGGCAAAGAGCTCGGCCCGCAGCTTCTGGTCGATTTCGGCGGTCAGCTCGGGATGATCCTTCAGATACAGCCGGGCGTTGTCGCGCCCCTGGGCCAGGCGCTGATCCCCGTAGGAGAAGAACGCGCCGCTCTTGTGGATAATATCCCGATCCACGGCCATGTCCAGCAGGGTTCCCTCCGTGCTGATCCCCTCGCCGTAGATAATGTCGAATTCCGCCAGGCGGAAGGGCGGGGCGACCTTGTTTTTCACGACCTTGACCTTCGTCCGGTTTCCGATGATTTCGGAGCCGTTCTTCAGCGGCTCGCCCTTGCGGACGTCCAGCCGGACGGAGGAATAGAATTTCAGCGCGCGGCCGCCGGGGGTCGTTTCCGGGTTTCCGTACATGACGCCAACCTTCTCCCGCAGCTGGTTAATAAAGATGGCGACGCAGCCGGTTTTGCTGATAATCCCGGTCAGCTTCCGCAGCGCCTGGCTCATCAGCCGGGCCTGCAGCCCCACGAAGGAATCGCCCATTTCCCCGTCGATTTCCGCCTTGGGCACCAGGGCGACCACCGAGTCGATCACCACCACGTCCAGCGCGCCGCTGCGCACCAGGGCCTCGGCAATCTCCAGCGCCTGCTCGCCGGTATCCGGCTGGGAGACGTAGAGCTCCTCGATATTCACCCCCAGGCGCTTGGCGTAGAGGGGATCGAGGGCGTGTTCCGCGTCGACGAAGGCGGCGATCCCGCCGGCCTTCTGCGCCTCGGCCACCACATGGAGGGCGACCGTGGTCTTTCCGGAGGACTCGGGCCCGTAGATTTCCACAATCCGGCCCCGGGGAATCCCGCCCACGCCCAGAGCGGCATCCAGCGTCAGGCAGCCCGTGGGGATCACGGGGATATCGCGGCCGATGGCGTCGCTCCCCAGCTTCATCACCGAGCCCTTCCCGAACTGCTTATCCAGATCGGCCAGCGCGTGTTCCAGCGCCTTGAGCTTTTCTTCCTGCACATCCGTCGTCACGACGTTTTTTTCAGCCTTGACCGCCTTTTTCGCTGCCATTTTTTCTCCCTCTCTTTTCTTCCGCTCGCTCTCTCTTTCGCCTTTCGGCGATTCGTTTCCGTCGAAGACAGAATATCAGATTCCCCGCCGAAAAGCAAGGGAAAAACACAAAATTTTTTCCTTTTTGCACAAAATTTTTGTGCTTTTGCCCTTTCGGCGAGGCTCCCGCCCCCCGCGGGCCCGGTCAGCGACCCGCCAGCTTCCCCTCGGCCTTCAGACCGTCCCTTTCCAGCGATACGCCCGCCGGACGCCCGCGGCGTCGGTGGTCATGATGTCCGGCAGCTCCCCCGCGGGAACCTGCAGGGAGGTCACCAGCGCCGGATAGCGGAAGGATCGCTGATACCGGGCGGAAACCCGGAACACGCCCTGCTCCAGGCGGCCGGTTTCCCATCTTTCCAGCGCCTCCCCCGGCGCCGTTCCCTCCGGAAAGGGATCCCCGGAAACCCGGGGACCTTCCATCCGTAGGCGGCCGTCTTTCGCGTCATAGCTTGCGGCCAGGGGCGTCCTGTCCGCGGATACGGGGCAGCAGACCGTCAGATTCTCCGCCTTCAGCCGCGCGAGGGACACCGCCACCGCCGCGGGATTGGCGTCCATGCCGGCGAAATGGCATCCCAGCTTTTCGGCGGCGGCCAGGGTCGTGCCGCTGCCGCAGCAAAGATCCGCCACCCAGTCCCCTTCCCGCGTCACCGGCAGCAGCAGCCGCTCCAGCAGCCGCACCGGTTTCTGGCTCGGGTATCCGGTCCGTTCCGGATCCAGCTGCTGCAGGAAGCCGATATCCGTCCACACATCCCCGGGATAAACCGGCTGATCCTCGAAATAGCGGTACTCCTTCCCGTGCGAGAAAATGCTGGAAAAAGCCCGGCCGTCATCGTCCCGGCCCCGGGCCATGTGGTTGCGGCGGTGTTCTCCCCGGGGAAGGGGCACCCGGGTCAGGTCGAAATGATAGCGGGGGCCCTTCGCGTAGAGCAGGATGGTGTCATGCTTGCGGGGAAAGTATTTTTTCCCCCGGCCGCCACTCTCATAGCTCCAGATGATCTCGTTGAGAAACCGCTCCTTCCCGAACATCCTGTCGCAAAGCGCCCGGGCCTGGGCCCCCATCCGCCAGTCCAGATGGAGGTAAAAAACCCCGTCGGCCTTCAGCAGCTCTCGGGAGGCCGCGATCATCCTCCGCAGCAGCCGAAGGTAAGCCTTTTCGTCCCGGAACCGGTCCTCATAGCCGGGCAGCGTCAGGGAAGGAGAGCCCTTCTTCCATCCCTTCTCCCCCAGCGGGCGCTTCCGCCGGAAGGTTTCCCCGGTCATGAAGGGGGGATCCAGGTAGACGCACTGGATCCTTCCGTTCATCTCCGCCATCTCCGGCGGCATCTTCAGGACGCTGGCGCAAAGGAGCCGGTCGGTTCCGTCCCCGAAAACCTCCCGCTCCGCCCTGACCTGCTCATACATGCCCGATGCCTCCCAGCCTTTGCCGCAGCTCCCGCCATTCCGCCTGCTCCTCCGAAAGGCGCGTCAGAAAGCGCCGCTGTTCCTCCTCCCGCGCCAGGGTCTCGCCCGCGGTCCTGACTGCTGCCACAAACGCCGGATCCATGCCCCGCTTTCCCTGCCGGCACAGGGGACAGACGCCCCGGGCGCGCTCATCCGTCCGGACCAGGATCGCTCCGTCTTCCTCCGGAAGGGGCAAAAGCGGAAACATCCGGCAGGCCAGGGGGCGATCCTCCCGCCGGCAGCTTCCCGGGCAGATCAGCAGCAGATCCCTGCCCGAAGGCCGGATCTTCCAGCCCTCCAGATCCTCGTAGAAATCCTCTTCCCCGGGGGAGAGCAGCATGCCGGTTTCCTCCCCCTCCAGGGAGGAGCAGCACCGGGCGCCGCAAACCCGCCCGCAGTCCCGCTTCAGCGGCGTAACCGAAAGCAGCAGCTCCCGGGCTTCCTCCACCGCGTTTCCCATGCTTTTTCCTCCCCTCGGTTCCTGTCAGGCGCCGGTCTTCTTTCTCCGGCGAGTTGTTGCCGCAGGCCCGCGCCAAAGGATCCGTCATTTCCCTTTTCCGCTTCCCAGATGCTTTATCTGTCCCGGCGGGGCTTTTCTTTTCCCCTGCGGAAAAGGATCGTCACAATGCCCCCCAGGGCCGCCGCCCCCAGCATCCAGGGCAGTGCCGCCCGCAGGAAGGCTCCCATATCCTCCAGAAAATCCAGCAGGGGGCCGCGGCTTTCCCGCTCCTGGGCTGGAACCGCGTCGGCGGCTCCCGCGGCCGGAACTGCATCACTTGTGAAGCCCTCCCCGGCGTGGGCCTCCCGCTTCACGGCCAGGCTTCCCCCAACGGGCACGGCCTCGTCCGCCTCTGAGATTGCGTTCTTCGCAGCCATACTCCCGGCGGCCGGGGCCTCTTCCGCTTCGAAATCCGCCCCGGCCATTTCCGCCGCTTCGTCCGCTTCCGTTTCAAAAACGGCCTCCGGAATCGTTTCTACGCCCGCCGGCAGGCTGGTAGATTGGGGTTTGAAAGCCTCCTCCGCGTCCATCGCGGCAGGAACGGTGCTCCGTAAAACAGCGGGCTGGGGAGCCTGAAGCCGGGGGCTCAGGCGGCCCCGGGTCAGAAGCGTTCCCCCCACCAGGAAAACCAGCAGCGCCGCCACGCTGATCAACCCCTTCCAGGGGCGGGAAAGGCGGCGGCGGGAAGCGGAACGGGTGCTCGCTCCGGATGGCGTCTCCTCTCTTTCCCTCCCGGGCCTGTCCGCGTGGATGTTCTTTTTCCCGGTGGCGTTCCCTTTTTCTTCGGCGTTCTTCTCTTCCCGATCGGCGGCCTCGCCCGCGCCGGGCCAGTTCGCGCCCGCGGGGACACTCCTCACGGCGGCGTTCCCTTTCGTTTCGCCGCCGGCCGCGCCGCTCATCTCTTTCCGAAGCGCCTCCCGCCATCCCTGCCGGAAGTCTTCCGGAGGGGACGGGGTTTCCGCGGCCATCCGGCGCAGCTCCTCATCCGGAAAAAGGAGGGAATCCCGTTTTTCTTCCGTCATGACCGGTTCCTCCTTTCTCTTCTTTGGACGGGGGAGGCGTCGGAAAGGTTCCCTTCCTCCGAAAAGATTTCCTTCAGCCTGTTTCGCGCCCGGTTGACCCGGCTTTTCACCGTTCCCTCGGAAACGCCCAGCATCCCGGCCGCCGCCTCATAGGAAAGGCCCTCCAGCTGGGTCAGCACCAGCGCGTCCCGCTGCTCCTCCGGCAGGCCTGCGATGGCCTCCCGCAGCCGGGCGTGTCCGTCCCTTCGGAGCGCCTCCGCCTCAGGCCCGGGGGATGGATCCGGCGGATCGAAGCCCTGCTCCCGCAGGGGTTCCAGGGAAGCTGCGTTTTCCCTTTTCTTTTTGCGCAGATAGTCCAGACAGCAGTTGGCGGCAATCCGGTACGCCCAGCTTTCGAAGGAGCAGTCAAACCGGAAGGATCCCAGGGACCGCCAAAGCCGGATCATGGCCTCCTGTCCGCAGTCGGAGGCGCTCTCCCGGTCCCCGGTATAATGCCAGCAGACGCGCCAGACCAGGGCTTCCACCCCGGCCAGCAGTCGTTCAACAGCCTCCGTCTCCCCGGCCGCGGCACGTCTCAGCAGCATTTCATCCACAGGCCGGCCGCCCCCCTTCGAACAGAATTAGTACAAACCTATTCATTGATTTCCCGCCGGTCTTATGATAGCATAACCGAAGCCTGCTGCCAACCCGAATTTGCGGGCCGGAGCAGGCTGACAAAGCATCCCGCGAAGCTGCGGGACAAACCCGGCGGCATCGGGAAGCCCGCAGGGTTCCCTGGCGAAGCGGGAGAGACCTTCATTCAGTATCAATGGCCGACCGGCCATGATGAGGAGGAAAGAAAATGACACAGATCCAGATGATCGCCATGCGAATCGCGGACCTGCGGGATATTCTGGGCCTGTCCCAGGAAGCCGTCGCCGCCCGGTCCGGCGTGCCCCTGGCGGACTATATCCAGTATGAAAAGGGCGAGAAGGATTTTTCCTTTTCCCACCTGTTCAACATCGCGGAAACCCTGGGGGTCGATATTTCCGATCTGCTGACGGGGGAAAGCCCCAAGCTGCGCGGCTATATCCTGACCCGAAACGGCAAGGGCCTGGCCTTTGACCGGCGGAAGCAGTATCATTATCAGCATCTGGCCTATAATTTCTCCCATAAGCTGGCGGAGCCCTTTATCGTGACCGTGGAGAAGGATCAGCCCGGCGTCGTAAAGCAGGCCCACAGCCACGAGGGGCAGGAGTTCGACTACGTGCTGGAGGGATATCTGCGGATCATTCTGGGGGGCAACGAGCTGCTGCTGGCCCCCGGCGACAGCGTCTATTACGACTCCTCCCTGCCCCACGTGATGTACGCGCCGGAGGGGGACTGCCGTTTTATCGCCGTGGTCGTCAAAAAAGACTTTAACGAATAAGCCGGGGAGGAAGAAAGATATGCGGCCGCTTTACCGTGACTATGTCGACGTGGAGGGGGATTTTCTCAGCTACGACGACTTCAACAAAAACTTCCGCCTGAAAAAGGTGGAGGGCTTCAATTTTGCCTATGACGTGGTGGATCGCTACGGCCGGGAGGATCCGGACCGCCCCGCCCTGCTCTGGACCAATCCGGAGGGGGACGTGGTGCGCTACGATTTCCGCCGGATGATGCTCGACAGCAACCGCGCCGCCAATTACTTCGCCTCCCTGGGGGTGAAGAAGGGGGACGCGGTGCTGCTGATCCTGAAGCGGCATCATGAATTCTGGCCCATCCTCATGGCGCTCCACAAGATCGGCGCGATTACCGTTCCCGCCACCCATCTTCTGACCGCCAAGGACATCCGCTACCGGGTGCAGGCGGCGGGCATCAGCGTCATCGTGACCACCCAGCATACCACCTCCGTCGCCGACGCCGTCCTCGAGGCCGCGCCGGACTGCCCGACCCTGCGCCATCTGGTCATGGTCCGCTCGGAAAAGGAGGGCTTCGAAAGCTTCGACAAGGGCTTCGCCGCCGCCTCGGATCAGTGGGAAAAGCCCACCGGGGACGCCCTGGCCTGCGACCGGGATCTGATGCTGGTCTATTTTACCTCCGGCACCACCGGGCAGCCCAAGATGGTCGCCCATGACCACTATTATCCCCTGGGCCATATCCTGACGGGGGTGTACTGGCTGCAGGTCGAGGACGGTGGGCTTCATCTGACGGTGTCCGAAACCGGCTGGGCCAAATCCGTCTGGGGCAAGCTCTACGGCCAGTGGCTGGGCGGCAGCTGCGTCTTCGTCTATGATTTTGACAAGTTTAAAGGCGCGGAAATCCTGGCCATGATCGAGAAGTTCAAAATCACCACCTACTGCTCCCCGCCCACCATGTACCGCTTCATCCTGCAGGAGGATCTGTCGAAATACGACCTGTCCAGCCTGCACCACTGCTCCGTGGCCGGCGAGCCCCTGTCCCCCGAAATCGCCGAGGACTGGAAGCGCCAGACCGGCATCGAGCTGCATGAATGCTTCGGCCAGACGGAGCTGCTGCCCACCCTGGTCACCTTCCCCTGGATGAAGGTGGTGCCCGGCTCCATGGGCAAGCCCGCCCCGCTCTTTGACGTGGACATCGTGGACGCGGAGGGGAATTCCTGCCCCGCCGGCGTCACCGGGGAAATCGTCATCCGCGTGCACCACGGCAAGCCCTACGGCATGTTCGCGGGCTATTACAAGAACCCGGAGATGACGGCGGAAGCCTTCGCGGGCAATCTCTATCATACCCGGGATCTGGCCTGGAAGGATGAGTGGGGATATTACTGGTATGTGGGCCGGGCGGACGATGTCATCAAGTCCAGCGGATACCGGATCGGCCCCTTCGAGGTGGAAAGCGCCCTGCTGGAGCATCCGGCGGTGCTGGAATGCGCCATCACCGGCGTGCCGGATCCCCTGCGGGGGCAGATCGTCAAGGCGACGGTGGTGCTCAAGCCCGGCTACACGCCCTCGGACGACCTGGTCCGGGAGCTGCAGAACCACGTGAAGCACCTGACGGCTCCCTACAAATACCCCCGGAAGGTGGAATTCGTAGAGGAGCTGCCCAAGACCATTTCCGGCAAGGTGCGCCGCTTCGAAATCCGCAACCGGGACAGCCAGTAAAGCCGGGAGGCGCCCATGGTTCAGACCGAGAATACCGCCATCGTCCTGCGGCATGTCAACTGGCGGGACAACGACCGGATGGTGACCCTTTTCAGCCCCTCCCGGGGGCGGATCGACGCCGTTGTCCGGAACTGCCGAAAGCCCAAATCCCACAACCTCAACGCCGCGGAGCTCTTTGCCCTGGGCGATTATATGCTCTATGAATCCGGAGGCCACACCACCGTGACCTCCGTTCATTTGATTGAAACCTTCTATCCCCTGCGCCAGGATTATGACCGGCTGACCTGCGGAACCTATCTGCTGAGCCTGACGGAAGCGGTCGTGGAGCCGGAGCAGGAGCGGCGGGAGCTGTTCATGCTGCTTCTGCACACCCTCTCCCGGCTGACCTTCTCCGACCAGCCCTGGCGGCCGCTGCTCTCGGGCTTCCTGCTGCGCCTGGCCGACTGCGAGGGCTTTAAGCCCCGGCTGAATCACTGCGTCTTCTGCGGAAAGCGGCTGGAGGAGGCGGAGGCCGTGCTCTTCGCCCTGGAGGAGGGCGGGCTGTGCTGCGCGGACTGCGCCCGCAGGCGCGGCCAGCGGCGGCCGCCGGATCCCCGGGAGCGGGTCAGCGCCGCCCAGGTCCGCTGGATGCGCCACGCGCTGGAAACCGGCACCGCCGCCTGGGTGGATTCGCCGGACAGCCACGCCCCCTTCTCGCTCCTGCGGGCCTACGTGGAGGGAAGGCTGGGCCGCCGCATCCGCAGCGGCACGCTGCTGCCGGAGGCGTAAGGACGGCCGGCCTGGCTTTGCTGCCGGGCAGACGAAAACAGCGGCGAACGTCATGGTCCGCCGCTGTTAACATTGCCTTATTGGGTATTTACAGCACCTTTTCGAGGAAATCCCGCGTCCGGGGGTGCTGCGGATGGCCGAAGATTTCCTCCGGCGTCCCCTCCTCCAGAATGGAGCCTTCCGCCATGAAGAGAATCCGGTTGGCGACCTCCCGGGCGAAGCCCATCTCGTGGGTCACCACCACCATGGTCATCCCCTCCCGGGCCAGCTCCTTCATCACATCCAGCACCTCGCCCACCATTTCCGGATCCAGAGCGGAGGTCGGCTCGTCAAAGAGCATAATGTCGGGCTTCATGCACAGCGCGCGGGCAATGGCCACGCGCTGTTTCTGTCCGCCGGAGAGCTGATGGGGGTAGGCTTCGGTTTTGTCCCGCAGCCCCACCCGCTCCAGCATGGCCAGCGCCCTTTCCTTCGCCTCCTCCCGGGAGCATTTCTTCAGATCCACCGGGGCCAGCATCAGATTCCGCAGGACGTTCATGTTGTTGAACAGGTTAAAATGCTGAAACACCATGCCCACCCGCTCCCGGAGCCGATTGATGTCCGTGGCGGGATCGGTAATGTCCTGGCCGTCGATCACGATCCGGCCGCCGTTGGCCTCCTCCAGCTGGTTCAGGCAGCGCAGAAAGGTGGATTTTCCGCCGCCGGAGGGTCCGATGACAACGACCACCTCGCCCTCCCGGATTTCGGCCGAAACGCCCCGGAGAACCTGCAGGCGGCCGAAGCTCTTCTCCAGGTTTTCCACCCGGATCTTGACGTTATCTGGATTCATATTTCAGCCTCCTCTCCAGCGCTTTGGCCGCCCACTGCAGCAGCAGAATCACGATCAGATACATAATCGCCACGATGCCCCAGGTCTGGAAGGACAGGAAGGTGGCCGCAACGACGTTCTTGGCCGTGTTGACCAGCTCCGGAAAGCCGATGACCGAGAGGATGGAGGTGTCCTTCAGGGTAATGATAAACTGGTTGATGATGCTGGGGATCATCGTCCGGATCGCCTGGGGAAGCACGACGCGCTGCATGGAGCGCCAGTAGGGCAGCCCCAGGGAGCGGGCTGCTTCCATCTGGCCCACGTCCACGGACTGGATGCCCGCGCGGATGATCTCGGCCATATACGCCCCGCAGTTGAGCGCCAGGCAGATAGAGCCTGCCTCCAGGGCCGTCAGCTTGACCCCGCCCACATGCAGGATGCTGTTAAAGAAAAACGGCACGCCGAAGAAAATGAAATAGGCCAGCACGATCATCGGGACGCCCCTGATCAGATTGACGAAGACCAGGGCAAAGCCGCGGCAGAACCTGCTTTTCAAAACGCTCATGATGCCGACGATCAGGCCGATGATGCAGGCAAAGAAAAGCCCATAAAGGGCAAGAAGCAGCGTCTGCCCCATCGCGGTCAGCAGAAGCGGACCGTATTTGCTGAAAATATCCGCCAAGGAAAAAAACTCCTTTCAGAACCGTCCCCTGTCTTGACAGGATAAAGAAAGGAAGGCCCTCCGAACCTGCCTTCCTTTCTTTTTTCAAGCCGGGGCGTTAGTTCCCCAGATATTTGGCCAGGATTTCGTCATACTTGCCGTTGGCCCGGATGTTGGCCAGGCCGGCGTTGAACTTGTCCACGATTTCCCGCTTGGAGGGATCAAAGACCGCCATGCCGTATTCCGCGCCCTCGTTCTCCGTTCCGGGAACCAGCTGCAGCGGCACGCCGTTGGACTTGATGTAGTCCGCCATGATGGGCGCGTCGTCAAAGCAGGCCACGGCCTGGCCGCCGATGACAGCCTGGTAGTTGTCGGGAGAGGACTCCATGGTCACCACGGTGAAGCCGTACTCGCCGGAGAGGCTCTCGGCGTAGTCCGCGCTCATGGTGCCGATCTTCACGGCGACGTTCTTGCCCTTGAGGTCGGCAAAACCGGCGATGTCGCTGCCCGCGGCCACGGCCATGCACTGGGCGGCGTTATAGTAGAAGTCGGAGGCCAAGCGGTCTTAGGGAGACAAATCCCCCCTACAACT
>JAZQCB010000066.1:0-6598 GCA_045546035.1 Clostridia bacterium
GCTGATCCGGCAGGTGAATCCCAAGGCCATCACTGTGGCGGAGGATATGTCCGGCATGCCGGGTATGTGCCTGCCCATTCTGGATGGGGGTATAGGCTTTGACTATCGCCTGTCTATGGGTGTGCCGGACCTGTGGATCAAGACCCTCAAGGAATGTGGGGACGATCAGTGGGATATGTATAAGTTCTGGTACGAGCTGACCACCCGCCGACCGGGAGAGAAGAACATCGGCTATAGCGAATCCCACGACCAGGCATTGGTGGGGGATAAGACCCTCATGTTCTGGCTGTGCGATGCGGCGATGTATGCCGGCATGAACAAGGATAGCGGCGACCCCGTCATCGACCGTGGTGTGGCGCTGCATAAGATGATTCGCCTGCTTACTGCCAGCTTGGCAGGGGAGGGCTATCTCAATTTCATGGGCAATGAATTCGGCCACCCGGAGTGGATCGACTTCCCCCGGGAGGGGAACGGCTGGAGCTACAAATACTGCCGGCGGCAATGGTCCCTGGTGGACAACCCGGACCTGAAATATGTCTGGCTCAACGATTTTGACCGGGCCATGATCGGCCTGGCCAGGCAGCATCGGCTGCTGGAGGATCCGGCGGCCCAGAGCCTCTGGGTGGATCCGGACCGGAAGATCATCGCCTTCAGCCGGGCGGGCCTGCTGTTCGTTTTCAACTTCCATCCCAGCTATTCGGAAACGAACTTCTTCCTCCCCTGCTGGAGCACGGGCGGAGGAAAATACGGCGTGATCCTCAGCAGCGATGAATTCCGCTTCGGCGGGCCTGGGCTGGTGGCCCACGCGGTGACCTATGAGGCGAAGGAGGATCCGGACCGCGGTCTGGGCTTCACGATTTACAGCCCCTGCCGGACGGCCATGGTGCTGAAGAAAAAGGAGGACTGAGCGCTCATGAGAATGACGGCCGGAAAAAACGTCCTGACGGCCTGCCGGGCGGGGGAAACCCTGCGGGTGGAGGCCTGGGGAAAAGACAGCCTGCGGGTCAGGGCCTGGATGGACCAGAGCCGGAGCGCGCTGGAGGGCGCGCTGACGGAAACGCCGGAGGAGGCGGAGGCCAGGGTCACCATCGGGGAGGAGGATTTCCTGGAGGAGGACGGCCGGATCAGCCGCGTGCCCTTCGGGGAGATTGAAAACGGCCGGATCCGGGCCCGGGTGAATTTCATGGGCGTCCTGTCGTTTTACCGGGACGGGAAGATGATCCTTCAGGAATATTACCGCGCCTACGCCGGCACCCCGGTGCGGACCAGCCGGTGTTTGAAACTGGTAAGCCGGGAATGGAAGGGGATCATCGGCGCCAGCGAATACGAGCTGACGGTCCGCTTCGAGCCCAACCCCGGGGAGAAGATTTTCGGCATGGGGCAGTATCAGCAGCCGAACCTGAATCTGAAGGGATCGGTGCTGGAGCTGGCCCAGCGGAATTCCCAGTCCTCCGTGCCCTTTATGATCAGCAGCCTGGGATACGGCCTGCTGTGGAACAACCCCGCGGTGGGGTCGGTGTCGTTCGCGGAAAACCGCACCGAATGGGTCGCCCGGAGCACCCGGGAGATGGACTACTGGATCACCGCCGGGGAAACCCCGAAGGAGCTTCTGAAAAACTACACCGCCGTGTCCGGCCGGGCGCCCGCCTTCCCGGAGGAGCTGATGGGCCTGTGGCAGTGCAAGCTGCGCTACAGAACCCAGGAGGAGGTGCTCTCCGTCGCCCGGAAATATGAGGCGGAAGGCATCCATATCGACCAGATCGTCATCGACTTTTTCCACTGGACGGTGCAGGGGGACTGGAAGTTTGACAAAACCTACTGGCCGGATCCCAAAGCCATGGTCGACGAGCTCCACCGGATGGGTATCCGGGTGATCGTTTCCGTCTGGCCCAGCGTGGACCGGCGGAGCGAAAACTTCGGCCCCATGATGGAGCGGGGGCTGCTGATCCGGACGGAGCGGGGCGCGGCCCAGACCTACGACTATCAGGGGGACTGCGTCGAAATCGACCCCTTCAACCCGGAAACCCGGGAATACCTGTGGGAAAAATGCAGGGAGAACTACGCGGATCTGGGGATCGACGGCTTCTGGCTGGACAACAGCGAGCCGGATTACGGGGTCTACGATTTTGACAACTACCGCTACTGCGCGGGACCGGCCCTGAGCTGCAGCAACCTCTATCCCCAGATGTACAGCCGGGCCTTCTTCGACCCCATGAGCCGGGAGGGAAAGCCCTTTGCGAACCTTTTGCGCTGCGGATGGGCGGGAAGCCAGAAATACGCCAACATCCTGTGGAGCGGGGACGTGCCCAGCACCTTCGAGAGCTTCGCCGAACAGCTGCAGGCGGGGCTGAACATCGGCCTGGCGGGCATCCCCTGGTGGACGACGGATATCGGCGGCTTCATGACCGACGACGTGCGGGATCCCGATTTCCGGCAGCTGCTGATCCGGTGGTACCAGTTCGCGGTCTATTCCGCGGTGCTCCGGATGCACGGCGACCGGGGACCCAGGAACATTCCGACCCTGGACGACCGGGACTGGGGCGGCGGCTATCTGCGGACCGGGCAGGATAACGAGCTGTGGAGCTACGGGGAAGACAACTACCGCATCATGCGGAAGTATTACGAGATTCGCCGGAAAATGAAGCCCTATATCAGCGCGCTGTACCGGGAGGCCTCGGAAAACGGGTCCCCCCTGATCCGGACCATGTTCTATGAATTCCCGGAGGATCCGAAATGCTGGGAGCTTCAGGATCAGTACATGTTCGGGCCGGACTATCTGGTGGCCCCGGTGCTGCACCTGAACGAATTCGAGCGGGAGGTTTATCTGCCCGCCGGGGTCTGGGAGGACGCGGAAAGCGGGGAGCGCTTTGCCGGCGGAAGGAGCGTCCGGGTGGCGGCGCCCATCGAGAAAATCCCGGTTTTCAAAAGAATCGGGTAATCCCGGGCCTGGGAAAAACGGAAAAAAGGCCCGCCGGGGCGGCGGCACCGAACCGGGCGGGATCGGGAATACGGCCCCGCGCCCCGGCGGTTCCGGAAAACGGGGCCGCCGGGGCGCGCCGGGAAGGCGAAAAAGCCCGAAATCCCTTTGAAAAACCCGATGAAAAAGCTTGTCAAGGCCTTGAAACTGTGTTATACTGCCCGTGTTCTCCGCCCCGGCGGGGAAAATATAGCGGCGGTTCAGCCTTGAAAGAAGGGTTTAACGTAGAAAGAGTGGAAACAGCCCGCGGCCGTGGATCGGCCCCCCGTTCCGGGGCGGCGTCCGCAGGTATCGCCGCGGAGGGCTGTGTTTTCCGCTCTTTTCTTTATGCCTGAAAGGAGGGCGCATGGCGAAGGCGGAATGGACGACGGCGGTGGCGCCGAAATGCCGGAAAATCGCGGACCAAATGGGCTTCGAGCTGGTGGACGTCTGCCTGGACCGGGAGCCCACCGGGAAATACCTCCGGATCTATATCGACAAGCCGGAGGGGATCACCCTGGACGACTGCGAGGTGTTTCATAAGGCGGTTCGCCCCCTGGTGGAGGATTACGATTACGACTTCATGGAGGTTTCCTCTCCCGGGATCGACCGCCCCCTGAAGACCGAACGGGATTTTGAGAGGAGCCGGGGGGCCGAGGTGGAGGTCCACCTGTTCCGCCCGCTGGACGGAAGGAAAAGCCTGACGGGGATCCTCGCCGGCCTGGAGGGGGAGGAGATCCTGCTGGAGGCGGAAGAGGGCGTCCTCCGGATTCCCCGGAAGGCGGCCTCCCTGGTCAAACCCCTGGTAAACATGGAGGGGATCGAGGACGTGGTTTTCGACGAGGAAGACGGCGCCTCCCCCGACGGGAAAGACGGACAAGAGGAATCATCGCAGGCAAGCGAATGAGAAAGAGAGAAGCAGAGCAATGAAATCAGAAGTGATTGAAGCCATCCGGATGCTGGCCCGGGAAAAGGAAATCGACGAGAACCGGCTCTTCGGCATGATCGAGGAGGCCCTGAAGGCGGCTTATCGGAAAAACTCCCCCCGGAACGAGGCGACGCCCACCATGCTGGACGTGCACATCAACCGGGAAACCGGCGCTATTTCCGTTTACGCGAAGAAGACCATCGTGGAGGAAGTCGAAATCCCGACCAACCAGATTACCCTGGAGGAAGCCCGGAAGATCAGCCCCACCTACCAGATGGGCGACATCGCCGAGGTGGACGTGACGCCCAAGGGCTTTCTGCGGGTCGCCGCCCAGACGGCCAAGCAGGTCATCATCCAGAGCCTGCGGGAAGAGGAGCGGGGCAAGATTTACGACGAGTTCTCCGACAAGGAGAACGAGATCCTGACGGGGATCGTCGAGCGGATCGAGCCCAAGGCCGCCTATGTGGATCTGGGCCGGACCGAGGGCGTCCTGACCCAGGAGCAGATGATCCCCGGCGAGGTGCTCCACGACGACGACCACATCAAGGTATACGTCCTGGAGGTGCAGCGGACCAGCCAGTACGTCGGCTATACGCCCCAGGTCTACGTCAGCCGGATCCATCCCAATCTGGTCAAGCGGCTCTTCGAGATGGAAGTCCCGGAGATCGCCGGCGGCATCGTGACCATCAAGAACATCGCCCGGGAAGCCGGCAGCCGGACCAAGATCGCCGTGCACAGCCAGGATATGATGATCGACCCGGTGGGCGCCTGCGTCGGCCAGCGGGGCGGCCGCGTGGAGCGGGTGGTGGCCGAGCTGAAGGGCGAAAAGATCGACATCATCAAGTGGAGCAGCAATCCGGCGGAGTTTGTGGCCAACGCCCTGAATCCCGCCCATGTGCTGAGCGTTTATCAGGCCAAGGACGAGAAGGCCTTCCGGGTCATCGTGCCGGATAACCAGCTGAGCCTGGCCATCGGCAAGGAGGGGCAGAACGCCCGCCTGGCCGCGAAGCTGACGGGATGGAAGATCGATATCAAGAGCCAGAGCCAGATGGCGGATCTCAACGATATGGTGGACGAGAACGGCCAGCTGGTGGACTACGTCCAGGTGGAGACCCCGGTATACGACAGCTTTACCATGGACTTTGACGACAGCCTGATGGGCGACGACGACACCGTGTAAGAGAGGCGCCGATGAAAACCAGGAAGATTCCCATGCGCATGTGCGTCGGATGCCGGGAGATGAAGGAAAAAAAGAGCCTGATCCGGGTCGTCCGCTCGCCGGAGGGGACGGTCAGCCTGGATCCCACCGGGAAAAAACCGGGAAGAGGCGCCTACGTCTGCCGGGAAGGCGAATGCCTGAAACGGGCGCTGAAACAGCGGCAGCTGGAGCGCCAGCTTCAGGTCCGGATGGACGAGGCGGTCAGCGAGGCGCTGAACGCGGAGCTGGCCCTGCTTGGCGGTGAAGCCCATGAATGAGACGCGGATGCGGGGACTGATGGGCATGGCGCTGCGGGCGGGGCAGGCGGTCTTCGGCGAGGAGGCCTGCCGCAAGGCGCTGCGAAGCGGCGAGTGCGGCGCGCTGCTGCTGGACGGGGAGATCTCGGAGGGCTCCGAGAGGAAATACCGGGAGCTCTGCCGGCGCGCGGGAACGCCTCTTTGCAAACTGCCCGCGGGCCTGATGGAAGAGGCGACCGGCCGCCCGGGCATGGCGATGGCCCTGAAAAAGGGAAGCTTCGCCCAGCGGGCCGCGGAGGGTCTGGAGAAAGAGGCGCCCTGAGCGCCCGAATAAAATGATTTTCATGCCGGAAACGGCAGGGGGTACAAACGGCGAATGGCTAAGGGAAACTTGATGAACACCACCCGGGAACTGGTGGAACAGTCCGCCTCGATCCTCGAGCGCACGACCAGGGCCAGGAAGGACGCGGACGCGCTGTTCGACACGCTGCGGCGGATGGACGCCGAGATGAACCGCCGGAAGGAAGAAGAGGCGGCTCAGCGCAAGCGGGAAGAACAGATACGGATGCAGTCTACCCATTCCCGGGCGTTCACGATGCTCGACGACGAGGAAAAGGCCCAGATGGAGGCGGCCCGGCGGGAGGACAGGATCAGGCGGGAGGAAGCCGCCAGGGCGGAGGCGCAGGAAAAGAATGTCAAAGCGCCGGATCCCGCCCAAAAGCCGGAAACGCCCGTCGAAAAGCCTGCTGAAACGCCGGCTGTTCCCGCGCCGCAGCCCCCCGTGACAAAACCCGTGGCGGAAGAGAAGCCGGCTGAAAAACCGACGGCCAAGACCGCGGAAAAGCAGGCGGAGAAGCCGGCGGAGAAAGCCCCGGAAAAGCCTGCGGAGAAAGCCGCGGAAAAGCCTGCGGAGAAAGCCCCGGAAAAGCCGGCGGAGAAAGCCCCGGAAAAACCGGCGGCGAAAACCGCCGAAAAACCGGCGGCAAAGCCGGCGCAGCCGGCGGGAGAAAAGCCCGCCGTCCGGCCTGCGGAAACGCCCCGCTCGGAGCAGCCGAAGAAGCCGGCCATCGGCCAGATTATCAGCCGCCCCGGGGACGCGCCGCGGCAGTCCGCGCGGCCGGTGGGTCTGGCGCCCAATGTGATTCGTCCGCCGCAGCCGGCGGGCCAGCAGCCCCGCGGCCCCTATGGTCGCCCGGCGGGATCCGCTCCGGCGCAGGGCGGCTTTGGCCGGCCGGCCGGCACGCAGCAGGGCCCCTATG
>JAZQCB010000067.1:0-37956 GCA_045546035.1 Clostridia bacterium
CGGAAACGAAAAATTAATTTTCGTTTCCGATAAGCCTCCGGCGGATGCGACCGGGCGCGAAATGTAATTTTGCCGCTTTGCGGCACGCGCCCGGCGCGGCGTAAACGCATCAAAACGCAAAGCGTTTTTGCGTTTACGATACAATGATGCCGATCCGGCGAGAACCGGAATAAAGGAGGAGCGGCCGAAAAACCAGGGAGCGGCGGACAGGCAGGGAGGCTATTTGCAGCCTTCCTGCTTTTTCCTGCGGGAAGGGAGCATTCTCGTCAGGACAGGCCTGTAAACGCTTTTTTCCAGATCCAGCCAGGCGGGCCAGACTTCCGGATATTCCCCGTCACGAACCAGAAAACGATGGACAAGGAAACAGACAACGGCGCCGATGAGCAGGGAAACACCAGCCCCCCGCAGATTATCAGCGGAATACCAGGCGATGATTCCCGGCAGGGGCGCGCCCCGGAAAAAGCCCATGGAGGCTTCGAGGATCGGGCGGGAGATTTTGTTCGGGAACAGAGCGAAGATCACCGGCGGCAGAGAGGAAAGGATCAGCGCGAGCGCGGCCGGCATCGTCAGGACGGTTTTTTGAGCATCATAAACGGCTTGCAGATCCGGATCCCGGTTTTTCAGCCAGAACAGGCAGAGGTAGAGCTTGGCCATATAGGCGAAGGTCAGCCCGCCGCAGAAAAGAAAGACCTTCTCAAACAGGGAAACCAGCCAGGAATCGGCAAGCACATCGTATTCCAGCAGCGCTTCATGGAGCAGCGATTTGGACAGATAGCCGTTGAGCGGAGGAACGCAGGCCAGACCGAGAAAACCGATCAGAAAGCAGATGTGCAGAAGCGGCTTTTTCCGGCCGAACCCCCGAACCTTTGTCAGGGAGAGGGAATGGGCGCCCAGGGCGACGGCCCCGGCGCAGAGAAACAGGTTCAGCTTGAGAAAACTGTGGTTCATCATATGGAACATGGTTCCCCGGGCGGCCAGAGCGTTTTCTTCTCCCAGAAGCGTCGTCAGACCCACGCCGATGAGGATAAACCCGATCTGGGACATGGAGGAGCAGGCCAGGGTGTGCTTCAGGTTGGCGGAAAAGACGCCCTTCACCGCGCCCAGCAGCATGTTGATCCCTCCGAGTACCAGCATGGCGGCACCCCAGGGAACGCTACGGAAAAAAACATGGCAGGAAAGAATGATAATCCCATAGAGCCCCGCTTTGGTCAGCATACCGGACAGGAGGGCTGAGGCCGGCGCTGGCGCCACGGGGTGCGCCTTCGGCAGCCAGATATGCAGGGGAAAGATGCCCGCCTTGGCGGAAAAACCGATGAAGATCAGAACGCCGGGACCCAGCAGGGGCCAGCGGGACGGAAGGGTGGCGGACCAGGCCCGAAGCCCGTCGATGTTCAGGGTCCCCGACAGGGAGCAGAGCCATATCAGACCGACGAGGGCACAGCCGGCCCCGAAGTAGGCCACGGCCCTGTAGACGCCGGCGGCCTGGTGGGCTTCCGTTGTGTTCTCGAAGGCGACCCAGTTATCGCTGATGAAGGAAATCATGACCAGGAACAGGAAGGCCGCGCTCAGGTTCTCGGAGGACAGCAGGAGCAGCAGGGCGGCCAGGATCCAAAGAGTGCTTTTCCAGTAGTGCCCCATCCGGGAGTGCCCCTGGAAATAGCGGAGGGAGAACAGGGCTGATACGCTCCACATGTAGAGGGCAACGAGGACGTAAATCCCATGGAACCCCTCCAGGGAGAAAACCAGGGGAGAGCCAAAGATGGAAAGGTCTATGCGCATGAGCGATCTCCTCTCGGACATTTATCCAAAGAACGCGCAGCTTACTCCCGGATGTTCTCGCCAGGGGAGGGGCTCGCCTTTTCCTGATCGACGGGGCGGATATGCTTTCCTGGGCGCTGGGTTTTTACAGGATCAGACCGTCGCCATTGCCCGCTCATTATACATGATCCGCCGGAAAGAAACAAGGAAGGCCTTGCTTTTATCCGTGGCGGATGGTATACTTTTGCTGCGAAATGGATTCAATCCCGGGAACGGGCGTCGAGAAAAACGGAGGTGTATCAAAATGAAATGGGTTTGCTCTGTCTGCGGTTACGTTTATGAAGGCTCCGAGCCGCCGGAAAAGTGTCCGGTCTGCAAGGCGCCGGCCAGCAAGTTTATTCAGCAGAAGGACGATAAGGTCTGGGCCGCCGAGCATGTGGTCGGCGTAGCCAGCGATGCGCCGGAAGAAATCAAGAACGGCCTGCGGGAAATGTTCAACGGCGAGTGTTCCGAAGTGGGAATGTATCTGGCCATGAGCCGGGTCGCCATTCGGGAAGGCTATCCGGAAGTCGGCGCTTTCTTTGAAAAGGCCGCGATGGAAGAAGCCTGGCACGCGGCGCATTTTGCGGAGCTCCTGGGCGAGGTGCTGACGGACAGCACAAAGAAGAACCTGGAACTGCGGGCGGACGCCGAATACGGAGCCACGCAGGGCCGCGCTGATTTGGCCAAGAAGGCCAAGGCGCTGAACCTGGACGCGATCCATGACATCGTCCATGAGATCGGCCGCGACGAAGCCCGGCATGGGAAGGGCTTTGAAGGGCTGCTGAAGCGGTATTTCGGGAAATAAGGCCGGAAGGGGTCGATGAATTTTTCAAGTGTTACCGTTCAGCGTGGGGAGATTGCAGAGGTCTGTGGTCTCCTTGCTTTTTTCCTGGATTCTGATACGGGGCTGACGAGATGGCTGCACAAAGGTTTTTCTTTTTTCACTGCCACCCGCGGTTTGGCTGCGTATGAACATGTGAAAGGCACAACGGCCTTTCAGGGACAGGGATTCATTCAATATGATACATGACAAGGAGGAAACAGACATGGAAGAAATCAGGATGGATCAGATGAAGGACGCGGCCGGCGGATACGTGGTGGCTGACGAGAAGAAGAACCAGTATTTTATCGTCCGGCAGGATGGCACCGTGGTGGGCCCGGCGCCAAGCAAGGCCGCGGCGCAGGAGTTCGCGAAAACCTTTGGCGAGAGCGCGACTGTCCTGACGAAGGAAGAATACAAGCGCAAATTCGGGAAAGAGCTGGTCTGGTAAGAGGGAAGGCACCCGCCGGAGAAACCGCATCTTTCAAGAAAGCGAAAGGGAACCGCTGGAAAGCGGTTCCCTTTCGCTTTTGGGGCTATCGGGCAATATAGACGGAGGCGCTGGCCCCCAGTGGAAGCGCTGGATCCTCCATTCGGATATGCACCTGATAATAGGCGGCGTTCTGCCGGGTGACGCCCAGGCCGCTGATGGAGGTCACGACCCCGGTCAGCACCCGGTCTTCATCCATATCCAGGGTGACGGGGATGCTGTCGCCCACCTTCAGGCGGTCGATATCCATCTCATCCACCTCTGCGACGACTTCCCGGGAACCGTCCAGATAGATCCTGGCCAGCAGCGCGCCCTTCCAGACCTGCTGCCCGGGCTGGACGCCCACCAGGGCGATCACGCCGTCCTTCGGGGAAGAAACAGCGGAGGAGGCGCCTCTGTCGGCGTCCGGGCCCATCAGAGAGAAGATCGGATCCCCCCTGCGAACAGCGGCGCCTTCGGAAACGAAAACCTTTTCCACCCGGCCGCCGCCCGTCAGAAGCACGGGATCCCGGGCCACAACGGCTCCGGACCCCACCTTGTTTCTCCCGGCGGTTGTGCCGCGGTAAAGCTGAACCGCGTCGCGGGTTTCAAAGTCGCCTTCCGTGACTTCCATAACATAGGTTTCACCGGAGACGGCGAGAACCGTACCGCTGCCCTTGTGGTTGCCGACGGTGGTTTTGATGAGCAGGGTTTCTCCCACATGGAGCTCCCGGTTTTCGGTTTTGTTATAGGCGCCGGCGGTGGAAGCCTGGATCCGGTAGCGGAGAGTGCCGTCCATGGCGCCGAGACAGCCGTAACGGGCGAGCGTGTCGGCGGCGGCATCCCCCGGGGCGGCGAACAGGGCCGTGATCACCCCGTCTTCGGGCGCGGATACCTCCGTCGTCAGCATGGTCATGATCGTGTCCCCGGCGGAAACCCGATCGCCGGCGGAGAGGTCAAAGGGACTCAGCGTTCCGGAATACGGAGCGGTCACGTCCACATAGTCCGCATAGGATACGGAGCCGTTGGCCACGGTATAGCCGCTCAGATCCGTCTCCGTTACAGCCTCCGTGGGTTCTTCCTCCCCCAAGGCGGGCAGAGCGGCCAGGAGCAGGAGCGCGGTCAGAAGGGCAGTCCATCTTTTCATCTTTTTTCCTTTCTCCGGGAGCCGGAGGCCCCGGTTTGCTTATTCAACGCTTTTCAGCGCTTCCACCATGTCGATTTTCCGAACCTTCAGGGTCAGGAACCATTCGATCAGCGCGGCGAAGGCAAAGGTGACCGCGCTGGAGAGCAGGACGGTGCGGGGATGAATATGCATGACGAAAACCATGGATTCAAACTCGCACATCTTCAGAATCACGCGGACCAGCCCGATGCCCGGCAGGATGCCCGCGGCGACGCCGAAAACAGCGGTCAGGTTGTTTTCCCGCATCATCAGCCCCCGGATCTCCCGCTGATGATAGCCCAGCACCTTGAGCGTCGCGTATTCCCGGGTGCGCTCCGTAAAATTCATGAGCCCCATGTTATAGCAGATGACAAAGGCCAGCCCCAACGCCACGAAGCTCAGAATGCTGAAAGCCGCGGAGGCGGAATCCAGGATCCGCAGCGCCTGGGGATACTGCTTTTCCGGATATTTGAGACCGCTGACCTCGTCCATGTCCTCCAGCCGGCTGAGACAGAAGGGCGTGGGGTCCTGAATCAGCAGACCGGTCAGGAAGAAAGCGCCTTTATGCAGCCGCTCCCAGGCTTTTTTCCCCATGTAAGCCCCCTGTCCGATATTGCTCCGGGCCAGGGCGGCCACCCGAAGAACGACCGTTTCATCATCGCCCGGCAGGCGCAGGGTGACCCAGTCCCCGTTCGAGCAGCTCAGCAGATCCGCCATCTTCTCCGTCAGCACGATGCCATCTTCCGGAAGCGCCAGCACAGAGGCTCCGCTTCCCAGGCGAAGCAGCGTCGTATCCTCCGGCAGCACCGTCAGCAACAGGGTTCGCTTCCGCTTTTCCGTGGTCAGGGTTACGCTCATTTCCATGACCCCGTCCACCCGGGCGGCGTCCAGACGGGCGCGGTAGCTTTCCAGGGTACCGGCGCGCTCCGGAATCATGTCCGCCCTCACGTCATAGGAGAGGGTTTCGAAAAAATGCTGACGCACAAAGTAGGGAATGGAATCCTGGAGACCAAAGGAGCAGATGATCAGCATATTGCAAAACAGCAGACCGACCATGGACATCAGGGTCCGCCCCTTGTTGCGGAAGAGGTTGCGGATGATCATCTTCGTATTGAAGGACAGGCGGCCCCAGAGCCATCCGATCCGATCCAAAGGCACCCGGCTGCCGGAGCGGGGAGGCTTCGGCCGGAGCAGATCCGCCGTGGACTCCTGGGCGGAGCGGCGGATATGGCGCACGCAGATCAGAACGCACATCAGCACTTCCGCCACGGCAAGCCCCCAGGAAAGGGGAGAGATGGGCGCCATCCGCACCTGGGGTACCCGCATATTGACCGCCAGCATTCGCCAGAGGATGGGCGGGAGGGTGAACTGGGCCGTGAAAAGCCCCAGAAAGGAACCCAGGGCGGAGGGCCAAAGGGCGTAGTTTACATAATGGCGATAGATCCGGCCGTCCGGATAGCCCAGAGCCTTCATCGTGCCCATCTGGATCCGCTGGGTGTCCATCATGCGGGCCAGGGTTGTGACCACCACCAGCGCGGCGACAAAGTAGGCCAGGACGGGGAAGAGATAGCTCATGTTCCGGAACAGGCTGACATAATTGCGGGCCTGCAGGGTGGAAGAGTGGGTTTTTTCCCGGGCGATGATGGTCGCGGAGGGAAGGACGCTTTCGATCGCGGCCTCCGCTTCGTCTGGATCCGAGCCGGGCCGGAGACGGAGGATCAGCTCATTGTACGGCATCTCCTCCAGCGCTTTGTCCTGCAGGAGGATAAAGCCGAAGGTGGAGGGATCCGGGGACATATCCTTGACGGTAATCAGATATTCCGGGGATAGCACCGTTCCCCGGACGATCAGGGAGCGGCGACGGCCGGCGATTTCCAGCTCCAGCCGGCTGCCGGGAACGAGCCCCTGGGCCCGGGCGAACTGCTCTTCCACCAGACAGCCGCGGGGATCCTCGTCAGAGAGTTTTTTCCCGGAACGCACCAGGGGAACATTCAGCCGGGGTTCTCCCCGGAAGGCATGGAGGGCGACGCTGACCTTCCCCGGGAGATCCGGTGCGTCCGCCTCCAGGGTGATGCGCTCCTGCACCAGATCAATCTCCGGGAGGGCGCGGATGCGGGCAATGTCCTGCCGGGAAAAGGACGTGCTCCGCACCCAGAAATCCGCCAGGCGGCCTTCCTCCATCCAGGAATCGAAGGTCAGCTGCTCCATTCGCCAGTTGGCGTCCAATCCGGCAAAAACCCACGTTCCCAGAAAGCAGAGGAGCAGCATGGCCAGAAACTGGGTTCCGTTCTGGCGGAAATCCCGGAGGAGCTTTCTGGTGAGCGCGGAGACACGCCGGTTTTCCCTTACCATGTGATGCTCTCCGCGTCGGCGGGCGAGTCGTTCATTTCCACCTGCCAGACGCTTCCGTTACGCATACGGATGACCCGGTTCCCCAGCTGGGCGATAGAGGCATTATGGGTAATGATGACCACGGTGGTATGAAAAGTGCGGCTGACATGGGTCAGAAGGGAGAGCACCTGCTCACCGGTCCGGGAGTCCAGGGCTCCGGTCGGCTCGTCGCACAGCAGGAGCGCCGGATTTTTGCAAAGGGCGCGGGCGATCGAGACCCGCTGCTGCTCCCCGCCGGAGAGCTGGGCGGGGAAATTGTTCAGCCGATCCGCCAGACCGACCTGCTCCAGCACATCCCGGGGCCGCAGGGCTTTCGGGCAGACCTGCTGGGCGAGCTCCACGTTTTCGAGCGCCGTCAGGTTGGGCATCAGATTATAAAACTGGAAGACAAACCCCACATCCAGCCGCCGGTACTCCGTCAGCTGGGAGGGGGCCATACCGGTAATTTCCTTTCCACCCACGGAAATACGGCCGGAGGTCGCACTGTCCATGCCGCCCAGCAAATTCAGCACCGTCGTTTTTCCGGCGCCGCTGGGCCCCAGCACCACGCAGAGCTCCCCCTGCTCTATGCCGAAGGAAACATGATCCGCGGCGTGAACCACATTGTCCCCGCTTCCGTAATCCTTGCAGACGTTTTCAAACTCGATGTAGCTCATTCGGCCGCCTTTCGTCAAAAAGTCGAAAAAATGATAACTTCATTATATACAAAGGGCTCCGAACCGGTCAAGACCCGTCCCGAGGAAGAGAAAAAGGGGGTGCTTTCGAAATGTACAATCCGAGAATGTTTTGCGCCCATACTTGACAAGACAGTATTTTGGGTGTACTTTGTATCCGAAATGCAGAAAGAATTCAGCCGCGAGGCTGTTTTCTGAGGAGGCGTATGGGCAATGTCCTTAACTTTTCAGCCGATGATGGAAAGCCGTCCGATCCGGGAAATCGCCTACGAAGTGCTGAAAAAGGCGATCATTACCGGAGAAATTCCGGCGGGAGAGAGGATCGTGGAAACGGATTATGCGGATCGGCTGCATATTTCCAGAACGCCTCTGCGGGAAGCGCTCCGGAAGCTGGAACGGGACGGTCTGGTAGAATACGTTATGCGCCGCGGCGTCGTGGTTCGGGCCTTTACCATCGAGGATGTCCGCGAGATTTATACCATCCGGAACGCTCTGGAAATGCTGACGCTGCCTTCCATTATTGAAAACGCCATGCCGGAGGACATCGAGGATCTTCGGAAAAAGCTGGCGGAGATGGACCGGCTCCAGGCGGTGGACGATGTGGAGGGGCTGAGCCCGCTGGCCAGGGAATTCCATTCCCGGCTTACCTCCATCAGCGGCCAGAAACGCATTCTTCGGGTGATCGAAGGGCAGGATGAATACATCCGCCGCTTTTCCGCGATGGCCATCCGGCAGGAAAACCGCCGGCCCGCGGCGCATGAGGAGCATCATCTGCTGGTCGACTATGTGGAGCAGAAAAACCTGGAAAAGCTGACGGAGCTGATGAAACACCATATCGAGCGCAGCATGGAAAACTGCCTGGAAGCCCTGGCCGCGCAAAAACAGAATCAGACCACGTGAAATCAGGAGGATTTGACCTTCCCTTTCGCTTCTGGTTCTTGTCCAGAACGAAAAAATCATCTTGCTTTTTCCGGAACGGTATGGTAAACTTGTTTCCGCTCATTGATGAGGAGGTTATGCTTTATGGCTACGGTTCTTTCCATCCTGCTGATTATCGACGCGCTTTTCATGATTGTGACCGTGCTGCTGCAAAGCTCTGACGACGACGGGATCGGCGCTCTGTCCGGCCGCTCCGGTTCTGAGAGCTATTTCAGCAAATCCAAGGCCAAAACCATGGAAGCCCGCCTGGCGCTGGGAACGAAGATTGCCGCCGGCGCGTTTGTCGTGTTGAGCCTGCTGATGCTGATCGTGCGCTGAGGCGCGGTCGGCCTGTCGGCATAAAACGCTCCTGCAGGAGCGTTTTTTTGCGTCTGTTTCTTGTGGCGCGGACATATTTCCTGTATAATAAACGTCTGGAAAACGGATGGCCGGGAACACTTCCGTCCGCGAAGGCGGGGAAGGGAGCAAACAAGGCCATGGGTGTCCGATCGCGGGGGCGAAAGGCAGGCCCCTGGAAAGGGAAGGAGGAAGGCGGGTTTTGTTTGAAGGATACCAGATCATCCCCGGAGCGGAGATGAGGGACTATACCACCCTGAAGCTGGGAGGCCCCGTGGACTGGCTGGCGCTTCCCGCTTCGGCCGAGGATGTGGCCGGGCTTTTCCGCGAGGCAGAAAAAAACCGGCTTCCGGTTACGGTGATCGGTCATGGAAGCAACCTGCTGGTGCTCGACGGAGGGATACGGGGACTTGTCATCCGAATGGGCCGCGGCATGAACCGGATTCGGACGGAAGGGAACGTTCTTCGGGCCCAGGCGGGCGCCATGATGTCGGCCGTTGCGGCCGAGGCGGCGGATCGGGGATTGACGGGGCTGGAATTTGCCTCCGGCATTCCCGGAACGGTCGGAGGCGGGGCCGTTATGAACGCCGGAGCCTACGGAGGAGAGATGGCACAGGTGATTTCCTCTGTAACGGGCGTGCTTCCAGGCGGGGAAATCCTCACCCTGAAACGGGAGCAGCTGGCCTTTGGCTACCGGCGATCCGCCATTCCGGAGATCGGAATGACGGTCACGGAAGTTGTTTTTGAGCTGACCCCGGGGGTTCCGGAAGCGATCCGCGCAAAGATGGGGGAATTGAACCGGCAGCGCGCCGAGAAACAGCCCCTGGATGCCCACAGCGCCGGAAGCACCTTCAAGAGACCGGAGGGAGCTTTCGCCGCGGCGCTGATCGACCAGTGCGGCCTGAAGGGATACAGGATCGGCGGCGCCATGGTGAGCACGAAACACGCGGGCTTTCTGATCAGCGACGGAGGAACGGCAAAGGATTTTCTCGAACTCATCCGGACGGTTCAGCGGATTGTCGCGGAGCGCACCGGTGTTTCCCTGGAGCCTGAAATCAGGATTATTGGAGAAGAATAATGAGATATTTGATCGTTACGGGTCAGAGCGGCGCCGGAAAAACCGCCTGCGTCCATTATCTGGAGGATCGGGGCTGCTTCTGCGTAGACAATATTCCGCCCATGATGATTCCAAAGCTGGTCGAGGCCTTTAACACAACGCCTCTTCGGCAGACTACCGTCGCCATCGGCGTCGACGTTCGCAGCGGAGAGTTTTTTGATGCCGATGCCGTGGCCCGGCTGATCGCCGACATGCGAAAGATGGGCAACCGGATCGATATCATTTTCATGGAAGCCAGCGACGAGACGCTTCTGAATCGCTATAAGGAAAGCCGCCGGGATCATCCGCTGACCCAGGAAGGTCTGACGCTGATGGAGGCGATCACGGAGGAGCGAACCCGGCTGCAGCCCCTGCGGGAGACGGCCAATTTCGTCGTGGATACCACAGGACTGCGGCCGAGGGCCATGGCCGGCCTGCTGAAAAAAACGCTGGGAGAGCTGACGGATGAAAACGCCGCCGTTCTCCGGGCGGAGGTCATGAGCTTCGGCTTCAAAAGAGGCCTTCCCAGGCAGGCGGATCTGGTGGTGGACGTCCGCTTCCTGCCCAATCCCTTCTATATTGAGGAGCTGCGGGAGCACAGCGGGATGGATGAGGATGTTCGCTCCTTCGTAATGGAAAATCCGGTTACGAAAGAATTCATGGCCCGATGGCAGGAAATGCTGGCTTTTCTGATTCCCCATTATCATGACGAGGGAAAACAGAGGCTGGTTATCGGCGTGGGCTGTACCGGCGGCGCTCACCGATCCGTTGCCATCGCGGAGGCGATCGGTTCCTGGCTGCGGGAACAGGGCGTTCCCACCGAAATCAGCCACCGGGATCTGCACCTGGAACAGGCCCGCTGGACCATGCCCATTGAGGAAGGATAAGATGGCGCGGGACGAGGTTCAGAGCTTTGCGGAAAGCGTCCGGGCGGAGCTGGTTCGGCAGCCCATGGGGAAAAGCTGCTGTATGCTCAGCGAAATCGGCGCCCTGACCCAGACATCCGGGCATCTTTCCCTGCGGGGAGGCGGGCGAATCGCGGTCAGCTGGCGCCTGGAACATACCGGAACCGCACGCCGTCTTTTTCAGCTTCTTCGAAAACGCCTGGAGGTCAGCCCCACCCTTCATTATACCCTTTCTTCCCGGTTGGGCGGGCAACGCACATGGGTGCTGACGCTGGGCGAGGAGGATTCCCGGACCCTGCTGGCGGCGCTGCATATGGCGGAGCCGGAGGCGGACGGGCGCCTGACGCTGAAGAGGACGGTTCCCCGGCATCCCATGACCCGCCAGTGCTGCCGAAGGGCTTTTCTGCGGGGAGCCTTTCTGGGGGCGGGAACCGTCAGCAGCCCGGAAAAGGCCTATCATCTGGAATGGAGCGCCGAGGACGAACGCTTGCCGGAAACCCTGCGGAGGCTTCTGGAAAAAAGCGGACTGCCCTATCATGAATATATCCGGAAAAGCCGCCGGGTCGTCTATCTGAAGGGTGCCCAGCAGATCGTGGACGTGCTTGCGATGATGGGGGCGGGAGGCAGCGTGCTGCGGATGGAAAACACCCGTATTCAAAAGCAGCTGCGCCTTTCAGCGGCCCGGGCGGCCAACTGCGATGAGCATAACAGCGAGCGGATGCTCGACGCGGCGGAGAGGCAGGCGTCCGCCTGCCGAAATATTTCTCTGCGGCTGGGACTGTTTACGCTTCCGCCGGCCTTGCGGGAAACGGCGCGTATTCGGATGGAAAACCCCGAGCTGTCCCTGGCGGAAATCGGGGAAAGGCTTCAGCCGCCCGTCAGCAAAGGCGCCGTTAACCATCGGATGCGCCGGCTGATGGAGATCGCGGAGGAACTGGAATGACGGGAATACTGCTTTCGCTGGGTTATTTGCTTGCCTTCGAGGCGCTGGGGGTGACCGGCGCCAGCTTTTTGCTGCCCCGCCGGCGCCCGCTGGATCGGCTTTGGCTGGGGCTTTGTCTCGGGCTGCTGGAGGAAATGACGCTGCCCGCGCTGTTTGCCTTCGCCTTTTCCTTTGGCGCCGCGGCGCACGCTCTGGCCCTGGGAACGGGGGCGGCGCTGACCGCCGTCCTTTATTTCGCGAGAGACCGGAGGCCTCTCCGCCCCTGGGATGGGGAGGAATCCGCTCTGCTGAAACAGATGCTGCTTCTTGGCGTCCCCTTTGCTCTGCTTGGAGGCTATCTTCAGTACACCCATACCCTTCGCCCGGACGCGGAGGGCGCACTGTACGTAGGCCAGAGCACATACGGGGATTTGCCCATGCATCTGAGCTTTATTACAGGGCTGGTGGGGAAGCGCTTCCCCGCGGATTACCCCTTCTATCCAGGACACAGACTCAGCTATCCATTCCTGTCCGACTCCCTCAGTTCGACCTTTTATATGATGGGATGCAGCCTGCAGGCGGCGGTCATTCTTCCGGGAACCTGGATGATGGTCCTGTGTCTGATGGGCGTGATGATTCTGGGGCGGGAGATGACCGTCGGGAAAAGAACGGTTCTTTTGGCCGCGCTGCTCTTTTTTCTCAACGGGGGATTGGGCTTCCTTTATGATTTTGATCAGGCGGCGGGATTTGACAGCCAGGGCCGGCTGAAAGTGCTGGGACGGCTGCGGACGATCATGGAAGGTTTTTACAAAACGCCAACAAATCAGCCGGAACCCAATAACCTTCGATGGAGCAATGTGATCTGCGACCTGATGATTCCCCAAAGGACGCTGCTGGGCGGATGGTGCATGGTGATTCCCTGCTTTTATCTGCTGGAAACCGTCTTCCGGCCCGACAGGCGGGACCCGGAGACCGGGTGGCGGGGAGAAATCCTGCTGGGCATCTGGGCGGGCGCGCTTCCCCTGATTCATACCCACAGCTTTCTGGCTCTGGGGCTGAGCTCCCTGGGGGTCATGGCGTACGACCAGATTCACGGCGACCGGGAACACGGGCGAAGCAGAGGGGAGATTCTCGGACGATACGCGGTTTACGGCGCCCTGGCCGCGGCGCTGGCCATTCCCCAGCTGATGGGCTTTACCTTTGCCCAGGCTTTTCAGCGCGGGCAGGGGCACAGCTTCCTTTCCTTCCAGTTCAATTGGGTCAATAATCCCTCCGGCCGGGGAATGCGCGATTTTTATCTCTGGTTCTACATCAAGAATATCGGGCTTCCCTTCCTTGCGATGCTCTTTGCCTTGATCGAGCGGGACAGGAAGCAGCGGAGGATTTTCAGCGCCATGCTGCCGATTATCCTGGCGGCGGAGCTGATCCGCTTTCAGCCCAATGAGTATGACAACAATAAGCTCCTTTACCTGGCCTGGCTGATGGGGTGCATGATTGTCAGCAACTGGGCGTCCATGATCTGGCGCCGCCTCAAAGGGCTGCGGGCCCGGGGAGCGATGGCCGCGGCCGCGGCGCTGATCTGTTTCCTCAGCCCGGTCCTGACCATCGCGCGGGAATGCGTTTCCAGCTATCAGGCCTTCGGGCCGGAGGCTGCGGCCGCCGGCGCGTTTGCCCGGGACCATACGGAACGGGACGCGGTTTTCCTGACGGGCACACAGCACCTCAATCCCGTGTGCGCCCTGGGCGGGCGCACCGTTGTCTGCGGCCCGGATCTGTGGCTGTACTGGCATGGGTTCGATACCGACGAACGAAAAATCGACATCATGCTCTTCTATGAGGATCCGGAGGCCTATCCGGAAATCCTGACCAAATACGGCGTGGATTACATCTACGTTTCCTCTTATGAACGAAGTGAATACGCGGTGGATGAGCCGGCGCTGCGCAGGGCATATCCCATAGTGTTCGAAAACAGCGAGGCCACGGTATACCGGGTCCCGGAAGGATAAGCGTTTCCCGCCGGCGATGATTTGACGATTCAGGGGAAAGAGCGTATAATCACTGCGATTTACCGCTTGGGAGGTAGGATTATGGGCATTATTCCATCCCGCAATCTGGAAGAACAAAGGCGCGAGAAAAACGGCATCGTGTACTTTGACCGGGGCACGCTGACCGGGAGGAACGGTCGGAAATATGACCGGTTTGCCATCCAGACCCATTTTGTCGAAGTGGGGGAGGATCAGGCGGAGCTGGTTCGGAAATACGTGATGCCGCTGTATGAAAAGGGTGACCTGCTTTCCTTTGGCGCAAAGGTCATGGCCATGTGCACGAAAAACGTCAAAACACGGGAGGAAGTCAAACCCGGGTTCTGGGCGAATCATCTTTGGAAGTTTGCCGGAATCAATACCACCGGCGTTGGTATGCACGAGCCCTACAAGCTCCAGCTGGTGATCGACATGTGCGGACTGCCCAGGGTGCTCCTGGCCGCGTTTGTCAGCGCGGTGACCCGTCCTTTCGGCGTTCACGGGCTGTTTTACAAGATCTGCGGGCAGGGAGTCGGCGGCATCGACGGGTTTTATTTCCGCTCCAGCTTCGACAGGTACAAGCAGATGGCGCTGATTAATCCGCCGAACCCCGTGGAGCTTTGCAACCAGCTGGAAAAGGATACGGGAATCCCGGTGGTGCTGATGGACGCCAACGATCTGGAACAGAATCAGCTGGGGAAATGTGATGATTTTCCGCTGACGGACGAAGAAATACAGGACGCGATGGCCGATAATCCATCCGGACAGGGGGATGAGCTGACGCCCCTGATTCTGATCCGCCCGCTGAAAGAAAAATGAGACACGTGCCCGTTCAGGATACGGCAGGGATTCGGATTCTGTCCTTTGAGGAAGCGCTGAAGCCGACGAACGAAGGCTATCACTGGGAGGAATGGATCTATGTGCCGGATCATTACGATGAATACCGCTATATTCTCGGGACCAGGGGGAAAAAACCGCTGATCTGCATCGGAGTCAATCCTTCCACGGCGGTACCCGGGCGGCTGGACAACACCCTGAAGAGCGCCGAGCGGATCGCTCTGCATAACGGCTTTGACAGCTTTATCATGTTTAATGTTTACGCGCAGCGGGCCACCCGTCCGGAGGACATGGACAGAGAAATGAATCCCCGCCTCCACGAGGAGAATATGAAAGCTTTCCGGTGGATGCTGGCCCGGAGCGGCGCGGCGCCGGTGCTCTGGGCCGCGTGGGGCGCGGTGATCGAAAAACGCTCCTACCTGCCCGGGTGCGTTCGGGACATGGCCGCCGCGGGGCAGGAAGCGGGCGCCGTGTGGGTGACCGCGGGCGCCAGAAGCCGCGCGGGACACCCGCATCATCCGCTCTATCTGCGGAAGGATGCTCCGCTGGATCCCTTTGACGACCTGGAAGGCTATCTGCTTTCTCTGGAGCGGAAAAAGGTCGGCAAAACAGAAAGAACAGCCTGTGAGAAAGAAGGAGGGCGGCATGGAAGCGAATAAGGCACTGCAGGACGCGGTCATCCTGATTCCGTCCCTGGAGCCGGATGAAAGGCTGCCCCGCTATGTTCAGACACTGGCGGACAGCGGTTTTGGCCATCTTGTGATCGTGGATGATGGTTCCGGCGCTCCCAGCCAGGAGATTTTTGACCGGATTGCCCGGATGAACGACCGGATCCAGGTGCTGCATCATGAGGTGAACCGGGGAAAGGGCGTGGCCCTGAAAACCGGGTATCAATGGATCCGGGAACATCTCCCGGAGATCAGCGGCGTCATTACCGCCGACGCGGACGGGCAGCATACGGTGAAGGACTGCATCCGCCTGGCGGAGGAGCTGGAAAAGGGAAAACGCGCGCTGTATCTGGGCAGCAGGGATTTTAATCTGCCCCATGTTCCGCCCAAATCCCGTTTCGGGAACAAATGCACTTCCGTAGTTTTCAGGCTCTGCCACGGCGTCTGGCTTCCCGACACCCAGACGGGCCTTCGCGCTTTCCGCCGGGAAGATCTGGACTTTATGATCGGGGTAGAGGGCGAACGCTACGAATATGAGATGAACGTCCTGATCCGGTGCGCCCGGGAAGGGCTGGAGATGATCCCGGTTCCGATCGAGACGGTTTATGAAAATGATAACGAAGGGACCCATTTCCATCCAATCCGGGATTCATGGCGGATTTATAAGGTGATTCTGGGAAGCTTTTTCCGATACGTAGGCACCTCCCTGTTCTGCACAGCGCTGGATCAGGGACTGGCGGCGGCGCTGCGGGAATGGCTGCTGCCCCTGGCGGGTTTCACCGGAGACGCCGCCATCATGACCAGCGGCTATATTGCCCGGGCGGTTTCCGCCGTGGTCAATTTCCTGCTGAACAAGAATCTGGTCTTCCGGGTGAAAAATGGAGCCAGGGGCGCGGCGATCCGCTATTTTGTGCTGGCGCTGGCGGCCATCACCGCTTCCAATCTGCTGGTTCAGGGGCTTGTGCGGCTCGGTATGGCCGCATGGCTGGCCAAGCTTCTGGTAGATACAGTGCTTTACTTTGTGAATTTCTACCTCCAGCAGCGCTGGGTCTTCCGGGAGACGCCCGCCGGAAATGAGGATCAAACGAGATGAGCGGACACAAAAAAGTGCTGCAGGCGGCGCTGGGAGTCATGCTGGCCGCTGGAGCCGCGCTGCTTTTCAGCAACAGCTTCTTTCCGGAAACCGGGGATGCCCTGGCATTTTTTGGCGGACTCCGGTTCTCTGTGATCGGCGCCGGTGCCGGCCTGAGCCTTCTGGTGCTCCTGCTCTTCGCGGGCGGGTGGATCGGAAGCCGGGGAAGACGCGCCCCCGCGGGACAAAGCTTCCGGCGAACACTGGATGGCTTGGGGTTTGGCCTGCTGCCCGCGACTGGCTTTTGGAAGGTTTTTGAGCAAATGACGCCCCTGGGAGAGGGAAAGCTTCTTCCGCGGGGCTGGCCGGCGATCGGCGGACTGACCGGAGAGGGAAGGTTTTTGCCCTGCCGGACAGAGGCAGTGCTTGCGATCCTGCTTTTTGCGGCGGTTCTGGTCTGGCTGGGGATCCGGAAGGAAACGCTGCCGGACATGGGGGATCTGTTGGGAACCTCCGCGGTGCTGTGGGGAGCGGTCAGACAGGTCACAGAGGGCTTTCGCGCAAGGCCCGTCGCCCTTTCCGGAGATGAACCGCTTTTCATCTGGCTGGCGCCGCTGTCCATGGCGGCCGTGGCGATGGCGTGGACCCTTCGGGCAGCCAAGCGGTCAGAAAACCGGACGACCGTCTGGGTTTGTCCGATTCTCTTTCTTTCCGCCGCGGCCCTGCTCATGTTGATCCGAAAGGGGGTTCTTCCGCTGAGAAATGAGGCGGCGGAGCTGTTTGTGATGTCCCTGGCCGCAGGGACGGAAGCCCTGGCGGTGCTGCTGCTGGGAAGGGCTGGCAGGGAAAGAAATACATAAAAAAACCCCCGGAGGGGCTTTGGGATGGCTTTCGTGCTTCGTCAGATTTCTGCGGGAGCGGTTCGGTTGGGGCATCCGGCCTTCCGACAGCTTTTGCAGGCGTCCAATTGGATCCGGTCTCCGGGCAGAACCATTTCTACATCCTCTTCCCCGCGATGGGCCTCCTGAAAGCCCAGCCGGGCAAAGAAACCGGAAACCGGTTCCGGACAGCGCAGCCGGATCTCCCGCGCGAAATGGCTCTGGGCCTTAAAAAGCAGGAGACGCAGCACCAGATCGCCCAGACGACGGCCCCGCTTTTCGGATAGCACGCCGAGATCGCCCAGCCAGAAGCTTCCGTCCTTCCACCAAAGCCGCCCCGCGGCGGCCGGAACACCATCCTCATAAACGATCACGTTTTGACTTTCCGCGTCCAGACTGTCCTCCCCGCGGCCAAAAACCGCCCGACGGACGGACAGCGGCTCGGCCAGATCCGTCCCCTGGGGAAACCACTTGCCCTGAATCATATTCAATCACCTCATAAGCAGAAGGAGTCTCGCATGGAAAAGGAAAAAATCAACCGCATCAACGAGCTGGCCAGAAAGAAAAAGGAAGGAAGCATCACGCAGGAGGAACAGGAGGAACACGAGGCCCTCCGAAAGGAATACATTACGGGCTTTCGGGAAAACCTGCGCCAGATTTTGGACAACACGGTGATCCAGCATCCCGACGGCTCGCGCACGAAGCTGCGGCGGAAAGAACCAGCGGAATCATAGAACGGAAAGCCGCGCTTGTCAAGAGCGGGGGAAGCGGATATAATAACCCGGAGATTTTGAAAGGAGACGAAGACCATGAGCGAAAACAACAGGAATCCCCTGAACAGCGAAAACGATGAAATGGAAGATGATCTGATCGTTTTCGAAACCGAGGACGGCCAGGAGGTTACCTTCCTCGTGGAGGATTATTTCTTTTACAACGGAGATGAGTACGCGATTCTGAGCGAGTACGACACCGAAAAGGACGAGATCGTGGACAACGGCAATATCGTCTGCAGGATTGAGACCAGCCCCGATGAAAACGGCGAGGAAGGCGAGGAGTTCATCCCTGTGGAGGATGAGGAGCTGGCTGAAAAGCTGATTGAAATCGCCAATGCCCAGCTGGAAGATGACGGCCGGACGGAAGAATAACGAAACGAGGCGGGATAAAATGAAACAGTCAGTCAGAATCATTCTTTGGGTATGCTGCGCGGCGCTGATCCTGGCCGCGCCAGTGCTTGTTTCTTCCCCGAGGATGCTGGATGAAGTGGCGGACAGGCTGCAGGAGGAGACGGAAGACCTGGGCCGGGAGGAAGAAACAGAAGAGATCGGCAGCGAGAGCATGCTGCTCCGGTTCCTCGTCCCCTCCGCCTGCGCGGAAAAAGAGGTCGTCGAGGAAGAACTGCTGGAGGATGAGGAGACCGAGAAGAAGAGCGGGGCTGCTTACGCGCTGCCCTGGGATTTTACAGTGCCGCCGGAAGCGAACCCGGCAGGCTTCGCGGCGGACAGCTACGAGGATGAGAGCATCCAGGTTCGGATGGAGCACAGGGAGGAAAACGGGGTGACCTGGCATATCGCATGGGTTACCGTTCAGAGCCCGACCCAGCTGCGAACCGCGGTGGCGAACCCGGAAAAGCCCAAAGGGAAAAAAACCTACCATGTTCAGGATATCGCGAAGCGGAATCACGCCGTGGTTGCCATCAACAGCGATTATATGAGCAATGACCCGGAAAAGACCACCTATGAAATCCGCCAGACGACGGAGATCCGCGCCAAAAGCAACCGTTACAAAGACGTGCTGATCATTAACGAAGAAGGGGATTTCCATTTTATCCTGGCGAACCCTGAAATGACTTCGAAAAAATACGCCGAGTGGATGAAGGAAGAGCTTGCTTCCTATACGGCGGAGCATCGGATCATCAACGCCTTTACCTTTGGACCCGCGCTGGTGGTCAACGGCGAAAAGCAGCAGACCAGCGAGGAATACGGCTACAACACCAACCGGCCCGAGCCGCGTACCGCCATCGGCCAGATGGGGTCCCTGAGCTATGTGATGGTCATCGCGGAGGGGCGCGGTGAATCCGCCGGCGTGACTCATCAGCAGCTGGCTGATTTCATGGCGGGGCTTGGATGCCAGCAGGCCTTCAACCTGGACGGCGGAAATTCCACAGAGCTGGTCTTCGGAGAGACGTTGTATAAGGGAGCCCCCAACGCCGCCCAGCGTTCTCAGAGCGATATTATCTATTTCGCGACGGCGGTGCCGGAGGAGAACTGGAAATAATGAAACTGTGGGACGAGGCGGAAAAGATTTCCCTGATGGGAATCGAGGTTTACCGTTACGGCTTCTTTGTGGCCATGGGCATGCTGGCTTTCGCGCTTGTGATCGGCTTTCTCAGCTGGGCAAGAAGATGCGAGAAGGGGACGGCGCCGCTGCTGGTGTTGACCAGCTTTTTGCTGGGCGGGATTTGCTCCAGAGTGCTGTACTGCTCTCTCAGCTACTGGGATCATGGCTTCTGGACGCCGGTTTCCGAGTGGTTTCGGATTTCCGGCGGCGGCTGGAGCATGATGGGGCTGGTCGGCGGCGTTTTACTGGCCGGGCTGATCAGCGCCAGGCTGACGCGGCAAAACACAGGTCTCCTGCTGGATCTGGCGGTTTGCGGCCTGCCCGCCTTTATGGCTCTGGAGCGGATCGGGGAAGGCTGCATTCCGGAATTTAACCTGAGCCGGGAGCTGGAAACGGGACTGCTGGATCATTCCTTTCTCGCGGTCCGGGATGCCTACGGAACGGCGAATCTGGCCACATGGCGGCTTTGCGCGATCGTGATGTGCGTACTTTTTGCGATCATGATCATCGACATGATCCGAAGCCGCAGGGATGGGAATACGGCCATCGCCTTTCTGCTGCTTTACGGGGGAGCGTCGGTCATACTGGAAAGCCTGCGGTATGACTGGTTCATGAGCTGGAGCTTTGTGAGATTCCAGCAGATCTTCGCCGCGGTTCTGATCGAGGCCGGCATCATCGCCGCCGCGGTTCGCGCGGGAAGAGCCTGCCCCGGCGGACTGAAAACGGCCGGAATTCTCAGCGTCCCCATCGCCGCGGCGCTCGGCGTAGGCATCGAGTTTGCTTTGGATCGGACGATGATCAATAAGGTATTGCTTTACGCGGCCTTTATCCTGGTGATCGCGGTGCCCATTGTGCTGGGTCTGATGATCCGGGCGAAAGACAAAACCTGACAAGCAGCCCTTTCCTTCGCGGAAAGGGCTTTTTTCACATAATCTTCACAGGTTCAGGGGCTTTCTGTTCAAAGAAGACTGATAGAATCATCCCGTGACGACGATTCACGAGAGGAGCGTATTCCGGATGAGCGAAACCAAGAACGGGGGCAGAAAGCCCCCCAGGAAAAAGAAACGTATTTTTCGAAAAATTATCCTCTTTCTGCTGGTTGTGCTGATTGTGGGCGGCATCGGTGTCTATACGTGGGCTAAACTGCGGGATCAGTACACCGTGACCTATGACGAATATACGGCCACCACGGGAACCATCTCCAATTCCCTGAGCTTTACCGGCTCCGTCGCCCTTCGGGACAGCGCCGCCTATACCGCGTCTTCGGACGCGACGGTTCGGAATGTATATGTTCACAACGGTGACGCGGTGAAGAAGGATGACCGGCTCGTTCGACTGAGCAACGGAACCACGGTAACGGCCGGGTTTAACGGAACGGTGAATATGGTCAGCGTTGAGGTCGGGGATGAGGTGTCCGCAGGGGACACGCTGATCGAGATCGCTGATTTCGAGCATATGGAGGTTTCCTTTCGGGTGGACGAATACGATATTTCGGACGTTCACGTAGGAGAAACGTGCTCTATTACCGCTACCGCCACCGAGAGAACCTTCGAATCCACGGTTTCAAAGATCAACTACATTTCCTCCTCTACGGGAAATGTGGCCTATTACACAGCAACGGCGTATTTGGACATTGCGGACGGCGGCATCTATCCGGGCATGCAGGTAACGGTGACCATTCCCCAGGAAGAGGCAAAGGACGTTGTCATTCTGAAGGCGGACGCCCTGTCCTTTACCATGGAAAACCAGGCCTTCGTTTATAAAAAGACGGGCGAAGGGGATGAGCTCGAGGAAGTGACGGTGGAGGTCGGCGTCAGCAACGGCAATTACGTGGAAATCAAATCCGGGTTGGCCTCAGGCGAAACCGTCTACGCGGTCACGAAGGCGAAGGAGGATTCCCTGACCAATCTTTTCAGCAGCATGTTCAGCCAGCGTCAGTTCAACAACCGGCAGATGCCCGGCGGAGATCGCAACTGGAACCGGGACAGCAATCAGACGCCCAGCAGGAACAACAACGGCGGAAGCAACGGTGGTGGTCGATAATGGGCAGCACGTTTTTCCGGATGGAGAATATCAACAAATACTACCCCATGGGTGACGAAGAGGTACACGTGCTCCACGACGTGAATCTGGAAATCCGGGAAGGGGAATACCTTTCCGTCCTTGGCCCCAGCGGCAGCGGAAAGAGCACCCTGATGAACATTATCGGATGTCTCGATACGGCATCCTCCGGCACATACATTCTGCGGGACCGGCTGATTGAAGACCAGACAGAGAGCGAACTGGCGGAAATCCGCTCCAGGGACGTCGGCTTCGTGTTTCAGAATTCCCAGCTGCTGCCTCGACTGGATGCGCTGAAAAACGTGGAACTTCCGCTGATTTATGCCGGATACAGCCAGCGGGAGCGAAACCGGCGGGCCAGGGAAATGCTGAAGAGGGTCGGACTTTCCGACCGAATGAGCCATTATCCCAACCAGCTCAGCGGCGGCCAGCAGCAGCGCGTCGCCATCGCCCGGGCGCTGGTTACCAATCCATCCATCCTTCTGGCCGATGAGCCCACCGGAGCGCTGGACCAGAAAACAGGCCGACAGATTATGGGCCTGTTCCGGGAACTGAATGAGGAAGGCCGGACCATCATCATGATCACCCATGATATGAACATTGCCGCCAACGCCCGGAGGGTGGTCCATATCATTGACGGCATCCTGACGGAAGGAGGCGAAACCTCCGATGCGTAACAGTTTCAGGGGAACTCTGGTAATGATCGGGGAATGCTTCCGGATGAGCCTGAGCAATATCCGCGGAGCGAAGGTTCGGTCCTTTCTGACGGTACTGGGCATCCTGATCGGCGTGATGGCGGTCATTACCCTGATTACCACGGTCAACGGCGTTACCGGCTCCATCTCCGACAGCTTCCAGAGCATGGGGGCGGGAACCCTGACGGTTTCCGTGACCGGCAGCGACCTGAAGGCGGGCATGAAAAAAGAGGATCTGGACGAACTCGCCAAACTTCCGGAAGTGAAAGGCGTGGCTCCGACGGTGATCCTCTCCTCCCGTGTCAGCCGGGGCGGAAACTACGAGAGCAGAATTACCGTCAGCGGCAAAAACGCCTATTATTTCCTCAGCAACCCGGATGTTGTGACGCGGGGGAGGGCGCTGAACTTTATCGATGAAAATAATATGAGCTTCGTCTGCCTGGTGGACAGCGAAATGATCGAGGATTTCTTTTACGGCGTTGATCCCATAGGAGAGCATCTGTATATCGACGGAATATCCTTCCTGGTGGTCGGGACTTTCTCGGCCAGCAACGCTGAAAGTATCGCAACGCTGATCACCGGGACGCCGAATCTGCTGATCCCCTATACGACCGCGCTGAAGATGAGCAACGCCAACGAGATCACCAACTTTACCGTCTACATGGCCGACGGCGTCACCAGCGAAAAGGCCTCCGCTGCGGTCGAGACGGCGATGGATGCCATGTTCTCCTACGAGGAGGACTGCTACACCATTACCACCATGGATGCCATTGAAGACACCATGGAGACCATGATGGGCATGATGGCGACGCTGCTGGCGGGTATTGCCTCCATCGCGCTGCTGGTCGGCGGAATCGGGATCATGAACATGATGCTGACAACGGTCACCGAGCGAACGATGGAAATCGGACTGAAGAAAGCGCTGGGCGCCATGCCGTGGCAGATTCAGCTGCAGTTTTTGATCGAAAGCTTCCTTCTGAGTGTCATCGGCGGACTGCTGGGGATCATTTTGGGCCTGGTGCTGAGTCTGATTCTGAGCAACGTGATCGGCACCACCTTCCGGATCAGCACGGACGCGATCCTGCTGGGATTTGGCTTTTCCGCGGCCATCGGTATTATTTTCGGATGGGCCCCCGCGAGAAAGGCCAGCCGGCTGAACCCCATTGACGCCCTGCGATCCATGTAAGCAGCGAAAAGAACCCGGAAAGATGTATGCGTAAACGACAGAAGAGACGAACAAGAGGAGGGAACCCCATGAAAAGGAAGATGGCAGCTCTGATGATGATCCTGTGTCTGGCGGCTTCGGCCGCTGCGGCGGAAACGATCTCCTTCAGCGGAACGGTGGAAGCCAGCGAAACGGTGGAGGTCTATTCTCCCATTGGCGGCATCGCGGAGGTGGTTCCGGTGAAAGCGGGGGACAGTGTGACCGCGGACAGCGTCATCGCCCGTATCAAAACCACCAAGGTCTACGCGCCGGAGGATGGCACCGTGACCTCGGTTTTCGGTCAGCCCGGCGACGACGCGGAAACAGTCGCCACGGATTATGGCGCGGTTCTGTATCTGGAAGGGGAAACCGTATTTACCGTGACCGGCTCGAGCAGCAAGGCCTACGATGCCAAGGATAATTACCTTGTTCATTCGGGGGAAACCCTTTATCTGACCAGCCGGAATCATACCAAAGACAAGGGCGTCGGTACCGTGACCGCCGTCACAGAGAGCGATTACACGATCCGGGTTACCTCCGGCGACTTCTATGTCGGCGACAAAGTTTACATCTTCCGGACGGAGAGCAACGCGAACTCCAGCCGGATCGGGCAGGGCACCATTGCCCGAGTGGCCCCCATCGCCGTGAGCGGAACCGGCACCATCGTGTCCTACGCCGTTCAGCCGGGGGACCAGGTCAAACGCGGTCAGCTGCTTTTCGAGACAGTCACCGGCGGTTATGACAACCTGAAGGCTACAGGAACCGAAATCAAGGCCGGAGTGGATGGTGTCATCAGCACGCTGAATGTGGAGCAGGGTGCCGCCGTAACCGAGGATACGGTCATAGCGGTCATTTATCCGAAAAACGCGGTGCGCGTTTCCGCCAACGTGGCGGAAGGGGATCTGAAGGATCTCCAGATCGGCCAGAAGGTCAAGGTGGAGCTGGACTGGAACCAGGATCAGGGCATCAGCTACGAGGGAACCATCACGGATATTTCTTCCCTGGGGACCGTTGGGGAGGAGAACACCACCTATCCGGTTTACGTCTCTTTCCAGCCGGACGAATACACGCGGTACAATATGTCGGCGGAGGTATCCACCCTGGATGAGAATGCCGCCGCCCGTCAGGCCGGGGAATGAAGCTTCAAAATAGAACATATCCTTCAGGCACGGGGAGGAGCGGGCAACCGCTTCTCCCCGTGCCAGGTCCGGACGGTTCAGAGAATTATTGCTTGACTTTGCCGGCCGCTTTTGTATACTTGAAGGCGAAACAAAGACAGACGGCGGGAGAAGACGGTTTCTTTCCGCCGGCGAAAGCGGGGATGCCGGATGAAAAAAACAGCTTTGGCGATCCTGGCGGCCGTTATGCTATTCTCCTTCGGGGCCGCGGCGGACGGGGCGATTCCGCAATTCGCCGCCCAGGCGACGCCGACGCCCGCTCCGGCCTTCAGCTTCCGAGGAGGGGTTCACTGGGACATGAACCGGCAATCCGTTCAGGCGCTGGAAACGATCCAGTTTATTGAGCGGAGCAACGGGCAGTGGTCCATTCTCTATCCCCTGGAGCAGGTGGAGGTCAGCCGCTTCAAGGCGGATCTGATGTACATGTTCTACGGGGACCAGCTGAAAATGATTACCTATGATTTCGGGTCCGGCGGTTCCGCGGCGGATTTTGCCTATCTGACCGGCGCGCTGGATTCGGTTTACGGGGATCACGCTGAACCGGAAGCCCGGGAGATCATCGGGGTCATGGATCAGATTTACCCGGGCTATTATACGGCGGAACGCCTGACCAGCCGCCGAAGCTGGACGGCGGGGACGGATACACGCGTTTTTCTCTACTATTATTCGGAAAACGCCTATGCGGTGCTGTATGTGAATCTGGGAACAGGATCGTCCGGACCGGAGAGCTATGTAACGACAGGGTTATGAAAAATCCATCCGAAAACAATTCCGCCGCGCGCCGCGCGGCGTTTCTGTTGGATTCGAAACACCCGACATTCATCAAATCTTCATCCGAAATTCAAAAAAAAGATGGTAAAAGTGTTGACAAAGGTGGGGGTTGGTGTTATTGTATGCATGTGGTTAGCACTCGACCATGTTGAGTGCTAACAAAAGACGGAAAGGAGGAAAGCGTATGGAAATGGACGATCGAAAGATGCGGATTCTGCAGGCCATCATTGATGACTACATCCTGACGGGCGTGCCGGTGGGTTCCCGGACGATCAGCAAGAAATACGACATGGGCCTTTCCTCCGCCACCATCCGGAATGAGATGAGCGATCTGGAGGAGTTGGGTTATCTGGATCAGCCCCATGTTTCCGCCGGAAGGATTCCCTCCGCCAAGGCCTATCGGCTGTATGTGGACAGTCTGATGAAAACCGGCAGGATCCGGGACGACTCGCTGGAAAGCGTAAGCAGCCATTTTAACGGCCGGATCAGCCAGATGGAGGATGTAATCGATCACGCGGCCAGCGTGATTTCCAGTCTGACAAAGTATACGGCGGTGGTGCTTTCGCCAAAGGGAAAGACGCCCAGGCTTCAAACGGTTCATCTTGTCCCGGTTTCCAGGGACTCAGCCCTGGTTGTGATCGTGACGGATACGGGCGTGATCCGGGACAGCGTGATCCGGATCGGCGCCGATCTGGACGGGGATTCCCTCTATGCCATCTCCCGGGCCCTGACGGAGGCGCTGCGGGGGCGAACCCTGACGGAGGCCTGCGACATTTTCCCCAGGATGATGGCGGAAATGCGGGAAAACGAGGATCTGCTTCGCAGCCTGTACGGCTTCCTGAACGAGCGGCGCGAGTCTCCACGCCCGGCGCATGTGGCTATCGGCGGAACCAGCAATATGCTTAATTACCCTGAATACAGTGACGTGGAAAAGGCCAGGAATTTCCTCAGCCTCATGGAAACAAGAGACAGGCTGGCCAGCATTATCGCCGGAGGCGGGGAAATGGCATTCACGGTTCGGATCGGCCCTGAAACCGGCGTGCCGGAAATGGCCGATTGCTCCATTGTGACCGCGAACTATTCTACCAGGGGCGGACAACAGGGTACGATTGGTGTGATCGGGCCGACGCGAATGCAGTATTCCAAAGTACTTTCCATTCTGAACGTGATGGGCCATCAGTTGACGAATCTGTTCAGCGGGGAGGGCGATAAAGAATGAGTCGAAGAAAGAGGAAAAAGAGGATGGAGTCGAAGGAAATTCGTCCGGACGAAGAACTCAACCAGGAAAAAACGGATAACGAAAACGCGGAAGCGGAAGCAACAGCTCCGGAAGCGGAACAGGAGACCGTCCAGGAAACTCCGGAACACAACGAACTCGCTGAAGCGAAGGAGAAAGCCGCGGAGTACCTTGCGATGGCTCAACGGGTTCAGGCGGATTTTGAAAACTTCCGACGGAGGAACGAAAGTGTCCGGGCGGATGCCTTCGCTGACGGCCGCCGGGAGGTCGCGACGGCCATGCTTCCGGTGCTGGACAATCTGGAAAGAGCCTGCGAAGCGGCGGCCGGCAGCCCGGATGAGGCGCTGCGCAACGGCGTGGATCTGGTGCTGAAGCAGATGAACGAGGCCTACCGGAAGCTGGAGGTGACCCCCATTGACCGGTTGGGCGAAAAGTTTGATCCCAATCTGGAAAACGCCATTCTCCAGGGCGCGCCCGAGGACGGCGAACCCGGGACGGTCTGCCAGGTCCTTCAGAAGGGGTACAGGATGGGGGATCGGGTGATCCGCCACGCGATGGTCAAGGTTGTACCCGAATAAGTCGTCCGAACAGGGCGGATGCCCTTTCAGGAAAAGGCCTCAGGGCCGGATGAAAAAGAAATCTAGAATAAACGGAGGAAAAAACAATGAGCAAGATTATCGGTATTGATCTGGGAACCACCAACAGCTGTGTCGCCGTCATGGAAGGCGGGCAGCCCGTCGTGATCGCCAACGCGGAAGGCAGCCGGACGACTCCGTCCGTAGTCGCCTTCACCAAGGACGGCGGGCGCCTGGTTGGCCAGGTGGCCAAGCGCCAGGCGGTCACAAACCCCGACCGGACGGTCATTTCCATCAAGCGCGAGATGGGCACCGGTTTCAAGGTAGGCATCGATGGGAAACAGTATACCCCCCAGGATATCAGCGCCATGATTCTGACCAAAATGAAGGAAACGGCGGAAAGCTATCTGGGTGAAAAGGTTTCGGAAGCTGTGATCACCGTTCCCGCTTACTTCAACGACAGCCAGCGGCAGGCAACCAAGGACGCGGGCCGGATCGCCGGGCTGGATGTGAAGCGGATTATCAACGAGCCCACAGCGGCCTCCCTGGCATACGGGCTGGACAAAGAAGAAAACCAGAAGATTCTGGTTTACGACCTGGGCGGCGGTACGTTCGATGTCAGCATTCTGGATATCGGCGACGGCGTGTTCGAAGTGCTGAGCACGAACGGGAATACCCGCCTGGGCGGCGATGACTTTGACCAGCGGATTATCGACTACGTGGCGGAACAGTTTAAGAAGGAAAACGGCATCGACCTGAAGGCGGACCGTATTGCTTCCCAGCGTCTGAAGGAAGCCGCCGAAAAAGCCAAGATTGAGCTGAGCGGAACGACAACGGCGAATATCAACCTGCCCTTTATTACGGCCGATGCCACCGGACCCAAGCATCTTGACATCACGCTGACCAGGGCGAAGTTTGACGAGCTGACCTCCGATCTGGTGGAAGCTACGCTGGAACCCATGCGGAAGGCGCTGAAGGACGCGGGGCTGACCGTGGATCAGATCAACAAGGTTATTCTGGTTGGCGGAAGCACCCGGATCCCCGCCGTGCAGGACGCTGTGAAGAAGATCACCGGCAAGGATCCCTTCAAGGGCATCAACCCCGACGAATGCGTGGCCATCGGCGCCGCGATTCAGGGCGGCGTGCTTGCCGGCGATGTGAAGGATGTGCTGCTGCTGGACGTGACGCCCCTGAGCCTTGGACTTGAAACCGAGGGACATATCTTTACCCGGCTGATCGATCGGAACACCACCATCCCTACCAGCAAGAGCCAGGTTTTCTCCACCGCGGCGGATGGACAGACCACCGTTGAAATCAACGTGCTGCAGGGCGAGCGGCAGATGGCCTACGACAATAAGAGCCTGGGCCGCTTCCAGCTGACCGGCATCGCGCCCGCTCCCCGTGGAGTTCCGCAGATCGAGGTGACCTTCAGCATCGACAACAACGGCATCGTGAACGTTTCCGCCAAGGACAAGGCCACCGGACATGAGCAGCAGATTACCATCACGGCCAGCACCAATCTGACCGAGGAGGAAATCAATCAGCGGGTCAAGGAGGCCGAACAGTACGCGGAAGAGGACAAGAAGCGCAAGGAAGAAGTTGAAACCCTGAACAGGGCTGACAGCCTGATTTATGAAACGGAGAAGACCCTTCGGGACAATGGCGACAAGCTGAGCGACGAAGACAAGAACACGGTCCAGAACGAGATCGATGCTTTCAAAAAGATTCGGGAGGGCAACAACGCGGCTGAAATCAAAAACGCCATGGACGGCTTTACCCAGAAGGTTTACGCGGTTTTCGGCAAGCTTTATCAGCAGCAGGCCGGCGGCCCCGAAGCGGCGGGCGGTCCTCAGCCCGGAACCACCAATGACGACGGCAGTGTGAACGCTGACGGAAGCGTCGAGTAACACGGCGGAAGGCCTTGGGCGCAGGAGCTTTTCCTTCGCCCGGGGAACTGCAAACCGCACAGGAATATACACAGCGGAAAGGGCCCGTCTCCCGGCAAAAGCGGGTGACGGGCTTGATTCCGGTCAGAACGGGGTGATGCGGCTTGGCAAACAAGCGGGATTATTATGAGGTGCTGGGGGTCGATAAAAAGGCCACCGACGAGGAAATCAAAAGGGCTTACCGGAAAAAGGCCAAGGAGTGCCACCCGGACCTGCATCCAAATGATGAGGAAGCGGTCAAACGCTTTGCGGAATTGAATGAAGCAAACGAAGTGCTCAGCGATCCGGATAAGCGGGCGCGGTATGACCAGTTCGGCTTCGAGGATCCCATGGGAGGCATGGGAGGCGGCCAGAACCCGTTCAGCGGGGGATTCGGCTTTGACATGGGCGGCATGGGCGATCTTTTCGACCAGCTGTTCAACGGCGGCATGGGTGGCCGAACCCGCTCGCAAGGACCGGTTCAGGGCAGCGACCTTCGCTATGAGCTGCGGATCACTTTTGAGGAAGCCGCGAAGGGATGCGAAAAGAGCTTCGAAATTTATCGGAATGAGCTGTGCGATACCTGCAAGGGAACCGGCGCGAAACCCGGTACCAGCCCCAAAACCTGCTCCGCCTGCGGCGGAAGCGGGCAGGTTCGGAGCGCCAGCGGATGGATGACCACGGTTCGTACATGCCCAACCTGCGGCGGAACCGGCAAGGTCATCTCCGATAAATGCGGCGGATGCGGCGGATCCGGACGGGTTCGCAGGAAGCGGACGGTAACGGTGAAAGTGCCGGCGGGCATCGACAATGGACAGACCATTATCATGAATGCGCAGGGCGAGCCCGGACTGCGGGGAGGACCCAACGGAGATCTGTATATTACGGTTGGCGTGAAGCCCCATAAAATCTTCCGAAGGGATGGCTTCAATCTTCTGCTGGAGTTCCCGATCAGCTTTGTCACCGCCGCTTTGGGCGGAGACGTGGAAGTTCCGACGCTGAGCGGCCCGATCAAATACCGGATTCCGGAGGGAACACAGCCCGGCACGGAATTCCGGATTAAAGGGCAGGGTATTCAGCAGCTCCGAGGCAACGGCAAGGGGGATTTGGTTATGCGCGTGAAGGTCGAAATCCCCAAGCGGCTGAACAATAAACAGAAGGAATTGCTTCGGGAATTTGACGGAACCACCTCCGACAAGGAATACGATAATCGGAAGGGGTTTATGGATCGAGTCAAGGAGTTGTTCAACTAAGCCGAGCCTGGCGGCGGTTTTTTCAAACCCGCCGCCGTTTTGACGTTCCGAAAAGCATATGGTACAATCAAAAAACAAACCGGCAACTTGCGGAAGGAGCTTTTTGGGGTGGGAAAGATCGTAGTGGTGGCCGAAAAACCCAGCGTTGGGCGGGACATTGCAAGAGTGATCGGATGCAAAACCAGAGGGGACGGGTGCCTGATTGGCGACCGGTACATTGTAACCTGGGCGGTCGGCCATCTGGTCACCCTGGTGGAGCCTGATGAGCTGGATGAAAAATATAAAAAATGGCGTTTTGAAACACTCCCGATTCTGCCTGAGGAGATTCCTCTGAAGATCATCCGGCAAACCGGCGGGCAGTTTACAAAGATCAAAAAGCTGATGAACGACAAGGAAACCGACAGCCTGATCTGCGCGACAGACGCGGGGAGGGAAGGAGAGCTGATTTTTCGCTATATCTATGAAAAAGCCGGGTGTAAAAAACCTTTTGACCGCCTGTGGATCAGCTCCATGACCGATGAAGCTATTTCGGAGGGATTCCGGAATATCCGACCGGGGCGGGACTATGACGGGCTTTACGCCAGCGCCAGATGCCGGAGCAAGGCGGACTGGCTGGTTGGTATGAACGCGAGCCGGGCATTTACGCTGAAATACAACACGCTGCTAAGCGTTGGAAGGGTCCAGACGCCGACTCTGGCGATTCTTGTCCGGAGAAGAAAGGAAATCGAATCCTTTGTGCCCGAGGACTATTGGACCCTTCGCGCCGACTTCGGAGACTACAGCGGCGTTTGCTTCAGGGAAGGATGGGAGCCCGATACGCATATTCCGCAAAAGGAGGAGGCAGAGGCCATCGCAAAGGCCGTCAAGGGCCAGGACGCAAAGGTTATATCGGCCGAAACGGTCCGGAAGCATGAGCAGCCCCCTCAACTGTATGATCTGACCAGTCTGCAGCGGGACGCTAACCGAATGCTTGGCTTTACAGCGGAAAAGACACTGAAAATAGCCCAAAGTCTCTATGAAACCCAGAAAGCGCTGACCTATCCCCGGACCGACAGCCGGTATCTGCCTCCGGACATGATTCCGAAGGTTGTTCAGACGATGAAGCTGTTGCCTCCGAGCTATCAGGGATATGTCGATGGCGCTTTGCGGGACGGAAAGCTGCCGGTCAGCCGGAGAACCATCGATGCCTCCAAGGTGACGGATCACCACGCACTGATCCCGACCTCCCGCCGGGTCGACCCTTCCCGGTTCAGCGAGGATGAAAGGCAGCTGTATGATATGGTGGTTCGGAGGATGCTGGCGGCTTTTTATCCGGCCTGCGATTATGACGCGACCAAAATAGTGACAAGGGCGGCCGGGAATGATTTTCGCTCCAGCGGACGTGTCGTGATCAATAATGGATGGCACGATGTTCCTCCTCTGGCCAACCCGCCCCGAACAAGAAAGGAAAAGGTCCCAGACGAGGAGGAAAGCGAGACGCTGCCTCCGCTCTCGGTCGGAGACGTTCGGACCGTACGGGGAACCAGGATCAAAGAAGACAAGACCCGTCCTCCCGCTCCTCATACGGACGCCAGCCTGCTGTTCGCGATGGAAACGGCCGGGAAGGAGCTGGAGGATGAGGAACTGGTTCGCCAAATGAAGGGAAGCGGGATCGGAACGCCCGCAACCCGCGCCGCCATTATTGAGCGCCTGCTGCAGGTGGGCTACGCACAGAGGAAGGGGAAAACCCTCCAGGCGACCGATAAGGGGGTTCGCCTGATTGAAATCATGCCGGCCGAAATTGCCAGCCCGGAAATGACGGGAAAATGGGAACTGGCGCTGCATGAGATTACGGACGGAAAGCAGGACGCAGAAAGGTTTCTCGCGGGAATCAACCGGATGTGCGCGTTTCTGGTGGAATATGCCAAAAACAACCAGACGTCCGTCTGTTTTCCTGAAGAGGACAGGGGACGGAAACAAGGCGCCCGGAGAAAGGGCGGCGGATTCCAGGCGAGAAAGCTGGAAGGGACGCTGTGCCCACTGTGCGGAAAGCATCCAATGCTGGAAAGCGACCGCGCCTTCAGCTGCGAGGGAAAGGAATGCGATTGCACCCTCTGGAAGGACTGTCTGACCCGGGGCGGAGGACCGGTACTGAATGAAAAGCTTCTGCGCCTGCTGCTGGACAAAAAGGAGGTACAGGGATCAACGGGAACAATTCGAATACAGGAAGGCTGGATCCGATTTTGTCCGAAGGACAGCGATCAGCCTTCCGCCGGCAGACCCCTGGCCTGGAAGAAGAAATCATGAGCGGTTTTCTCTTTCTCCGCGCGGCGGGGAGGAACCTGGCATTAGGGGGGTGAAATAAGATGAGCAGAGTGGGTATTCTGACATTCCTGCACAACGAGAATTACGGTTCCAGCCTTCAGGCCTATGCGCTGCAGCGGGTCGTGCGTTCATTGGGGCATGAAGTGGAACACCTGGATTATTGCCCGGATCAAAAGGAAAAAATCCGGAACATGATCTTCAGCGGGAACAGCCCGAAGCTGATTCTGGCCGGCATCCGAAAACGGCGGGTTGGAACAGGGCAGGAAAGCGCCAGATCCAAGAAACGGGCAATCGCTGATTTTTACGCCCGGAGGATGCGTCTTAGCCCTCTTTGCCGAAACAGGAAGGAGCTGGAAGGGGCAAGCGGCCGTTATTCCGTTCTGCTTTGCGGCAGCGACCAGATCTGGAACCCGGTATGGCTCAATCCGGTCTATTTTTTGAACTTTGGGGGAAAGAAGATAAGACGAATTGCCTATGCTCCGAGTCTTGGCGTTCGGGAAATGCCCCCCGGAAAAAAAATTCGGAGGATGCGGAAACTGATTGGCGGTTTTCAGGCGGTCTCCGTGCGGGAAGAGGAGGGCGCTGACATCCTCGAGCGGATTACCGGGATGCGCCCCGCGGTGCTCCCGGATCCGGTATGCCTGCTGACCGCTGAACAGTGGAGGGAAACGGCTGGCCCCCAACCCGGAGGAACGCCTTATTTACTTTGCTATTTTATCGGAGAAAACCCCCTGTACTGGGAAAAAGCGGAACAGGCAGCCAGGGAGCGCGGCCTTCGGATACTGACCATACCTGTGACTGGGGAGGCATATAGGAAACCGTTTGAGCGGCTCGAAGGATGCGGACCGGAGGCCTTCCTGGCCGCAATCGACGGAGCGGGAGCGGTTTGCACAGACAGCTTTCACGGCCTTGTATTCGGAACGATCTTTCAAAAAGACGTTATTCTTTGCCGAAGGGATCGGGAGGATGATCCGGAAAACAAAAACAGCCGGATCGATCATTTTCGGCGCACCGTCGCCCGGAAAGGGCTTCAGACCTTACGGCAGGAGGGGCTGTTGTGGCTGCGGGATCGTCTGGAGGAATAGAGGAGCCAGGGAGAGAAGCGACGAATCGAAAGAAACCGGACAAAACATCAGGAGAAAAAGGAAAGCCCGCCTGTTCGCACAAACAGGCGGGCCATTTTCCCCTTGGAAACTTACGCTTCTTCCACAGTGTGGATCTTGGGGAGAGCGCGCTGCACATTGCCACTGCGGAGGCAGCGGGTACACACGTTCATCCGACGGGCGGAACCGTTGACCATGACGCGGACGCTCTGCACATTGGGCGCCCAGATGCGATGGCTTTTCCGGTTGGAATGGCTAACGTTGTTGCCATTCAGGGTGCCCTTCTCGCAAATCTCGCAAAACTTACCCATGAGAATCCCCTCCTTAAGGAGTTTCACACATCAAGCCTTGCTATGATAGCACGAACCCCCTGAAATTGCAAGCTGTTTTTTGGGAAATTCAGCCGAAGAAGATCTGGCCCAGGCGGGTCACCGGGCTTTGCATGACACATCCCATGCTGCGGACTGCCTGGATGCGGGCCAGCTTTGGCAGGGATTCGGTTCTCAGATAGGAGTCAATTGTTTTCCGAGCTTCGGGGGGCATATCTTCGCCATAGCTTTCCAGAAAAGCGCGAGCGTTGGAATAAGTCAAAGCAATTCGTTTCCGAGCCTCTTTCTGGCTGTGGAGGGCGTGAAACCCTCTGCGGAACAGGGAGGTATGGCTTGCGCCGATGGCGTTTCCGTCATGCTGTCGATAACGGGTCAGAGCCCGATCCAGGAAAACGATTTCACCAAACGCAGCGGCGGTCAGAGCGGCGAACCAGTCATGCATGAACAACCTGGATGGATCGGCGTGAGCGCGAAGCAGCTCCGCCAGAGGGCGGTTAAAAATCATCGTACAGCCGGTGGCGTTATTCTGTACCAGCAGGCGATTCAATGTCACAGCCCCTGGATCCCACCCCTGCAGACGAAAAAAACTCGGACAGAGGAGCCGCCCCTCTTCATCTATCACGGAAGCGTCGGAATGAACCAGAAGGGGCATTTCAGGTGAAACGGAGGATGCCGCGGCCGACATGGCTTTCTTTAATTCCGCAACCTTTTCCTTTTCCCACAGATCGTCCTGATCGCAGAAAAGAAAGAGATCCCCTTCCGCCTGGGAAAGGAGGGAAAGATAATTACCGGCAGCGCCCAAATGGCGCCCGGAAGCAGCGCCTGAATGAAAACGCGCGTCCCTGGATTCCCAGGCCCGCAGGATTCGCTCGGTTTCATCCTGCCCGCCGTCATTCTGGAACAGGACGGTGAAATCCGGGTCGGTCTGCGAGACCAGGGAATCCAGCAGCTCCGGCAGAAACCTTTCTCCCCGGCATGCCGCCAGAAGCACAACGGTTTTCACCAGGTAATCCCCCATTTCAGAAAGTATTTAAAGGTTGAACGGATATGCCTCATGCGCCCCCGAAAAGTCCGTGTGTTTTCCCGGGACCAACGATGGGTAATGACCATGTCGGGATGATAAACGATGCTGCCCAGCCTTTTTTCAAGCACCTGGCGGGAAAGATCGCTGTCCTCCTGATAAAGGAAAAAACGAGGATCAAATCCTTTCAACTGGAGAAAAACGGAGGTTCGGATCATCAGGAAGCAGCCAGTCGCGAACTCAACGGGAACGGGGTTCCGGATATCCATGTCCGCCAGGGTAAACTCTTCTCTCCACCGGCGGAAAAGCCGGCCGTGCTCTTCGAGCGGACCGGAGAGAAGATAATGAACGGAAATCCTTTTTTTCGGAAGAAACTGTTCCGTTCCGTCTTCGTTCAGAACCCGGGGCGTCAGTATCGCGATGTTTGGATGGGCGTCCATATACTGGATCATTCGGGGAAGAAGGGAAGGTTCAAAAACAACATCGGGATTCATGATCAGATGATAATTGCTCTGGAGATAGGGCAGAACCGCATTGTTAGCCCGCCCGAATCCGATGTTTCCTTCCTGGGGAAGGACCGTTACGCCCGGAAAGGTCCATTGGAGTTTTTCGGCGGTCATTTCCTCGGGCGAGTTGTCGCACAGATAAACAGCCACTTCGACCGGCGAATTGGCGAGACTGTGAAGGGCGTCAAAAACCTCCTCCCCGCTGTGATAAAGGACAATACAGGCGGATAAGGGCGCAGGCATGGAAACCCTCCTTTTCCTTCAAGGTTGGCTTTCATTTTACAATTGAAGAGCGTCTTTGTCCAGAAAAGAGTGGAATTTTCTGTCCTGGAATGCTATAATGCTCTCTCGGATGGGCTTGAACCATCGATATTTTACGGAAGAAGGTTTTCATTCTGAGCAGATTTGCGGTATTTGTAGATTTGGAAAACTGCGGCGCCAAAACAGAAACGCTGAACAGTATCCTGGAAAAAGTAAAGATTCGGGGAGACATCCTGCTTGGAAAGGTCTATGGCTATACGGATAAATTCAGCGATCTGAAACCCCTGCTGCTAAGCAACACGTTTACGGTTGTTCCCAGCCTTCGTTATGGCATCAGCCAGAAGAATAACGCGGATATACAACTTGTGATTGACGCGCTGGAGGTCGCCTACAAAAACGAGCTGATCGACAGCTTCTGCATTGTGTCCGGCGACAGCGACTATACTCCTCTCGTCGGCCGGCTGAAAAGCATGGGGAAATTCGTACTGGGAATCAGCCGCAGCGAAGCAGCCAGCACTATTTTTATCAACGCTTGTAATGAATTTCAGTTTCTGGAAAGCGTCCGGAAACGGAATGTGGAGAAACCGAGACGCCAGAAGCAGGCGGCCAGCAACGAGGAACTGGCTGACGAGAGCGAGCTGAACAAACTTCTGACGACGGTGTTGGAAGAGCATAATGACGAGATGTATGCCAGCGAGCTCAAAGGAGTCCTTTTGCGGCTTCGGCCGGATTTTAATGAGAAGTCCTATGGCTGCGCTTCCTTTTATAAACTTTTGACGAAACTGGCAGGAAGATTCGGAGACATCCGCGTTTTTAATGACAATTATAACGTGACCGTCAGTCTGACCAATGGCGCAGGAGAAGATGAAGGCGGAGAATCCGTTCCTCAGCTGACCAAGGACAACTGGAAGGAAGCCTTTAAGGCGCAGATTCAGGCTTATAAGGATGGAGGATTTGACAGGGTGAATCCTTCTATCCTGAAAGCGGACATCATCACAGCCTATCCTGATTTTACCGAGAAGGCCATCGGTTTCCGCCGCTTCAGCGACGTTATGAAGCAGCTGGAAAAGGATGGACTTGTCGTTATTGAGATGGATGAACAGAAAACGATGCTGATTAAACTGCTGTAAGAAGGGGAAACGGAGGGCGCGGGATTGAAGTACATCCGCCGGGGAATCTGGTTTCTGGCCGGCCGGCTGCTGTTGATCTGCCTGCTGCTAAGCATTGCGGTGACGGTGTTTTATTACGCAATGAATCTGAGCAATCTGCAGGTCATCCTGAAGGACGGGATGGCCAGCAGAGCTAAGGTGATCATGGGGATCGAAACGGATGCAACCGTCCTTCGCCGCTATTTTCAGGACGCCTACCTGGCCACTGATCAGGACTTGCAAACGGTCGGAAGCGCAGGAGCCCCTTATGCCGATTATAATGTTCGCGGGATTGACCATCGATTGGAGATGGGTTTTGTCTGGACCTGGCCATGGGACAGCAACATTCGGCTGACCATTACGGAAAGCATACCCAGGATCGATGGACGGGTAAAGGGAACCCGAGCGGAAGAGGTGATTGCGCAGCGGGGCGCAAAGGCTGTATATCCTCCCGCGTGGCCGACCGCTCAATACAGGGTTGGCGTGATCAAGGAAAACGGACAATGGAAAATCCGAACGCTGACGAGAATCGGGGAGTAAAAGAGAGAAAGACCGTGGCGAACGCGGTCTTTTTTCGTTGCTTCTTTGGAAAGAATGAAGAAATGAAGACGATTGAAAAACGGGCTTGTGGGAGATTAACAGAGCGAAACCCAAGGGATAGGGAAAAAGTCGAACGTTGAAAAAGGGTACTGGGGCAAATGTCCGGGAGCGTTGAAAAACCTGAAATTTTTTCAAAAAAAGTTGAAAAAAGGTGTTGACAAGGGGGGAGAAATTTGGTATTCTCTACAAGCTCGCTCGCGAGGGGGCGCCGAAAGGGGCCCGGAGAGAGAGCAGCCGAACCTTGAAAACGATACAGAAGAGAAACGCGCAAGAAGAAAGACAGCGAAGATTCCAAAGAGTTTTGCTGAGGAGCGGAGGCGACCGAGAGGGAGCCGAAGCGAGACAGTGAAGGATTAAACGGAAGAGTTTGATCCTGGCTCAGGACGAACGCTGGCGGCGTGCCTAACACATGCAAGTCGAGCGGGGACATGAGACGGAGGATGAAGATTTCGGTT